>NZ_JBIAHG010000011.1:0-291240 GCF_042870385.1 Streptomyces sp. NPDC006602 | reverse complement strand
CTCAAGGAACGGACGCTTCCTTCGTACTCACCCTCTCGGGCTTTCCTCCGGGCGCTTCCCTTCGGTCTTGCGTTTCCGACTCTACCAGATCCTTTTCCGATCCGATTTCCTCGGTGCTTTCCAGGTTCCCGCTCTCGCGTTTCCCTTTCCGGCGCTTCCGACATTATCAGAACTTTTCAGCCGGTCAGACCGGCCGCTCGTTTCCGATTTATCGGGAGGGGGCTTCTTTGGAATCAATGTTCCTTGAAGCCAGACAGACACTCACTGTCGCCGAACCAGATTGCTACCGGGCTCCAGACAACTGTTTAAATCTACCTCCCCGAGAGCTCCGTGTCAACGGAGCTCTTGGGGCGAAGGAGACAGTAGCAGCCCTGCGAGGGTGAACGCACATCAGGCGGCTGTCGGGACGGTGGCGCTGCGTTCCGCCGCCTCCACGTCGCCGGTGTCTCCGTCGCGGGCCGCACGGGCGCCCAGGATGTAGACGTACGCGAGGAAAGCCGACTCGGCGGCGATGCCTATGCCGATGCGGGCCCAGGTCGGCAGGCCGGAGGGGGTGACGAAGCCTTCGATGGCACCGGAGATGAAGAGGACGAGCGCGAGGCCAATCGCCATGCCCACGGCGGCTCGGCCCTCCTGCGCCAGGGCTGAGCGTCGGGAGCGCGGGCCGGGGTCGATCACCGTCCAGCCGAGGCGCAGCCCTGTGCCGGCAGCGACGAAGACTGCGGTGAGTTCGAGCAGGCCGTGCGGAAGGATGAGGCCGAGGAAGGTGTCGAGGCGGCCAGCCGAGGACATCAGGCCGATGCCGACGCCGAGGTTGAGCATGTTCTGGAAGAGGATCCAGAGGACCGGGAGGCCCAGGAAGACACCCAGAACCAGGCACATTGCCGCGGCCTGGGCATTGTTCGTCCAGACCTGGGCGGCGAAGGAGGCTGCTGGGTGGCTCGAGTAGTACGTCTCGTACTGGCCGCCGGGGCGAGTCAGCTCGCGCAGTTCCGTGGGGGCCGCGATGGAGGACAGCACTTCGGGGTGAGTGCCGATCCACCAGCCCAGGACGGCCGCTACGGCCGTGGACAGGAGCGCTGTGGGCACCCACCAGTGGCGCGACCTGTAGACCGCGGCGGGAAAGCCGTGGGTCAGGAAGCGGGTGGCGTCGCGCCAGGAGGCGCGGCGGGTGCCTGTCACGGCACTGCGCGCGCGTGCCACCAGTTGGCTGAGCCGACCGGTCAGCTGCGGGTCGGGGGCGCTGGACTGGATCAGGGAGAGATGCGTGGCGGTGCGTTGGTAGAGGGCGACGAGTTCGTCGGCCTCGGCGCCCGTGAGGCGACGCTGGCGACGGAGCAGCGCGTCGAGGCGGTCCCACTCGGCCCGGTGGGCGGTGACGAAGACGTCGAGGTCCATCGGTCTGCCTGCTCCTCGGCTGGTCGTCGGCGGTTCGTCGTGAGGTCAGCTTGTCGTACTGCGACGCGATGCGCCCTCAGCTTGGCAGACTGACTCTTCTCGGGGCAGGTCAGGGGAAGGACGGCGGACAGACGTGAGTGATCTGGTGACGGGCGAGGCGGTGGCGCTTGAATTGCGGCCCGCGAAGCTGCCCAGCAGGGCGTTGGCCGTGCTGATCGATCTGGCCGTGGCCCTGACCGCCTACATCCTGGTGACCATCGCTCTGGTGGCCTCCACCGCTTCGCTGGACGAGGCGGCCCAGGTCGCGTTGTCGATCGCCGCGTTCCTTCTCGTACTGGTGGGGGCGCCGATCGCGGTGGAGACGCTCAGCCACGGGCGTTCGCTCGGGAAGCTGGCGTGCGGACTGCGGGTGGTTCGGGACGACGGCGGGCCGATCCGGTTCCGGCATGCGCTGGTGCGGGGAGCGGTCGGTGCCGTCGAGATCCTGATGACGTTCGGAGTCGTCGCCTGCATCGCGTCCCTCGTCTCGGAGCGCGGGCGTCGGCTCGGTGACGTGTTCGCGGGGACCCTGGTCGTACGGGAACGGGTGCCGGCATCGCGGATGGGCTTCGTGCCTCCGCCTCCGCCCTGGCTGGCCGGGCGTTTCTCGGCGCTCGATCTGTCGGCGGTACCGGACGGCTTGTGGCTTGCGATCCGCCAGTATCTGACGCGGATGCAGCAGTTGGATCCGCGGGTCGGTTGGGCCATGGCGGAGCGGCTCGCCGCTGATCTCACGGTCCGTACGGGCGCGCCGGCGCCGCCGGACGTGCCGCCGGCCGCGTATCTGGCGGCGGTCGTGCAGGAGCGGCAGGCGCGGGAGGCTCGTCGGGCCTTCGGCGCGGGTGCGGCTGTGGGCGGGGCGCCGGTCGGTGCCGGGTACGTGGGTGGTCGGCCGGGCGTCGGTGGTGGGCCGGGTTTCGGCGGTGCGCCGCATGCTGCCGGTGCGCCGGGTATGTACGGACCTCCGGCGGTACCGCCGGCGGTGGCCGCTGCTCAGCCCGCCGCGCAGAGCGCGTGGATCACGCCGGCGGGAGGAAGCGGGGAGGCCGTGGCTCCGATGGGCGGTCAGGCGCAGGGCGGGAGCGGCGGTGAGCCGGAGATGCCGGTGCAGTCGCCCCAGCCTTCGGCTCCGCCCCGTGAGACGACGGCTGCCGATCGTCCCGGCACCGGGTTCGTGCCGCCTGCCTGACGCAGTGGGGCGGTTGCGGGGTGGGCGGGTAGTCGCTCGGCGAGCTTCCGGGCCCGGCACGTGCGGCTGACGTCTTCGCTCAGGCGAACGCCGACGGCGGGGATTCGAGGTCTTCCAGCTCGATTCCGGGTGCCGCGAGGACCACGTCGCCGGCGATGTGAACGGTGTGCTGCTCCCCCGTGTCCAGGGCTGTGACCTGGTATTCCTCCACGGTCAGAGGGCCGTTGTCAGTGGCGTGTGCTTCTCTTTTCAGCAGGGCCCAGGACTGGTCCACGGTACGCGGTGCGAGGACCGGGTCCGTGAAGGCGACGAGGCGTACGCGGGTTGCTGTGGCGGAGGGGGTGAGGCGGAGGAGACGGGTGGTGGCGACGAGGAATGCGGGGGATGTGCCGGTGAAGGCATGGGCGGGGACGTTGCCTTCTGTGGCATGGGTTCCGGTGGGGTCCGTGCGGACCCAGGTGACGCCGTCGAGGGCGGCGCCGCGGACCTGCCAGCTCGCGGCGTGCAGTTCGAGGCGGATGGGACGGCCGAGTTCGTCGAGGGTGAGGTCGACGGAGCCGCTGTGGTCGCCCGAGGGGGTGGTCAGTTGAGAGACGTAGCGCCAGCCGGAGGGGCCGGGGGCGCAGTTGAAGTGCTCTTCCGCGAGGGGGGTGTGATCGTGCGGATCGTGGAGCGAATAGCGACCGCGGGGCATGGGGGTCCTGGTCCTGGGGCTTGACTCGTGCTCGGTGAGCGGGCTGGTCCGGCCGCAGCGGCCAAAGGGGCAGGCCCCCGGCACGGGGGTGCGGGGGCCTGCCTCGAAGGACCTGCTGTTGCGGGAGCGCGTCAGTGCACGGACGTGCTCGTCGCGAGCCGGGGTGTCGGCTCAGTAACGGTAGTGGTCCGACTTGTAGGGGCCCTCGACCTCGACGCCGATGTACGCCGCTTGCTCCGGGCGGAGCGTGGTCAGCTTCACGCCGAGCGCGTCCAGGTGGAGGCGAGCGACCTTCTCGTCGAGGTGCTTGGGCAGCACGTAGACGCCGGTCGGGTACTCGTCGGGCTTGGTGAACAGCTCGATCTGGGCCAGGGTCTGGTCCGCGAAGGAGTTGGACATCACGAACGACGGGTGGCCGGTGGCGTTGCCCAGGTTCAGCAGGCGGCCCTCGGAGAGGACGATGAGCACCTTGCCGTCGGGGAACTTCCAGGTGTGGACCTGCGGCTTGACCTCGTCCTTGACGATGCCGGGGACCTTGGCGAGGCCGGCCATGTCGATCTCGTTGTCGAAGTGGCCGATGTTGCCGATGATCGCCTGGTGCTTCATCTTGGCCATGTCCGAGGCCATGATGATGTCCTTGTTGCCGGTCGTAGTGATGAAGATGTCGGCCTTGTCGACGACCTCGTCGAGGGTCGTGACCTGGTAGCCGTCCATCGCCGCCTGGAGGGCGCAGATCGGGTCGATCTCGGTGACGATGACGCGGGCGCCCTGTCCGCGCAGGGACTCCGCGCAGCCCTTGCCCACGTCGCCGTAGCCGAAGACGACCGCAGTCTTGCCGCCGATGAGGACGTCGGTGGCGCGGTTGATGCCGTCGATCAGGGAGTGGCGGCAGCCGTACTTGTTGTCGAACTTCGACTTGGTGACGGCGTCGTTGACGTTGATCGCCGGGAACAGGAGGGTGCCGTCGCGCTGCATCTCATACAGACGGTGGACGCCGGTCGTGGTCTCCTCGGTCACGCCGCGGATCTCAGAGGCGACCTGAGTCCACTTCTGCGGACTCTCAGCCACCGTGCGGGTCAGCAGCTGGAGGAACACCCCGTGCTCCTCGGACTCGGCGGTCTCGACGTCCGGGACCTTTCCGTCCTTCTCGTACTCGACGCCCTTGTGAACGAGCATCGTGGCGTCGCCACCGTCGTCCAGAATCATGTTCGGGCCGCCGGTGGGGGTGTTCGGCCAGGTCAGTGCCTGCTCCGTGCACCACCAGTACTCCTCCAGCGTCTCGCCCTTCCAGGCGAAGACCGGGATGCCCTGCGGGTTGTCGGGCGTGCCGTTCGGACCGACGGCGATGGCGGCGGCCGCGTGGTCCTGGGTGGAGAAGATGTTGCAGGAGGCCCAGCGGACCTCGGCGCCCAGGGCGACCAGGGTCTCGATGAGGACCGCGGTCTGGACGGTCATGTGCAGGGAGCCGGTGACACGGGCGCCGGCCAGGGGCTGCGCCTCGGCGTACTCCTTGCGGATCGACATCAGGCCGGGCATCTCGTGCTCGGCGAGAGTGATCTCCTTGCGGCCGAATTCGGCCAGGGAGAGGTCGGCGACCTTGAAGTCCTGTCGGTTGTCGACAGTCGTCATACGAGCTGCTCCTCGGGATTTTGGGTCGAGGTGGGTACGGCTGGTCTGCGCGGCGGCGGACACAGGGGTGCCCCGAAGGAGGACACAGGCATGCCCGCGTGCGCGCAGCACAGTCCGTCGGAGGCCCTCTCTCCCTCGGTCGGTCCGCGAAGGGACCGCCCGACCGCCATCAGCAGCGACGTCTGGCTCCGACCCAAGCTACACCGGTGGACCCGGCCGTCCCCAGTCCGCCTCCGAACACATCACGCCGATCACGGAGTGTCGTCGGCATCGGTGGTGGGCGGCCGTACAGCGACAACAGGACACCTACGGACGGGAGGGCAGAGCTCAACAGACTGGGACAGGAAGGGACTTTCGCACCTTGAGCGTCGGCGTGGGTGTTGCAGGATGCGGGTAGATCGGGACCTCTGATCGATCCTGTGGGGCGTCCGGGACGGCGTTCCGCGGGACAAAGACGTTAGGAGATCAACGTGACAAGTCCGGCCGGCCCTCCCCCCACGGGCAGCGGCGATGGCGAGCGCAGGCGGCTGAAGCTGCTCGCGGTGACCGCGTGTCCGACCGGCATAGCGCACACGTACATGGCGGCGGAGAAGCTCGCGCAGGCCGCCGAGAGCCGCGGTATCGACATGAAGGTGGAGACGCAGGGATCCATCGGGGCCGAAAACGTCCTCGACGACAACGATGTCAGCACCGCGGACGGCGTCATCGTCGCCGCGGACAAGGACGTGGACCTGAGCCGTTTCGTGGGCAAGCGGGTCCTCACTGTCGGGGTGGCGGAGGGCATTCACCATCCCGGGCGGCTGATCGAGCGGGTGCAGTCGGCGCCGGTGCACACCGAAGGTGGCTCGATCAAGCCCGTTGCCGAGGGCCTCGGCAAGGAGCGGAGCGTCGGGTACAAGGCGCTGATGAACGGGGTCAGTTACATGATCCCGTTCGTGGTGGTCGGCGGGTTGCTGATCGCCGCCTCGCTGTCGCTCGGCGGGCACACCGACCCGTCCGGAGGCCTCGTCATCCCGAAGGACTCCTTCTGGATGGACGTGAACAACATCGGCGTCATCGGCTTCACGCTGATGGTCCCGATCCTGTCCGGATACATCGCCTACGCCATCGGCGACCGGCCCGCGCTCGTGCCGGGCATGATCGGTGGCTGGATCGCCAATACCGGGTCGCTGTACGACTCCAAGGCGGGCGCCGGTTTCATCGGGGCGATCGTGACCGGGTTCCTCGCCGGGTATCTGGTGTTGTGGATCAAGAAGGTCAAGGTCCCGAAGTTCGTGCAGCCGATCATGCCGATCATCGTGATCCCGATCGTGGCCACGACAGCGCTCGGCTTGTTCTTCATCTACGTCATCGGGAAGCCGATCTCCTGGGTCTTCGAGCACCTGACCGACTGGCTCAGCGGGATGACCGGCACGAGCGCGATCCTGCTGGGCGCGATTCTCGGTCTCATGATCGCGTTCGACATGGGCGGACCGGTCAACAAGACGGCCTTCCTCTTCGGCGCCGGGCTCATTGCGACCGGCAACCAGACGGTCATGGGCATGTGCGCGGCGGCGATCCCGGTCATGCCGCTGGGCCAGGGCCTGGCCACGCTGACACGGAAGCGGCTGTACACCGAGCAGGAGCGGGAGACGGGCCTGGCCTCGCTGTTCATGGGCTGCTTCGGCATTTCCGAGGGCGCGATCCCGTTCGCGGCGGCGCGGCCCGCACAGGTCATCCCGGCCAACATGCTGGGCGGCGCGGTGGCCGGTGCGGTCGCCGGCGTCGCCGGCGTGGAGGACGCGGTGCCGCACGGCGGGCCGATCGTCGCGGTGCTGGGCGCGGTGAGTGGCGTGCCGATGTTCTTCGTGGCGGTGGTGATCGGCACGGTGGTCACCGCGTTGACGACGGTCACGCTGGTCGACATCAGCGAGCGGAAGCGTCGGGGTGCGCCGGTCGTCGGCGGGGGCGCGCCGGGGGCCGAGCCTGCGCTGGTCGGGGTGGGCGCGGGTGCCGTCGTAGCGCGGCAGGCTGTGACCGGGACGTCAGCTGCCCCGGCGGGCGTGAGCGTTCCCGCAAGGGAGACCGCGGCGGGCGAAGCCGGCGGTCCCGACACGGCCCTCTCCGGCTACCTCACCGCGCAGACCGTGAAGGTCTCGCTCGACGCGCGTGAGAAGGAGGCCGCCGTCCGGGAGATGGCGGGGCTGCTTGCGCGTAGCGGCAAGGTGGCGGACGCGGACGAGCTGGTGCGTACGGCGTTGCGGCGGGAGGAGCAGGGCACGACCGGGCTCGGTGAGGAGATCGCGATTCCGCATGCCAAGACCGACGCGGTGACCGCGCCCGTGGTTGGGTTCGCGCGGTCCGTCGAGGGGGTCGAGTGGGGCTCCCTGGACGGGACGAAGGCCAAGCTGGTGTTCATGATCGCCGTGCCGGAGGCTGCCGCGGGCGACGAGCATCTGCGGATTCTGGCGCTGTTGTCGCGGAAGTTGACGGACGCCGGGTTCCGGGAGCGGCTGATGACCGCCGAGGACGAGGACGCTGTGCTCGGCGTGCTCGGGGACATCCGGTAGGCGCACGACGGGGGGCCCACCGAGCAACTCGGTGGGCCCCCCGTTGCCGTACGAAACGGCCTTACGAAACAGCCTTACGAGAAAGGTGTCCGAGACGGCCGTACGAGAAGTCAGTGGCCGGCGCCGTGCGCTGTCGGGCCGCCCGGGGTGGCCTCGCGGTCGGCGCCCTTGGCGGCCTCGGTCTCGCTGTAGATGTCCGGTTCGAGGTAGATGACGCGGGCGATGGGGACGGCCTCGCGGATGCGGGACTCGGCGGTGTTGATGGCGGTGGCGACCTCGGCGGCCGTGTCGTCGTGCTGTACGGCGATCTTGGCGGCGATCAGGAGTTCCTCGGGCCCCAGGTGGAGCGTGCGCATGTGGATGATGCCGGTGACGGTGTCGCCGTCGACGATGGCGGCCTCGATCTTCCGGATCTCCTCGACGCCCGCGGCCTCACCGAGCAGCAGGGACTTGGTCTCGGCGGCCAGGACGAGCGCGATGACGATGAGCAGGACGCCGATGCAGAGGGTGCCGATGCCGTCCCAGACGCCGTCGCCGGTCGCGAGGGCCAGGCCCACGCCGCCGAGGGCGAGGATCAGGCCGACGAGCGCGCCGAGGTCCTCCAGGAGGACCACCGGCAGCTCGGGCGCCTTGGCGCGGCGGACGAACTCCTGCCAGGAGTGGTCGCCTCGCAGGGGGTTGGACTCCTTGATGGCCGTCCGGAAGGAGAACGACTCGGCGATGATCGCGAACACCAGGACGCCCACCGGCCAGTACCAGTGCTCGATCTCGTGCGGGTGCTTGATCTTCTCGTAGCCCTCGTAGATCGCGAACATGCCGCCGACCGAGAAGAGGACGATCGAGACGAGGAAGGCGTAGATGTAGCGCTCGCGGCCGTAGCCGAAGGGGTGTTGCGGGGTCGCCTCGCGCTGGGCCTTCTTGCCGCCGACCAGCAGCAGGGCCTGGTTCCCGGAGTCGGCGAGGGAGTGCACGCCCTCGGCGAGCATCGACGAGGAACCGCTGAACGCGAACGCCACGAACTTCGATGCCGCGATCGCTAGGTTGGCTCCGAGTGCTGCCACGATCGCCTTGGTGCCGCCTGACGCGCTCATGTGTTCGCGTTGTCCCTTCGTACGCGGTCCCGGGCTTTGCCCGTCCTTTGCGGTGGGCCATTGTTGCAGCCCGGCATGACGACGGCGCGCGAGGGCACCGTGTGGTCGTTTCAGACGACGACGGTCGCCCGGAAGAGCGTGCCGATCCCGGACACTTCGGCCTGTTCTCCGGCGGGGACGAAGACCGACTGACCGGGGGTCAGTTCGTGCTCGCCCGCCCGGACGGTGCCTGCCGTGCAGAGCAGGATCTGCGGGGTCGCGCGGGTGAGGTCGTGGGTGGTGCTGCCCTCCGGGAGGACGTACCGGGAGAGCCGGAACTCGTCGATCGGGGTCTCGTAGACCTCCTCGCCGTCGGGGGACGCCTCCGGGCGCAGCACACCCGGGTCGCCGGCCTGGAAGCGGACGATGCGCAGGAGTTCGGGGACGTCGACGTGCTTGGGGGTCAGGCCGCAGCGCAGGACGTTGTCGGAGTTGGCCATGATCTCGACGCCGAGGCCGCTGAGATAGGCGTGTGGGATGCCGGCGCCGAGGAACAGGGCCTCGCCGGGCTGGAGTCGGACGTGGTTGAGGAGCATCGCGGCGATGACGCCGGGGTCGCCCGGGTAGTGGTGGGCGATGTCCGCGTAGGGCGCGTGGTCGCCGCCGAGGCGGGCGCAGGCGGCCGCGGCCTCGGTGACCGTGCGGGCCATCTCCTCGCGGTCGGCGGTGAGGACGGCGGTGAGGACCTCACGAAGGGCGGCATCCTCCGGCTGGGCGTGCAGGAGGTCGACGTAGGGCTTGAGGGAGTCGACGCCGAGGGCGTCGAGGAGGTCGGCGGCCTGTGCCGGGGTACGGAAGCCGCACAGGCCGTCGAACTCGGTGAGCGCGCAGATGAGTTCGGGCTTGTGGTTGGCGTCCTTGTAGTTGCGGTGCCCGGCGTCCACGGGGATGCCGCGGCGCTCCTCGTCCTCGTAACCCTCCTTCGCCTGGGCGAGGTCGGGGTGCACCTGGAGGGAGAGCGGGGCGCCGGCGGCGAGGATCTTGAGGAGGAAGGGCAGCCGGGGGCCGAACTTGGCTACGGCCTTCTCGCCCAGTTCCCGTTCCGGGGCGGCCTCGATGACCTCGACGAGCGTGCCGCGGTCGGTGCGCGAGGGCGCGCCGGGGTGGGCGCCCATCCACATCTCCGCCTGTGGTTCGCCGGTCGGCTCGGTGCCGAGCAGTGCGGGGATGGCGGTGGGGGATCCCCAGGCGTAGGGGCGGACGGTGTTGTCGAGGCGGTCCATGCTGTGTCTCTGTCTCCGTACGTACGCTGCTCGGCGGGCTCCGGTCGGAAAGGCGCGGGACCAGATCAGGCCCTCGATGCGAGCGCCAGGTAAACGGCCGCGAAATCCGTGACGGCGATCAGTTCCGCGAGGGTCTCCAGTTCGCCGCCGGGCTCCGGCTCCAGTTCGCTGATCGGCGTGTCGTGGCTGAGGGCCAGGTCACGGGCGGCGGGGGCGGCGGTGAGGCCGCCGATCGGGCGGTCGCGGAGCAGCACCACGCGCGCGTGCAGGGCGGGCGGTTCCTCGACGCGGTCGCGGAAGAAGTCCTCCGGGTCGGCGCTGGCGGCGAGCGGGCCGGCGAGCAGGGCGCTGTGCGCGGCGAGTGCCTCGGGCAGTTCGGCGACGACGGCCGGGGCGCCGGAGAGCTCGGCGAGTGCGGCGGCGAACCGACGGCCCGCGGGGCCCGCCGAGGTGCCCTCGGTCCAGATGATCGGGAGGGCGTCGGCGAGCTCGGCGGCCAGGGTCTTGGCCGCGTTGCTGTAGGTCGCGATGGCGGGCCCGCAGCGCTCGGCGATCCGGTCGAGGCGGTCGGCGACCTTCTCCAGGGCGTCGGGCGGGGCGACGAGCAGGCCGGTACGGTCCAGGAGCGCGAGAAGCGGGGTGAGCAGCGCCCACAGCACGCCGGGGGCGGACGCGGCGAGTGGTTCGTCCTGGTCGTACGGGGCGATCGCCATCGGTACGAAGAGGCCGTGGGCGCCGTCGATCGCCTCGGCGAGCGGCGAGTGGGAGGGGGCCACGGCTACGAGGCTGCAGCCGCGGCGGTAGGCCTGTTCGGCGAGCAGGGACAGGCCCGGCTCGCTGCCGTCGGGGGTGGCGATCAGCAGCAGGTCCACGGAGCCGGCCCAGCCGGGCAGCTCCCAGCGCATGGCGCCCGCCGCGGGGGCGACGCCGGTGGGGGCCAGACGGGTGACGGGGCTGCCGGCGCCGGCCAGCGTGCCGAGGAGGTCGGCGGCGTGGGTGGCGGCGGCGCCGGGGCCCGCGATGAGGACGGCTCGGGGCCGGCCGTCGGGTTTGAGGTCGCCCACGCCGGCCTCGGCGGCGTGGCGGGCGGCGGTGCGGACGCGGGCGCCTGCTTCGGCGGCGCCGCGGAGCAGACCGCGGTGGTCGGCCTCCGAGAGTGCCTCGGGGGTGTCGAGCAGCGATTCGTCGAGCATGGGCGGGCAGCCTCCGGTCGCCGGGTCGTCGGTTTCGCGGGTCTCCGGGTCGCCAGGTCGTCGCTTACGCGGGGCGGCGGGCCTCGTCGACGAGGAGGACGGGGATGCCGTCTCGGACCGGGTACGCCAGGCCGCAGTCCTGGCCGGTGCAGATCAGCTCCGTGTCCTGCTCCTTGAGGGGGGCGTGGCAGGCCGGGCAGGCGAGGATCTCCAGGAGGCCGGCTTCGAGCGGCATGGGGTGTGTCCCTTCGAGAATGCGCTGGTACGTGTGCCTGTGCGGATGTGCCTGGTCAGGTTACCGCCGGGAGGGGTGGGGTGGCGGGGGTTGGACCGGGACGAGCTGGGGTTCGAGGTTCGGCGCCCCCGGCTTCCCGCCAGGGGCTCCGCTCCGTGGACCCGGCCTGTCTGGACCCGGCCTGTGCCCAGCCACCATCCGTCTCGGTCAGTCGAGAGCTTCGGCAAAGACCGGCCAGTTCGGCAAGGACCGGCCCTCAGGCCCGGATGATTCCCAATACCTCGTCCCGAACCTTCGCCACCATCGCCTTGTCCCTCGCCTCGGCGTTCAGGCGCAGCAGTGGCTCGGTGTTGGAGGGGCGGACGTTGAACCACCAGTCGGCGGTGGCGATGGTGAGGCCGTCCAGTTCGTCCAGGGTGACGCCCTCCTGGCCCTCGTACGCGGCCTTGATGGCTGCCAGGCGGCCGGCCTGGTCGTCGACCGTGGAGTTGATCTCGCCGGAGGCGGCGTAGCGGTCGTACTGGGCGACCAGCGCGGAGAGAGTGCCGTCCTGGCCACCGAGGGCGGCGAGGACGTGCAGGGCGGCGAGCATGCCGGTGTCGGCGTTCCAGAAGTCCGCGAAGTAGTAGTGCGCGGAGTGTTCGCCGCCGAAGATCGCGCCGGTCCTGGCCATCTCGGCCTTGATGAAGGAGTGGCCCACGCGCGTGCGTACCGGCGTGCCCCCGTTCTCCTTGACGACCTCCGGCACCGACCAGGACGTGATCAGGTTGTGGATGACGATGCCCTTGCCGCCGTGCCTGGCGAGTTCGCGGGAGGCCACCAGGGCGGTGATCGCGGACGGGGAGACCGGGTCGCCCTGCTCGTCGACGACGAAGCAGCGGTCGGCGTCCCCGTCGAAGGCCAGGCCGAGGTCGGCGCCCTCCTCGCGGACACGCCTTTGGAGGTCCACGATGTTGGCCGGGTCGAGGGGGTTGGCCTCGTGGTTGGGGAAGGTGCCGTCCAGCTCGAAGTACATGGGCACGAGGTCCAGGGGCAGGCCCTCGAAGACCGTGGGGACGGTGTGGCCGCCCATGCCGTTGCCCGCGTCGACGACGACCTTCAGGGGGCGAATGGAGGTCAGGTCGACGAGGGCGCGGAGGTGGGCCGCGTAGTCCGTCAGCGTGTCGCGCCGGGTGATCGTGCCCGTCGTGGCCGCGGGGGCCGGGGCGCCCGTCTCGCTCCATCCCTCGACCAGCGCGCGGACCTCGGCGAGGCCCGTGTCCTGGCCGACCGGGGCCGCGCCCGCTCGGCACATCTTTATGCCGTTGTACTGGGCCGGGTTGTGCGAGGCCGTGAACATCGCGCCGGGCAGGTTCAGCGCGCCGGAGGCGTAGTACAGCTGGTCGGTCGAGCACAGGCCGATCTCGGTGACGTCCACACCGCGGGCTGCGGCTCCGCGTGCGAAGGCGGCCGACAGTCCGGGCGACGAGGGCCGCATGTCGTGCCCGATCACGATCGCGCTCGCGCCGGTCACCCGGACGAACGCGGCCCCGAAAAGCTCGGCGAGGGGCTCGTCCCACTGGTCCGGAACAACCCCGCGTACGTCGTACGCCTTCACGAGCTGGGAGAGATCAGCGGCCACGGCCACCCCTTCTGAAAGTCCTCTGGTCACCACAAACTACCCGCACTCACTGACCATGCGGTCTGCGGTAGCCGAGTGGACTCCCAGCCGTTACCTCAGGTCAGAAGCGGAACAGCGCCGTCAGGGCGGCATCTTGCGCAGCAGGTCCCCTGCGCGGCCGCCGAGGCCCACGGCCGCGCAGGCGACGTCGAGGTTCCGCGGCGGGATCACGCTCTCAAGAAGGGGGCCGAGCAGGTCAGTTGTCCGGGGAGCGCAGCACCCGGAGATGGCCGCGGCGCGCGACCTCCATGGGGTCCGCCCCTCGACTCCCGCCGCCACCGGCCCCGGCCGCCCGCTCCTGCGGACGGGCCGCCTCGCGCACGGCGTTGGCAAGCGCTTCCAGATCGTCGCCGCTGGGCCGGGCCGGAGCCGAGCCGTCGAGGAGGCGGACGACCTCCCAGCCACGCGGGGCGGTGAGGCGCTCGGAGTGCTCGGCGCACAGGTCGTAGCAATGGGGTTCGGCGTAGGTGGCGAGCGGGCCGAGGACCGCGGTCGAGTCGGCGTAGACGTACGTCAGCGTCGCGACGGCGGGACGGCCGCAAGCAGTGCGCGAACAACGACGTACAGGGCTCACGACGTTGGACGGTACCGCACTCTTGAGCGGGCCGCGACGACTCTCCCCGAGGCCACTCCACCGTGTCGTCATGTGAAACGCCCCACACGCCCCTCCGGCCACACCCCGCTGACCTGCACGGACACATGAGGCCGAGGGGTCGAACGGTTCTGAAACCGGTCACCACTCGGCACAAACCACGTCAATTGCCTTGAGATCGACGGTCTTGAAGAGCCATGGAATCGAGCCCAACCTTGGCTGGAATGGTCAACTGCCGACATGCCGTGGGGGATGGGCGGGAGCGGTCCCTGCCGCCGCGTGGGCGCCGGGCACGCGGCCCGGGCGGGGACTACTCTTCACCAGTGATGGACAACCCCGTACCGCCCCGTTCCGCCGGACCCGGGCCCCGCCGTCGTGATCGCCACGGTCGGGGCATGCGCGGGCCGATCGCACCGCCGCAGGTGCCGCTCGCGGCCAGCCGTGCCGAGGCGTTCGCGGACCTGGTGCAGGACTCCGTCGAGCGTCTGGAGCGGCGGTGGCCGCAGCTGGCCGACATCGACTTCCTGGTGCTCGAGGTGCCGCGGCTGGACGCGCCCGGGGAGGCCTGGAACGACGAGGCGGTTCCGATGGGCGGCACGATTCCCTCTCGGGAGGGGCGGCCGGCCCGGGTGATCGTCTACCGGCGGCCGGTGGAGATCCGCACGAAAGGGCGGGACGAGCGGGCCGCCCTCGTGCACGAGATCGTGGTGGAGCAGGTCGCCGAGTTGCTGGGGCTGACTCCCGAGACGGTGGATCCGCGGTACGGCGAGGATTGAACCGCCCGCGGATCGCGCGGCCCGCCCCCGCCTATTTCTGCAATACCGACAGGTCCTGGTCCGCCTCCGGTACCGCCACGGTTCCCCGGTCGTCCGGGAGCGTCTGGATGGTGAAGCCCCGGACGCCCTCCTCCGTGGCCGTCAGGGTCCGCGACGCGTAGACCGGGCCGCCGGAGATCGGCTCGACGGTCAGGGCGTACGTGCCCTTCAGGCCGCTCGGGGTCGGGGCCTCGACGTTCTCGGTCGTGCCTGCCTTGATCGTGTACGTCTTCGAGACGGCCGTACCGCCGTCGCTGCCCGCCGACGCGGTGACCTTGACCTTCGCGGCCCCGACGGGTGCCACCAGGGAGAGGGTGGTGCCCTTGGCGCTGTTGTCGGCGGACGTCGCGCGCGTGCCGACCGGGCGGGTGGCCGGGATGAACGCCGTCTCCTGTTTCGCCCCCTTGCCGCGTACGACCCGCAGGGCGGCGACCACCGGCACGGACTGGTCGGTGGGGGTCAGGATCAGGGAGCCGGCCTCGCCACGGGTCAGGTCACCGAGGTCGACCGCGGTGGTCATGCCCGCCTTGACGTGCAGTGTCTCGTTGCCGGCCGGCGTGATCTCGCCGGTCGGCGAGGAGAGCCGCACCTTCAGGTCGGCGTCGGAGTCGCCGGGTGTGAAGGCGACCAGCCGCACCGCGGTGGCGTCCTTGGGGATGCCCGGCAGGACGAGGCTGCCCGTGGGGTCGGTGGACGCGGCCAGCCAGTCGCCGCCGAGCTTGTCGTCCAGGGCCTGTACGGCGGCGCCCAGGCGCCCACTGCGGACGTTCACATGGACGGTGAGGTTCTCCTGCTTCTCGTCCGTGAGCGTGGACAGCAGCACCGGCTCGCTGGAGTGCGGCTGGACCGTGAGGCCCTCCCCCACCGTGGAGTCCAGGGCGCCGTCCTTGCCGTAGAGCTCGATGTCGACGACGGCCGCGGAGTCGTCCGGGTTGGTCAGGTGCACGTAGTCGGTGCGGTCGGCGGCCGTGCTGGCGCCCGGGAACCAGAACTCCGTGTCCGGTGCGGTGCAGTTGACGCCCTGGAGACCGCGGCCGGTGCCCGCGGCGACCTCGGTGGTCTCCTGGACCGTCCAGCCGGGCGCGAACCTGCCCTCGGCGGTGCCGACGAGCGCGGGCGAGTTGCCGCCCGAGGCGTCCCCGGTGACCGGGGTGCCGGGCTCCTTCGGCGTCAGGACCGGCTTGTCGGCCTTCTTCTTCCCTTTGCCCTGCGCCGAATGGTCCGTGGCGGGCCGGAGTTCGGCCTTGCCGTCGTTCTCCGCGCCCTTCGTGACAGGCGTGTACGACGTGTACGACGTGTCCGCGAGGTCGGAGATGCTGGGCGCCGGGCACAGCAGGCTGGTGCGCTCCACGGGCAGTACTGCGGCCGCCTCGGCGGTGTCCTTGCCGGCGGCGTCCGGTGTGGTGAGTGTGGCGAACCCGGTGATTGCGGCGAGCGCGGCGGTGCCGGCGATCAGGGACAGGGTGGTGCGGTTCACTGCTGACTCCCGTCGGGGCGCTCACTGCCGTCGCCGTGCGATTGCGGCGCGTTCGGGTCGTACGCCGGGTCGTAGCCCTGCTGGTCGTACTGCCCGCCGTATCCCTGGTCGTAGGGCGCCTGTTGGGGCCGGCCGCCGTGCGCGTACGGGTCGTACTGGCCGCCCTGGTACGGGTCCGCCTGGTAGGGCTGCTGGTCGTATCCGCCTGCCGGGTACTGCTGTTGGGCGCCTTGGTACTGCTCGCCGTAGTCGGCGCCGTACTCGGTGCCCGCGTAGCTCGGGGTGTCCCACTGACCGTAGGACTGCTGCTGCGGGACCGCGGCGGGGGCCTCATTCGGAGGAGGAGGCGTGAACTCGTCGGGCCGACCGCCTTCTTCGGCTTCGGCCTGGGCGCGCAGGCGGCGCGCGCGGCGGCCCTCGCCGGCGACGGCCTGGGCGGGGACGGCCGGCTCCTCGGGGAGGTCGTCGTCGATGTCCCGGCGGCGGCCGGGCAGGGCGAGGACGACCAGTACGAGGGCGAGGGCGCCCTGGGTCCACAGCCAGGCGGTGTGGGTGATCGGGTCGTCGAAGGTGACGTCCAGTTTCCCGCCGGAGGCGGGGAGTCGGAAGCCCTGGGCCCAGCCGTCGAGCGTGGTGCGGGTGAGTGGCGTGCCCTCCAGGGTGGCCGTCCAGCCCTCGGTGGCGGTGTCGGCGAGACGCAGGACGCGGCCGTCGGCGCCGGAGGGGATCGTGGTGTGGATCTCGACGGGGCCGGCGGCGACGGGCTGCGGATCACCCGACGTGGGGACGATCGTGGCGCGCGCGACCTCCTGGTCGACCCGCCACAGGCCGCTGCCGTCCTGCTGGCTGAGCCGGGACAGGCCGGGTGTGGCGTCCAGGACGCGAGTCACCTCGCGGGGCGCGCCCTTGTGGACGAGGACATAACGCACGGCGAACTTGCCGAGCTGGTCGGCCTGATCGGCGCCGGAGCCGGCCACGAGGTTGGCGACGATCTTGTCGAGGCTGCTGTTCTCGCCGTCGGCCGCGGTCAGTTCGGCGTCCCCGAGGCGGGCGCCGGAGCCGCGCACCAGCATGTAGCCGACATGGGCGGCGGAGTCGCTGTCGAGGACGAGGGTGCGGGCCTGGTCGCGGGTGCCGCTCTCCTCGGCGACGAACGCGGGCACCTGCACCGGGTCGCGGCGCTCCAACGGGCCGTCGGCGCCACCGATCATCCAGCCTGCGGCGACGAGCAGCGGGCCCGCGGCCGAGGCGAAGGCGATCAGGGCGGCCACCGGCTGGCGCCAGCCGAAGCTCTGTTCGGCCACACGCGCGCGTGCCCCGTCGGCGCCCAGGACGGCGGCGGAGAGGAGGCCGAGGCCGTACACGAGGGTCGCGGGGCCTGCCCAGGTGGAGGCGTTGGACAGGACGGCGAAGACGAGGCCCACCAGCGCGGCGGCCCAGGCCGTCCAGACCCCGAACTGTCGCTCGGAGCGCAGCAGCGCGGCCAGTGCGGCCAGGACGACGCCGATGAGCATCAGCCCGCTGACCGTGCCGGGACCGCCGGGGCTGATGCCGAGCAGGTCGAGGGCGGAGGCCGTCGAGGCGCCGTACTCCAGGCCGGCTTCCTGGAAGAAGCCGAAGGGGAGGAGGGACAGCGACCACGGGGCGAGGATCAGCAGGGGCGTGCCGAGCTGGGCCAGGAAGCGCAGGCCGTAGGCGGTGATCTCGGCGCGGCGCACGGCCAGCAGGCCGATGCCGAGGATGAGCGCGATGGGCCACACGATCGGCGTGAATGCCGTGGTGACGGTCAGCAGCAGGGCGTACGCCCAGGTGGCGCGCCAGCTGCCACGCGCGCCGGAGCTGTGCGCCAGGCCGCTGGCCGCGACGCCCGCGCGCGCCATGAGCGGCAGCAGGATGGCCAGGACGGCGGTGCCGATGCGGCCGCCGGCGAGGGCGCCGGTGGCGGCGGGCAGGAAGGCGTAGACGACGGCCGCCCACGCGCGCAGGAGGCGCGACTCCACGAGTGGGCGGGAGGCGAAGTAGGCGGCGAATCCGGCCAGCGGCACCGAGCAGACCATCAGGACGGTCACCGCGAGGCCGGTCGAGCCGAACAGCACGGACGCGAACATCGCGACGAGCGCGAGGTACGGCGGGGCGGACGGGGTGCCTCCGGCGCCCACCGCGTGCCAGGCGTCCAGGTAGCGCGACCACAGCTCGCTCGAGTCGGCCGGGGCGGGCAGCAGGGCGCCGCCCGCGAGCGCGCCGCCGCCGAGGAGGGCGCGGCACGCGACCAGGGAGACCAGCAGCAACACCAGGAAGAGCACCGGGCCGGGCTTGCGGGCGATGCGCTTGATGCGGACGAACTGCTCGACCTCCAGGAAGTCGGCGTCGTCGCCGCCGGGCCCGGACTCGACCGCGCCGCCGTGCCGGCCCGCCCCCGAGGTCGCCTCGGGGTCGGAGCTGCCGAAGAGGCTGCCGGCGGCCTGCTCGACCGTGGCGCGGACGGTCGCGCCCGGCGGCGGGAACAGCGGCCGCAGCTCGTCCTTGTCGACGACAGGACGGCCGCGCCTGCGGCGCCCGGCGAGGATCCGCTCGGGCCGCAGCAGGGTGCCCAGCAGGCCGCGGATCTCGTCGACGGCCTGTCCGGGGACCTTGCCGACGAGGTAGGCAACAGTCCGCAGGAGGGTGCCGAGGACGAGGCGCACCAGGACCCAGGGCAGCACGGCCGTACGCGTATTGACGAGCAGCGTGTAGACGGCGCCGGCCTTGTCGACCTTGTGCGGGGAGGCGGTGGTGCGGCCCGCGCAGTCGACGGTGCGGCGCTCGCGCGAGGCCGCCTCGGCGTGTCGTACGACGGCTTCCGGGGCGATCAGGACGCGGTAGCCGGCCGCGTGCGCGCGCCAGCACAGGTCGACGTCGTCGCGCATCAGGGGCAGGCGGCGGTCGAAGCCGCCGAGCTGCTCGAAGACGTCGCGTCGGATCAGCATGCCGGCGGTGGACACGGACAGCACCGGCCGGACGTGGTCGTGCTGGCCCTGGTCCTGTTCGCGGCGGTCGATGCCGGTCCAGCGGCGGCCGGAGTGGGCGATGCTGACGCCGACCTCCAGCAGCTGCCGGCGGTCGTACCAGCCGCGGAGCTTGGGGCCCACGACGGCCACGTCGTCCCGGCCCAGTTCGTACTCGGTGTCCACGACCCGCAGCAACTGGGCCAGGGCGTCGGGTTCGGGGGCGCAGTCGTCGTGCAGCAGCCACAGCCACTGCACCGGATCTCCGTGCGGGAGCTCCGGTAGGTCGTAGGCGTCGTCGCGCCAGGTACGCGTGACGGGGTCCCAGCCGCTGGGCCGCTTCAAGTACGGCAGGTCGTCCGGGGTGAGGACGGGAGCCATGCGGCCAGCCTCCTCGACGGCCTGGCCGAAGCCGGTGCGCCGGGCGAGGTGCAGCACGCGGTCGGCGCCGAGGGCATGGGTGACCAGCTGGGCGGAGTCGTCCGCGCTGCCGGTGTCGGCGCCCATGGCGAACTGGACGGGGCGCTCCTGGCCGAGCAGCCCGGCGAGCGCGTCGGGCAGCCAGCGGGCGCCGTCGTGGGAGACGAGGACCGCGGTCACCACATGACGCGGAAACTCAGGTGTGGCAGCGGTGTCTTGCTGGGCTGCCGTGTGGCTGTGCACGGACATCGAGGTACGGGCCCCGGTTCGGTGGACTGCGGTGGACGCCTGTGCCCCGAGGGGGCAGCGGGGCGTCTCGGACGAGCGCCCACACTATCGGCTGGGCATGGCGACGGCCCGCCGCCTGTGGATAACCCACCTGCGACGGGCCGCTCGTGACGTATGTGTGTGCGGACTCGAGGCATGCTCCCTCGGCTCAGACCGCGGCCTTCTTCAGTCTGCGGCGCTCGCGCTCGGACAGACCGCCCCAGATACCGAAGCGTTCGTCGTTGGCGAGGGCGTACTCCAGGCACTCGGAGCGGACCTCACAGGCGAGGCAGACCTTCTTGGCCTCGCGGGTGGAGCCGCCCTTCTCGGGGAAGAAGGACTCGGGGTCGGTCTGGGCGCACAGCGCGCGCTCCTGCCAGCCGAGTTCCTCGTCCGCGTCGTCGACCAGCAGTTGCTGCACCGTCTCGGTCATGTGCGCCCCTCGTCTGTCTTTCGCGTCCCCGTGATGTAGCCGTACCGATTTCGGCTGAACGACACGAGTGAAATTACAAGTGTGCTGCTCCGGGCGAGTCAAGCCGAGATCTGCTATTGGGCCCCTTATTCACTCTGCGGAACCAAGGCCTAGCAGAAAGTGTTCAAATCGGCATAAACCTTGACAGGCAGATGAGACCCTTGAGGGACTCCGCTCCCGCACCGCGCCTTGGGGCCTGTACGGAGAAGGACGCCCAGGAGTTCGATCTCGTTCCGAGGCTCGTGCGCCTGGTTCTGCGCCATGTGTCCCGGTGGGCGCATGAACAAACCTTTCACCTTGGAGATGAACCGGATGAGGTGAAACATGTCCCACATACCGGGCGTCGAGTTGACAGTGATGGTGTGAACCGCTGTCCTTGTGGGCATGCTCGCGAACTTGGCACTCACCTCGACCCGCTCCGCCGGGTCCCCCGGTGCTGCCCACGCTCGCTGTAGCTGTTGTTGCTGTTCCAGCTGTTGAGCCAGGCGCGCTCCGGCTGCCTCTGAGTCCATCGAGACTCGGCTGCTTGTTCCCCACGCCCGGACCAGGGCACCTCTGTCTCCCCGCGACCCGGGCGGACGGTACGTGACACCCAGCCATCCCCCACTCTCCGCCGAGGAACCACCGCACTCCATGAACAGCGACAGCGACCTCCAGATCGCCGGCGACATCCTCGAAGTCCCGCACCTGCTCCAGCCCGCGCGCGAGCACCCGGCCACCGTCGCCGAGTTCGTCGGGCTGTCCCGCTCCATCGCCGCCGACCGCGCCCAGTGGGAGCACCTCGTCCGGTACGACGCCACCACCCGCTGGTACCACCGGCTGCGCACCGGCCCCGGCTACGAGGTGTGGCTGCTGTCCTGGGTGCCCGGACAGGGCAGCGGACTGCACGACCACGGCCGCTCCTCCGGCGTCCTCACCGTGCTCGACGGCACCCTGACCGAGCGCACCGAGCGGGGCACGCGCGCGTTGGCGGCCGGGGCGCAGCGGGTGTTCGCGCCGGGGTACGTGCACGAAGTGGTCAACGACACGCTCGAGCCGGCGATAAGCCTGCACGTCTACTACCCGGGCCTGACCGAGATGCAGATGCACGCGCCCCAGTGCTCGGCCCCGGCGACGTACGACGACGTGGACGTCGTAACCGCCTGACGCACGGACGAGGCGGACGAGGCGAACGTCGTCGTGACCGCCTGACGCACGACGAGGCGGTACGTCGCCGTAACCGCCTGACGCGATGTCGTACCCGCCTGCAAGACTTGCTCCATGCGCATTGTGGTTCTGGCAGGCGGCATCGGTGGTGCCCGGTTCCTGCGTGGTCTGAAGCGGGCCGCGCCGGACGCGGACGTCACGGTCATCGGCAACACCGGGGACGACATCCACCTCTTCGGGCTGAAGGTCTGCCCGGACCTCGACACGGTGATGTACACGCTCGGCGGCGGCATCAACGAGGAGCAGGGCTGGGGGCGGACCGACGAGACCTTCCACCTCAAGGAGGAGCTCGCGGCGTACGGCGTCGGGCCCGAGTGGTTCGGGCTCGGCGACCGGGACTTCGCCACGCACATCGTGCGGACGCAGATGATCGGCGCCGGGTATCCGCTGAGTGCGGTGACCGAGGCGCTGTGCGACCGGTGGAAGCCGGGAGTGCGACTGATCCCCATGACCGACGACCGGGTCGAGACGCATGTCGCCGTCGAGGTCGACGGGGAACGCAAGGCCGTCCACTTCCAGGAGTACTGGGTGCGGCTGCGGGCTTCCGTGCCGGCCGAGGCGATCGTGCCGGTGGGCGCGGAGCAGTCGAAGCCGGCGCCGGGTGTGCTGGAGGCGATCGCCGAGGCGGACGTGGTGCTGTTCCCGCCGTCCAACCCGGTCGTCTCCATCGGCACCATCCTCGCCGTGCCCGGCATCCGGGAGGCGATCGCCGACGCCGGGGTGCCGGTGGTGGGGCTGTCCCCCATCGTCGGGGACGCGCCCGTGCGCGGGATGGCCGACAAGGTGCTCGCGGCGGTGGGCGTGGAGTCGACGGCCGCGGCGGTCGCCGAGCACTACGGCTCGGGGCTGCTGGACGGCTGGCTGGTCGACACCGTGGACGCGGGCGTGGTGGACCGGGTGAAGGCCGCCGGGATCCTGTGCCGGGCCGTGCCGCTGATGATGACCGACGTGGACGCGTCCGCGCAGATGGCGCGTGAGGCGCTGGTGCTGGCCGAGGAGGTGCGGGCGGTTTGAGCGGCGAGGCGCATGAGGGGGCACCGGGCGGGGCGGCCACGACCGACGGTGGCGACGGCCCGGCGGGCGGTTTGAGCGGCGTACCTGTCGACGGTTATCGGGTCTGGGCCGTGCCCGGGCTGCCCGAGGTGCGGCAGGGGGACGATCTCGGCAAGCTGATCGCCGCCGCGGAGCCGGATCTGGTGGACGGGGACGTGCTGCTCGTCACCTCCAAGATCGTGTCCAAGGCGGAGGGACGGATCGTCGAGGCGGTCGACCGGGAGGCCGCGATCGACGCCGAGACCGTGCGGGTAGTGGCCAGACGCGGAGCGCTGCGGATCGTGGAGAACCGGCAGGGGCTCGTGATGGCCGCCGCCGGGGTCGATGCCTCCAACACCCCTTCGGGGACCGTGCTGTTGTTGCCGGAGGATCCGGACGCGTCCGCGCGGGCGATCCGGGAGGGGCTGCGGGACGCCCTCGGGGTCGACGTCGGGGTCGTCGTGACGGACACCTTCGGACGGCCGTGGCGCACGGGCCTTACCGATGTCGCGATCGGCGCCGCCGGCGTGCGCGTGCTCGACGATCTGCGCGGGGGCACGGACGCGTACGGCAATCCGCTCAGCGCGACGGTCGTCGCGACGGCGGACGAACTGGCCGCGGCCGGTGATCTCGTCAAGGGCAAGGCCGCCGGGCTGCCCGTCGCCGTGGTGCGCGGGCTGTCGCACGTGGTGGCCGACGATCACGGGGAGGGGGCACGGGCCATGGTGCGCGGCGCGCGCGACGACATGTTCCGGCTGGGGACCTCGGAGGCGGTACGGGAAGCGGTCACCCAGCGCCGTACCGTACGGGCCTTCACCGACGAGCCCGTCGACCCGGGAGCCGTACGACGGGCCGTGGCCGCGGCGGTCACGGCGCCGGCGCCGCACCACACGACGCCCTGGCGGTTCGTGCTGCTGGAGTCGCAGGCCGCCCGGACCGAGTTGCTGGACGCCATGCGCGACGCCTGGGTCGCGGATCTGCGGCGGGACGGGAAGAGCGAGGCGTCGATCGGCAAGCGGGTGCGCCGGGGAGATGTGCTGCGGAACGCGCCGTATCTCGTGGTGCCGTGCCTCGTGATGGACGGGTCGCACACGTACGGCGATCCGCGGCGGGACGCCGCCGAGCGGGAGATGTTCGTGGTCGCCGCGGGGGCCGGCGTGCAGAACTTCCTGGTCGCGCTGGCCGGGGAGCGGCTCGGGTCGGCGTGGGTGTCGTCCACGATGTTCTGCCCGGACGTCGTGCGGGAGGTGCTGGGGCTGCCGGAGGGGTGGGATCCGATGGGGGCCGTCGCGGTGGGGCAACCGGCGGAGGAGCCCCGGGCTCGGCCGGAGCGGGAGGCCGGGGCGTTCATCGAGGTGCGGTGAGCCTGGTCGCAGTGCGGTGAGCCGACTCGAGGTGCGGTGAGCCTGGTCATACGGACGCTGTGGCGTCGTACGGCCGCCTAGTCTCGTAGGGCAGCCAGGACACCTCCGACTTCCCCGGGACTTCATTCGTGGCAGGACGTTTCGCTCCTCGGCCCACGCGTACGACTGTGCGCGGTGGGGAGGTCGGCGTGCCCGCGGCGCGCGGTGTGCCGCGGCAGACCGAGGCACCGGGGCTCGTGCGGACGTACGTGCCGGACGGACCGCTCGACCTCGGGCTGGTGCTCGGGCCGCTGCGGCGGGGACCCGGGGATCCGACGTTCCGGGCGATGCCGGACGGGTCCGTGTGGCGGGCCAGTCTTACGCCTGCCGGGCCGGGGACCCTGCGGGTCGCCGCGGTGGGTGGTGCGGTGCGCGGGGAGGCGTGGGGGCCGGGGGCCGAGTGGCTGCTGGAGCGGTTGCCGGCGATGTTGGGGGCCGACGACGATCCGACCGTGTTCGCTCCGCGGCACCGAGTGGTGGCGAGGGCGTGGCATCGGCGGCCGGGGTTGCGGTTGACGCGGACCGGGCTGGTGCTGGAGTCGTTGATCCCGTCGATTCTGGAGCAGAAGGTCACGACCGATGAGGCGTACCGGGCGTGGCGCTCGCTGGTGCGGAAGTTCGGGGAGCCGGCGCCGGGGCCTGCGGCGGGTGGGCGGCTGTGGGTGATGCCGGCGCCTCGTACGTGGGCGTTGATTCCGTCGTGGGAGTGGCATCGGGCGGGGGTCGACAACAAGCGGGCGTCGACGATTCTGCGGGCCGTTCGGGTGGCGGGGCGGATGGAGGAAGCGGTACGGATGACTCCGGCTCAGGCGCAGGCTCGGTTGGAGGTTGTGCCGGGGGTGGGGCCATGGACTTCGGCGGAGGTTGTGCAGCGGAGTCATGGGGCGGCGGATGCGGTGACGGTGGGGGATCTGCATCTGCCGGGGATCGTGGGGTGGGCGCTGGCCGGGGACCGGGACGCGGATGACTCCGTGATGCTGGAGCTGCTGGAGCCCTATGCCGGGCAGCGCCATAGGGCTGCCCGGCTGATCCTGCTAGGCGGGCGCACGCCGCCTCGGCGAGCACCCCGGATGCCCCAGTGGGACATCGGGCGGTTTTGATCCCTCCCCCCGGCAGGCGAGGGGGATTCCTGACTCATGCAGCTCGGCCGTTCAGCGAACTCCTCGCCCCTACTGGTCCGAGGAGAAGCGGACCGCTCCCGCTGGGATTCGGGCGTCGCACCAGATGCGGATGCCGTCGCGGAGTTCGTTGTCGGGGCCGATGACGGCGCCGTCGCCGATGACCGTGCCGGTGAGGACGGAGCGTTCGCCGACGCGGGCCCGGGTGCCGATGAGGGAGTCCGTGATGACGGCGCCGGGTTCTATGACGGCGCCGGGGAGGATCGTGCTGCCGAAGACGCGGGCGCCCTCGGCGACGAAGGCGCCCTCGCCGACCACCGTGCCGCCGGTGAGTTTCGCGTCGGGGGCGACCCGTGCCGTGGGCAGGACGAGGCGGTCGCCGCAGCGGCCGGGGATCGCAGGGGACGGGGCGCGGCCGAGGACGAGGTCGGCGGAGCCGCGGACGAACGCGGCCGGGGTGCCGAGGTCCAGCCAGTACGTCGAGTCGACCATGCCCTGGAGGTGGGCTCCTGCCGCCAGGAGGTCGGGGAAGGTCTCGCGCTCGACGGAGACCGGGCGGCCCTGCGGGATCGTGTCGATGACCGAGCGGCGGAAGACGTACGCCCCCGCGTTGATCTGGTCGGTGACGATCTCCTCGGGCGTCTGCGGTTTCTCCAGGAACGCCAGGACCTTGCCCGTCTCGTCCGTGGGGACCAGGCCGTAGGCGCGCGGATCGGTGACCTGCGTCAGGTGGAGGGAGACGTCCGCGGCCGTCCGCTCGTGGGTCTCGACCAGCGCCCTGATGTCCAGGCCGGTCAGGATGTCGCCGTTGAAGACGAGGACCGGGTCTTCGGGGGCGGAGTGCAGGCGGGAGGCGACGTTGCGGATCGCGCCGCCCGTGCCGAGGGGCTCGTCCTCGGTGACGTACTCGATGTGGAGTCCGAGGGCGGAGCCGTCGCCGAAGTACGGTTCGAAGACCTCGGCCAGGTAGGAGGTGGCGAGCACGATGTGGTCGACGCCCGCCGCTCTCGCTCTCGCCAACTGGTGCGTGAGGAACGGGACCCCGGCCGCGCGGACCATGGGCTTGGGTGTGTGCACCGTGAGCGGGCGCAGCCGGGTGCCCTTGCCGCCGACCAGGAGTATCGCTTCTGTCACCTGCGTCTCTGCTTCCTGCCGGGACCGGCCGAACTGTCTTTCGACCGGCCAGTGTATGCAGACCGTTGTGCGGTGCCTTCGACGGCCGTGCGGCATTCCGCCTCTGCCCCCCGACGGCGGTGAATGTGCCGTCCTACGGCGTCGTCCTACGGCTGCTCCCTCAGCCCGGCTACGGGCTTATCGGCCCTGGTAGCGGGCCGCCGTCGAGCGGGCCTTACCGAGCTTGCTGTAGAGCCGCCAGCCGGGGCAGGCCGTTGGGAAGCCGTCCCGGTGACCGGAGATCACATTCAGTCGTACGTTCTTTCCCTTGCGGTACAGATTGCCACCGCCGGACTTCAGGTATGTCTTGCCGCGCGGATTGGCGCCGTGCAGGCCGAGCTTCCATGCGGTGAGCCGGGCGATGCCCCTTACTGCGGCGGCGGACGGTTTGGTGGCGCCGTAGCTGCCGAGGACGGCGATCCCCATGCTGTTCGTGTTGAAACCCAGCGTGTGGGCGCCCAGGACCGGCTTCGCCACGCCCCCCGCACGCCCCTCGTAGATGTTTCCGCACTTGTCGACGAGGAAGTTGTAGCCGATGTCGCGCCAGCCCATGCTCTTGACGTGGTAGCGGTAGATACCGCGAATGACGGAGGGAGCCTGGGCGCAGCGGTACCCGTTGCCGGTTGCCGTGTGGTGCACGAAGGCCGCCTTGACCTTGTTCGTGTAGACGAACGCCCTCTCCCGCAGCTTCTCGTCCGCGCCCCAGCCGCGCCGCGTGATGATCCGCGGACGCGGGCCGATCTTCGGCGTCACCCGCTGCTCCCGCGTCAGCTCGGCGGCCCTGAGGCCGAACAGCTCCCGTTCGGTGTCGCTCCGGCTGAGTTCCGGGATCTCGGTGGCGCCGAGGGGAGCGAGGCCGGCGTTGGCCGCGGACGCGCGCACGGCGGCGAGAGCTTCGACCGGTTCGGCGGTCAGAGCCCGGGCACGGGGAGCGCCGGGGGCGATGTCCGGACCATCCTGGGGCGGGGCGCCCGGGGCGACGTCCAAACCTTCCTGAGACGGGGCGCCCGGGTCGACCAGTTCGAGGCGCATGCCGGAGGGGAGCGGGGAGCCGGCCCCTACCGTACGGGGGCCGCGGGCGGTCTCCTCGACGCGGTCGGCGTGGGTATCGGCGTCCGCGCGGACCCGTACCTCCACGCCGTCCGAGTCGCCCACCCACAGCGGTGCCGTCGCGCCGTGTACTCGGCCGGAGGTTCGCTCGGCGGTGTCCGGGTCGGCCGCGTGGTCGGCGTTGTGGGTCTCGACGTCCTGCCAGCCGGACCAGGTGCCGGTGTCGGCCGCGCGGGTGCGGATCTGGACGCGGCCGTGGAGTTCGGCGTTCGGGTTGTCCCAGATCACGCCGACGAGCGAGAAGTGCCGTACGTCCTGCCGGGACAGGCCCTGTTCGGCGTTCGGGGCGAGGGTTCGGTCGCGGGAGGTGAGGGGCGCGAGGGGCAGCGACTGGGTGCTGCCGGGCGCCTCCGCGGTCGGCGCCGGTCTCGCGGCCGCCTTGGCCGGCGCGCCCATCGCCGGCGCGCCCATCGCCGGCGCGCTCAGGGTCCGCGCGCTCACTGCCGACGCGCCCACCGCCCGCGCACCCACCGCCCGCGCACTCACCACCGGGGATCTCGCCGACAGCCCGGTCGCCGTGGCCGGCAGGGTCGCCGCGGCCGCGGGCGGGGTCAGCGTAAGGGCCAAGGCGGCCGCGCAAGTGACACCGATCGAGGAAGCAAGGAATCCACGCATGCCCCTGATCTTGGACATAGTCACATATATCTGTCCATCGGGGAATTGACGGACCGTCGGGCCGCGTTGCGCCGAACCGGTGGCGAACCGACGGCTATCCGCGGCCCCACCGGCCGGTGCGCGACCTGGCACCCGCGTACGCTTCTTCGGGTGAACGCCACCGATCGCACCCCTGCCGACCTGCTGCGTTCCGCGCTCGCCGCGGATCCCGGCCGCCCCCTGGTGACCTTCTACGACGATGCCACGGGCGAACGCGTCGAATTGTCCGTGGCCACCTTCGCCAATTGGGTGGCCAAGACCTCGAACCTCCTCCAGGGCGATCTCGCCGCGGGGCCCGGTGACCGGGTCGCGCTGCTGCTGCCCGCACACTGGCAGACGGCGGTGTGGCTGCTGGCGTGTTCGTCGGTGGGCGCGATCGCCGACATGGGCGGCGATCCGGCGGCGGCCGACGTGGTGGTGAGCGGGCCGGATTCCCTTGAGGCGGCGCGGGCGTGCCCCGGGGAGCGGATCGCGCTCGCCCTGCGGCCACTCGGCGGGCGGTTTCCGCAGCCGCCGGCCGGCTTCGCCGACTATGCCGTCGAGGTGCCGGGTCAGGGGGACCGGTTCGTGCCGTTCGCGCCGGTGGACCCCGAGGATCCGGCGCTGATCGCGGCCGGGCGGGGGTTCAGCGCGGCGGAGGTCGTCGAGCGGGCGCGCGCGGAGGCGACGGGGGTGGGGCTCATGGGGCCCGCGTCCCGGCTGCTGTCCGGGCTGTCGTACGACACGTGGGAGGGGTTGAACGCGGGGTTGTACGGGCCGCTGGCGACCGGGGGGTCCGTGGTGCTGTGCCGGAATCTTGACCAGCTGGGCGAGGAGGCGTTGGCGAAGCGGATCGAGAGTGAGCGGGTCACGGCTACGGCTCGGTAGGCGCCGCCTGCTCCTCGTGCACCCGGCATCGGTGCGGGCGTTCCTGGGGGTTCCCCGCCCCCAGACCTAGACCTACGCCCACCCTGACGCCCGACTCGGTCCGTCGAGAGGTGACCGCCCCCTGGGGACTCCGCCACCCAGACCCCCGTCCTACGCCCGCCCACCGCCCGACTCGGTGGGACAAGAAGCTCCCCTCGCCCCGGCTCACCGCCCGTCACCCGTTCAGCCCCCTCCACCCACACCCCGACCCTCCATCCACGCCATGGTCGTAGAGGCAGCTGCACGACACGCTCGTACGCCATGAGGGGTGGATGCCGACGTGACCGACACCGCAGGCGCGCCCTCCACGCCCTTCCGCGCGTTCGGGCCGGGGATGGGGGCCTCGGCGACCGGTGCGGGGCTGGTGCGGCGGCGTCGGCGGCGGTGGCTGCGGTGGGCCGGGGGCGCGGTCGTGGTCGTCCTCCTCGCGGCCGGCGGGGCCGGGTGGGCCGTCTACGCGAAGCTGGACGGGAACATCACGTCGGACGAGGCGGCGGCGGCCGAGCTGGCGCGGTACGAGGGGGAGCGGCCGACCTCGCTGGTGCGGGGGGCGCAGAACATTCTGGTGATCGGGTCGGACTCGCGGTCCGGGGACGAGAACCGGCGCTACGGGCGGGATTCGGGCACCGAGCGGTCCGACACCACGATCCTGTTGCATCTGGCCGCGGGGCGCGGCAGTGCCACCGCGGTGTCGCTGCCGCGGGATCTGATGGTGGACGTGCCGAGTTGCCGACGGCCCGACGGCAGCCGGAGCGAGCCCATGTTCACGATGTTCAACTACGCGTTCCAGGTCGGGGGGTCGGCCTGCACGATCCGGACCGTGGAGCGGCTGACGAACATCCGTGTCGACCATCACATCGTCGTCGACTTCCACGGGTTCAAGGACATGGTCGACGCGGTCGACGGCGTCGAGGTGTGTCTGGCCGAGCCGATCCGGGACAAGGCCGCCAAGCTGAGGCTGCCGGCGGGGCGGGTGACGCTCGACGGCGAGCAGGCGCTCGGATATGTGCGGGCCCGCAAGTCGCTGGGCAACGGCAGCGACACCGACCGGATGGACCGCCAGCAGCGGTTCCTGGGGGCGTTGGTCAACAAGGTGCAGAGCAACGACGTACTGCTGAATCCGGTGAAGCTCTATCCGGTCCTCGACGCGGCCACTTCTTCGCTGACGACGGACCCTGATCTGGCGAGCTTGCGTGGTTTGTACGAGCTTGTGCGCGGGCTGCGCGACATCCCTACCGAACGTGTGCAATTCCTTACGGTCCCGAGGGAGTCGTACGTCTACAACGCCAATCGTGACCAGCTCGTGGAGCCTGAGGCGGAAAAGTTGTTCGAGCGGCTGCGCTCGGACACGCCCGTGGAGGTCGCGGAGAACGTTCCGCGAAACTCCGGGAATCCCACGACCGGCTCGGCGGATTCGACGGCTAAAAGCCGCAATTCGGCCGAGAACGACGGGGACAGCGGCGACGGCGCGGACAGCGAGGGGGGCGGGAAGACGGGCAGCGAGCAGTCCGGTGAACCCTCTGCCGTCAATTCACCCGCGCCCACGTTCCGCGGGAACACCGCGGCCGAGGACACGTGCGCGTAAAGCGTTCACCAAGGTGAAGCACAGGCTCCCGGGTAAATGGGCGGATTGCCCAGTTGTAGTGACGTGGAATTAATCACCGGCGTCGCTCGGAACCGAACAAGGCGGTTAGTGTGAGCGGTCCGGTGCACCCGGCCATGGGTCTGTCCCGTGGTCGAGCACTGTGTGACCGAGACCCGAGCGCCTTGGAGGGGGAAGGCGCCGCGTGGCCCCGACGGAGGGTTCAGACAACCGTGGACGCGCAAGGCCGTGGGCGGGCGGACGACATCGACCCCGCAGACCAGTGGGTACTCAACCCGAGCACCGGCGAATACGAACTGCGACTGACCCCTTCCGCACCGCAATCATTGGGGGTCGTTCCCGGTCCCCGTAGAGCGGTCACCGACAGAGCGGGTGCCCCGGCACGCGGTCGTACGGCGGCGCCCGCGGCTCCGGTGGCGCCCGGCCGTGAGGTGCCGCCGCCGCGCAGGCGCCGGGGCGTGCCCGAGGAGCCGCTGCCGGGACGGCGCGGCCGTCGGCCGGTGAAGAAGAAGTCCAAGGCGAAGAAGATCCTGCTGTGGACCGGCGGCACGATGGCGTTCGTGCTGGTGGCCGCGGCGGGCGCCGCGTACCTCTACATCGAGCACCTCAACGGCAACATCACGTCCGTCGCCGACGACGGCGCCAGCACCGGCGGCTTCCAGAAGGACAAGCCGATCAACATCCTGATGATCGGCACGGACAAGCGCACCGGTGCGGGCAACGAGGGCTACGGCGACTCCGGCAGCGTCGGCCACGCGGACACCACGATCCTGCTGCACGTCTCCAAGGACCGCTCCAACGCGACCGCGCTCAGCATCCCGCGCGACCTGATCGTCGACGTCCCCGACTGCCCGACCACGCAGAAGGACGGCTCGCAGGAGATCATCAAGGGCACGACGGACGTCCGCTTCAACACCAGCCTCGGCCAGGACGACCGTACGCCCAGCTGCACGATGCGGACCGTCACCGAACTGACCGGGGTCACCCCCGACAACTTCATCGTCGCGGACTTCAACGCGGTCAAGACGCTGACCACGGCGGTCGGCGGGGTCGACGTGTGTCTGGCCAAGGACATCAACGACCCGGACTCGCACCTCGACCTGAAGAAGGGGACGCAGCACATCTCGGGCGAGACGGCGCTCGCGTTCGTGCGCACCCGGCACGCGGTCGGGTTCGGCGGCGACCTGAGCCGGATCACGCTGCAGCAGCAGTTCCTCAGCGCGCTGATGCGCAAGCTGAAGTCCAACGACACGCTGACCAACCCGGCGAAGATGATCAAGCTGGCCGAGGCGGGGACGAAGGCACTGACCGTCGACTCCAAGCTGGACAGCATCACGAAGCTGAAGGACCTGGGCCTGGAGCTGGGCAAGCTCAACGTCAAGAACCTGACGTTCACCACGGTGCCGGTGATCGACAACCCGGCGGAGAAGATCAAGGCGACCGTCGTGGTCAACCCGTCGTCGGCTCCCCAGGTCTTCGACATGATCAGGAACGACGTGTCGTTCACCGAGGTCAAGGCGCAGAAGAAGAAGGAGGCCGCCGCAGTCGCCGCCCGCCTCAAGGGCACCAAGTCGGACGCCTCGGAGGTCCGGGTGCGCATCCTCAACGGCGGTGCGGAGGCCGGCAGCGCGCAGGCGGAGCTGGAGTACCTGCAGAACGAAGCGGGTGTGCTGAAGTCGGAGAACGCGGGCAACGCGGATGCCCCGGTGGCGAAGACGACCCTCGAGTACGCTCCCGAACAGGCCGACCAGGCGCGTCGGCTGGCCGCCATCATGGGCCTGTCGGGTTCGGCGATGAAGCCGGGCGAGAGCGTGGAGAACTCCCAGGGCCTGCCGACGATGACGCTGACCCTGGGCAAGGACTTCAAGGGCGCGGGCGTGTCGCTCACCGCTCCGACGAAGGCGCCGGAGGGGGTTCAGCAGTCCACCGCGGACAAGGTCGAGTGCGCCAAGTGACCTGAGGTGCCTGTCGCGCGTCTGACAGGGCGTAAAGGGGCGTAAGCCAGGCCCGTCGACGGCGCGAGGGCAGGGGGGAACAGGGATGACGTACAGCAGTGTGCACGGGGAGGGGACGCGACCGGGCGTCCGGCATGTGAGCAAGGCGGGGCGGGAGGGCGGCCGTCGTGGGGACGACGGGGACGGCTCCGGCAGATCCTCCGGCGGCGGGCACGGCGGCCACGGCGGGCGGCGCGGCCGACGACGGCAGGCCAGACGCAAGCACCGGGTGCTGCGATGGTCCGCGACGAGTCTCGCGGTGCTGATACTGGGCACGGCCGGCGCCGGATACCTCTACTACCAGCACCTCAACGGCAACATCGAGAAGGGCCGGCGCAGCAACGGCGACTCGAAGGCACGCAAGACCGAGCCGAACGCCGCGGGGCAGACGCCGCTGAACATCCTGCTGATCGGCTCGGACAGCCGTGCGTCCGACGCGAACGTGGCGCTCGGCGGCGGCAAGGACGACCGCGGCAACCCGCCGCTGGCCGACGTGCAGATGCTCATCCACCTCTCCGCAGACCGCAAGAGCGCCGCGGTGGTGAGCATTCCGCGTGACACCCGGGTCGACATCCCGGCGTGCAAGGACCCGGACACCGACAAGACGTACCCGGCCACCAACGAGATCATCAACACGACGCTGGGCCGCGGCGGAGCCGGCTGTACGCTGGCCACCTGGGAGAATCTCACCGGGATCTACATCGACCACTGGATGACGATCGACTTCGCGGGCGTGGTGAGCATGGCGGACGCCATCGGCGGCGTCGAGGTCTGTGTGAACCAGAACGTGTGGGACCGCCCGCTTCCGGGTGTGCCCGGCGGCTCCGGCCTGAAGATGACGGCCGGCACCAAGAAGGTCAAGGGCAAGCAGGCCCTGCAGTGGCTGCGCACCCGGCACGCCTGGGGCAGCGACCCGCTGCGGGCCCGCGCCCAGCACATGTACATGAACTCGATGATCCGCACCCTGAAGGACCAGAACGTCTTCACCGACGCCGGCCGGCTGACGAGCCTGGCCGAGGCGGCCACCAAGTCGCTGACGGTCTCTGAGGAGATCGGCACGGTCAAGGAGCTCTACGACCTCGGCACGCAGCTCAAGACGGTGCCCACGGACCGCATCACCATGACGACGATGCCGACCATCGAGGACAACGAGAACGCCAACCACCTGCTGCCGGCCGGGGCGGACGCCGAGAAGATGTGGGCGATGCTCCGCGACGACGTGCCCTTCGACGACAAGGGCGCCTCGTCGGACGGCAAGACAGCGAGCCCGGCCAGTACGCCGAGCGCGGCCAGGACGACCGACGACCCCGCCGCGGCCGACGACCAGATCGGCGTCGTGGTGCAGAACGCCACGCGGTCCGCCACTCTCGGCCCGGTCAGCGGCCGGGCGAGGGACATCTCCCAGGAGCTCGTGGGCAAGGGCTTCACCAGGACGACGACGGACACCTCGGCGGCACTCGCCGAGGCGCGGACCGTGGTGCGCTACCCGAGCGCCGAACTGGCGGGCGACGCCCAGGCGGTGGCCAAGTCCCTGGGGATCCCGGTGAGTTCGGTGCAGAAGTCGACCGACGTCTCCGGTGTCACCGTCGTGGTCGGCGCCGACTGGCGTTCCGGCACGGCCTATCCGAAGCAGAAGACACCTCGGGCCGGGGATCTGCCGAGCAATTCCGACGCCATCAACGGCTCCGACACCAAGCAGTGCATGGACGTGTACAAGCCGTATCGCTGGTAGAGCGCTGCCACAGGAATCCGGGGAAAGTTCACTCGACGCCAAATCGTGCGGATAGTGTGAGCAATTCAGTGGGGAAGGTGCCGTGTGGCCCTGACGGAGGATTCGGACAACCTTGGACGCACCAGGCCGTGAGCGGGCGGAGCACGTCGACCCCGCAGACCAGTGGGTACTCAATCCGAACACCGGCGAATACGAGCTGCGGCTGACGCCCTCCGCGCAACGCCGGATCGTTCCCCAGCCGCGCGGCGGCCGTACGGCGCCCCCCGCGGCCCCCGGCCGTGAGGTCCCGCCGCCGCGCAGGCGCGTCCCCGAGGAACCGCTGCCCGGCAGGCGCGGACGCCGGCCGGTCAAGAAGAAGTCCAAGGCGAAGAAGGCGCTGTTGTGGACCGGCGGCGGCATGGCGTTGGTCCTGGTCGCCACGGCGGGCGGCGGCTACCTCTACCTCAAGCACCTTGAGGGCAACGTCAAGACGACGGACGTCGGCGACGCGGGCGCGAGCAGCTTCAAGAAGGACGAGGCGTTCAACATCCTCGTCATCGGCACCGACAAGCGCACCGGCGAAGGCAACGAGGGCTACGGCGACGCCGGCAGCGTAGGCCACGCCGACACCACGATCCTGCTGCACGTCGCCAAGGACCGTTCCAACGCGACCGCACTCAGCATCCCGCGCGATCTGATCGTCGACATCCCGGAGTGCCAGGCCACAAAGGACGACGGCACCAAGGTGACCGTGTCGGCCCAGCGGGGCGTCCGCTTCAACAAGAGCCTCGGCGAGAGCGGCCGGGACGCGGGCTGCACCATGCGGACGGTCAAGGAGGCCACCGGCATCCAGCCGGACCACTTCATGATGGCCGACTTCAACGCGGTCAAGACACTGACCACAGCGGTGGACGGCGTCGAGGTGTGCGTGACGAAGGCTGTCAACGACAAGGAGTCCAAGCTCATCCTGCCGAAGGGCGAGTCCAAGGTGGAGGGCGAGCGGGCCCTCGCCTTCCTGCGCACCCGGCACAGCTTCGGCAACCAGGGCGACCTCGACCGCATCAAGGTGCAGCAGCAGTTCCTGGGCTCGCTGATGCGCAAGATGTCCTCCAGCGACACCCTCACCAGCCCCACGAAGCTGCTGAAGCTGGCCGAGGCGGCCACCAACGCGCTCACCGTGGACACCGCGATCGGCAAGGTCGGCACGCTCAAGGACATGGCCCTGGAGTTGAAGAAGGTGCCGACGAAGAACATCACCTTCGCCACGATCCCGGTGGTGGACAACCCCACGGAGCAGATCAAGGCGACGGTGATCGTCGACGAGACCAGGGCGCCCCAGGTCTTCAACATGATCCAGAACGACATCTCGTTCACCGAGGTCAAGGCGCAGCAGAAGCAGGAGGCCGCCGCGGTGGCCGCCCGCCTCAAGGGCACCAAGGCCGACGCCTCCGAGGTGCGGGTCCAGATCCTCAACGGCGGTGCCGCGTCCGGCAGCGCGCAGAAGCAACTGGACTGGCTGCAGAACAGCGCGGGCGTCAGCAAGTCGGATAATGCGGGCAACGCGGGCGCCGACCAGGCCAAGACGACCGTCGAGTACGCGCCCGAACAGGCCGACCAAGCCCGTCGGCTGGCCGACATCATGGGTCTGTCCGGCTCGGCGATGAAGCCGGGCAAGAGTGTCACCAACGCCCAGGGCCTGCCCACGATGACCCTCATCCTGGGCAAGGACTTCAAGGGCGCGGGCGTGAAGCTCAACGCCGCCTCCGTCGAGACGCCGGACGTGGAGAAGTCCACGGCCGACAAGGTCCAGTGCGCGAGTTGACCGTTCGTGTGGGCAAGTTGACCGGTCACTGGGGCAAATTGACCGGCTGCACAGGCAAGTTGACGAAATAGAGCAACCTGACGGGCCCGTCGTATGTCTCCAGGACGTACGGCGGGCCGCGCCATGGCGCGAGGGCGGGTAGTCGGGGAGGACTCGAAGTGACGCGGAACAGTGTTCGGGAAGTCGAACCGGCTGCCGAGAAGGTCGGTACCACCGGCGACGGTCGGCACAGCCGGCACGGCGGGCTCCGGTCGCCGCGGGGGCGTCGGCTGCTGCGCTGGTCCGCGGCGACGCTCGCCGTACTGATACTGGGCTCGGCCACCGCCGGTTACCTCTACTACCGGCACCTGAACGGCAACATCAAGAAGGAGGAACTCAACCTCGGCGACAACAAGGTCGCCGAGCCGACGCCGAACGCGGCCGGCCAGACGCCGCTGAACATCCTGATCATCGGCTCCGACGCCCGCGACACCGAGGAGAACCAGGAACTCGGCGGCGCCCGCGAGACGTTCGGCTCGACGCCGCTGGCGGACGTGCAGATGCTGGTGCACCTGTCCGCCGACCGCTCCAACATGTCGGTCGTCAGCATGCCCCGCGACACCCTCGTGAAGATCCCGAAGTGCACCGACCCGGACGACGACGAGGTGTACCCGGCGAGCGACGGCCGCGTCATGACCAACCAGAGCCTCGGCCACGGCGGTCCCGGCTGCACGGTAGCCACCTGGCAGGAGCTCACCGGCGTCCACATCGACCACTTCGTGATGGTCGACTTCGCGGGCGTGGTGTCGATGGCCGACGCCGTCGGCGGCGTCCCGGTGTGCGTGGACGCCAACATCCTCTCCCGCGACAGCCAGGGCCACGGCTCCGGCCTGAAGCTGGAGAAGGGCACCACGTCGGTGAAGGGCGAGCGGGCCCTGCAGTGGCTGCGGACACGTTACGGCTTCGAGGACGGCAGCGACCTGGCCCGCGCCAAGGCTCAGCACATGTACATGAACTCGCTGATCCGGACGCTGCGCGAGAACGCCACCCTGAGCAGCCCGAACAAGCTGCGCAAGCTCGCCGAGGAGGCCACCGGTGCCCTCACGGTCGACTCGGGCCTCGACACCGTCAAGAAGCTCTACGACGTCAGCAACGAGCTGCGCAAGGTCGAGCCGAAGCGCATCACCATGACCACGATGCCCAACCGGTACGTCGGTTCCCGCGTCGAGCCGACGGAGGACGCCGAGAAACTGTTCCGCCTGGTCCGGGAGGACATCGCGCTGGACGGCAAGGACGAGAAGAAGGCGGCCGAGGCCCCGTCGGCGACCGCCTCCGGCGACCCGGCCGCCGACGACGACGAGATCGGCGTACTCGTCCAGAACGGCACCCGCACCGACACCCTCCGCGCGGCCTCCGGACGCGCGAGCACGGTGGCCGGGCTGCTCGCGGAGAAGGGCTTCACCAAGGCGGCCGCGGACACCTCGTCCGCGCTCAGCGAGGACCGTACCGTCGTCCGCTACCCGAGCGCCGAGCTGGCGGGCGACGCTCAGCGCGTCGCCAAGTCCCTCGGCATTCCCGCGAGTTCGGTGGAGCGGTCGACGGACGTCTCCGGGGTCACGGTCGTCGTGGGCGCCGACTGGCGCGAGGGGACGACGTACAAGGCGCCCGTGGAGGACGACAAGACCCCGGAGTCCGCCGAGGCGCTCAACGGCGCCGACGAGGACGCCTGCATGCACGTGAACCCGGGGTTCACGTGGTCCTGACGGTCAGGCCGACGCTTCCTGCGCGTCGACGTGCACGGCGGGCCGCCGGCTCGCGATCACCTTGCGGGCGAGCGAGCGCGGGCTGGTCAAAAAGCCCCAGCCCCACGACATGTGCATGGTGGCGAGGGCGACGGGGATGCGCAGCCGTGCCTTCAGCGGCAGCCCCCTGCCCGCGGGCACGGACCCGAGGGTGATCGCCGCGAGATAGCCGCCCGGGACCACGAAGCCCCACGGGGTGAGCAGGGCGCCGATGACGATTCCCGCCACTATCGCGCACACCACGGTCGGCGGGGCGAGGTAGCGCAGGTTGATGGAGCCCTCGTGGTACCGGGCGACGACGTGCCGCCAGCGGCCGTAGTCCTTGTACTGCTTGGCGAGGGCGCGCACGCTCGGCCGGGGCCGGTACGACACCCTCAGCTCGGGCGAGAACCAGATCAGCCCGCCCGCCTCGCGGATGCGGAAGTTGAGCTCCCAGTCCTGGGCGCGGACGAACTCCACGTTGTACCCGCCCTGCTGCTCCAGCGCCTCGCGCCGGAACACTCCGAGGTACACGGTCTCGGCCTCGCCGGCCTCCCCGCCCGTGTGGAAGGAGGCGTTGCCCACCCCGATCTTCGAGGTCATGGCGGCGGCGACCGCGTGCTCCCAGTCGTTCTCGCCCTCGGCGTGCATGATGCCGCCGACGTTCTGCGCGCCGGTCTCCTCCAGGAGCCGTACGGCGGTGGTGATGTAGTTCGGCGAGAGCATGCCGTGGCCGTCGACGCGCACGACGATCGAGTGGCGGGACGCCTTGATCGCGGCGTTCAGCGCGGCGGGCGTACGACCGGTCGGATTCGGCACGGTGTGCACGCGGGGGTCTTCACGGACGAGCTCGGCCGCGATCTCGTCCGTACGGTCCGTGGAGGGACCGAGGGCGATCACGACCTCCATCTCGCCAGCGTACTCCTGGGCGAGGATCGCTTGGACGGCTCCGCGCAGATGCCGTTCCTCGTTGAGGACGGGCATGATGACGGACACGGCGGGGAGCTGCACGTCGGGCTTGGCGTTCATAGGGAGCAAACGTTACCGCGAATGGGGGACACGACCGCGCCCCACCCGGGGCGGTGCCCCGGACCGCAGATCGTATGGGCCTACGGTGCTCACGATCCCACGCACGGCCCTCGCGGAGGTGTCCTTCCTTGCCCACGCCGCCCCGCTCCCCCGCCGCCCGACGCCGGCGCCGCCCGCAGCCACGGCGGTCGGCGCGACCCCCCGTACGGCCCGTACGGCCCGTACAACGGAAGAAGCCGCGCTGGGCCATGCGGGCGGTGACGACCCTCTCCGTCGTCGTGCTCGCCTCGGCCGGCATCGGCCACGCGATCGTCACCAGCCTCGACGCGGACATCTCCCGGGTCGACGCCTTCAAGGACATGAAGAACCGCCCGCGGGCGGGCCACGGCATGAACGTCCTGCTCGTCGGCACGGACGGCCGCGAAAAGGTCACCGAGGCCGAGCGGCGGGAGTACCGGCTCGGCGGCGCCCCCTGCCACTGCACCGACACGATGATGATCGTGCACATCTCGGAGGACCGGGAGCGGGCGAGCGTGGTGAGCCTGCCGCGCGACTCGTACGCCGTGACCCCGGCCCACACCGACCGGACGACGGGCGAACGGCATCACGGACACCCCGTCAAACTCAACGCGGCGTACGCGGAGGGCGGCCCCCAGCTGACCGTCCGGACCGTCGAGAGCATGACCCGCGTGAAGATCGACCACTATTTGGAGGTCGACTTCACCAGCTTCATGAAGACGGTCGACGTGCTCGGCGGGGTCAGGATCTGCACCGCCGAGCCGCTGAAGGACAGATACACCGGCCTCGACCTCCGGCCCGGCACGCACACCCTCCAGGGCGGCCAGGCCCTCCAGTACGTCCGCTCCCGGCACGTCGACGGCGCCTCCGACCTCGGCCGGATGCAGCGCCAGCAGCGCTTCCTGGCCGCCCTCGTCGACCGCACCACGTCCTCCGGGATCCTGCTCAACCCGATGAAGTTCCGGGACATCACCCGGGCCGCCCTCGGCTCCGTACGCGCCGACAAGGGCTTCGGCACGCACGAGCTGCTCGACCTCGGTCGGGCGATGCGCAACTTCTCCCCCTCCTCCTCGGAGTTCACGACGGTGCCGATCGGGCAGATGGGATACGCCGTGAAGGGCGTCGGCTCGACGCTGAAATGGGACACCAGGAAGGCCGACCGCCTCTTCCGGTCCCTCCGCGACGACAAGCCCCTGTCGTCCCCACACAAGCCGAAGCCCAAGGCTCTCCGCGTGGACGTCGCCCCCCAGCAGATCCGCGTTCAGGTGGAGAACGGCACGGCCACGGCCGGCCTCGGCAAGCGCGTCGACACGGCCCTGGCGGCGACGGACTTCCGCACGACCCGCCGCCCGGTGAACGCGGCCGACCGCACCCTGAAGCGCACGGTCGTCGCCTACGACCCCCGCTGGGACCGCTCCGCCAAGTCCCTCGCGGCCGCGCTGCCGGGCAGCCGGCTGCGGCCGGTGAAGGGGCTCGGCGCGACACTGAAGGTGATCGTCGGGGCGGACTTCCGTGAGGTACGGAGGGTGCGGGCGGTGGATCCGGCGCAGGGGGAGTCCGGGGTGGTGCGGGGGGACGAGGTGTTGTGCTCGTAGGGCGATCCGGGTTCGTCCCGGATTCCCCCGGTCCGCCCCATGGCGGACCCGCCCGGGTAGGCGTACCACGGAAGAGTGGGAACCGGTCCCGCGGTTCCCGCCCCTCGAGGAGGAACCATGACCCAGCCCACCACGACCCAGCTCACCAAGGAGATGCAGGACTGCATCGAGGCGTGCATGTCCTGTCACAGCGCATGCGAGGAGACGATGAGCTCCTGTATGCAGAAGGGCGGACAGGCCCAGATGCAGATCATGCGGGCTCTCATCGACTGTTCCGAGACGACCCGCATGTGCTCGGACATGATGATGCGCCGCTCGTCCCTCTCCACCGACATGTGCGCCCTGTGCGCCAAGGCCTGCGACACGTGTGCCGAGGCATGCATGTCGATGCCCGACGACTCTCAGATGATGGCGTGTGCCGAGGCCTGCCGCCGCTGCGCCCAGACCTGCCGCGCGATGGCGGGAGCCACGATGTGACTCCGCCCGCCAGAATTCAAGGGCACCCCGAGGGGTGCCCTTGATCGTGTCGTCTACGTCGGCGAAGAGGAAGAGGCAGCGGGTTGGTCACCCGCTGGAGACCGTGACCTTCTCGTCGTTGTTCAGCTGGTCGACCAGCGTCTTCACCTTGGCCTTGTCCCAGACGAGGTTGCCCCCGGTCGAGCCGGAGATCGGCATGTTCATGGACGTGCCGTCGCCGCCGTTGACGCCCTTCATCGCCCAGAACATGGAGGCCAGGTCGTACAGGCCCATGTCCTTGTCGACGATCAGCGAGTCCAGGCCCGAGCCCATGGTCGGGTAGAGCTTGAACGGGTTGAGGATCGTGCTCGGAGTGGCGACCTGGTTGGCGAGCGCGTTGAGGAACTTCTGCTGGTTCTTCGTGCGGTCCAGGTCGGAGCCGGCCAGCGCGTACCGGGTACGGACGAAGGCGAGCGCCTGCTCGCCGTTCAGGGTCTGCTTGCCCGCCTCGAAATCGGCGCCGGACTTGGTGTCCTTCATGCCGCCCTTCGGGATGTCGATCTCGACACCGCCGACCGCGTCCACGATGTTCGCGAAGCCGGCGAAGCCGATCTCCACGTAGTGGTCGATGTGCAGGCCGGTGTTGAACTCGACCGTGCGGACGAGGAGCTCGGGGCCGTCCTCCGCGTAGGCCGCGTTCAGCTTCACGTGGCGGCCCGTGCCCTGGTACGTCTTGCCGGAGTCGGAGCCCTTGTACGTGGGGATCTCCACGTCCGAGTCGCGGGGCAGGGAGACCAGCGTGTCGCCGTTGCCGCCGACGTGCAGCAGCATCATCGAGTCGGTGCGCTTGCCCTCGGCGGACCCGGTGTGCAGCTTCTTCTTCTCCTCGGCCGACATGCCCGCGCGGCTGTCGGAGCCGACGATCAGGTAGTTCGTGCCGTCGCCCGTCTCCGGCCGGTCGATGACCTTGGACAGGTCGACCTCGCGGTTGAGCTTGGAGTCGGCCCAGAAGTACGTGGCGACGGTCGTCCCGACCAGCACCACCAGCACGGTGATCGAGGTCAGCTTGATCCGCCGTCGCCAGTTCGGGGCCGGGCGCGGACCACGGGTGCCCCTGCCGCCGGGACCGGCGGGGCCACCGCCGCCGGGGCCCCCGCCGTAGACCTGTCCCGTGTTGTAGCCGCTGTCGTACCCGTCGTCGTAGACGGTGTCGTCACCGCCGTTGACGTACGAGGGCTGCTGCGGGACCCCGCCGTACGGCGGGGCCGGGGCGCCCGGGCCGCCGTACGCCCCCTGCCCGGGCGGAGTCGCCTGGCCGCGGCGGATCTGCCGCATGACACGGGCGCTCTCGGGCTGTGCGCCTGCGCTGCCGCGTCCGTACCGGCTGCCGCGGTTGTCGTCGGACCATGCCTCGGGCCAATCGTTCATGGGCCCCAGTGTGCAGGGCAGTGCTATGTCCCTTACAAGGTTCGTCGGAAAATAAGGGCACTGCTGTTGCGAAGCTGACACAAAATCCCGGGTTGTCACCTCGGCATAAGGTGGAGGCCATGACAGATCAGGCCTCCGCCGCGGAATCGGAGACTCCGGATATCCCGGGCAAGCCGACCTCGGCGTCCCGGACCACGCTCAGCCACATCATGACCCACGCTGACACGAACCTGCTGGGCACCGTGCACGGTGGCGTGATCATGAAGCTGGTCGACGACGCGGCCGGTGCCGTGGCCGGCCGGCACAGCGGCGGGCCCGCGGTCACCGCGTCCATGGACGAGATGGCGTTCCTGGAGCCGGTCCGGGTCGGCGACCTCGTCCATGTGAAGGCCCAGGTCAACTGGACCGGCCGGACCTCGATGGAGGTCGGGGTTCGGGTGCTGGCCGAGCGGTGGAACGAGTCGAACCCGGCCACCCAGGTCGGCTCCGCCTACCTCGTCTTCGCCGCCGTCGACGCCGACGGCAAACCGCGCCGGGTGCCGCCGGTGCTCCCGGAGACCGAGCGCGACAAGCGGCGCTACCAGGAGGCCCAGATCCGCCGCACGCACCGGCTGGCACGACGCCGGGAGATCATGGAGCTACGGGAGCGGCGGGTGGCGGAGGGCTTCGAGGACTGAGCGCCCCACCGGCGCCCCGAGGACGTGACCCGACGGTCCGGCCGCCTCAGCCAGGCCCGACCGGGCTTTCCATGACCGCCCGGGCCCGACATGGCGGTCATCGTTGCGCGGTGTCGGCCAAGAAGAGACTCGCGCCGACTGAAGCGGCTCCAGGGGACACACCCGCGTCGCCCTCCACCCGAAGTTCGGACGGAGGGCGACAGGACACGGCAGATCCAGCGGGCGTTACGGCAGGTTCCTCGCCATCACGATCCGCTGCACCTGGTTCGTGCCTTCGTATATCTGCGTGATCTTCGCGTCGCGCATCATCCGCTCCACCGGGTAGTCCCGGGTGTAGCCGTAGCCACCGAGCAGCTGGACCGCGTCGACCGTGACCTCCATCGCCACGTCCGAGGCGAAGCACTTCGCCGCCGCGCCCTGGAAGGTGAGGTCGGCGTCGCCGCGCTCGGACTTGGCTGCCGCGGCGTACGTCAGCTGGCGGGCGGCCTCGATCTTCATGGCCATGTCGGCGAGCATGAACTGGATGCCCTGGAAGTCGGCGATGGGCTTGCCGAACTGCTTGCGCTCCTGGACGTAGCCCTTGGCGTAGTCCAGCGCCCCCTGCGCGATACCCAGCGCCTGGGCCGCGATCGTGATGCGGGTGTGGTCCAGGGTCTTCATCGCCGTCGCGAAGCCGGTGCCCTCTTCGCCGATCATGCGGTCGGCCGGGATGCGGACGTTGTCCAGGTAGACCTCGCGGGTGGGGCTGCCCTTGATGCCGAGCTTCTTTTCCGGGGCGCCGAAAGAGACACCCGGGTCAGACTTCTCGACGACGAAGGCGGAAATGCCCTTGCTGCGCTTCGTGGGGTCGGTGACCGCCATCACCGTGTAGTACTCCGACACCCCGGCGTTCGTGATCCAGCGCTTCACGCCGTTCAGCACGTAGTGGTCGCCGTCGCGCACCGCCTTCGTCTTCATGCCGGCCGCGTCGGAGCCCGCGTCCGGCTCGGAAAGGGCGTACGAGAACATCGCGTCACCCTTGGCGAGCGGGGTCATGTACTTCTTCTTCAGGTCCTCGGAGCCGGAGAGGATCACGGGGAGGGAGCCGAGCTTGTTCACCGCGGGGATGAGGGAGGACGAGGCGCAGACGCGCGCCACCTCCTCGATCACGATCACCGTGGCCAGCGCGTCCGCACCCGCGCCGCCGTACTCCTCGGGTACGTGGATCGCGTGCAGGTCGCCCGCCACCAGGGCCTCCAGCGCCTCCTGGGGGAAACGGGACTCCTCGTCCACCACGGCGGCGTACGGCGCGATCTTCGCCTCGGCCAGTGAACGGATCGCGTCGCGGAGCATGTCGTGCTCCTCGGACGGGCGGTACAGGTCGAAGTCAGCCGATCCGGCCAAGGTCTCTCACGCTCCAAAGACGCTGTGATGCTGGCGCTAATTACCGTTAAGTAACTCAAATTTTAGAGGCCTGCTCACGGTAGTGATACGTGAGCTTGGCGACAGCGGGAAGTCAGCAGGAAAATTGCCCGCCGAGGGACCGTGTCACGCCCCGACTATGCTCTTCCCGCGCACCTCGCCGTACCCCTCGACCGCCCCCTGGAGCACCTATGAGCCTCAAGATCACCGTGATCGGCACCGGCTACCTCGGCGCCACACACGCCGCCGCCATGGCCGAGCTCGGGTTCGAGGTGCTGGGGCTGGACGTCGTACCCGAGAAGATCGAGAAGCTGGAGCGGGGCGAGGCCCCGATGTACGAGCCCGGGCTCGACGAGCTGCTGCGCAAGCACGTCGCCGGCATTGAGGGCTCCAGCGGGCGGCTCCGCTTCACCATGGACTGGGCCGAGGTCGCCGAGTTCGGCGACATCCACTTCGTCTGCGTGACGACCCCGCAGAAGCACGGCGAGTACGCCTGCGACATGTCCTACGTCGACTCCGCCATCGCCTCCCTCGCGGCCCACCTCAAGCGCCCCGCCCTCGTCGTCGGCAAGTCCACCGTCCCCGTCGGCTCCGCGGACCGTCTCGCCGCCTACCTGACCGAGAACGCGCCCGTCGGCGAGGACGCCGAGCTGGCCTGGAACCCGGAGTTCCTGCGCGAGGGCTTCGCCGTCGACGACACGCTGCACCCGGACCGGATCGTGGTCGGTGTGCGCAGCGAGCGGGCGGAGAAGCTGCTGCGCGAGGTGTACGCCGCGCCCCTGTCCGACGGCACGCCGTTCGTCGTCACCGACTTCCCGACCGCCGAGCTGGTGAAAACCTCCGCCAACTCCTTCCTGGCCACCAAGATCTCCTTCATCAACGCGATGGCGGAGATGTGCGAGGCCTCCGGCGGTGACGTCGCCAAGCTCGCCGAGGCCATCGGGTACGACGACCGGATCGGGAAGAAGTTCCTGCGGGCCGGGATCGGCTTCGGGGGCGGGTGTCTGCCGAAGGACATCCGGGCCTTCATGGCGCGCGCCGGTGAGTTGGGTGCCGACCAGGCGCTGACCTTCCTGCGCGAGATCGACTCGATCAACATGCGTCAGCGCGGGCAGATGGTGGAACTGACCCGGCAGGTGCTGGGCGGCGGTTCCTTCCTGGGCAAGCGGGTCGCTGTGCTCGGCGCCACCTTCAAGCCCGACTCGGACGACGTCCGCGACTCGCCCGCGCTGAACGTCGCCGGGCAGATCCACCTCCAGGGCGGCCAGGTGACGGTGTACGACCCGAAGGGCATGGACAACGCCCGCCGCCTCTTCCCGACGCTCGGGTACGCCGACTCCGCGGTCGGGGCGGTCCGGGGCGCCGATGTGGTCCTTCACCTCACCGAATGGCGCGAGTTCCGCGAGCTGGACCCGGCGGCGCTCGGCGAGGTGGCGACGGACCGGGTGATCCTCGACGGGCGCAATGCCCTCGATCCGGAGTTGTGGCGGCGGGCGGGATGGCGATACCGGGCAATGGGGCGGCCGACGGCCTGAAAAGGAATGGGGGCCACAAAGCCCGGTTCATGAATTGCTGACGGGTTTGACGGAACTCCGTTATTTCCCGCACGTTTGGTGAAGGACCGGTCGCATTTACGGTGATCCCATGGGGGCCGTACGCGGGGATTCCCGCGTACGGCCCCCATGTCGTGCGGCCTCCGAGCCAAGTCCCGCACGGTATGTACGTACACGGTGACAGGCATATGCCGGTCGTGCCCGAAATCCTCAACAGGAGTTCGATTCTCTTTCGAGCAGCATGCGGAATTGACCGTTCTCACAGAAAGGGTCCCCCCGAAAGAGAGCTAGGAAACGGCCGTTTAACAAACGCGTAGCCGAGCGGAATCCACGTTCCACTCCACTGGTCGTCATTCGCCACACCTTCCATTTGGTTGACCAGACCATGCCAGGAGTGAGACATGCCCTTGTTCCGCAGGGCGGAGTGGCCACGGGACCACCGCGACGAAGTGGTGGCCGGCGCGCTCGTCGGCGCGGTCGTGATCGTGCTGGGGTACGCCTCGGGCATCGGCGCCCCGTCCAGCACCGCCGAGGCCGCCACTCCCCCGACCCCGCCGCCCGCGGCCACCGCACCGGCAAGCCCCCCGGGGGGCTCCGGCGGCACCGGCGCGCAGGATGCCGGTTCGGGCGGCGGGCTGCCGTCGTACGGAGGAGTCGGCGGGGTCGGCGGGGTCGGCGGGGTCGGCACCGGCTACGGAACCGGTGGCCAGAGCGGCACCGGCGGTATGGGCGGCACGGGTGGTACGGGCGACCCCGGCCACTCCGGTCACGAGACCTCGCCGCCCCCCGGCACCACCTCCCCCAGCCCCACCCCGTCACCGACCGACACCTGTGAGGACGGCGAGGTCACCCTTGTGGAGCCGCTCCTCACCGGACTCACCGACCCCGTCTTCGGCCTCCTGAACGGCAGCGACACCGGCACCGACACCACGGAGACGCCCGAACCGCAGCCCTCGCCCTGTGTCGGCCTCGCCCCCGTCTCCGTGACCGGTCTCCTCGGTGTCGGCGCCTCCCCGCTGCCGGAGGCGACCCCGTGACCATGAACGTCCGCCGCAGCCTGCTCCTGCTCGTCCTCACCCCGCTGCTGTACGCCCTGGTCGGCGCCCCCCAGGCGGCCTCCGCCCACACCGACCTGGTCGCCTCCTCCCCCAAGGACGGCGCGCATCTCGAGAAGGCTCCCGACCACCTCACCCTCACCTTCGACGAACCCGTCGACCTCGACGACGTCCGTGTGCTGACGATGGACGGCGACCGCCTCCCGGTGTCCCGCACGCCGGCCACGGGCTCCGACAGCGTGCGGGTCGCCCTCGCCACCCCGGACGGGGGTGAGCTCGCGGTCGTCTGGTCCGTGATCGACGAACAGGACGGACACGCGTCCTCCGGCCGGCTCACCTTCACGACGGGCACGGCAGGCAAAACAGGCTCCGGCGCGGCTGCCGCCGCGGCCACCACGACCGGCGGCGACGAGGCCGCGTCCCCCGTTCCCGCACCGCCCCCCTCGGTGCGGAAGGGCCTCGTCGCCGCGCGCTGGGCCGGCTACCTGTCGCTGGCGCTGTTCGTCGGCGGGCTGGCCTTCGTCACGATGCTGTGGCCGCGCGGCGCGCACGAGCCACGGGCCCGGGCGCTGCTCGCCTTCGCCTGGCTCTGCGGCCTGCTGGCGACGGTGGCCGGCATCGGCCTCCAGGGCGCGTACACCGCGCTCGGCGGTTTCCGGGACGCGCTGCGCCCGGCGACGTACGCCGATGTGCTGGCCACCGAACCCGGCGTGGTGCTCGCCGCCCGCGCAATGCTGTGGGTGCTCGCGGCCGTGGTGCTGGGCGCGCTGATGCAGGGCGGGCCGGACACCTCCCGCTCCCCGGGCTGGCGGGTGGGCGCCCTGGCGGTGACGTTCGGGCTGCTGCGTACGACCGGGATGACGGGCCACAACAGGGACGGCAGCGAGCCGACCTGGGGCGCGGTCGCCGACTTCGTCCACCTGCTCGGCGCCTCGCTGTGGATCGGCGGGCTGGCCATGCTCACGGTCGCCGTGCTGCCGCGCCGCCGGCCCGGTGAGCTGGCCGCGGTGATGCCGGGCTACTCGCGGCTGGCGGCCGTGAGCGTCACGGGCATCGTCGTCGCCGGGCTCGTACTCGCCTGGCAGGTGGTGGGGTCGTACGACGCCCTGCTGCACAGCTCGTACGGACATCTCCTGCTCTTGAAGACAGCCGTCCTCGGCGCCGTCCTCCTCGCCGCGTACGCCAGCCGCCAATGGGTGCGTACGCGCCTCGATCTCGCCGTGCTCCTGCGCGGTGACGCCGCGACTGTGCGGCCTTTCGGTTACTCGGTCGCGGTCGAGACGGGGCTCGTCCTCGTCGTACTCGTCGTGACGAGTCTGCTGGTCACGGCCGACCCCGGCCGCTGAACTCCCCCAATGCACAAAGGAGTTGTAGTGACACAGAGCAACAACACCGGTGAGCGGCGGCGCAAGCCGCCGGCCGGGAACCGGGGACTGCTGGTCGCCGGACTCGGTGCCGCGCTGGCCGCCGCACTCAGTCTCGGGCTGCTCAGCTCGGCCTCCGGATCCACGAAGACCTCGGAGGTGGCGGACGCGGCTCAGGCGCCCGCCGCCGCTGCCGCGCAGCCCGCCGCGGACGCCGAGGCCGACTACCAGGTCGACATCATGGGCAACAAGTTCGGCGACGGCAAGCAGCTCGTCGTCGAGGTCGGCCAGACGGTCCAGTGGACCAACCACGACAGCGTGCCGCACACGGTCACCACGACCAAGGCGCCGGTCAAGTTCGACTCGGGCACGCTCAACCAGGGCGACTCGTGGTCCTACACCTTCACCAAGGCGGGGACGTACGAGTACTACTGCGCGGTGCACCCGGACATGGTGGCGTCGGTGAAGGTCGTCGCGGCCGGCGATGGCGGTGGATCGACACCGACCCCCACCCCCACGGCACCCACGCCGACCCCCACCACCCCGCCCACGACCGGCCCGACCCCCACTCCCACCACGCCGCCGACCGCCACGCCGACCCCCACGGGCGGCACCGGTGGCGGCTCCGGTGACGACGAGCAGTGCGCCAGCTTCCAGAACGTGCTGACGCCGATCCTCCAGCACCTCTACTCGGCGCACCTGGGAGAGTCACCGAGCCAGCAGGTGCAGGACGCTCTCGCGCTCGACTCGTACATCAAGATGCACACGGTGTGGATCGAGAGCATCCTCAAGCCGGCCGTCGCCGACGGCGGTTCGGTGCTCGACGACACCCTCAGCGTGCTGCTCAACCACATCAACAAGGCGCACCTGGAGGAGTCGCTCGGGCAGCAGGTCACCGATCTGCTGAACGTCGACAGTTACGTGAAGATGCACACCGTCTGGGCCGGGCAGCTGCTCGCTCCCACCACGGACTACGTCACCAACAACTGCTGACGCGATCCGCGAACCACGGGGACGCCGCTCCGGCCGGGGCTCAGCCGGCCGGAGCGGCGCCCTCCTATTCTCCACACCTTCGCCATGCTTCGGGAACCGCTTCCAAGGAGTCCGGGATGACGACCGTCACCCTGCCCACCGTCCCTCCCCCGCCGAAGTCGCGCGCCGGCACCGGCCGGTTGCTGCCTCTGCCCGGCCGGTACACGGTCGCGCCCGGCCGTTCGCTCGCCGAACTCACCGCCTGGTACGGGCCGTTGCCGACCCGTCGGCGCCGCGTCCGGCTCGCCGGGGCGTCCCTCGACGTGTCCGGCCCCCGGTCCGACACCGACACGCAGACCCTCCTCACCGAAGCCGAACGCCCGCGCTTCCGCTTCGATTTCGACGACCGCCGTGGTCTCAAGGCCGCGCTCACCGCCGAGGAGGTGCACGAGTCCGACGGCCGTCTCCAACTCAGCGGCGACCTCGATCTGAATGACGTCGCCTTCCCGGTGCTGCTGCGGCTGCGCGTGGTCGAGCGGGCCGACGACCGGCTGCTCGTCGTGGGCACCGCCCGGCTGCCGTACCGGCTGCTGCGCCGCGCCACCGGGTTCCGGCTGCCGTGGCGTGTGCCGGCCACCCGGCTGCGGCTGCTCGTCGCGGCGGAGTTCGCGTGAGGGCGGCCCGGCGCATGACCCGGCGGACGGCCCCAAGTGCCGCCGCGTCCGCCGTCCTCGCCCTCCTCGCCCTGCCGCTGCTCCCGGCCGGCCAGGCCTCGGCGGCCTCGTACAGCGTGGCGATGAAGGGGTACGCCTTCTCGCCCGCGAGCCTGTCCGTCCCCGTCGGCTCCACGGTCACCTGGACCAACCAGGACACGGCACCGCACGACGTGAAGACCACCTCGGGCCCGGTCTCGATCCACTCCCCCATGCTCAACAAGGGGCAGAGCTGGAGCTTCACGTTCAGCGCGGCCGGGTCCTACGCCTATTACTGCACGGTCCATCCGGACATGACGGCCGGCATCACAGTCAAGGCGGCGGCACCGGCGCCGACGCCGGCGCCCACGCACGACCACTCGGGCAGCTCGGGATCATCCGGCTCCTCGTACTCCTCGGGCTCGTCCGGTACGTCGGGTTCCTCGACCGGGCACGGGGACCATCAGTCGTCCTCGCCCGGCCGCACACCGGCGAGCAGCAAGGCGCCGACGATGAGCATGCCGGCGTCCACCGCCTCCGGTGCGGCCGCGCCGCAGGCACCGCAGTCCCCGCAGCCGGGGCAGGTGGTGCAGTCCCAGACCGCCGCCTCGTCGGTCCGCCCGCTCGACCCCCTGCTGGTGCTGGCCGGCATCGTCGCCGGTGTGGCCGTGCTGTGTCTGCTGGTCGTCGGATCCCGGGCGGCGGCACCGCGCAGGGAGGAGGAGGCGGAGGCGTAGGTCAGTCCTTCGCCCGGTAGCGGCGCATCTTCGCGCGGGCGCCGCACACCTGCATCGAGCACCAGCGGCCGCGGCCGGCCGGGCTGCGGTCGTAGTACGCCCAGTGGCAGTCGACTGCCTCGCAGGCCTTCAGCCGGGTCCAGGTGCCCTCGACGAGGGCCTGGGCGACGGCTGCCGCGACTCGGGAGAGCAGCGGGCCCTCGTCCGCCGGGGCGAGGGCCGCCGAGCCGTCGCCGGCGTCGACCGTCACCACCAGGGGTGCCCGCGCGAGCAGCTCGCCCAGCGGGGTCACCGTGCGGTGCGGCGGGTGGCCCGCGTGGGCGAGCAGGGCCGCGCGCAGGGACTCGCGCAGTTCGCGGGCGGCCGGGAGTTCCTCCTCCGTCAGCCCGAACGTCCCGCCGTCCAGCGAGTCGACGTCCGACTCGATGTCCAGCGTGTTCACCAGGGACTGGACCAGGGCCAGGCCGCCGGGCGCGGGGGATCTCTCGTTCACGCTTGCGAGGTTACCTTCAATGGGGGAGCATGCAGTAACCGTTACTGGTTACCCGCTCCTTCAGGTAACCGCGACTTCGAGGAGGAAGTCATGGCTCTCGCCAAGCTGGGTGTCGTCGTCCTGGACTGTCCCGACCCGAGCGCCCTCGCCGGTTTCTACGCCGGTGTGCTCGGCGGCACCGTGGAGGACCAGGGCGAGTGGGTGGACCTGAAGCTGTCCGACGGGCAGATGCTGGCCTTCCAGGCCGCTCCCGGGTACGTACCGCCGAAGTGGCCCGCGGCCGACCACTCGCAGCAGTTCCATCTGGACCTGACCGTCGAGGACCTGGACGCGGCCGAGGCCGGGGTGCTGGCGCTCGGCGCCAAGCCGCTGGACGCCGAGGACCGAACCCGGACCTTCCGGGTTTACGCGGACCCGGCGGGGCACCCGTTCTGTCTCTGCGCCTGCTGATCGCCGACCGCCGTCGAGCCGGGAGGATTCTCATGGCACCCGTGGCACGTTTCCGTTCCGTGGTGATCGACTGCCCCGACCCGCAGGCTCTCGCCGCCTTCTACGCCCAGGTCGGCGGCGGCACCCCGGAGGCCGAGGACGACGACTGGGTCGTCCTGCGGATTCCGGACGGGCCGCGGCTCGCCTTCCAGCGGGCGCCCGGCTTCAGCCCGCCGGAGTGGCCGCGCGCCGACCGCAACTCGCAGCAGTTCCACCTCGACTTCGACGGCGGGACGACCTGGGAGGAGATCGACACGGCCGAGGAGAAGGTACTGGCGCTGGGGGCGCGCGTCCTGGACCGGGAGGACTACGAGAAGAAGGACTTCCGGGTGTACGCCGATCCGGCCGGCCACCCCTTCTGCCTCTGCCGGATCGACCCGCTGTAGGTCCCTCGGGCGCCCGTCCGGGCCGCCCGCCCTCACCCGTCCAGGTCGGCGATCGTCGCCGTCGACGGCTCCCGGCGCTGCTGGGCCGCGTGGGCGGTGAAGTCAGCGCCACGCAGGACGCGCTGGAAGTTGCCCCAGGTCAGCAGGGCGATGTCTGCCTCCGACCAGCCGCGGCGCAGAAGTTCGGCGATGAGGTGCGGATAACAAGAGGCGTCGGCGAGCTCCTGCGGATGGGCGGTGCCGGCGTCGTAGGTGCCGGACAGCCCCACGCACTCCGCGCCCGCGACTTCGCGCACGTGGTCGAGATGGTCGGCGACGTCCCGCACGGTCGGGCCGGTCTGCTCGGCGGTCAGCGGCACCATGCACAGCCCCTTGGCCTCGCCGAGCTCGGCGAGCAGGTCGTCGGGGAGGTTGGCCGGGTGCGGGCGCAGGGCGCGGGCGGCGGAACGGGTGCACATCACCGGCGCCTTGGACACCGCGAAAACGCGGCGGATCGTGTCCGGGGAGGCGCCGGAGAGATCGGCGACGACGCCGAGGCGGTTCATCTCGCGCAGCATCTCCTCGCCGAACCGGGTGAGCCCGGCCTCGCTCGCCCAGGTCACCCCGGTCAGCGTGAAGACGCGCAGGCCCAGGGCGTGCAGCGAGCGCAGGATGCCGAGGGAGTCGCCGAGGGCGGCGGCTCCGGCGGGGCCGGGCAGCACGGAGACGCGGCCGCAGTTGCGTACGTCGGTGATCTGGCCGGCGGTGTGGGCGAGGCGCAGTCCCTCGGGGTGGTTGCGCACCACCGTCTTGACCAGGTCGAGCTGTTCCATGGTGGCGCCGACGGCCCGGTCGCCGTCGAGGCCCTCGGGCAGGTGCAGCGACCACAGCAGCGAGCCGACATGACCCTCGCGCAGCCGCGGCACGTCCGTGTCGACGGCGCTCTCGCCGAGCTCCAGGTCGTACCAGGGCAGGTGCCGCAGCGCCCAGGGCAGGCCGCTGTAGCCGTCGGCGACGGGGTACACGTCGAGGATCGCGTGGGCCCGCTCCAGCAGGGTGGTGCCGGAGGCGGCGACGGGCGCGTACGGCTCGGCCGGGACGGGCTCGGGGAGGGACTCCGGCAGGTCGTCGAGCTCGCCGAGCTCTGTGGAGGTGTGCAGTTCGTCCTGGAGGTCTGCCATGGCGGGCTCCGTCCTGATCGCAGTACGGTCACCGTCGCACGGAGCCGGGAGGCCTTCCTGGTGGGCGGGGCGTTCGGGGTAGGGAAGCGGGCACCTTTGGCCATGGATCTTCGTCCTCCAGTACGTGAAGGTTCAAAAACCGGTCCGCCTCCTTGTTGTGGATGCCGACCCAGGCGCCCGCCCCCTGATGACAGCGCTCGGCGAACGCGGCTTCGAGGTGTACGCGGCCAACCGCGGCCGGTTCGCGATACCCGTCGGCCGCTCCGTACGGCCCGACCTGGTCGTCCTGGACATGGCCCTGCCGGACGGCGACGCCGTCGGGACGTACGAGGCACTGCGCGCCGCGGGCGTCCACGCGCCGGTGCTGTTCCTGACCGCGCGCGACGACAGTGCGGCCGGAAAGCAGGTGAGCCACGTGATGACGGGCGCGGACGACCACCTCACCAAGCCGTTCGAGCTCGCCGAAGTGATCGCCCGCGTCCAGGAACTGCTGGCCCGTGACCGGGCCGACGAGAGCCGGCTGCTGCGCCACGGGGACCTCGCGGTGGACGCGGGGCGCCGCGAGGTCTGGCGGGACGGGACCCGGATCGAGCTCTCGACCCGGGAGTTCGAGCTGCTCGGCTACCTGCTGGACAACGCGGGCCAGGTCGTCACGAAGAAACAGATCCTGGAGCGCGTCTGGGGAGCACCTCTTCGCACCGGGACCGTCGAGACGTACGTCTACTACCTGCGCCGGAAGCTGAGCGACGACGACCAGTCGCTCATCAGGACGGTACGCGGCCTCGGCTACACCATGCCCCGCGGCTGACCCCGCGCCTCGGCGCCCGCCTCACCGCACGGGGTCCGGGTCAGCCGTCCAGTGACTCGATCGTCGCGTTGGACGGTCCCCGCGTGGCCTGGAGGTCGCGTGCCACGTCCTCCGCGGCGCCGAGGACCCGTACCGCGTTCTGCCAGGTCAGCTTGGCCAGGTCGGGCCTGGACCAGCCGCGGTCGAGGAGTTCGGCGATGAGGTTCGGGTAGCCGGAGACGTCGCTGAGGCCGTCCGGGGTGAAGGCGGTGCCGTCGTAGTCGCCGCCGATACCGAGGTGGTCGACCCCTGCCACCTCGCGCATGTGGTCGAGGTGGTCGGCGACCGTCGAGACCGTCGCGACGGGACGCGGGATGCGCTCCTCGAAGGCGCGGTGCACCTTCATCGCCTCGGGGGTGGTGGCGAGGTGGTGGAAGCCGTGGGCGCGCATGTTCGCGTCGGCCGCGGCGGTCCAGTCGACGGCGGCCTGGAGCACGAACTTCGGCACGAACGTCACCATCGCCACACCGCCGTTCACGGGCAGCCGCTCCAGCACGTCGTCCGGGACGTTGCGCGGATGGTCGCAGACGGCCCGCGACGAGGAGTGGGAGAAGATCACCGGGGCGGAGCTGGTGTCCAGCGCGTCCCGCATCGTCGTCGCCGCCACGTGCGAGAGGTCGACCAGCATGCCCTCCCGGTTCATCTCCCGCACGACCTCACGGCCGAAGGCCGACAGCCCGCCGACGCCGGGCTTGTCGGTCGCGGAATCCGCCCACGCCACGTTGTCGTTGTGGGTGAGGGTCAGGTAGCGGACACCGAGGGCGTACAACCCCCGCAGCGTGCCGAGGGAGTTGGCGATGGAGTGGCCGCCCTCCGCGCCCATCAGCGAGGCGATACGGCCCTCCGCGCGCGCCGCCTCCATGTCCGCGGCCGTCAGGGCGGGCCGCAGGTGCCGCGGGTGGCGGGCGAGCAACTGCCGTACGCAGTCGATCTGTTCCAGCGTCGCCGGCACCGCGTCGGGCAGGTCCGAGCGGACGTACACCGACCAGTACTGCGCGCCGACCCCGCCCTCGCGCAGGCGGGGGATGTCGGTGTGCAGGTGGGCGTTCTGGTGGGTGGCGATGTCCCGGGCGTCGAGGTCGTAGCGAACCTGTTCGCGCAGCGCCCAGGGCAGGTCGTTGTGCCCGTCGACGACGGGGAACTCCCGCAGCAGTTCCCGGGCTTCCGCCAGCGAAGGGGAGGTCATGGCCGTCACTTCCCGAAGCCGAAGCCGTTGCCCGATCCGTCCACCTTGGCGCGCAGCCGCTTGCCCTTCTCGGTGGCCTGGTCGTTCAGTTCCTGCTGGAACTCCCGCATGCGGCCGAGGAGTTCCTCGTCGTGAGTGGCAAGAATGCGGGCGGCGAGCAGCCCGGCGTTGCGGGCGCCGGCGACGGAGACGGTCGCGACGGGCACACCGGCCGGCATCTGCACGATCGACAGCAGCGAGTCCATGCCGTCGAGGTACTTCAGCGGAACGGGCACGCCGATGACGGGGAGCGGCGTGACCGACGCGAGCATGCCGGGCAGGTGGGCCGCGCCGCCCGCACCCGCGATGATCACCTTCAGTCCGCGCTCGGCGGCCTGCTCGCCGTACGCCACCATCTCGCGCGGCATCCGGTGCGCGGAGACGACGTCGACCTCGTAGTCGATCTCGAACTCGTCGAGGGCCTGGGCGGCGGCCTCCATGACGGGCCAGTCGGAGTCCGACCCCATGACGATGCCAACAACGGGGCTCATTCGGTGATCGTGCCTCTCAGGTAACCGGCTGCGTGACGGGCGCGCTCGAGGACGTCGTCCAGGTCGTCGCCGTAGGTGTTGACGTGGCCGACCTTGCGGCCGGGCTTCACGTCCTTGCCGTACATGTGGATCTTCAGCTGCGGGTCGCGGGCCATGCAGTGCAGGTACGCGGAGTACATGTCCGGGTAGTCGCCGCCGAGGACGTTGACCATGACCGTCCACTTCGCGCGCGGGCGCGGGTCTCCGAGGGGAAGATCGAGGACGGCCCGGACGTGGTTGGCGAACTGGGACGTGATCGCGCCGTCCATCGACCAGTGGCCGGAGTTGTGCGGGCGCATCGCGAGTTCGTTGACGAGGACACTGGAAGACCCGTCGTCGTTGCGGGTCTCGAAGAGCTCGACGGCGAGGTGGCCGACGACGTCCAGTTCCTTGGCGATCCGCAGCGCCATCTCCTCGGCCTTCAGGGCCAGTGCCCGGTCAAGGTCCGGGGCGGGCGCGATGACGGTGTCGCAGACGCCGTTCACCTGCTGGGACTCGACGACCGGGTAGGCGACGGCCTGGCCGTGCGGGGACCGTACGACGTTCGCCGCGAGTTCCCGTACGAAGTCGACCTTCTCCTCGGCGAGGACGGGAACGCCCGCGCGGAACGGGTCCTCGGCCTCCGTCACGTTGTCGACGACCCACACGCCCTTGCCGTCGTAGCCGCCGCGGACGGTCTTGAGGACGACGGGGAACCCCTCGCCCTCCTCCGCGAAGGCCACCACGTCCTCGGGATCGCGCACGATCCGGTGCCGTGGGCACGGCACCCCGATCGCGTCGAGCTTCGCGCGCATCACGCCCTTGTCCTGGGCGTGCACGAGCGCGTCGGGCCCCGGGCGGACGGGGATGCCGTCCGCCTCCAGCGCCCTGAGGTGCTCGATGGGGACGTGTTCGTGATCGAAGGTGATCACGTCACAGCCCCGCGCGAACTCGCGCAGCGTGTCGAGGTCGCGATAGTCGCCGATGACGACATCGCTCACGACCTGCGCCGCGGAATCCTGGGGAGTGTCACTGAGGAGCTTGAACCTGATGCCGAGCGGGATGCCTGCCTCGTGTGTCATACGAGCGAGCTGACCCCCGCCGACCATGCCGACTACCGGGAACGTCACGCCCCTAGGGTATCGGCCACGCCGCAGTGGCCGATTTCACCGTCGACAGGCCGCTCCTTTGCCGGGGTGTGAGCTCGTCCATAAGCGATCACGAAGGGGGGTGGTTAGCATGGCTGGGTTGACGAAACCGACGGACGGGGGCCTGGATGGCCATGGAAAGTGGTTCCTCGGGGTCTCGTACGGTGCCCACTCCCCCGGCGCCCGCCAGTACGGCGCGGCAGCGAGTCGACAGGCTGGTGCGCGAGGCCGCCAAGTTCGGCGCGGTGGGCGCGGCGGGCGTCCTGGTCAATCTCCTGGTGTTCAACCTGGTACGGCACACCACCGAGCTCCAGGTCGTGCGGGCCAGTGTCATAGCGACGGTCGTGGCGATCGTCTTCAACTACGTCGGGTTCCGCTACTTCACCTACCGTGACCGCGACAAGACCGGCCGCACCAAGGAACTCACCCTGTTCCTACTGTTCAGCATGGTCGGCCTGGTCATCGAGAACGGCCTGCTCTACGCGGCGACCTACGGCTTCGGCTGGGACAGCTCACTGCAGAGCAACATCTTCAAGTTCGTCGGCATCGGCGTAGCGACGCTCTTCCGTTTCTGGTCGTATCGCACCTGGGTGTTCCGCACACTTCCGGCCAAGGAAGCGGTGGCGAGCGCGGAGTCGATTCTGGCCACGGCGGCGAAGAAGCCGCGCTTCAAGCAGCGCGTGCCGTAGACGTGCGATAGACGCGACTCAGGGGCCTGAGGGCCTGAAGGGGGGCCTGAGGGGCCTAGCGAACCGTCGGCTCCTCGTCCTCCTCCGCCAGCGCCTTCTTCAGCGGGGTACGCGACAGGAACAGTCCGAACACCGGCGGCTGGGTCTGGAGCATCTCCAGGCGGCCCCCGTCGGCCTCCGCGAGGTCCCGCGCGACCGCCAGGCCGATGCCCGTGGAGTTGCGTCCGCTGATCGCGCGCTCGAAGATGCGGGCGCCCAGGTCGGCGGGGACGCCCGGTCCCTCGTCGGTGACCTCGATGACCGCCTGGTTACCGGTGACACGGGTACGCAGTGCGACCGTGCCGCCGCCGTGCATGAGGGAGTTCTCGATCAGTGCGGCCAGCACCTGCGCGACCGCCCCCGGTGTACCGACCGCCTGCAGGTGCCGCTTGCCGGAGCTGACGATGGCCCGGCCGACGCCGCGGTAGGCGGGACGCCACTCGGCGAGCTGCTGCTGGATGACCTCGTCGAGGTCGAAGGTGACGGCGGAACCGGTGCGCGGGTCGCGGGAATTGGTGAGCAGCCGCTCCACCACGTCGGTGAGGCGCTCGACCTGCGTGAGCGCGACGTTCGCCTCCTCCTTCACCGTGTCCGGGTCGTCGGTGAGGGTGATCTCCTCGAGGCGCATGGACAGCGCGGTCAGCGGCGTACGCAGCTGGTGGGAGGCGTCGGCGGCCAGTCGGCGTTCCGCCGTCAGCATCCGCGCGATGCGCTCGGCGGAGGAGTCCAGGACGTCGGCGACCCGGTCCAGCTCAGGGACGCCGTACCGCTTGTGCCGGGGCCGCGGGTCGCCCGAGCCGAGGCGTTCGGCGGTCTCCGCGAGGTCCGTGAGCGGCGAGGAGAGCTTGTTGGCCTGACGGACCGCGAGCAGCACCGCTGCGATCACCGCGAGCAGCGCCACCAGCCCGATGATCAGCAGCGTCCGGCCGACCTCCCGCGTCACCGAAGACCGGGGCTCCTGGACGACGACGGTCTCGCCCTCCTCCCCCTCGGCCTGCGCCCGGATCGCGTCACCGCTGGGCTTGGTGCCGACCTCGATGACCGGCTCCCCCGGAATCCGGATCACGGCGTAGCGATCCGCCGTGACCTGGTCCCTGAGGACCTCGGCGTCGACGCTCCCGGCGCCGAGCATCCGGCTGTCCACGATGCTGGCCAGCCGGGCCGCCTCCAGCTCCACCCGCTCCTGGGCGCTGGTGCTGATGGTGCGGGTCTCGACGATGACGAGGGACACACCGAAGACGGCGATGACCACCAGCACGACGGCGAGGGTGGACTGGATCAGTCGACGGCGCATGTCCTCTTACCTGTCAGACCTGTCAGACCTGCCGGACACCTGCCGGGCGGGCGGAGGCTCAACTCTTCTCGAAGCGGAAGCCCACGCCACGCACCGTCGCGATGTAGCGAGGATTGGCCGCGTCGTCGCCGAGCTTCTTGCGCAGCCAGGAGATGTGCATGTCGAGCGTCTTGGTGGACGACCACCAGGTCGTGTCCCACACCTCACGCATCAGCTGGTCCCGGGTGACGACCCGGCCCGCGTCCCGCACCAGCACCCGCAGCAGGTCGAACTCCTTGGCGGTGAGCTGGAGTTCCTCGTCGCCCATCCACGCCCGGTGCGACTCGACGTCGATCCGCACGCCGTGCGTGGCCGGCGGCTGCGACGGCTCCGCCGCCCCGCGCCGCAGCAGCGCCCGCACGCGGGCGAGCAGTTCGGCGAGCCGGAAGGGCTTGGTGACGTAGTCGTCGGCGCCCGCGTCGAGACCGACGACGGTGTCCACCTCGTCGGCGCGCGCGGTCAGGATGAGGATCGGGACGGCGAGGCCCTCGGCACGCAGCCGGCGGGCCACCTCCAGGCCGTCCATACCGGGCAGCCCGAGGTCGAGCACGACGAGGTCGATGCCGCCCTGGATGCCGGCGTCGAGCGCGGTGGGTCCGTCCTCGCGCACCTCCACCTCATAACCTTCCCGGCGCAGTGCGCGGGCCAGCGGCTCCGAGATGGACGCGTCGTCCTCGGCGAGCAGTACACGGGTCATGAGGTGATGGTAGTCCGCTCATGACCAGTGCTGGGGTGTGATCGCCAGTGAGTGATTCTTACCTTCGGGCGTACCGGCACGAACCTGCGTGTGTGGGGTGAGAAATGCCCAAGGACCTTCGAAAGGGCCTGTACGGTTCCTCTGCCACCTGTGATTCAGGTCTCAACTCCTTCCATTTCATACGGTATCCTGCCGTTTGGTGAATAGGCGCCTGTAGCACCGTGGGGACCTTTGGCGAGGTGGTGCCTCGCCGTCACCGCGGGCGACGCGACGACCGGCCTGCTCTCCATCGCCGGCGTCGACCTCGACAAGACGGGGGTCGTGGCCCTGGAGGCCACGCTCGCCGTGATCGCCGGTGGTGCGGTCTGGATGTACCGCAGCAAGGTCAAGGAACTCATGGGCGGCGTCCACTGAGCCCTGCCGACCTGGCTCGACCGACGGAGGGCCACCACACCACGGGGTGCGGTGGCCCTTCGCGTGGGCGTTCGTGGGGCCGGGTCGGGTAGGCCACCTCGGCGGCCTTGGGCGGGCACGGCGGCGACGCCGAGCACCAGGACGCCGCCCGCCGCCCCCGCCCCGCTCTTCGTAAGCCGACTCCGCCGAGCACGCGGACCCATGTGGCACTCCCTCGCAGCTCACGTGGCTCCCTTCCTGGTGGGAGTCGTGGGACTCGCAGGCCTCGTCGGGCTGTCGTCGTGCGGTGCGGGGAGCCGACCGGCCGTCCCCGGATCGGCGTCCGGGGTGAACCACGGCAGGGTCGAAGTGGAGGGGGGCGGCTGAGCCGAGGAGGACGTCATCCCCGGCAATCCCGGAAACTTCGGCAACTCCGGGAGACTGAAGGCGAGTTCGGGCATGCGCAGCCCGCGGCGCCGACCGCCGCGTGCCCCGCCCGCACGCCGCGGTCGCACCCGGTCCACCACCGCCATCCCGGCGCGGAACACCGCGGCCGGCACGACCAGGAAGACCAGGACCCAGAACAGGGTCACGCCCCAGGGCCGCCCCACGCCCCAGGGCTGCTCGGCGAGGACTTTCCCGCCGTACTTCAGCGCCACCGTGTAGTCGCCGTGCGCGCCGCCCGTGAGCTCGACGGGCAGCTCGATCCGCGCCTTCCGGCCCGGCTGGATCGTGCCGCGCCATTGCTGTTCCTCCCACTGCGGGGCGAACACCCCGTGGGAAGTGCCGACCTGGAAGACGGGGTTCTTGACGGCGGACGTGCCGACGTTGCCGACGGTGAAGACGAGGGTGCGCGCGGGCGGTGCCCCGAACCAGGTCAGCAGCCCGCTCGACCCGTCGAGCCGGGTGTCGGTGAGCACCGACAGCCGTCCGCCCGACGGCTCGGCGGGCAGCGGTTCGACCGCGTGCCCAGCGACCTGGAAGCTCGCGTCGGCCTCCGCCTTCGCCCCCTCCACCGTCGCCACGTGCACCACGCACGGACACGGCACCGGCGGCTCGGCGACCGGCAGCTTCCGGCTGAAGCGCCCCTCGGCGTCGGTGGTCACGGCCCGGCCGTCCGCGTTCGCACAGGAGTTGGTCCCGCCGACCACACCCCGCGACGGCACCGACTGCCCGCAGATCAGGATCATCAGCAGCGCCCGAGCCCGCCAGCCCTCCCCGGCGACGGTGATCGAACCACCGGTCCCGGCCTGCGACTTGGACAGCTTCACACTCGGCCCGTCCGCGGCCGCCGCCGTGCCCGTTCCCGCCGAGGACAGCACGAGCAGCGCGACCACCATGACCACCCACGGAATCCGCCGCACCTTGCCGCTCACGTCATCGCTCCCGTCAACTCGACGTCGATACGCGGGGTTTCGGCCGCTCCGCCGCGTCCGTCAGCGGCGCGACGCCTGGTTCCTCCGCGTCAGCCACAGCGCGCCAGCCGCGCCCGCGAGCAGCACCGTGCCGCCGAGGGTGCCGAGGGCGATCGCGGAGTCCTCGGGGCCGGTCTGCGGGAGGCCGGCGCCGGAGTCGGAGCCCGAGTCGGAGCCCGAGTCGGAGCCCGAGTCGGAGCCGCTCTGGGGGACGCCGCCACCGGCCGCCGTGACGTCCAGGCCGAGCGAGGGCCCGGGACTGTTCGTCGGCGTGCACGTCGTCGTCGTGCCCAGCGCCTTGATCGTGAGCACGCCCGCGGTGAAGGTGACCTTGCCGGTCTTCTTCGGCGTGTACGTGCCGGACAGATCGTTGATCTTGATGGGGGTGTTGGCGGGGATCGCGGCCTGGTTGGCGGGGCCGGTCACCGTGAGGGTCCCGCTGTCCACCCCGCCGAGTTTGATGGTGGCGCTCGGGTTCATGGCGCCCTTGCCGAGTTCGACGGGGCTGGAGGAGACGCCCTTCTGCCACGACATGGTCACCTTGTAGCCGCTGCCGCTCTTGGCGGCCTCGATGTCGATGGGCGAGACGGCGCTCTTGTCGCCGATCGGCGTCTTGCACTGGTAGTTGACGTTCACGACCTCGGCATGGGCGGCGGGGGCGGCCATCAGCACCGCCGAGCCGGCCAGGGCCGCGGCGGACGCGAGCGCGGCGGTTCGTTTCTGGTACGTCCGGTTCGACACGATGCCCACTGTCCCCTCATTCCTGACGGCACATCAGATCGGCCGTCAAGGTACGCCCGGGGTCGTGGAGAGGGAAGACAAAGTGCGCGTCGGATCTGTGGTGGTCCGGCGCGGGTGACGTGACGTACGACGTGGGGCAGGACGTCTCGCGAAAGAGAAATCGAACCGCGGGTAACCCCTGTTCGCAGGTTACGCGGGCGCCCCCAGCTCGGCCCAGACCCTCTTGCCCGAGACGCCGGGGGTGCGCACGACCCCCCAGTCCAGGCACAGCCGCTGCACGATGAACATGCCGTGGCCGCCGGGGCGGCCGGCGCGGTGCGGGGTGCGCGGGGCCGGCTGGCCGGTGCCCTTGTCGGAGATCTCGACCCGGATCACCTTGTTGTCGCAGGTGATCCACAGCTCGTCCGGGCCCTCGGCGTGCAGACAGGCGTTGGTGACCAGTTCGGAGACGACGAGCAGGACGTCCTCGGCGGCGGCGCGCTGGTCGGCACTCGCGGCGGGCAGCCAGCCCCACGCGTACAGCGCCTGGCGGGTGAAGTCGCGGGCGAGCGGTACGACACCGCTCTCGCCGTCGAAGCTCAGTCTGCGGACCTGACGCCCGCGCCCCCCCGACGACACGGCCGCGCCCCCGTCTGACGCCCCCGTCTCGGGCGCGCCCCTCTCGGACGCCCCGTTCGCGGGCACGTCCCCCTCGGACGCCCCGGAAGCGCCGCTGGGCTCCGGGCGGCGGTCGCCCGGCGGGTAAGGCCGGGTGGTGCTCATCAGCGCTTCACCTCACCGATTCACCAGTTCACGATTCAAAGGTCCCGCGCAGTCGGTTGCTGCGCAGTCGGTCACCGAACAGTCAGTACGGGAGTCTCCTGCCCGACCGGACCGGCAGAACACCCCTGTATTCGGCACGAAAGCCGTGACGCCTGAAAAGCGCCGGTCACAGGGGGACGAGCGTGGCACGGTCACCATGGTCGGGCCCGAACCGCCGGCTCAGCCGGTCTCGCCCGACTCGTCGGCCAGGGCCGCTTCCAGGGTGTCATGGACAGTGAAGACAGCATCGGCCCCCGTGATCTCGAAGACGCGTGCGACCACGGGCAGCATCCCCGCCAGATGCACCCCACCCCCGGCAGCCTCGGCCTTCAGTCGTGCGCCCAGCAGCACGTTCAGCCCCGTGGAGTCGCAGAACTCCAGACGTGAGCAGTCGACCACCAGTCGGCTGAAGCCCTTGGCGAGGCACTCCTCGAGTGGCTCACGCAACAAATCGGCGGTGTGGTGATCCAACTCACCCGCCGGGGTCACAACGGCGCTGGAGTCCGTTTCCCGAACCTCGACCAGAAGCCGGCCCGACTGTGCGCTGCCGACTGTCCCGCGGTCCATGCCGTCTTCTCTCCCGACGTCGTGGCTGCTGACTGACGCCCCCGAACACTACGCCTTCTCCACATCCTCCGACACCCGAACAACCCCCCGCAAACGGACATAACCGCACATGACGCACTTGCGGTGGCCTCGGGAAACCGGGTAGGGCTAGTAGAGACACGTACTCGACACGGCCGGCTTTGGAGGCGCCGCACACCGCAGTGCACGAACTGGCTTCGGCAGCCTTATGCCGAGAACGATGGAGGACATCATGTCACCCCGGCTCGACGCATCGCATACCCATGAGGCGACGTCGGCATCTCCCCCGGAACATCTGGATCCCATCGGGCAGGACGACGTACTCGCAGGACTCCCGGACATCCCCCCTTATGACGAGGTGGGGCCGGTGGACGCACGGGCCCTGTCCAAAACCCTCTTCGCGCGCCTGGAGTCGCTGGAGGAGGGCACCCACGAGTACTCGTACGTCCGCAACACGCTCGTCGAACTCAACCTCGCCCTGGTCAAGTTCGCCGCCTCCCGCTTCCGCTCCCGCAGTGAGCCGATGGAGGACATCATCCAGGTCGGCACGATCGGCCTGATCAAGGCGATCGACCGCTTCGAACTCAGCCGCGGAGTGGAGTTCCCCACCTTCGCGATGCCAACCATCGTCGGCGAGATCAAGCGCTTCTTCCGCGACACGTCGTGGTCCGTGCGCGTACCGCGCCGGCTTCAGGAACTCCGGCTCGACCTGGCCAAGGCCGGCGACGAGCTGGCCCAGAAGCTCGACCGCGCGCCCACGGTGGGCGAACTCGCGGAGCGCCTGGGCCTCTCGAAGGACGAGGTCGTCGAGGGCATGGCAGCCTCGAACGCGTACACCGCCTCCTCCCTGGACGCCCAGCCCGAGGAGGACGACTCCGAAGGCGCCCTCGCCGACCGCATCGGCTACGAGGACAACGGCCTCGAAGGCATCGAGTACGTCGAGTCGCTGAAGCCGCTCATCGCCGAACTCCCCTCCCGCGACCGCACGATCCTCTCCCTGCGCTTCGTCGCGGGCATGACCCAGTCCGAGATCGGCGACGAACTCGGCATCTCGCAGATGCACGTGTCCCGACTGCTGTCGCGGACGCTGGTACGGCTGCGCAAGGGGCTGACCGTCGAGGAGTGACCGCGAGCGCCCGCCGACGGTGACGACGTGGCGACCCGGCCCGGTGCGGGCCGGGTCGCGGTTGTCTCGTTTCGTCGGCCGAAAGCTTGCGGTTACCCAGGGGAACCCCTTTCCTCACGGGGCCTCGTCCACCACTATGGGCACGCTTCACAGACTGGCTGGTACGTCAGGACGGCTGTGCTTGGGGCGGCTTGAGATGACTTGGGTGGGCTTCGCGGGGGCGAGGAGGCGGGTGGATGGCTGGGGCCGACGGGATCGACGGTGACGTGGGCGACGCGAGCGGGAGCGGCCCGTACGCGGCCGCCTCCGACGCGCGCCTCACCGAACTGCTGCGGGCCGACACGACGACCGCGTACCTGGCCCTCCAGGAACTCCGCGCCCGCCACCACACGCCGGTCCTCGCCTACGCCCGCCTGTGCGCGACCAGCGACTCCGTCGCACGGCAGCTGTCCGCGGCGGTCTTCACCCTCGCGGCCCGGGAGACGGCCCGCGGCATCGACCCCGGCGTCCCGTGGCGGCACCGCCTCCTGCTGCTGACCGGACGGGTGGCGGCGTCCTGGTCCACGGACGAACGCGCGGCCGGCCTCGACGCGAGCCTGCTGCTGGTCCTGAACACGACGGGTGCGGACGGCTCGACCCCACCCCTCCTCGCCCCGTTCCAGACGCTGCCGTCCCAGGCACAGGGGCTGGTCTGGTACGGGGTGCTGGAGCAGGAACCGCCGGAGAGAACGGCCGCCTACCTGGGCATCACGCGCGAGGACGTGAGATACGGCACGGACCAGGCGCTCCAGTCCATGGCCACGGCCTGCCTGCGCGCCCGCCTCGCCGCCTCCGAGGATCCTCGCTGCGGCGACTTCCGGCGGCTCATCGAGGAGGCCGTACGACCGGACAGCCCGCGTGAGAGTCCCGACCTGCACGCCCACATGGCGCACTGCGCGCACTGCACGGCGGCGTACGAGGAACTGTCCGCCTTGCGGGACGCCCCGCGGACGGTGTTGGCGGAGGGGCTGCTGCCCTGGGCGGGGACGGCGTATGCGGCGCGCGAGGAACGGCCCCGAAGCGTGGAGTCCCATAGCCTCTCCGACACTCGGCAGCCGACCCGCCGATGGGTGATGACGTCGGCGGCACTGGGCGTGGCCGTGATACCGCTGTTGGTGGTCCTGCTGACGCAGGGGGGTTCGGCGCCGCAGGAGTCGGCGGGCACGGCCGTTCCGACCCCGTCAGGCCCACCTCCGTTCACGTTGACGGACTCCGCGACACCATCGCCGTCGGCGACCAGCCAGTCGCCCTCGCCTTCCCCCTCCGCGACGAAGAGCCCGACCCCGACGAGGACGGCGTCGGCGAGCCCCACACCGTCCCCGTCGCCGTTCCGCCCGCCGGGCGGGACGTACGCCCAAGTGGTGAACGTCGCCTCGGGCCGCTGCCTGGACGTCTCCGGCCCCTTCGAGAACCGCACGGACGTCGTCACCGCCCCATGCGACGCGTCCCCCACCCAGCGCTGGCGCGTCGACGCCGACCGCGGTGTCCTGCAGTCCTCCGCCGACCCCGACTTCTGCCTCGACAGCAGGGGCAGCGTGGACAAGGGCGTCGGCATCTGGGAGTGCGAGTCGGTGGAGGGCCGCAACGGCGACAACCTCAGGTTCACGGTCGACGACGACGGGGTGATCCGCCCGACGATCGCCATCGCGACAGCGCTGACGCCGGTTGGGGGCGGGCTGTCGCTGGAGCCGTTGACCGGGGGTGCGGGGCAGCGGTGGAGGGCGGGGGCCGGGTGACTCCGCCCCTCGCCGTAAGTCGCAGGATTTTCGGGGCTACGCACGAAAGCAGGGCCGCAGTCGGACGGAATGCGTTCGAAGCTCAGACCTCACGCACACCCCGCCGCCACACCCCATTCACCAGCGGGACCCCCGGCCGGTAGGCGAGATGCACATGGCTCGGCGCGTCGAGGAGAGTCAGGTCGGCATACGCCCCCGGCGTGAGGCGTCCGACGTCCTCCCTGCGCAGCGCCCGTGCGCCACCCGCAGTCGCCGACCACACCGCCTCGTCCGGCGTCATCCCCATGTCCCGTACCGCGACGGCGATGCAGAAGGGTACGGACGAGGTGAAGGACGAGCCCGGGTTGCAGTCGGTCGACAGGGCCACCGTGACGCCGGCGTCCAGGAGGCGACGGGCGTTCGGCCACTCGGCGCGGGTGGAGAACTCCGCGCCGGGGAGCAGGGTGGCCACCGTGTTGCCGCTCGCCAGCGCGTCCACGTCCGCGTCCGTCAGATGCGTGCAGTGGTCGGCGCTGGCGGCGTCCAGTTCGACCGCGAGCTGGACGCCGGGGCCGTATGACAGCTGGTTGGCGTGGATGCGCGGGTGCAGGCCCTTCGCCTTGCCCGCCGTGAGGATCGCGCGGGCCTGGTCGCCGTCGAAGGCGCCCTTCTCGCAGAAGACGTCGATCCAACGGGCGTACGCAGCACAGGCGTCGAGCATCTCGCCGGTGACGAGGGCGACGTACGCGGCGGGGTCGTCGGTGTAGTCGGGGGAGACGATGTGGGCGCCGAGGTAGGTGACCTCGTCGGTGTGGGCGGCGGCGATGCGGAGCGCTCGGGACTCGTCCTCGACCGTCAGGCCGTAGCCCGACTTCGTTTCGAAGGTGGTCGTGCCCTGGCGGAGGGCCTCGGCGAGGTAGCGGGTGAGGTTGCGTTCGAGGTCGTCGTCGCTCGCCGCTCGGGTCGCGGCGACCGTCGTACGGATGCCGCCCGCCGTGTACGAGCGCCCCGACATCCGAGCGTTGAACTCCGCCGTCCGGTCGCCCGCGAAGACCAGGTGGGAGTGGGAGTCGACGAAGCCCGGGAGGACCGCGCGGCCGCCCGCGTCGACCCGGTTGTCAGTGGCGGGTGCTTTGCTTGATTCACCGGTCCACGCGATGCGGTCGCCGTCGATGACGACGGCCGCGTTCTGGACCAGACCGAGGGGGGATCCGTCACCTAGGGAGGGGTCGTTGGTGACCAGCGTGGCGATGTTGGTGATGACAGTGCTGCTCATCGTGTCCTCGTGGGCGTCGGTGGGGGTCAGGAACGCAGGGCTTCGACCGCGGCCGCCAGCGCCCGCGGAGCATCCGGTACGAGCGTGTGTGCCCCGTCGCGTACGACGTGCCGCCCGCCCACGATGGTGTGCCGTACATCCGCTGCCGTCGCCGCGAATACGGCCGTCTCGGCGCCGAGCCTGGGCAGCGTCCCCGCTGTCCTGACCGAGTCGAGCGCGATGGTCGTGAGGTCGGCGAGCGCGCCGGGTTCGATGGTGCCCGCCTCGTCCCAGCCGAGGGCGGCGTGGCCGTCGGCGGAGGCGGCGCGCAGCAGGGCGGCTGCCGTCCAGTGACCGCGGGTGCGGGTGCGCAGGCGCTCGTCGAGTTCCATCGCGCGTGCCTCTTCGAGCAGGTCGATGACGGCGTGGCTGTCGGAGCCGAGGGAGAGCGGGGAGCCGGCCTTCTGGAGGGCGGCTGCCGGGCCGATGCCGTCGGCCAGGTCGCGCTCGGTCGTGGGGCACATGCAGGTGCCGGTGCCCGAGTCGCCGAGAAGGGCGATGTCCTCGTCCGTGAGGTGCGTGTTGTGGACGCCGGTGGTGCGCGGGCCCAGCACCCCGTGCTCGGCGAGGAGTTGGGTCGGCGAGCAGTCGTGCGCCGCCCGGCAGGCGTCGTTCTCGGCGGTCTGCTCGGACAGGTGCACATGGAGCGGGGCCCGCCGCTCCTCGGCCCATCGCACCACCGTCGCCAACTGCCGCGCGGGTACGGCACGTACGGAGTGGATGGCGGCCCCGATCCGCGCGTGATCCCGGTCCTTGAGAACTGAACAGCGTTCCGCCCAGGCGTCCGCGCTTCCGTCGGAGAAGCGGAGCTGGTGGGTGTTGGGCGGCTGTCCGAAGCCGGAGGAAAGGTAAGCGGTGTCGAGGAGGGTGATGCGGATACCGGCTTCGGAGGCGGCGTCGACGAGGGCCTCGCCCATCGCGTTCGGGTCGGCGTACGGGGTGCCGCCCGGGGCGTGGTGCAGGTAGTGGAACTCGCCGACGGCCGTCACACCGGCCAGCGCCATCTCCGCGTACACCGCGCGGGCGAGCGCGTGGTAGGTCTCCGGGGTGAGCCGGTCGGCGACGGAATACATGACCTCGCGCCAGGTCCAGAAGGTGCCGGAGCCGACCTGGACGGTGCCGCGCAGGGCGCGGTGGAAGGCGTGCGAGTGGGCGTTCGCCAGGCCCGGGAGGGTCAGGCCGCGGAGGGTTTCGGCGCCGGGGGGCGGGGTGGAGGCGTCCCTGCGGACGGCGGTGATGCGCCCGTCCGTGACCTCGACGACGACTCCCGGCTCGACGTGGGTGCCGAGCCAGGCGTGCTCCAGCCAGTACGTACGAGTCTGCTCCGTCTGCGTCACCTGCAGGCCAGCCCTTCCAATACGTCGGCGAGAGCGACCACACCCGCCACGCAGTCGTCCTCCGCCGCGTACTCGGCCGGGGAGTGGGAGACGCCGGTGGGGTTGCGCACGAACAGCATGGCGGTCGGGATGCTCCCGGAGAGGATCCCGGCGTCGTGTCCGGCACCGGTACCCAGGACGGGGACCTTCAGCCCGGTGTCCTTGCCGGTCTCCTTGCCGTTGTCCCTGCCCAGGATGCGGGCGAGCTCGTCACGCAGGGCGTGGTCGAACTCGACGACGGGCGTGAAGGACTCACGGACGACGTCGAGGTCGACGCCGTGTGCGGCGGCGTACTCACGGGCGGCCTTCTCCACCCCGCCCACGACGGTGTCGAGGGACTCCTGGTCGGCGGCGCGGGAGTCGAGCCAGCCGCGCACCAGGGAGGGGATGGCGTTGACGCCGTTCGGCTCGACGACGATCTTTCCGAAGGTGGCGACGGCACCGGCGAGTTGAGCCTCGCGGCGGGCGGCGAGCACGGTCTCGGCGTACGACAGCATGGGGTCGCGCCGGTCGACCAGCCGGGTCGTCCCCGCGTGGTTGGCCTCGCCCCGGAAGTCGAACCGCCACCGTCCGTGCGGCCAGATGGCACTGGCGATGCCGACCCGGTCGCCGCTGAGGTCGAGCGCGCGCCCCTGCTCGACGTGCAGCTCGACGAAGGCGCCGATACGGGCGAGCCGCTCCGGGTCCGGCCCGATGGCCTCGGGGTCGTACCCAGCGGCCTCCATGGCCTGCGGCAGCCCGATCCCGTCACCGTCGGTCAGCCGATGCGCCTGCTCGACGGTGAGCTGCCCGGCGGCAAGCCGCGACCCGACACAGGCAAGCCCGAACCTGGCCCCCTCCTCGTCACCGAAGTTCACGATGGCGAGGGGCTTGGCGAACGTGACCTGCCGAGCGCGGAGTTCATCGAGCGCGGCGAAGGAGGACACGACCCCGAGGGGCCCGTCGAACGCCCCACCATCAGGCACGGAGTCAAGATGCGACCCCGTGACGACGGCATCCCCGGCACCCGGATCCCCGAGCCACGCCCACTGGTTCCCGTTCCGGTCCAGCTCGCAGGTCAGGCCCCGCGCCTCGGCCTGCGCCTTGAACCAGGCCCGGCACTCGGCATCGGCCCCGGTCCAGGCGAAGCGGCGGTAGCCGCCGGAGGCGGAGCTGCGGCCGATCGGCAGCAACTCCGCCCACATGCTGTGGAAGGTCACGCGTCGTCACCCTCGCGCATGGGAACCCGCACGCCCCGCTCCTCGGCCGCCGACTCCGCGATGTCGTAGCCCGCGTCCACGTGGCGGATGACACCCATGCCGGGGTCGTTGGTCAGGACCCGGCGGATCTTCTCCCCGCCCAGCTTCGTACCGTCGGCGACGGTCACCTGCCCGGCGTGGATCGACCGGCCCATGCCGACGCCGCCACCGTGGTGGATGGACACCCAGGACGCACCTGAGGCGACGTTCACCATCGCGTTCAGCAGCGGCCAGTCGGCGATCGCGTCCGAACCGTCGAGCATCGCTTCGGTCTCGCGGTACGGCGAGGCCACCGACCCGGCGTCGAGGTGGTCGCGGCCGATCGCGAGGGGCGCGGCCAGCTCGCCGCTCGCGACCATGTCGTTGAACCGCTCGCCGGCCTTGTCGCGCTCGCCGTAGCCGAGCCAGCAGATACGGGCGGGCAGGCCCTGGAAGTGGACGCGTTCGCCGGCCATCTTGATCCAGCGGTGCAGGGACGCGTTTTGAATGGACTCAGCCTCGGGGAAGAGGTCGAGGATCGCCTTGTCGGTCTTGGCGATGTCGGAGGCCTCGCCGGACAGCGCCGCCCAGCGGAAGGGGCCCTTGCCTTCGCAGAACAGGGGGCGGATGTAGGCGGGGACGAAGCCGGGGAAGGCGAACGCTCGGTCGTATCCGGCGAGTTGGGCCTCGCCGCGGATCGAGTTGCCGTAGTCGAAGACCTCCGCGCCGGCGTCCATGAAGCCGACCATGGCCTCGACATGACGGGCCATCGACTCACGCGCGCGGGTGGTGAAGCCGGCCGGGTCCTTGGCCGCGGCCGACGCCATGTCGTCGAAGTCGACGCCCACCGGCAGGTACGCCAGCGGGTCGTGCGCCGAGGTCTGGTCGGTGACGATGTCGACGGGAGCGCCCTCGGCGAGCATGCGCGGGAGCAGCTCGGCGGCGTTGCCGAGCAGGCCGATGGACAGGGGGCGGCGGGCGTCGCGGGCCTCGACGGCGAGCTGGAGGGCGTGCTCCAGGGAGTCGGCCTTCACATCGAGGTAGCGGTGCTCGATGCGGCGCTCGATGGCACGCGGGTCGCAGTCGATACAGATCGCGACGCCGTCGTTCATGGTGACGGCGAGCGGCTGGGCGCCGCCCATGCCGCCGAGGCCGGCGGTGAGCGTGATCGTCCCGGCGAGGGAGCCACCGAACTTCTTCGCGGCGACGGCGGCGAAGGTCTCGTAGGTGCCCTGGAGGATGCCCTGGGTTCCGATGTAGATCCAGGAACCGGCGGTCATCTGCCCGTACATGGTCAGGCCGAGGGCCTCCAGGCGGCGGAACTCCTCCCAGTTCGCCCAGTCCCCCACCAGGTTCGAGTTGGCGATGAGGACACGCGGGGCCCACTCGTGGGTCTGCATGACGCCGACGGGGCGGCCGGACTGGACGAGCATCGTCTCGTCCTGCTTGAGGGTGCGCAGTGTGCGGACCATGGCGTCGAAGGAGCGCCAGTCGCGGGCCGCCTTGCCCGTGCCGCCGTAGACGACGAGCTGGTCGGGGTGCTCGGCGACCTCCGGGTCGAGGTTGTTCTGCAGCATCCGCAGTGCGGCTTCCTGCTGCCATCCCAGGGCGCTCAGTTCCGTACCGCGCGGTGCTCGTACGGGGCGGGGTCCTGACATGGTCTGCCTCCTGGCTCCTGGTGGATTGCTCCCAGCGAATTTCTTACTGCCGATATTCACATCCTGACTTCCTGAATAGAACTAGTCAATACGTTCCCGCGTCGGTGTTGGTGGGGCACGGATGTTTCGCTGGACTCATGGGCGCACGAAACGACGGGACGGGGGAAGCTGTGGACAAGGGCAACAGCAACGCGGGGGAGCTGGGCGGCGACACCGGCGGGGAACGGGTCGTCCGCCGGGACGACGCGGTGCGCGCGGCCGTGGAGCAGGGGCTGCTCGGACCCGGCACCCCCATCGTCGGCCTGCTGGACGTCACCGGCATCCGGGAGTCGGCCGCGGCCCTGCGGCAGGCCTTCGACGAGGTCATCGCGCCGGGCACGCCCGTGCTGCACGCCTTCGCGGTGAAGGCGACCCCGCTGGTGCCGGTGCTACGGCTGCTGCGGGAGGAGGGCATCGGCGCGGAGGTGGCGAGCCCGGGCGAGCTGGCGCTGGCGCGGGCGGCGGGGCTGCCACCGGGCCGGACGGTACTGGACTCGCCCGCGAAGACGCCGGCCGAGCTGCGGGAGGCGCTGGCGCTGGGGATCGCCGTCAACACCGACAACCCGCAGGAGCTGTACCGCATCGACGCTCTGATGAGGTCGGCGGCCAGCCGCTCCCCCCTCGGGATCCGGGTGAACCCGCAGGTCGGGGCGGGGGCCATCGAAGCCCTCTCCACTGCCACGGCGACCTCGAAGTTCGGGGTGGCGCTGCGGGACGAGGGGGCGCGTGAATGGGTGGTGCGGGCATACGCCGAGCGCCCTTGGCTGTCCCGGCTGCACGCGCACACGGGGTCGCAGGGCGTCCCGCTCTCCCTGATGGCCGAGGGCGTGGCTGCCACGTACGCGCTCGCGGAGGAGATCAACCGGCGGATCGGGCGTCCGCAGATCGACACGATCGACATCGGCGGCGGGCTGCCGGTGAACTTCGGGTCGGACGCGACGTCACCGACGTACGCGGACTACGCGTGCGTGCTGAAGCAAGCCGTGCCGGGACTGTTCGACGGACGCTACGGGCTGGTGACCGAGTTCGGGCGGTCGCTGCTGGCGAAACACGGGACGGTGGTGGCGCGGGTCGAGTACGCCAAGAGCGCGGGCGGGCGGCCGGTCGCGGTGACGCACGCGGGCGTGCAGGTGGCGACGCGGACGGTGTACGCGCCGGGGGCGTGGCCGCTCAGGATCGCCGGGTACGACGGCAAGGGGCGGCCGAAGGAAGGGCCCGAGGTGGTGCAGGACGTCGCCGGGCCGGCGTGCTTCGCGGGCGATCTGCTCGCCCAGGGGTATGGGCTGCCGCTCCTCGAACAGGGCGACTACGCGGCGGCGCTGGACACGGGCGCGTACTACTTCGCGCACCACTACGCGTACAACTCCCTCGCCCGGCCCGCGGTCTACGGCTTCGCGCCGGACGGGGCGGGAGGCACCGCGTTCGCGACCGTGCGGGAGGCCCAGACCGTCGAGGAGATCGTGGCCGAGTCGGGAGGGGCGCACGCCGCGGCGCTCACCAGCCTCCGCACGCCCGGGCACGGTTGAGGCACTCCGGTACCCTCTGGTGATCAACCGGTATCGAGACCAGGCCAGTTGACCCACCCTAGTCACTCGCCGCATGTTCCACCGGAAAATGCCAAAATCCTCACCCCTCACGCACACGTTGCGTAGCTTCGGCGTCACTCAGCCGAACCCGAGGCGGGAGGGGAAGCCACGGTGCCCGGAATAGACGAGTGCCTGCTCGAAGCCATGCGACTGCCCGGTGCCCGGGGTGCCGCACTGGTCGACTGGACGAGCGGGCTGGCCCTGGGCGCCGTCGGGGAGGCTCCGGGCGGCGACCAGGAGGCGGCCGCGGTGGAGGCCGCGGAGCTCGCCCGGCTCGCCGCCGAGCAGCACGCCTTCGCAGCCGACCCCGGCGAGGAAGGGGAAGCAGGGCACGACGACGGTGCCGATCCGCCCGTTGAGGACCTGATCATCAGCAACCGGGACAGCTATCACGTGCTGCGGTTCGTGCGGACGTCCTTCGACAGCAGCGTGTGTCTGCACCTGTGGCTGGCCCGCGCGGACGGCAACCTCGCGCTGGCCCGCATCCGGCTCGGCGAGATGGCCGGACGGCTGGTGCTGGGATGACCGCCGTGCAGACCACCCCGCCGCCCCGGCTGCCGGTGCGGGACAAGGTGGCGGCCCGGAACCGGGGCTGGGGCGGCGTCTCGCCGATGCTGGCCCGGCTGGCCGACGAGCGGGCCACCGGCGTCCTGGTCCGCGAGCGCGGCACGCTCTGTCTCGCCGAGGGCCGGGTGGTGCACGCCGACAGCCCAGCGGCCCCCGGTCTGGACGTCCTGCTCACCGCCCACGGCACCCTCGACGCCGGCACCTGGCGGCAGGCGCTGGCCGAGACCGGCGACCGGCACCGCGCCGGCCACCTCCTGGTCGACGACGGCCACCTCACCCCGGGTGCGCTGGAGCTGTGCCGGCTGACCGCGCTGTACGACGCCGCGTACTTCGCCCTCGCGCCCAGCAGCACGCCGGGCCGCTTCCGCTACGGCACGGAAGCGGATACGGGGCCCGGGCCCGCTTGCGGGTGCCCCATGCCCGTGGCCGCCCTGGAGCGCGAGACCCTGCGCCGCCGAGACCTCCTGCACCGCATCTGGCCCGACCCGACGACCGACGAGGCCCCGCTGACCCGGACGCACCGCGCCGCACTCCCGGCGCCCACCTCCCGCCAGCGGGCCGTCCTGGCGGTTCTGGCCGAGCCGGCCGTCGTACGCACGGCGACGGACATCGCCCGTGAACTGGGCCGCCCGGCGTTCCACACGCTGGTGGACATACGGCGGCTGGCGGCGGCCGGTGTCGTATCGCCCCGCCACGACCGCCGCGCCGCCCGACCGGCCCCGGTCGAAGCGGCCGGCACACCTCAAGCACCCGAGACACGGGAAGCACCAGAAGCACCGGACCCCTTCGCGGGCATCCCCACCGACATCACCGACCCCCACATCACGCTGCTGAAAAGGCTCAGGGATGCGCTGGAGGCCCTTTGAACGACAACGGCAACAGCAGCGGACCCGCGCCGAGAGGAGAAGGCTGATGGCAGCGGAGGCCGACATCCTGGAGGAGTTGCGCCGGCTCAGAGCACGCGTGCCCCAGCTCACCGGTGCTCTCGCGACCGGCGCCGACGGTCTCGTCCTCGCCCAGGACACCCCCGGCATCGACCCGGAGAACCTGGCCGCGCTCACCACCACCGCCCGCGGCCTCGCCGCGCAACTGGCCGAGGCGAGCGGGCAGGGGGACTTCCGCGAGCTGCTCGTGCGCGGGGTCTACGGCTGTGTGGCGACATACGCGGCGGGCCGCGGTGCCGTCCTGACGTTGCTCGCCCAGGACCGCGTCAACGTGGGCCGCCTGCACCTGGAGGGCCGGCGGGCGGGCGCCCGTATCGGCGAACTCGTCGACGCCGCGGCGGCACCCCAGGCAGCCGAGGCCACCCCGGTCGGCGCGGTCACCCCCACCAAGCCCGCCGCGAAGACATCCGCCAAGACCGCCACCCCCGCGCGGAGCAGAACCCCGCGCACACCGCGCCCCACTACGACCACCAACCCCCGCACCACCACCGAAAGTTGAGAGGAACCGAGGGAACAGTCATGACCAACACCGAAACCGCACTCAAAGAAGCGCTCGCCTCCATCGAGGGCGCCACCGGCGTCGCACTCGTCGACTACACCAGCGGTATGGCGCTGGGCACCCTGGGCGGCGGCAAGAGCTTCGACCTCAATGTCGCCGCCGCCGGCAACACCGACGTGGTCCGCTCCAAGATGCGCACCATGGAGCACCTCGGGCTCAAGGCCCAGATCGAGGACATCCTGATCACGCTGACCGACCAATACCACCTGATCCGCCTGATCAGCGGACGCGGCGGCAACGGTCTCTTCCTCTACCTGGTCCTGGACGCCAAGCGGGCCAACCTGGCGATGGCCCGCCACCAGCTGAAGAAGATCGAAGAAGACCTGGAGGTCTGACAGTCCGCTAGACGAGGGCCGCGGTGCGGCGGCGGGCTCCACCCGGGGCCGCGTCGCCCGCCGCGATCCCCGTGCTGCGGTAGGCCTTGACCGTCTTGCCGGCCGGACTGCCGCCGTTCTCGGCGAGCCAGTCGACGCGCACCCACAGCAGCGCGTCCTCGGCCCGCTCGCGCCGCCCGAGCCAGGCGGCCTTCAGCCGCAGCCCCGTACCGCAGCCGGCGAGCAGCATGCCGCCCGCGGCGGGCACGGCGAACGAGCTGCCCAGCGCGACGACCCACGCGAGCAGCAGCCACCAGCGGTGTCCCCGGCGCCAGTTGCGCGCGCTCACCGCACGGTCCTGGAGCACGTCGTGCTTCCCGGCGCGCACGGCCGAGCGCGCCAGCACGCCGTACCGCCTGCGTCCGCGGTACGCCACCACGACCGCCGCGATGATGAACAGGGCGGCCCCGGCCATCACCCCGATCCGCCGGCCCGTGATACCCGGCACCAGTACGCCGACGCCCGCCGCGAACACACCGAGCCACCACATCGGCGCGGCTCCGGCCCGGACCACCACGGCCACCCGAGCCAGACCTTGACCTCCGCGACCCTCGCGACCTCCACCGCGACCCTCGCGACCTCCGCGTGACACGATCCGCCTCCTCGTCGCCTCAGCACGATTTTCTGGTCGCACAGATTAGCGAGCGAACGTGAGACGCGTCTTAGAACGACCCGCAGCGTCTTGGAACGACCCGCACCTCATTCCACGAACAGCCCCCGCGCCGCCGCCCGCGCGTCGAACTCCTCCAGCCGTGCCTGCGCGTCCGGCAGGTCGTCGCACATCGCCTCCAGCAGGACTCGGCCGAGCAGCATCGGCGCACAGGCCGTGTCGAAGGCGAGCCCGGTGCCGACGGCGGCCGGCAGCAGCAGGTCGGACACCTTGGCGACCGGTGCGAAGGCCGAGTCCGCGACGCTGACGACCGTCAGGCCCGCCTCCCTGGCGTACGCCAGGGTGTCCACGACCTCGCGCGGATGCCGGGGCAGCGCGAAGCACAGCAGGGTCGAGGCGCCGGCACGTACGGCGGCGTCGATCCGGTCGTGGATCATCGTGCCGCCCTCGTTGAGCAGCCGTACGTCCGGATGGACCTTGGCGGCGAAGTACGCGAAGCCGTACGCCTGCGAGGCCGCTGCCCGCAGCCCGAGCACGGGAAGCGGGCGCGAGGCCGCGAGGAGCCGTCCCGCCTTCTGCACGGGCCGCGGGTCGGCCAGCACCTCCGCGAGATGCCGCAGGTTCTCGATCTCGGCCTCGACGGCCTGCTGGTACTCGTTGTAGGACGCGGAGGCCGCCGTCTGCTCGCTGGGCGCGACCTCGCGCAGGTGCCTGCGCAGGGCGGGGTAGCCGTCGAAGCCGAGGGCCACCGCGAAGCGGGTGACGGAGGGCTGGCTGACCCCGGCCAGCTCGGCCAGCTCCACGCTGGAGAGGAACGGCACGTCGGCGGCCCGCCGCACCATGCTGTGCGCGATGCGCCGCTGGGTCGGCGTCAGACGGTGCCCCTCGAACAATGCCTGCAACCGCGCGGCGGGACTGTCCGGCACGGCCACACTCCTGTCCGGCACAACCGCGCCCGTACCCGTCTCCGTGCCCACCGCGCCCGTCTCCGTGTCCGCGCTCATGACTCGCTCCCCCTCCAGATGTCCGTGAACCGGTCCAGCAGTGCGGCCGCCGCCGTCACGTCGTCCGTGAGCGGCCGGTCGGTCGGGTCCTCGTCGAGCACCGACTCGGCGAGCTCCTGCGCGCGGCCCACCGGAAGGTCCGGGTCGGGCCTCAGGTCGCGCTGGCGCAGCGCCCGTACGGCGGCGACGAGTTCGCAGCCGACGACCAGACGGTACGCGCCGCACACGCGCAGTGTCTGACGTGCGGCGAGCGAGGCGAAGCTGGCCTGTTCCTCGACGCCTCGGGAGAGTACAGCGTGGCCCAGGGAGGCGGGCGCGGAGAAGGCCCGCACGTCACCGAGGGCGGCGCCGGCGGCGTACTCCAGGATCATGACGCCGGAGGAGGCGGGCTCCTGGTCGGCGAGGAAGGGCCGCAGCCTGGTGAACCCGGGCTCGTTCAGGGACGACAGCCGGGACGTCGACAGCCGCGCCACCTGGGTCATCGCCAGCCGGAAGTGGTCGAGGGCGAGGGCGAGTTGGGCCTGGTAGAAGCCGCCATGGTGGTAGGCGGCCAGGTCCTCGGGACAGATCAGGGGGTTCTCGGCGGCCGCGTTGATCTCTATCTCGAGGACCCCCTCCAGGGCGTCGGCCGCGTCGTGGGCCGGGCCGTGGATCTGGGGCAGGCAGCGGAAGCCGTACGGGTCCTGGATGCGGCCGAGCGGCGGGGTCGGCCGGTCCGCGGCGCCGACCAACTCCCGCATCCGGCGGGCGACCTCGCTGGAGCCGCGGTGCGGGCGGGCGGCGTGCACGGGCGCGGCGTACGCCTCGTGGGAGCCGTCGACGGCGAGCAGAGAGAGGGCGCCGACGACCTGGGTGGCCTCGATCAGTCCGCGCAGTTCGTGCAGGGCGAGGGCGGACTGCCCGAGGGTGAGGGCGTTGCTGCTGATGAAGGCCAGGGCGTCGTTGTTGTCGAGGGGCTGGGCCTCGGGGGCGCCCGCTCCCCGCCAGGGGTGTTCCCCGGCCAGCGCGAGACCGGCCTGGGCGAGGGCGGCGATGTCCCCGGTGCCGACGGACCCGAACTCGTTGACGACGGGATACGCCCCGCTCTCCAGCGCCTCGCACAGAGCCGTGACGACGGTGGGTCTCAGGCCGGCGCCGCCCGCCAGCAGCTGGTTGGCGCGGACGGCGAGCATCGCCCGCACCTGCCGGGCAGGGAGTTCCTCGCCGATGGCGCCGGCGTGGCTGCGCAGCAGCCGCAGACCGTGCTCGGCGGCCGCCTCGGTGGGCACGTCCTCGTTCCGGTTGGCGCCGACGCCGGTGGAGCGGCCGTAGACGCGTCCGGTCGCGGCGATCCGGCGGGCGGCGTCCCAGGATTCCTCGACGCGGCGCACCGCCTCGCTGCCCGGGACCGGCCGGGCGGCCCCGTCGGCGAGGCGCACGACGTCCGCGACGCCGAGAGCGACCCCGTCGAGGACGACAAGACCAGAGCCCGCGGTCCACGGTGCGTCCACGATCCGAGACGACATCAAGCCCAAAACCTCCCCAGTCCGGATACCCGATCTTGCCTCTTGGCCATCCGTTACCTCGGATCAGCACTGAGGCGTTGACAAGCTATTCACCTACGAAGAACTGTGCATGACGTTATACAGCCGAGCAAGGGACAACTCGTGATCCAGTTCGACGCTGAGCGCGGCGGCTTGAGATGAGAGCGTGGTTCGGCCGTGTTGGCGCATGAACTCGCCGAGCCCTACCCGTACGTGTCCACCGACGACGCCGCCACCGATGCGGCCCTGCTGCTGGCCGAGCACAAGCTGCCCGCACTGCTGGTCGTCGACGGTGACGACCAGCCGTACGCCGTCGTGCCCGGATCGCAGCTCGTCGGACGGCTCGTGCCCGAGTGCCCACTGCAGGATCCGCCGCCCGCGGCCGGGTTCGACGACCGGGACCTCGACGAAGTACCTGACAGGCTCGTCGGGCTCACGGTCGCGATGGGGGTCCCCCCGCTCGAGCGAAGCCGAGAGTGGGGGAGGCTGCCGCGCCACCGGTTCCGGCCGTCGACGGTCGAGCCGGACGCCAGTGTCCTGCACATCGCAGCTCTCATGGCGCGCACGCACACCCCGCTGGTCACCGTCGTCGAGCGCGACGGCGACCAGACCTGGCTGGTCGGCGCGGTGACGGCCGCCAGCCTGATGGAACGACTCATCGGAGGAACGTGAACGGCTGGCAGAGCTGGGCGGCGATCGTCGTCTTCGTCGCGACGTACGGTCTGATCATCAGCGAGAAGATCCACCGCGTGGGCGCGGCCCTCGGCGGTGCCGCGCTGATGCTCGCGATCGGAGCGACCGACGACAAGTCGGCCTTCTTCTCCGAGCACAGTGGCGTCGACTGGAACGTCATCTTCCTGCTCATGGGCATGATGATGATCGTCGGCGTACTGAAGAAGACCGGACTGTTCGAGTACCTGGCCATCTGGGCGGTGAAGCGGGCACAGGCCAGACCCTTCCGCGTGATGGTCATGCTCATCGTGATCACGGCGGTGGCCTCGGCGCTGCTCGACAACGTCACCACGGTCCTGCTCATCGTCCCGGTGACGCTGCTGGTGTGCGAGCGCCTGGCCCTGCCCGCCGCCCCGTTCCTGATCGCCGAGGTGTTCGCATCCAACATCTGAGCGGACGGCGGCGAAGGGCGCACACCATCGCCAAGTCCTTGCGCGCGCCAGGACCTGTGGTGCTCGCCGCGACGCCAGGGCCCGGCCGACTCCTCAGCCGTCGGCCGCTGTTTGGGACGGGGTCCGCAGACGCTTGGGTCAGGCATCAAAAGCGCGTAAAGACTGCCGTAATCCGGCAATGACCGCAGTAGTCGGCGCGTGAGACCATCCCCTGGCGTGGCGCGGACGACAGCCGGGAGGTGAAGTTCCGTGACTCTGTTTCTGGGTCTCGGCATCGCGGGTCTCCTCCTGCTGGTGCTCGCGCTCGTCTTCGACGGCCTCCTTGAAGGGCTCTTCGACGGCGTCGGCGCGTTGGAGGGGCTGTTCGACGGGCTGCTGTCGCTTCCGGTGATCGCCGGGTTCGTCTCGATGCTCGGCTTCGGCGGGGCGATCGTGCTCGGCACCACGAGTCTCGGGGCCGGTGGCGCGGCCGTGGTGGGGGCGGGCGTGGGAGTCGGGGCGGGCTGGCTGACCTGGCGCCTCAGCCGGGCCCTGATGCGGGAGGAACCCGGCACAAGCCCGCGCGGTACGGACCTGGTGGGAACGTCCGGTTCCGTGGTCACGCCGATCCCGGCCGACGGCTACGGCGAGGTGCTGGTGTACCTGGCGGGCCAGCCGGTGAAGTACGCGGCGAAAGGCGCCGGCCCCGTCGAGCGCGGTACCGAGGTGTGGGTCGAACAAGCCCTCTCGGCGACCTCCGTGGCGGTACGCCCGGTCGACCGCTGAGTCATCGTCCGTTCGTCGTTGTTGTTTTTCGTTCCGCCCCGCATACAGGGGGCTGGGTTTCAAAGAGGGGCATAGTCATGAGTCCTGTCCTCGTCGCGGTCGTGGGAGTCGTCGTACTCCTGGTCCTGCTGGCACTGGTCGTGGTCACGCGTTACAAGGTGGCCGGTCCCAGTGAGGCGTTCATCGTCACCGGGCGGCGCGGCAAGAAAGCCACCGATCCGGAGACCGGCCGGATCTTCACCGACAACAGCGGGCAGAAGGTCGTGGTCGGCGGCGGCGTGTTCGTCGTGCCGTTCGTCCAGCAGAAGTTCACTCTCGACCTCTCCTCACGGCACATCCCTGTCGCGGTGCGCGGCGCCGTCACCCTGCGCGGGGTCAAGGCCCACCTGGAAGGCGTCGCCATCGTCAAGGTCGGCGGCAGCGAGGACTCCATCCGCGCCGCGGCCCAGCGGTTCTTGATGCAGCAGGACGGCATCGTCGGCTTCACCCAGGAAGTGCTCTCCGGCGCGCTGCGCGCCATCGTCGGCAGGATGTCGGTGGAGGACATCATCCGCGACCGCGCCGCATTCGCCGGTCAGGTCGCCGAGGAGGCCGAGGCCAGCCTGTCCGGGCAGGGCCTGGTCCTTGACGCCTTCCAGATCCAGGACATCAGCACCGAGGGCTCCTACCTGGAGGACCTCGGCCGCCCGGAGGCCGCCCGCGCCAAGCAGGAGGCCGACATCGCCGAGGCGGTCGCCCGGCGGGCTGCCGAGCAGGCGCGGCTGAAGGCCGAGGAGGAGATCGCGATCGCGCAGCGGACGTTCGCGTTGAAGCAGGCCGAGATCAAGGCCGAGACGGACGAGGCCGCTGCCCGGGCCGCTGCCGCGGGACCGCTGGCCGAGGCTGCCCGCAGCCAGGAGGTCCTCGCCGAACAGGAGAAGGTCGCCGAACGGCAGGCCGCGCTGACCGACCGGGAATTGGACACCAAGGTCCGCAAGCCCGCCGACGCCGCCCGCTACCAGGCCGAGCAGGAGGCCGAGGCCCGTCGCATCGCCCTGGTCAAGCAGGCCGAGGCCGACGCCCAGCGCTCCCGGCTGACCGGTGAGGGCGAGAAGGCACACCGCGCCGCGCTCGCCGACGCGGTCCGTATCGAGGGCGAGGCCGAGGCCGCCGCGATCGGTGCGAAGGGTGCCGCCGAGGCCGAGGCGATGCAGAAGAAGGCGGATGCGTTCGCCCAGTACGGCGACGCGGCCGTGCTGCAGATGCTCGTCGAGGTCCTGCCCCAGGTCGTGGCCAAGGCGTCCGAGCCGCTCAGCGCCATCGACAAGATGACGGTCATCTCCACCGACGGCGCCAGCCAGCTGTCGCGGACGGTCGCCGACAACGTCGCCCAGGGTATGGAACTCCTCAGCTCCACCACCGGAGTCGACCTCGCCGAACTGCTGAAGGGCATGACCCGGCGGACCGGCGGGACGCAGGCCACGACCACGGCGCCCGCCGAGGCCAACGGAAAGATCGAGGTCACCGGCTGACGTCGGCGCCCGACGGCGCAGCGCGCCCGGACGGTGCTCGAACCGCCCGGGCGCACCCCGGCCAACGCCGCCCGGCGTCATGGTCGCTACCGGCACAGGCACCGGTCTTCCTCCTGATGCCGGTCACCGCAACGGTGAGGAGAACTGCATGGCGCGCAAGCGAGTGCGGGCGGCGATCGGGGGTGTCTGGATCACCTGTCAGGTCTGCCGCGGCGACCTGTTCCGGGAGCGGGACGTGATGCTCAACAGCGTCGGTCTGGAGTTCTTCAAGATGGCGTGGGCGGACGAGACAGCGAGGGGGCTCATCTGCCAACGCTGCGGGTACGTGCATCTCTTCGTGAACAAGACCATCAAGCTCTACCGCGCCGACAAGTAACTCCCGGTGGTTGCAGCCTGAGTTGGGCGAAGGTCCCACTACGTGGCTCTCACCGGTGACCAGGACGCGTCGCTGACGGGCTCCGGATGAAAATCGGCCGGCACCCCCGACCGCCCAGCTGGTGCACATGGGCCCGCCACGTATGTTCCGCGTCGATGTCCTGGCCCCCACTCCGACGACGTACGACCCTGGCTGCAGGAACATCTCCAGTGGGAGAGGAGCCCGCCGTGCGCGCTCGAGACCTGGCGGTCGAATACGAAACGGTGAGCGTCGACAGCGACGCCATGGACGCGGCCCGGCTCATGGCCGAGCACAAGCTGCCGGGCCTGCTGGTACTGGACGAACGGGGCCAGCCGAAGGCGATCCTGCCAGCCTCCCAAATGATCAAAGTGCTGGTGCCCGCCTACGTCATCGAGGACCCCACCCTCGCCGCCGTCGTCGACGAGAAGCACGCCGACCGGCTCTGTCAGGCGCTGGCCGGCCGACGTGTCGGGGACTGCCTGTCCAGCAAGGCGGCACCGCCGCCGATCGCCGACCCCGACGACACCGCGCTGGAGGTGGCCGCTCTGATGGCACAGGTACGCAGCCCGCTGGTGGCGGTCGCCGAAAAGGTCAAGGCCGAACCTGGCGGCCGGGAGCAAGGCAGCACCCGCTTGCTGGGCGTGATCACGGCCTCACACCTGCTGCACGAACTGCTGGGCGCCGCAGGGGCGTTGAGCAGCACCTGACCGGGCCGTGGGGCTCGCGCGCGTGTCGGCTGCTCCACGCCGGAAGCACGCAGGATCCCCCGGTACACCTCGCTGTCGATCCATCGGACCAAACGCTCCAGCACCGGATGCGGGCTTGGCGGTAGTAGCGGTGGAGGGCGGCGAACTCGCGGACGAAGGCGGGGTCGTCGAGCAGGCCGGGCACGGCGTTGTCGGGGAGCCGGTTCAGGTCGCCGTCGTGCAGCGTGAAGACATCGCCGACGGCCGTCTCGGGCCCCCGGCCGGGGAAAATGTTGTGGCCGAAGAGGACGGCGTCGCCGATGGAAACGATGTCGCGGGGGACGCAGGTGTGTTCGATGCGCAGCCGCTCGGTGCGCGTCAGCTCCAGCCGGGTGGAGCCGAACTCCTCGGCGCGGCGGGAGTTGAGCGCCTCGGCGCGGCGGGCGAGTTCGCCGACCTGGGCGGTGAGGCGGTCGCGCAGCACCTCGTACGTGCCGGGGTCCGGACCGGTGGTCATGGTGTCCCTCTCGGAAGTCGGAGAAAAACGTGGTCCGGAGCTGCCGTCCCCTGTGCGGCAGCTCCGGACCACGGGCCAGGTGAGGCCGTGTCAGCGCAGATCGGGTCCTGGCCGTGCCGGTCAGGACCCGGCGGCGGGTCAGACCCTTGCGCTGCCGTTGAGCGCGGCGGGCGAGGTGTCAGCCAGGCCCAGTTCACCGGCCTTGTCCAGCAGTTGCTTCACCTGTCCGGCGTTCGTGTCATCGCTGTTCGTGAGCTTCATCAGCTTCGGGAAGAAGCGGTGCAACGTCCCTACGATCAGGCAGGCCATGGCCCAGGCGACGGGCAGTGCTCCCACCGGGACGATGAGGCGCAACAGCCCGGTGGCAGGTCCTGGAGGCGCGAACACAACAAGCACAACTGCCGCCCCGACGCTCAAGGACCAGGCGAGTACCGTCAGCAACGAGAAAGCGATCGTCGCGGGAACCCCGTCCAGGCGCCACCCCCGCAGGTCCACGTCCGTGTCGAAACTGTCGACGCCGGTGAGACCGACGGCGACCAGCAGCCAGAAGCACACGAGCACGACCAGGGCGGCGGTCAGCAGGATCGTGGGCAGTCCCGTGGCGGCCACCAGAAACGTCCGCATCTCCCAGTCCCCTCCCCAGCCGCGGCGCGCAGCAGTCGAGTCCGACGGTGCACAGCCCCTTCGGACTCCGGTGCCGGACACCTGCCGGTGCCGGGCACCTGCCGGTATCCGGCACCAGAACCATCCGCCGTGCTCCCCACGACCATGCTGCACGATCGGATCCCGGCGGCGCATTGCCGATTCCCGGCAGTGTTCACTAGGGTCTGCATGCCGGTGGCCGTCAAGAAGCCGTCATCGGCGCGTCAAGAATCGGGGACGACGTGACCGACCGGGAGATTCCCGAGCAGTATCTCGACGGCTATGACCGCATCCTGACGGACGTCTCGGCCACCGGCCGGCGCCTTACCCGGGACGAGATCGCCTCCCGGCGTGCCCTGGGGGAACAGGCCGCGGAAGCCGGCCACGGACTGCGCGCCCTGATCAGCGCGCACCTGACCGCCGCGCGCGCAGCCTGGCCGCATACGCCGGGCTCGACCGACAGCGCGCTGGCCGCCGTGCAGCAAGTGATCGACGCCTTCGCCGAGGGCTACGAACACGCCCAGCGCCTGGCCGTACGCCAGGAAGAGGCCGCCCGCCGTGAGTTCATCGACGACCTCCTCTACGGCCGCAGCGACCTCGGCCGCCTCGCCGAACGCGCCGAACGCTTCGGCCTGCGCCTCTCCCACGCCCACGCCGTCGCCGTCGCACAGGGCCCGGACGCCTACGACGAGGGCGACCCGGTGCCCCGGCAGGTGGAACGGGCGCTCATCTCCCGCTTCGGCGACCGCAGCGTCCTGCTCACCACCAAGGACGGCCGGCTGCTGTGCATTGCCCCCGGTCCCCAGGACGAGGTGCTCACCTACTTCGCCAAGCAGGCGCACACCGCCACCGACGGCGGCCGGGTCGCCATCGGCCGCCCCCAGCCCGGCCCCGGAGGCGTCGTCCAGTCCTACGAAGAGGCACTCAACGCCCTCGAACTCGCCGAGCGCCTCGACCTCGACGACCCCGTCCTGCGAGCCGCCGACCTTCTCGTCTACCCCGTCCTCACCCGCGACCGCCAAGCCATGGCCGACCTCGTCCTCGACACCCTCGGCCCTCTCACCACGACCCGCGGCGGCGCCCAGCCCCTCCTCGACACCCTCACCGCGTACTTCGACTCCGGCTGCGTCGCTGCCGAGGCCGCACGCCGCCTCACCCTCAGCGTGCGCGCCCTGACCTACCGTCTGGAACGCATCCACAAGCTGACCGGCGCCAACCCCGCGGATCCCGCCCACCGTTACATGCTCCAGACGGCGGTGATCGGCGCGCGGCTGCTGGACTGGCCCGCCAAGGACCTCTGACGTAGGCCCGCGGTCCCGGCCACCGTGACAACCGCCACGACCGACTGCCTGCGCGACGAAGGCGAGGCACACGCCGAAGCCCTCTGAACCATCGTGGAGCGCGATCAGACCGTCGCGAACCCCAGCACCAGCGGCGCCACGGAAACGAGCATGATGGCGGCCGGGGTGCCGACTCCCTTCTTGTCGCCTGCACGGAGGTGCGTGATCACGGCGCCCAGGAAGTACAGGACGACACCGATCGCCGCCGCGATGCCCAACGGTCGGTAGGCGATGCCGGCGAGCAGCCCCAGAGCGCCCGCGATCTTGACCAGGCCGAGCGGCAAGAACCAGCTGTCGGGCACCCCGAGCGCCTTGAGCCCCTCTGTGATCTTCGGGTCGCCGGTGATGTCCGGGCGGGCGGAGAAAAGCAGCACCAGGGACAGCACGACAGCGAGGACTACATAGGCGATGAACACGGAGAACTCCGGAGGGGGAAGGGGACCGTCGACCGGTCCGGGAATCAGTGCGGCAAGCGATGAACCGCGGTCATGTGACTGCCTCGTGTCCGAGGCATTGTTGTGGGCGTGGGCGAGGTGTCCTGGTGATGCCGAGTGGGAGCGGCCGCAGGCCCATCGGTGTGGCCAGATCCCGAACGGGGTGATCTTCACCGGGATCCCGCCGGGTCGGGATCATCGAGTTCGATATCCCCGACATGGAATACAGGTCACCGACTGAAGCGATCAGTTGTGCTGCTCGGCATCCAGCAGTGCGAGGGCGTTGCGGATGCCCTGTTCGAGGAGTTCGTCGGCGAGTTGCCGGTCGGTCAGGGCACGGGAGAGTTGCAGGGTCCCGGCCATCATGCCGAGGAGGCTGAGTGCCTTCAGGTGCGCCGAGGGCGGGTCGTGGGGTGCCAGGCGGGCGGCGAAGCCGTCGATGAGGACCAGCGCGCCGTCGGTGTATGCCTGCCGGGTGGAATCCGTGGAGCGTCCGATCTCGTCGAGCAGGGCGGCGTTGGGACAGCCGTCGTCGATGTTGTCGCGCTGCTCGGTGGAGAAGTACCAGCGCACGATCTGCTCGAGTCCGGCACGGCCGGGCGCCGCCTGGGCGACGATGTTCTCGTGCTGTGCGCGCATCTGGTCGGCGACCGCTTTGGCGACGAGTTCGTCCTTGGAGGTGAAGTAGGCGTAGAAGGTGCCGTTGGTCAGGCCCGCGTCCTTCATGAGCGTCGCGACGCCGGAGCCGTCGATGCCGTTGCGCTTGAGCCGGCGGCCGGCCGTCGTGATGATCCGCTGTTTTGTCTCCTGCTTGTGTTCTTTCGTGTATCGCACGATGCGTTCCTCCATCGCAGCCGGGGCTTGCGCCCCGGCTGCCGCTGGTCAGGTCAGTGTGCCGCGCCTGCAAGGAGAGCAGTGAAGTTGATCGTCGCGGTCTGCAGTTTCGGGTCGTGGGGCTCGGGGACCCCGCCGTCGGTGATGTACAGCCGGTCGCCGAGAACCGCGGTCGCGGAGGGTGAGGCGAGACCGTCCGCGCTGGTCAGGACGGGCTTGTAGGTGCCGTCCGGGTAGATCACCAGGACCCTGTCCGGGCCGTTCTGCGAGGAGGAGCCGTTCTGCGCGGCGAAGACCACGTCGGACCAGGGGGTCAGGAAGCTGAGATCGTCGATGTTGGGCAGGCCGCCCGCGACCTGGCGGATGGGGCCGGGCGCGCCGGTGGTGGTGACCCGTACGCGCAGCAGGGTGCCCTTGTTGAAGTTGGTGACCCACAGGGCGCCGTTGTGGAACCTGAGCCCGTTGGCGCCGATCGGCAGGGCTTCGGTGGGCACCGGTGCGAGAGCGGCGTCGGTCAGCCACGGGGTCACCGCTCCGCCCGAGACCGGAACGGACCAGATGGTGCCCTTCAGGCTGTCCGCGATGTAGAGGGTGCGTCCGGCCGAGTCGACGGCGAGCCCGTTGGGGCCCGAGTCGGCGGGCAGAGCGGCGACGCGCTGAGGGGTACCGTCGGGAAGCAGCTTGTACACGCCGTTCCGGTCCGCGTTGCCCGGGGCCCACAACGCGTAGTAGACGGTGCCGTCGCTGCCGCGGGCGTTGCCGCTGATCGCCTCGCCGATCTGCCCGGTGGCGAGGACCGTGCGCTCTCCGGTCGGGGAGATACGCATCAGCTCGGGCCCGTGGGTGCGCTCGCACACCGCGCAGCTGCCGAGCATGGACAGGGTCACTGAGCCGTCGGGGTTGGCGGTGATGTTCTCGGGGATCTCGCCGGCGTCGAAGTCGAACTTCGCCGCGGTCTGTACGTCGGTGACAATGGATCCGCTGTACGAGCCTCCCGTCCATGCGGACGCCGACGTGGCCGACCCCAGGACGGCCGCCGTCGCGGTGACCGCCAGCGCGATTCCGACCTTCTTCTTCAGGAAACGCCTTGCGCTCGATGCGCGGTGCCGGGCCGTGTGCTGGCGTTGCTGCTGCATGACTCTCCTTGGCAAATCAACGAGTGACTGATCGATGGACTTCCGCCGACATCAGGGAGGCCAGTGATGTCGGGTACAGCGGAGACATTCGGGCGCAATCGGCGCCCTTGAAGCCGGGCCGGCAGGTCATCGGCGCCCTTGAAGCCGGGCCGGTAGGTCAGGTGGGCAGGCGGTTGCCCTTGCGGATCTGCTTGTCGAACGTTCCGGCGGGGACGAGGCGGCGCGCGGTGGTGACGCGTGAGGCCAGCGGGCCGGCGGTGTAGCGCAGCTTCGGCTTCTTGACGGTGGCCGCGGTGACGATCGCTTTGGCGACGACGGCGGGGTCGTCGCCGGCCTTCATCGCCTCCGCGACCACCTCGTCGAAGACGCGCCGTCGCTCCGCGTACAGAGGCAGCGGGGTGTCGGGCTGCGCGGCGTTGGTTTCGAAGCTGGTCTTGGTGTAGGCGGGCTGAACGATGAGGACCCTCACGCCGTGCTCGCGGACCTCGTGGTCCAGCGACTCGGAGTAGCCCTCGATGGCGTGCTTCGAGGCGACGTAGAGGGCCATGAAGGGCTGGGGGGCGACCCCGAGGACGGACGAGACGTTGATGACGCGTCCGCCGCCCTGGGCGCGCATGTGCGGCAGGACCGCCTTCGTCATACGGATGACACCGAAGACGTTGATGTTGAAGACGTTCTGGGCCTGGGCGACGGAGTTCTCCTCGACGGCGCCCGACGCGCCGATGCCCGCGTTGTTGACCAGGACGTCGATGCGTCCGAACCGGTCGATCACCTCGGCGACCGCGGCGGTGGCCGAGTCGTCACTGCCCACGTCGAGATCGACGTACGTCACACCGTCGGGCGGGGTGAGTCCGGAGGTCTTGCGGCCGGTCCCGATCACCTCGAAACCCGCCGCGACGAAGGCGCGGGCCGTTTCCTTGCCGATCCCCGATGACGCGCCTGTCACGAGCGCCACCGGCTGGTTTGTCGCCATCACGGATCCCCTTGGTTTTAGATTACGTTCGTATGCCTTACGTTCGTACGACCATATGGTGGTCGTCGGTCGTTGGCAAGGGGTCACGCCCGGCTATCCGAGAAAGGATCCGGATACGTGGGTGCGTTACGGGAAAGATCACGAGCGGACGACGAGCAGGTGACCGAGACCGCCACCGCAGTCCTCGCATCACCCGCCGCACTCGTCGACGGCGGCCTCGATGCCGTCCTCACACACCACTTCGGACTTGAACACCTCAGAGCGACACGCCGACCGAGCCCTGTTTTCGGGGACGGTCCCGGTGGTTGAAGGTGGCCACCCCCTGGTCTCCGACATGCCGAAACCCCCGCCGGCCGCCGGTGTCGAACAGGTGGAGGCCGTTGGATCGTGGCGCTGGAGGTGATCCCGGAGGCGTCATCCGCTGGTCGCGAACGGATCTTCGCAGTCGGTGCTCATTGGCTCTCCTGACGTGCGATGCGGAGGTAGTCGCCCAAGCGGAGTTCCAGCTCTCCGAGACCCCTCTCGGCAGCGGCGGGAGCGTCGCCCTGTCCTGCCGACGCTACGACCCAGGATCGCCGTCACCATGTCTTCCCCCTGCGGTGGGCAGCGAGTGCACTGATCGAGCCCGACGCTACGGAGGAAGCGAGGAAAACGGATCCGTCACCGTGTCCGTCACCGTGTCCGTCAAGATTTGGCCAGGTGTCGTTGAACTCGGGTGGCCGGCAGTGGCTCCGGGCGCGCTGAAATCGACACGCTGCGGCACACGGACCAGGTCACCGCCCTGACCCAGGCGCTGGCACAGACGGCTGCGCTGGGCATCGCCCAGGGCTCCTGGACCTCGGCCACGTCGAACGCTCTTGAGGGGCTCCACGTGGCCGAGGGGACCGGCGACGACCTCTTGGCGGCGCAGTGCCGCGCCAGTCTCGGATGGCTGGCGGCCGCGCGAGGCGAGGAGCAGACCGTCGCAGACTTCGCCGCCCGGACCATCGAGGTGTGGCTGCCGTGTGGGATGCGCGCCTTCAGCGCAGGCGCGGAGTGGAACCTCGGCATGACGGCGCTCTTCGCCGGCCGGGCCGAGGAGGCCCTGGACCACCTGGTCCGGCTGACCGAGCACGGGCACCACACTGCGCACCCCACCATCGCCGTGCTCGCCGCGGCGGACACCGCCGAGGCCGCCCTCCAGACAGGGCAGCGGGCGACGGCCGAGGAACAGGCGCGGCGGCTGCGGCGGTGGGCCGAGCGGACCGGGGCGGCGTGGGCGATCTCCGCGACGCACCTTGTCCATGCCCTGCTGGCCTCCGGAGCGGACGCGGAGAAGCAGTTCCGGCTTGCGCTGGATGTTCCCGGAGCCCGGTCGCGGCCCTTCAACTACGCCCGCACGCGCCTGCTGTACGGCGAGTGGCTGCGGCGGGCCGGCCGCCGTTCCGACGCCCGGACCCAGCTCGCCGAAGCCGCGGAGATCTTCCGGCGACTGGACGCGGCGCCCCTGCTTGCCCGCACCCGGGCCGAACAGGAGCTGACGGGGCAGCACCTGCGCCGCGACTCACCGGCCCGGGACACCGCAGCCATCCTCACGCCGCAGGAGTTGAGAGTCGCACGGCTGGCCGCGCAGGGGCTCACCAACCGGGAGATCGGGGCACAGCTGCTGATCAGTCCTCGCACGGTGGGTCATCACCTGGCCAACGTGTTCCCCAAGCTCGGTATCGTCTCGCGCGCCGATCTCGCGCGCATCGACTTCGGGGACGGGCTGCATCTGATCGGCTGACCGGCCGCCTTCGGGGAGGGACCGGGCGGCCCGCTGACGCCCATCGCTGAGTTGCCCCGGGAAAACCCCTCAGGTCCGATGCCGGACGTCGAAGTGCGCGGAGTGCGCGGTCAGCTTGCCGAGCAACTCGATGAGGGTCTGCTGCTCGTCCTCACTGAGGGCGCCCGTCCACTCCTGTTCACGTGCGTTGTGCGCCTGGAAGGCAGTGGTGATCGCATGCAGGCCGGCCTCGGTGAGGCCGAGCTGGACCGCGCGCCCGTCGTAGGAGGCGCGCTCCTTGCTCACCAGGCCGTCCCGTTCCAGCGTGTTCACCAGCGCCGACACGGCGGCTCGGCTCATGCCGGACAGCTCCGCGACCTTCTTCGCCTCGACCGGGCCCGACAGCCAGATGGCGAACAGCACTCGAAAGCCAGGCCATGACCAGCCGCGAGGCCGGTGTACGGCGGATTCGAGGTCGTAGACGAGCATGTTGGCCGCGCGGTGGAGGGTGAGCACCAGCCGCATGGCGAGCGGGTCGATGCCGGGGAGTTCCCGCGATGCCCGGTCGACGGCGTGGTCGATGAACGACCAGAAGTGCAGGTGGTCGGCATCCAGCGGTTCCGGTTCCTGGGTCACAGTCGGAGTCTAGGTCGGGCGGCATCACGGGCGGCATCACGGGCGGCATCACGGGCGGCATCACTGACCGCATGCGGGAGGCGGGCACACGTCGGCACCCCGTCCAGGTTTCCGGACCGTAAAAAACCTTCACCCGAGGGCTTCCCCCCAGATGCCGGCGGGGGTACGGTCCCCAATTAATCAAAGCATTGATTACATGCCCTGAGCAGTAGTTGTCCTGCTTTGTCCCCTGGGTCTGTCAGGGGACAGGTCTCCTCCCGGCCGTGCGTCCCGATGCGCGGCCGGGTAGCCCCGGCCGTTCCTCCTTCTCCGTCGACGGGGACGGTCCGGCGGGCGATCGATCCCAAGGAACCTCGTATGCCCGAAGCACTCGCTCCCCCCAGTCCCGGCGCGCTGCGTGCCTGCATGTCCCGTTTCGCCACCGGCGTCACGGTGGTGTCGTACGCGACCGACAGCGGTCCGCGGGGCGCCACCATGAACTCCTTCACGTCCGTGTCCGCCGAACCGCCGCTCGTGCTGGTCAGCGTCGCCCGCCGGGCCCGCTGCCACGACCAGCTGGCCGACGGGCCCTTCTGCGTGAACATCCTCGGTGCCGAACAGGAGGAGTTGGCTCGGCTGTTCGCGGGGGCCCCGAGCACCGCGGAGCCCCGCTGGGCAGCGGGCGCGCGCGTCCCCCGGCTGGCCGACCCGCTCGCCTGGGTGGAGTGCGAGCCCTGGCGCGCGTACGACGGCGGCGACCACACCCTGGTCCTCGGCCGCGTCACCGACCTCGGTCACCGCGACGGCGACGCCCTGACCTACGCCTGGAGCCGTTTCGCGTCCACGACCGAGTCGACCGACGGCATCGAGCACCTCTTCTGAAGCTCTTCCGCCCGCCCCACCCCCTCTCAAGCCCCACCGCACTCCCCAGGAGAACCGCCATGGCCGCACGCACCGGCAAGGAATTCCTCGATCGCCTCTCCCAGTCCCGCCCCACCGTGCACATCCAGGGCGAGACGCTCACCGGGGGAATCCAGGAACACCCCGCTTTCCGCAACGTGGTGCAGACCTACGCCGAGCTGTACGACCTGCAGCACAGCGACGAACACAAGGACGTCCTCACGTACACGTCCCCCACCTCCGGTGAGCCGGTCGGCACGTCCTTCCTCACTCCGCGCACACCCGACGAGCTCGTCAAGCGCCGTAAGGCGTTCAAGGTGTGGGCCGACCACAGCAACGGCATGCTGGGCCGCACCGGCGACTACATGAACAGCTCCCTGATGGCGCTCGCGTCGGCCGCCGACTGGTTCGCACAGGCCAACCCCGCCTTCGGCGAGAACATCCGCCGCTACTACGAGAAGGCCCGCGAAGAGGATCTGCTGTGCACGCACACACTGATCCCGCCGCAGGTCAACCGGGCGGTGGCGGGCACCCAGCAGGCGGGCGGCAAGCTCGCGGCACGCATCGTGAAGGAGGACGACAACGGCGTGGTGATCCGCGGGGCGCGCATGCTCGCCACCATCGCCCCCTTCGCCGACGAGATGCTCGTCTTCCCCTCGACCGTGCTCCGCGGCACGCCCGAGGACAAGCCGTACTCGTACGCCTTCGCCATCCCCAACGACACCCCCGGCCTGCGCTACATCGCCCGCGAGCCCCTCGACTACGACCGCCCGCGCCACGACCACCCCCTCGCCTCCCGCTTCGAGGAATCGGACTGTGTGGTCGTCTTCGACGACGTGCACGTGCCCTTCGAGCGCTGCTTCGCGCTCGGTGACGCCGAGCTGTGCAACGGCTTCTACTCCCAGACGTCCTCCGTGGTGCACATGACCCACCAGGTCGTCACCCGCACAACCGCCAAGACCGAGTACATCCTCGGACTGGTGACACTGCTCACGGAGGCCATCGGCATCGAGCAGTTCCAGCACGTCCAGGAGGACATCGCCGAGATCATCACCACGCTGGAGACGCTGCGCGCGTTCCTTCGCGCGGCGGAAGCCGACGCCGAGGTCAACGAGTACGGGGTGCTGACCCCGGCCTGGGCCCCCCTCAACGCCGCCCGCAACCTCTACCCCAAGCTCTACCAGCGCTTCCCGCAGATCCTGCGCAAGCTCGGCGCCTCCGGCCTGATGGCCACCCCGACCGAACTCGACATCACCGGCCCGGCGGCCGCCGACATCGAGGCCTACCTCCAGTCGGCCACCCTCACCGGCCCCGAGCGCGTGAAGCTCTTCCGTCTCGTCTGGGACACCTGCATCTCCGCCTTCTCCAGCCGCCAGGCCCTGTACGAGTACTACTTCTTCGGCGACCCCGTCCGCATGGCCGGCGCGTACGTGAAGTCGTACGACCGCGAGCCGTACAAGGCGAAGGTCCAGGACTTCTTGAATCAGCGCAGCCTGGAGCGCTCCTGATGACGCACCCCCTGGGGAACCCCCCGTCGAAGATCATCGCTGTCCATCTCAACTACCCCAGCCGGGCCAAGGAGCGCGGCCGGATCCCGGCTCAGCCCTCCTACTTCCTCAAGCCCCCCTCGTCGCTGGCAGGCACCAAGGAGGCCATCGTCCGCCCGGAGGGGTGTGAACTGCTCGGGTTCGAAGGCGAGATTGCCCTGGTCATCGGCGGCCGGGCCCAGCGGGTGCGGCCGGAGGACGGCTGGTCCCACGTGCGGTGGGTGACCGCCGCGAACGACGCCGGGGTCTACGACCTGCGGTATGCCGACCGCGGCTCGAACCTCCGCTCCAAGGGCGCGGACGGCTTCACGCCGATCGGGCCGCGGCTGCTGGATGCCCGCCAACTCGACCCGGACGCACTCCAGTTGCGTACCTGGGTCAACGGCGAACTCGTGCAGGACGACACCACCGACACGCTCCTCTTCCCCTTCGGACAGCTCGTCGCCGATCTGTCGAGACTGGTCACCCTGGAGCCCGGGGACGTGATCCTGACAGGCACTCCGGCCGGCGCGTCCGTCGTCTCCCCCGGCGACACGGTGGAAGTCGAGGTCACCGGCAGCGGACAGTCCACCGGGCGGCTGCGCAACCCCATCGCCTCCGGGCCCGCCCTGGAGACGTATGGAGCGATGCCGAGGACGGACGCGGCCGAACGCGAGGCCGCCCACGGAGCCGCGTACACACCCGAGCCACTGCTCGACGAACGCATCGAGGACGGACTGCGTTCGGTCGCGGTCGCCACACTCAGCGCACAGTTGCGGGGACGGGGACTGCCGCACATGTCCATCGACGGGGTACGTCCCACACAGCCGGACACGAAGATGGTCGGCGTCGCCCACACGCTGCGCTACCTGCCGCTGCGCGAGGACCTGTTCAAGCGGTACGGCAACGGCATGAACGCGCAGAAGCGGGCCATCGAGCAGCTGCGACCCGGCCATGTGCTGGTCATGGACGCCCGCCGGGACACCTCCGCCGGCACGCTCGGCGACATCCTCGCCCTGCGCGCCCAACAGCGCGGCGCGGCCGGGGTGGTCACCGACGGAGGGCTGCGCGACAGCGCCGCCGTCACCGAACTGGGTCTGCCCGTCTACCACGGCGGAGCCCACCCCTCCGTCCTCGGCCGCCGCCATGTGCCGTGGGACACGGGAGTGCCGATCGCCTGCGGCGGAGCCCTCGTGCAGCCCGGCGACCTGCTGGTGGGAGACGCGGACGGCGTGGTCGTCGTGCCGCCCGAGCTGGCCGAGGACCTGATCACCGACTGCCGGGAGCAGGAACAGAAGGAGCGCTTCATCACCGAGCAGGTGCGCGCCGGACACGACATCGACGGCCTGTATCCCCTCGGCCCCGACTGGCACGAGATGTACGAGCGGTGGCGCAAGCAGCACAGCACGCAAGGAGAGCCCACATGAAATTCCGCAGCGACCCGTCCGCCATCCGTGGATCCATCGCTCCCGCCATCACCCCCTTCACCGCGGACGGAGCCGTCGACCACGACAGCCTGCGCGCGCTGATCCGCTTCCAGCTGGAGTCCGGTTCGCACGGCATCTCGCTGGGCGGCTCCACCGGCGAGCCCAGCGCGCAGAGCGTCAGCGAGCGGATCGCGGGGATGCGGACGGCGGTCGAGGAGATCGGCGACCGCGTCCCGTTCCTGCCCGGGACCGGATCCCACAAGCTGGATGAGACCCTCGAACTCACCGCCGCCGCGGCGGAGCTGGGCGCCGACGCCGCGCTCGTCATCACGCCGTACTACGCGCGCCCCACGCAGGAGGCGCTGTACCAGTGGTACGCGATCGTCGCACGGGAGTTCCCGGACCTGCCGATCGTCGCCTACAACGTGCCCTCGCGCACGGCCGTCGACATCGCGCCCGAGACAGTGAAGCGGCTGTTCACCGACTTCGAGAACTTCGTGGGCGTCAAGGAGACCACCAAGGACTTCGAGCACTTCTCACGCGTGCTGCACGCCTGCGGGCGCTCACTGCTGGTGTGGTCCGGCATCGAGCTGCTCTGTCTGCCGCTGCTCGCGCTCGGCGGTGCCGGGTTCGTCTCAGCCGTCGCGAATCTGGCGCCCGGCGCGGTGGCTCGGATGTACGAGCTGTGGGAGGCGGGCGATTTCGACGGTGCCCGCGATCTCCACTACCGCCTGCACCCGCTCGTCGACCTCTTGTTCGTCGAGACGAACCCGGCGCCGGCGAAGTGGGTGCTGCACCAGCAGGGACGTATCGCGTCGCCCCATGTCCGACCGCCGCTCACCTCTCCCACCGACGCGGGCCTGTCGAAGATCCGCGCGCTGCTCCGCGAGGGCGGAGACCTCACCCAGCAGATCGGAGCCGCGCAGTGAGCACCACCCCTGAGCACCTTCCCTCCACCCCTGAGCACCTTCCCTCCGTGATCCCGCACTGGATCGGCGGTGCCCTCGTCGACGCCGCGGACGGACGCACCTTCGACGTCGCCGACCCGGTCTCCAACACGGCCTACGCACAGGCCGCGCGTGGCTCCGTGGCCGACGTGGACCGGGCGGTGACGGCTGCCCGTGTCGCGTTCCCGGAGTGGGCCGGGCTGTCCAACCGGGCACGCGCGGGTGTCCTGTACCGGATCGCCGACGCCGTCGAGGCCCGTCATGACCGGCTCGCCGCCTTCGAGTCGTACGACTCCGGGCTGCCGATCACGCAGGCCCGCGGCCAGGCGCGGCGCGCCGCCGAGAACTTCCGCTACTTCGCGGATGTCATCGTGGCCCTCGGCGAGGAGGCGTTCCGGCAGGGCGACGACCAGTTCAGCTATGTGGTGCGCACACCGGTGGGAGTCGCCGGGCTGATCACTCCCTGGAACACCCCGTTCATGCTGGAGAGCTGGAAGCTGGCACCCGCGCTGGCGTCCGGCTGCACGCTGATCCTCAAGCCGGCCGAGTGGACCCCGCTGTCCGCGTCGCTGTGGCCGGAGATCTTCGAAGAGGCAGGCGTGCCCGCCGGGGTGGTGAACATCGTCCACGGCATCGGCGAGGAGGCCGGCCAGGCCCTCGTCGACCACCCGGACGTGCCGCTGATCTCCTTCACCGGCTCCTCCGACACGGGCCGGCGCATCATCCGGTCCTCCGCCGAGCACCTGAAGACGGTGTCGATGGAGCTGGGCGGCAAGTCGCCGGTCGTCGTCTTCGCCGACGCCGACCTCGAGGCCGCGCTGGACTCGGTCGTCTTCGGCGTGTTCTCCCTCAACGGGGAGCGCTGCACGGCAGGTTCACGCGTACTCGTCGAGCGCCCGCTGTACGAGGAGTTCACCCGGCGACTGGCGGAGCGGGCCGCGAACGTACGCGTCGGGCTTCCTTCCGACCCGGCCACCGAGGTCGGCGCACTGGTCCACCCCGAACACTACGAGCGCGTCCTGAACTACGTGGAGATCGGCAGGAAGGAGGGCCGTCTGGTCGCCGGTGGCAGCCGCCCCGAGCACCTCGCCGACGGCAACTACCTCCAGCCCACCGTCTTCGCCGACGTCGAACGCGACGCCCGTATCTTCCAGGAGGAGATCTTCGGCCCGGTCGTGGCCGTCGCTCCCTTCGACGACGAGACCGAGGCCGTGGAACTCGCGAACGCCACGCAGTTCGGTCTGGCCGCCTACGTCTGGACCTCGGACCTCAAGCGCGGCCACCGCATCGCGCACGCCGTCGAATCCGGCATGGTCTGGATCAACTCCCACAACGTCCGCGACCTGCGCACTCCGTTCGGCGGGGTCAAGGCTTCCGGCGTCGGCCGCGAGGGCGGCGCGCACTCCATCGACTTCTACACCGAATCGAAGATCGTCCACGTCGCCCTCGCCGAGGTGCACACCCCCCGCTTCGGAGCCACCTCATGACCGCCTCGAACGCCCCCGACGTCGTACGGTCCGCCTACGCCCAGCTCGCCGTCACCGACCTCGGTGCCGCCCGCTGGTTCTGGGTCGACATGCTCGGCTTCCACATCCAGTACGAGGACGCCGGGTCGCTGTACCTGCGCGGCACGGACGAACTCACCCACCACTCGCTGGTGCTGCGCAAGGGCGACCTGGCGGCCCTCGACCACATCTCCTATCGCGTCCGCACCCCCGAGGACGTCGACAAGGCGGAGAAGTTCTTCGCCGGACTCGGCTGCCCGGTCAAGCGGTTGAAGAAGGGCGAGGGAACGCACGGTGTCGGCGACGCGGTCCGCGTCATCGACCCGCTCGGCTTCCCCGTGGAGTTTTTTCACGAGATCGCCCGCGCCGAGCGCCTCATCCAGCGCTACGACCTCCGCCACGGCGCCGAGATCGCCCGCCTGGACCACTTCAACATCTGCACCCCCGACATCCCGGCCGCCTACGCCCACTACCAGTCCCTCGGCTTCGGCTGCTCGGAAACGATCGAGGGTGACGAGCACGAGCTGTACGCGGCCTGGATGTACCGCAAGCAGACCGTCCATGACGTCGCCTTCACGGGGGGTGCCGGGCCGCGCCTGCACCACGTCGGTGTGGCCACCCACGAGTCCCACCAGGTACTGCGCGCGGCCGACATCTTCGGCTCGCTGCACAAAGAGCACCACATCGAGCGGGGTCCGGGTCGGCACGGCGTCTCCAACGCCTTCTACCTCTACCTGCGCGACCCCGACGGCCACCGCGTGGAGATCTACACCTCGGACTACTACACCGGTGACCCGGACCACGAGACGTACCGCTGGAACGTGCGCGACGACCGCCGCCGCGACTTCTGGGGCAACGCCGTCATCGAGTCCTGGTACAAGGAGGCCGCCCCCGTCCTCGACCTCTCCGGGCACCCGCAGCCCGTGACCGACACGGTTCTCGACGAGTCCGCGGTTCAGGTGGGTGCGGACGGCCTCGGCTGATGCTTCCGGGCGGTGGGGGGACCCGGGGGTGCTTCGCGCCCTTCCGGGACCCCCTCGCCGCGCCCTCGACAGACACAGGATCTTCTTATACACCCCATTCATCACACTTTGTAAAAACCGGATACGACAGTTAGTATCCGGCGGCACGCCTAGCTGCCGGCTTGCCGAAGGGCCCGCAGAGGAGACCCATGCCCTCGATGACGACTCCGTCGGACGACACCTCCGCAGGACGCTTCGAGTTCTGGCGGGACGTGGTCGGCCAGAGTTTCGTGCCGCTGGAAGCGCTGCCGCGCGAGGTTCCCGACTTCCACGCCTCCCTGCACACCTCCCAGCTCGGCGCGGTGCAGGTGTCTGTCGTGGCCGCGGATCCGCACGGCGTCGCCCACACCCGTAGGCACATCGCCGCCGACCCGGCCGATTTCGTCAAGGTGAGTCTTCAGCTGGCCGGGCAGTGCATGCTGACCCAGGCGGACCGCCAGGCCCTGCTCAAGCCGGGCGAGCTGGCCATCTACGACACCCGGCACCCGTACACACTCGACTTCGACCAGCCGTACCGCACACTCGTGCTGATGTTCCCGCGGGTCATGCTCAGGCTGCCCGAACGCGACCTGAACCGCATGATCGCCACCACCGTGTCGTGCAGCGACGGACTGGGGCCCGTGGTGCACCCGCTCCTGTGCGGACTGGCCGGGCAGGTGCGGCAACTGGACGCTCTCGGCACGCAGCGGCTCGCGGACAGCGTGGTCGACCTGGTCGGCGCGATGCTCTCGGAGCGGTGCGCCGTGCACGTGACGCGGCAGGACGACGGGCGGGAGCTGCTGGCCCGGCGGATCCTCACGTACATGGAGCAGCGGCTCTCCGACCCGGGGCTCGGCCCCGACCGGATCGCGGCCGCCCACCACATCTCGCGGCGCTTCCTCTACAAGCTGCTGGCCGAGCGGGGATACACGGTCTCGGGCTGGCTCCGGGAGCGTCGCCTCACCGAGTGCCTGCGCGACCTCGCGGACCCCGCGCTCGCCCATATGCCCGTCGCCACCGTCGGAAGCCGCTGGGGCTTTCCGGACCCCGCCCACTTCAGCCACGCCTTCAAGAGCGCCTACGGCATGAGCCCGTCGGAGGCACGCGGGGCCGGGCGCACGGCGCTGGGCGCCTAGTAGGACTCCGTTAGGTTGCCCCTCTTCGAACAGGCCCACTATCGGCCGAATTCGGGGTCTACAGAAGTGCGTTTGTAGTGACATGGGTAGATATAGGGGTCCCCGCCGCCCGCCTGGACACTCCCATCCATCCGCAGCTTCCCCTGCTCCAAAGTGAATGTGAGAAACCTGCTGTCATTCCGGTTCTCGAAATTGAGAACCAAATAGGGAGGCAGGCCAGGGTCTTTTGAGACCGCATGCCATTTTCCGTCGGCTGAAATGCGCGTCACCTTTGCGTCCGGCACGGGGCCGTCCCACTCGATCGGATAATCCTTGACAGAAAACGCGTAGTCATCACGCAACCGAATTACCGGAAGCGGGGATCCGCATTTCCGATCCCCATCCCATCGACCAACCAATTCAGAATGATGTACGGTCTCCGGATAGACGTAGGCGGGTTTGCCTGTCCCGCAAGCGGTCGAGGCGAGCACCGTCAAGGTGGCAGTCGCAAGGCTTGCACTGATGCGAAATACGTCGGGCTTCACGCCATCTGCTTCCAGTCGTTCCGGGCGGCGTGGCCGCCCCCAGGTATCCCCGGGGGCGGCCACGCCGTTTTTCAAGGCGCATCCCGACCGGACAACCGGCCGGGAGCGAGCACGTCAGCCTGCTGTCAGAAGAGGCTGCCCAGCCAACTTGTCACGGTGTCCAGGAAGCCACTCGACTCCTCCGACGACGATGACGATGACGATGACTGCGACGGAGTCTTGGGATCTTCGAGGTCCACCGTCTCCGTCCACGTTATATCCTGCTTTTTCGTGCTGAAACGCCCCGTACCGTAATACGAATTGAGGGGTTCGGCGATGTGTTCGGTCCACCACTCGCTGTACCCGCCGAGTTCCGGGGCGATATGCGTTCCAGAGTTCATGGTGCTCTTGTTGTTCACATGGAACTGAATGGTCGCCGTCCCCGCCTCCTTGTCGACCGACTTGACCGTGTAGTCCATGGTGTAGGAACCGAGGAACGCCGCGGACATGTTCGACGTGAAGTCCATGATGAGAGACTTGCTGTTCAGCGAGTGATCCAAGCCGTTATTCCGTACGACCCCCGAGTCGTCTGTGTACTGGTGGACGTTCTTGCCCAGATTATAGTTTCCGATGTTGATGTTGTCGGCCGCGATCTCCCGCACACGCTGGACGTGGTAGTGGTCCATGAGCGACTGCGTGAAGGCGTCGTTTCCGCCGAAGTCCCGATGCCTGGGGCCGCTGCCTGAGACCCATTCGAATCCCAGATCCACCCCGTTGGGGTTACCAGGAGTTCCGAAGCATCCAGGGCACTTCTCCCGAAGAATCGGTTCCGCGGCGACCACGGGGCTGGCAAGCGTGTCGGCGACAGTCGTGACGGTGCCGACCCACGCAGAGGCGAAGTTGTCGTCCCAGGGGCAGAAGGAGCCACCTTCGCACCAGTTGTGACCATCGATCTCGACGCTGCTGATCGGGTTGCCGCCGGTGAAGGCGTAGCGGTTCCCCGTGAAGGGGTCCGATCCCAGCCGCATGTCGGACAGGGCGCCGTTGTACATGTCCCGGCTGGTGAAGCGGTTCAGGCCGGGGCTGTAGTCACGGAAGCCCATGTCGTAGGTGCCACTGGCGGCGTCCCAGCGCTTGCCGTTGAAGCGGTAGGGGTTGTACGCCTCCTTGTCGGGCTGGGCGGTGTCGGGCTTGTCGATGCCGGTGAACTCGGCGTCGTTGTTGTTGCCGTAGGCCGTGTAGCCGTAGGTGGACTTGGTGTCACCGGTGGTGTCGGTGAGGGTCTCGACGTCGGTGTGGCCGTTGTAGCCGTAGACGCCGAGCTCCTCGGAGCCGTCGGTGTTGTGCTTCAGCTGCGTCAGGCGTTCGCCCCACGGGCTGTACTGGTAGGACTTGGTGACCGCGCCGGCAACGGCCTCGTTGAGAACCTCGCTGGAGGTACCGAGGTAGTTGAAGTCGGTGGTCTTGCCGGCCTCCGTCTTGGACGCCGTGCGGTCCAGGGGGTCGAAGACGTAGGTGGTGGTCTTCGTGCTGACCCCGTCGGCCTGCAGCTTGGCGTTCTTGACCACGTGGTCGAAGCCGTCGTAGTCCCGGTCCTCGACCACCTTGCCGGCCGCGACGACCGTGTCCAGTCGGCCGTACGGGTCGTAGTTGTAGCTGTTGCTCGCGGCGCCGATGCTGGAGCTGAGGAGCCGGTTGCGGTCGTAGGTGTAGTTGGTCGTGACGTCCTTGATCGTCTGGGTGACGACGTTGGCGTTGTTGTCGTGGACGTAAGTCTCGGTGCCCGCGCCGGTACCCGTCTTCACGGACTGGGCGAGCCGGTTGACCGGGTCGTATGTGTAGTTCGTGGTGGAGTTCAGATACGCGCCGTGGTTGTCGGCGTTCATCTTCGACGCGACGTCCTGCGCCTGGTTGCCGTTGGCGTCATAGGCGTAGGTGTGCGAGGAGACCAGGATGCCGTTGGGCTTGTTCTCGGTCTGGGCCTTCAGCGCCGCGTTGAGGTAGTAGGTGTAGTCGACCGTGTTGCCGTTGGCCTTGGTCTCCTTCAGCCGCAGGCCGCGGTCGGTGTAGGTGTAGTCGGTGGTCTTCGGCGAGGCGTCCGATGCGGACTTGCCGACCTTCACCGTCTTGACCAGGTCACGCAGGTCGTAGATGTACTGCGCGTACTGGTCCGGGTGGCTCGTCGTCTGCTTCTGGCCGTTGGCGTCGTAGGTGAACGACGTGGCCTTCTTCTCGACGCCGGACAGCGACTCGCTGACCTTCTGGACCTGGTTGAGGCCGGTGTAGGTCATCGAGTAGGTGTCGACCTTGGCACCCGAGGAGGTGTCCCCGATCGAGGTGAGGTTGCCGTTGAGGTCGTACGAGTAGGTGAAGTTCTTCTTCTCGTTGTCCGTCTCGGTGACGGTACGGACGATCTTCACCGCGTCGGCGACGACCTTGCCGGAGGCGTCGGTCGCCAGGGTGATCTTGGACGTGTTCCCCTGCTTGAAGGTGAACGAGCCCAGCGAGACCCAGGTGCCGCCGCCGGTGGTCTGGTTGACCGTCTTGGCGGTGGTGCCGGCGTCGTGGGTGACGGTGTACTTCGCCGCCGTGGAGGCGCCCGAGGTCGTCGGGTACTTCGCGTAGGCGGTGTAGCTGCCGTCCTGCGGAACGTTCAGGGTCCAGGTGAACGTGTCCGTCGACGCCCCAGCCGCGTGGGTGCGGTGGTCGTAGCCTTGCTGGCCGGTGGCCGTGGCCGTGGCCCAGGTGCCCGTCGCCGCGACGGTCTGACTGTCGGAGTTGTCGGCCACCACCACGTGGGCGCCGACCGGCACGCCGTCGTCGGAGCGGGCCTGGATGCTGCCGTCGGGGTAGTACGCCCAGCCCTGGGTCCGCGAGCTGGAGCCACCGGCGGAGGTGAGGGTGCGCGAGACCTGCTGGCCGGTCTGGTTGTAGCCGTAGGAGGTGACGATGTCCCACGGGTCGGTGGACGTCTTGGTCCAACCGTTGTCGAAGTAGGTGTAGTCGGTGTCGCTGCGGACCGTCTGACCCGCCGACGGCGGCGCGGAGACCCGCGAGGTGCGGCCGACCGCGTCGTAGGTCGTCTGGGTGTAAACGTTGGGGTCGTTGTAGCGCGCGTCCGCCGGGTCGTAGGGCTGGTACTGCTTGACCGGACGGTTGAGCTTGTCGTACTCGGTGCGGCTGGTGAAGTCGTCCACGGCCGCGGTGGCGGTGCCGCGCGGGCTGATCACCTTGGTGGCGTTGCCCATCTGGTCGTACTCGTACTTCGTGATGCGAAGGGTGCCGGCCGAGTACGGGACCCTCTGCTCGATCGTCTTGCCGCGCTGGTCGTAGACGACCTCGCTGGTGTTGCCCTCCTTGTCGGTGCTCCTGACCATCAGCGAGTCCTTGTCGTACTCGCTCGTGGTGAACTTGCCCGCCGCGTCGGTGACCTTGGTCACGCGGTGGTTGAGGTCGAAGGAGCTCTTGCTGGTGTAGTCGGTGGTGTCGACGGTGGCGTTCTTCTTCGGGTCGATGACCGTGACCGCGTTGCCGACGTTGTCGTACTCGTAGGAGACCTTGTCGCCCTGGGCGTTCACCACCGCCATGAGCTGGTAGATCTCGTTGTAGCTGTTGGTGGTGACGTAGTCGTCCGGGACGGAGGTCGTCGCCACACCCTTGGGCTCGGTCGTGGTCTTGACGTTGCCGACCTTGTCGTAGGCGTAGCGCGTCGTGCGACCGCTCAGGTTGTTGTCCGGGCCGGTCGACTCGGTCACCTGGTCCGCGGAGTCATAGACCGCGGTGGACACCACGCCGTCCGGGGCGGTGCTGCTGGTGACGTTGTCGTTGGCGTCGTACACCGGGGCCGGAGTGGTGATGAACACCCCCTGCGCCTGCTCCTTGGGCACCTTGTTGACCAGCGGACGCTTGAAAGCGTCGTAGGTCTGGGTGGTGGTGGTGCCCAGCACGTCGGTCACCGAGGTGACCTGACCGCGCCCGTCGTAGACGAACGAGGTGGCGTGGCTCTCCGCGTCGCTGATCGTCTTGGGGTAGCCCATGACGTCGAAGTCGGAGTTGACGGTGGCATTGCCGTTGGCGTCGGTGGCCTTGGCCAACTGCCCGTAGCCGTCGTAGTCGTACTTGGTGGTGTAGTCGTCGGGCACCGAGGTGGTGGCGACGCCCAGGGGATCGGTGACCGTCTTCAGGTTGCCGAAGGCGTCATAGCCGAACTGCCACTTGCGGCCCTCGGGGGAGGTCTTGGTGAATAGATCGGCCGAGAAGCCGTCCGCACGGGTCTGGTACGTGTAGACCGTCCCCGCGGTGCCGTTCTTGTTGGCCTCCGCGTCCTTCATCGTCAGCGGGTTGCCGGTCTTCTGGTCGTACGTCCAGGTGGTCTGAGCGCCGTTTGCCTCCTTCTGGAGGACGACGTTGTTGTCCGCGTCCCAGGACAGGTCCATGGTCTCGGACTTGGCGTTGGTGGACTTCACCTGGCGGGAGAAGTCGTCCAGGACGTAGTCCGTGACGTGCGACTCCGCGTCGGTGACCTTGGTGTCGGTGAACTTCGTGTTCGTCGTGTCCGCCTGGTAGGCGAACGTCGTGTTGTTGTTCAGCCGGTCCGTGATGGTCTTGGTCCACCAGTGGTACTTCGGGTCGTCACCGGTCTGCGGGGCGTAGTAGTCCAGCCTGGTGGCGTTGCCCCGGGGGTCGGTGGCCGACACCATCTTGACGTTCTTGTTGCCCTGCGTGGCGTCGTAGACGAACTTGAACACCTTGGGCTGCGAAGAGCCTACGCCGTCGGTGAACTGGCCGAGCAGACCCTTGTCGGTGTACCAGAAGTTGATCTTACGGCCGGAGACGTCGGTGACCGACTTGATGTGGTCGTAGATCTTGGAGTTGGTCAGGTTCGAGCCCGTGGCGATGGTGCCGGTACTCGAGACGTACTCGTAGGAGGCATCGCCCTTCTTGAAGTAGTCCACCGTCAGCGTCTGCCGCGACGCGGGGTCGGTGATGTACGTCAGGAACTTGGTCGGCTTGTTGTTGGACTTGCGCTCCTCGTAGGTGAACAGCATGGTGTTGCCGTTCTTGTCCACCGTGGAGGTCAGGTAGCCGTCACAGCCGAACAGGAACCGGGTACCGTCCGGCCGGGTCATCGTCCAGGCGTCCGGGATCGGGTCCTTGTTCGGGGTGCAGTCCAGACCCGCCTTGGCAGCCAGCTTGTAATGCACGCCGGCCGGCGCCTTCCACGAGCTCGTGGCCGAGTCCCAACGAAACACGTGGGTGGTGCCGTCGCCATCGGGCAGGCGCACCTCGGTGGGGTTGGGGTTGGGGTGAAAGTCCAGCGGTGCCCCGAGCCGGATCGGCCCTGACGCCTGCATGGACCAGCCCGCACCGGAGACCGTGTCGGAGGTGTCCAGGCTGTTGTAGGCCAGCCGGAAGAACGTGTTCAGACCCCGACCCGGGTTGTTGAACGCGTTGTAGGACCACACCGCATCGCCGGAGGCGAGGTTGTTCATCAAGCTCGCACCGGCGCCGGTGTTCTTCCCGGTGTAGCCGTAGAACTTCTCCAGGCCCAGCGTGTTGGAGGTGGGGTCCTCGACCGCCACGTTCTGCTTCAGTGACGGGATGGCGCCGGTGCCGGCGGACAGCCAGGTGCCGTCCGAGATTTTGCGGACGTCCCAGCCGAGGACGTATTCGTTGCGTTTGTTGCCGGAGTCGGAGTTGATCGGGGTGGCGACCTCGGCCTGGATGGTTGCCGAATTGCCCGGCAGCAGGGCCGGGATCGGCACCTTGAGCTGGTTGCCGCCGGTGGTCACGTCCGTGCCGTCGGGCAGCTTCCAGGTGTAGGACAGCTCCCGCTCACCGGTGGCCCACGCCGAAGCGGTGGTGTTGGTGACCGTGAACTCCACCGTGTACGTGGTGTTCGGGGTCATCCGGGCCGGGGTCTGCGGCGCGTAGTACGTGTCGTCGGTGGTGGAGTCGACGTAGATCACGCGCAGCAGCGGGCCGAGCTGCGGGTCGGGCGCCTCCGACGTCAGGAACAGGGTGCGTTCCTGGGGGCCGGTGGTCTCGTCCTTGAGTTTGACCAGCGCGCCGTGGTTGCTGGACGGGGTTCTGGTCCAGCCCTGGGTGAGGCTGGTGGCGTCCCACCAGTGGCGGCCGACCTCGGAGACCGTGCCGACCGTGTCCGAGACGGTGGCGGAGTAGTCGCCGCCTGCCGCCGTCCACGGCGTGGTCGACGTGGCGTTGTTCCAGGTCGCCGTCGTCTCGGCGAAGTCCTTGGTCAGGCCGTGGAGTTCGTAGATCGCGCCGTTGGTGCCGGTGGTGGTCTCCGCGCCCCACATGAACAGGCGCGACTCCAGCACCGTGGCCGTGGTCGGGATGCTCGACGTGGTGAACTTCATGGCCGCGCGGGTCTTGCCGTACGTCGAGGAGTTGTTGCCGACGCTCAGCCACTTCTGGCCGACGTTGAAGGACTGGATGGTGTCCTCGTTGGTCGTCGGCTGCGCGGACGACAGGGTCGTGTCGGTGACGCCGGAGGTGCCCTGGATCAGCCGCATGGTGCGGCCCGCCTTCGGCACACCCACGATGCGGGTGGGCGAGCCGAGGAGCTGGCCGTCGTTCGTCTTCACCGCGAGCTGGTAGTAGTACGAGCGGCCGATCTCCGCCGAGGAGGAGTCCGGGGTGGGGGTCGCGGTGGTGTCCGTGTACGCCGTGACCGCCTTGTCGACGGGCGCCACCAGGGTGGCCGCGGACGGCGTGAACACCTGCTGCGTGGAGCGGTGCAGCTGGTACTCGGCGATGTCCAGACCGCTGTCACCGGTGGTGTTGGAGTACGCCTTCCAGCTCAGCTCCGGGCCCGTGCCGTGCACCACGGTCGGCGAGTTCAGCGTCGTGCCGACCTTGCCGTAGGTGACCGTCAGGCGCGGGATGGTCGACGTCTCGCCGCCGTAGTCGCCGTCACCGGACTCGTAGCGCGGGCCGCCGGTCGGGGCGGTCGAGGTCTCGTCGGTGGCCTTCAGCACGAATCCGTTGTTGGCCGTGCCGTTCAGCCACTGTTGCACGGTGTCGGTGACCGGGAACTTGTGCCACTGGTTGTACTCGCCGGTGTTCTTCACGATCGACGCCGGGTTGGTGAACCGCACCGCGTCCGCGATCACCGCCGTGGACGTGGAGGCCGGGCCGTCGCCGAGGACGACCTTGCCCGCGGTGCCCTTGGCGAAGTTGATCTGCGAGCCGCCGTTGAGAGCGGCCCACACGCCGTTGGTGCCGGTCTGCTGGTTGACCGGGTAGGTGGCGGTGCCGTCCTGGGACGTCACCGTGTACGGGGCGTTGGTGGCACGGTCGGTCGCGGCCACGTAGTGCGCCTCGACCTTGTAGCTGCCCGTGTCCTTGATGTTCGGCTGCCAGGTGTAGGTGTCCCCGGCGACGGCGTCCTTGTTGGCGCGGTAGTCGGCGCCGATGCCGTACTGGGCCAGCGACGAGGTGGAGGCCGGCCAGGAGCCGACGGCCGCCGTGGTGCCCGCGTCGCCGTCGTCCACCTGGACGCTGGTGCCGGACAGCTCGCCGACGTACGAACTGGTGCTGTTCCAGGTCGCCGACGTCTCGTCCCACGCCCCGGTCGCCCGGTAGGCGCCGATGGTGACATCGTTGGCATTGGTGGTGTGCGCCTGGTCGAAGTACATCTCCAGGCGCGCCGAGTCGATCGTCGTACCCGACGGGATCTCGCTCAGCGGGAACTTAATCAGCGAACGGGCGGTCCCCGTGTCCGTCTTGCCCGCCGCCAGCTTCCAGCTGGTGTTGAAGTTCGTCGACGCCTGATCCGACAGGACCATCGTGTCCTGGGAGTCGGTCGGCGAGGGCGCGATGGTGATCGTCGGGTCGATGACGACCGGGTACTGCCGCTCCTTCGCGGCCAGCCACGCCGTGTCCGGCGCCACGGTCAGCTTCCAGGACTTGCCGTCCCGGGTGAGCTTCTGCGTGACCTTGGTGCTGTAGGTCTTCCCGAAGACCGACCTGTCCGCCTTCTTCGCGTCCGTCATGTACGGAGCGGGGATGACGAGTTCGGGCGTGTGCGGCAGTTCGCCGTACAGCGCGATCGAGCCGTCCTCGCGGGCCTTCGGCGTGAGTCCGTCGGTGTCCAGCGTGAAGGTGAACTTCAGCGGGCCGTCGGGGCGTTCGGCGAGGGTGATGTTCTCCTTCACCCGGCCCGGGCCCACGGCGTACTCCAGGTCGGCGCCATGCACCGCGTCCTTGTAGGTGACCGTGGAGCCCTTGGCCTTCGGCTTCAGCGAGCCGCCCGTCCCCTCCAGGCCGAGGGTGACCGAGCGGCCGTCCGGCGCCGCGAAGCGCACCAGACGATCGGCGTCCCCACCGAACCAACTGCGCCCGTTGTTGGTGGCGTTGGCGAACTCGAAGCCCTTGGCCTGCGTGCCGCGCACGGTCGTGTCGATCGATTTCCAGGACTTCGTCTTGCCCGTGCCGGAGCGGTACGACGTGGGCACCGCCGACAGCTCCGCCTGGACGCGGCCGTCGGACAACTGCCAGAAGCGGGCGTTCGCGGTACGCCGTCCGGTCAGCTCCCTGACCCGCTTCGCCTTCGGGTCGTTCTTGCCCCTGGGGAGCTTTTGCCGGTCGGCAATTCCCAATTCGTCATGTGACGGTGGCTTGTCGTTTCCGTTGCTGTCATCCGCGAACCAGCCCTTGACGGCATCGACAATTCCCTTGTCGTCACCGCCGGAAGCGGACGCGGCATAAGCAACCTGTGGCAGCGCGGTACTCGTCACCGCGGATACCACTAGGCACGCTATGAGCGTGCCCCATCTGGGTCTCACGCCAAACCTTTCCTCGAACATTGTGATCGAAACGTGCCGCCGGCTCCCCCACCTGCAGGGAAGGGAAATCACACGAGGCGGCGACGAGTTTCTAGCCACACAGCTGATACAAAGTCAACTGACAGGAATATTCGGCAACTGCGCACCAAACAGACTCTTATCCGGCGTCCGGGTGTCCGTTATTTCCGCTCGCTGGCCACCCCCACGCGCCATCGTGTATAACCGCCGCGTTCCAAGCCGAGCCGAGCCGAGCAAATCTGATCCCGAGCACGGAAATGCTCCGAGGGGGAGAATCAATGGGCGACATGGGCGACACAATCCGGGAATCCGCAACGTCCCGGGACGCACAAAAGGCCGGGGCAGTCGAGACGCGGCCGGATGCTGAGCCCGAAACGGAAAAGCCCGCGCGGTCCCGTCGCGCCGACCGCGCCGGCCTGATCGCGGGTGCCGCGATGCTGGCCGCCTGCGCCGGGCTCGTCCTCTACGGGGTCCTCGACAGCGCCCCGAGCGACGGCACGCCGGAACACCGCACCCCCACCGCCTCGGTGACCTACGAGGTGACCGGCGACGGCACCGCCGACATCAGCTACCAGGCCCGCGACGAGTCCGGAAAGGCCACCGTCGTCAAGGCGGCCGCACTGCCCTGGCACACGACCGTGGACGTACCACTCGGCCAGGACCCGATCGTCAGCATCGTCCTCGGCGAGCGCGGCGGCCAGGCCCGCTGCGCGGTCGCCGTCCGCGGCCGGCACGTCCAAAGCGCCACTGCTACCGGCGTGTTCGGCCGCGCCACCTGCTCCGGCACCCTGCCCGGCACGGACGCGACCGAGGGCTGACGATCCGGCCTACCTCTGCGTCCGCTCGGGACGCGATCTGCGTGCGCCTCGCCGGGCGGACAAGCGTGCGGATCGCCGGTGGGGGGTCAAAGACCCCGGCGGTGAGGATGAGGATCACAGAGACACCCTGTTGGGCCGAATTGCGCCCGATCGATGTCTTTGCCGCCTCGCTTGACACCGGTTCGGCCGGATGACTACAACCTCGGCTCGTTGCAGACGGCGTTCTAGCAGGCCGCGCGGCACGCGTCCGCGCGGTGCTGCCGCCCTGTCGTGTGCCCTTCCGTCCGGGTACGGCGGCTGGGAAGTCGCCGGACGGGCTCGTCACCGTGCCCGTCTGCGCGTTCCCGATTCCCGTCTGCCATTCCCTACTGCCTTCGCTCTGTGAGGAGTTCACTGTGCGGGTCTTCCCACGGCGGTTGCTGACCACCGTCACTGTCCTCGGTGTTGTGGCGGTGACGTCCGCCTGTGGTGGGCACGATGACCGACCGCAGGCGGGCTCGGACTCTGTTGAGATGTCACCGACACCCCGAGCGAGCTCTCCCGGTGCTTCCGGATCTGCATCGCCGGGTGCCTCCGCGTCCGCCAGCCCGTCCGTCGCCGACCGCCCGTCCGCCTCGGCTTCGGCGTCCGTCACCGCGTCCGTCGCCAGTCGTGCCGCGCAGGAGAAGGGCAGTTCGTCGAGCGGCACAGGGGAGGGATCCGGCGGTGTGACGGCGGCCCCGGCACCTGCTGCCCCCGACTTCCCGGTGCCAGTGGATGTGGGTGACGCAGCCCAGTTGATCACCGTCAAGGCCAGTGGCTCCTACGCCACCGTCACCGTCTGGGCCAAGGGATCCTCCGGCTGGAAAGCGCAGTTCAGCACGGGCGCGGGCCGGGTCGGCTCCAACGGCGTGACCGACGGGGCGACTCGCCGCCAGGGCACCTACACCACGCCCACCGGCACCTACACCCTCACTGAGGGCTTCGGCGTCGTGGCCGGGGGCACCGCCATGCCGTACCACGTGGTCACGGACGACGACTGGTGGGTGGAGGACCCCGAGTCGAAGTTCTACAACTCCATGCACGGCGAGCAGGGCGCGGACTTCCCGCTCACCGAGTCCGGCGACCGGGGCAGCGAGCACCTGGTCAACTACCCCACCCAGTACGCCAAGGCGCTCGTCATCAACTTCAACCGGTGGCCCGCCACCCCCGGCCGCGGCGCCGGCATCTTCCTCCACGTCAACGGCAACGGCGCAACGGCCGGCTGCGTTTCCGTGTCTCGGGCCACCATGGACCGGATTATGAGCTGGATCACACCGTCCGCCCACCCCCGGATCGCCATCGGCTGACCCGTCTTCCCTGGCCGCTGCCGGTCATCGCGCGCAGTGATCTACGTCACCCAGTCTTGCTGGGCCGTGACGTTTCGCGACTGTACTGCGCTGGCAGAGCGGGCTATCTGTGTGACGGGTGTGCCTCCCGTGACTTCCTTCTGCGGCCTTTCCCGGGCCTTTTCGAGGTGGATCGTCTTGAGTCGTCGTACTTCGCGTGCATACAGACCGCTGAGCATGAAACGGCGTGCCTGGCTCACACTCGGAGCGGTGATCGTGGGGGGCGGAGGCCTGGTGACCTACGCCGTCGCCAGCCCGTCCGCCGATCCCGGCGCGACCGGGCCAAGCGGCCCGTGAAGGTCTACGACGTGGCGCTGCAGGGAACCGCAAAGGGCAAGCGGGAGCTGTCGCGTACGGACGCCAAGCAGTTCTCGCTGGTCGGCGTCTCCTGGACAGGGGCGCTCAAGCGGCTCGACGGCACGGCGCAGGTGCGTACCCGCGGCCTGGAGAGCGGCGAGTGGAGTGGCTGGCAGGACCTCGAAGTGAACATCGATCCGCCGGAGGATCCCGAGGCCGGGATGCGCGGCGCGTCCGAGCCGCTGTGGGTCGGTCCCTCCGACGGTGTTCAGGTTCAGGTCGTTCATGACGAGGGCACCACAGGCGCGCTGCCCAAGGGGCTTGAGGTCAACCTGGTCGACCCGGGCGTGGTGACCGACGCCGGGGACGAAGGCGACCGAGCCGGCGGCGTTCGCCGCCGAGGAGAGCAGCCCGGCGGCCACGCCCACCGATTCCGCGACACCCGCCGACGGTGTGTCCCCGACGCCGACGGACGGCCAGACCACCACGTCCCCCACGCCGACCGACACCACGGCCGCGGCGACGCCCTCCGGCTCGGGGTCCCCCTCGAGTTCGACGAGTGCGTCCCCGAGCCCGTCGGCCACCGTGCCGTCCGCGCCGCCGTCCACCGTGCCCAAGCCGCCGATCACCTCGCGCGCCGGCTGGGGCGCGGACGAGTCGCTCAGCCCTGACCCGTCCGAGTACAACGCCGACGTGAAGGCCGTGTTCGTCCACCACACCACCGGGGCCAACGACTACTCCTGCGCCGACTCGGCGTCGGTCGTGCGGGGCATCTACGCGTACCACACGCAGGTCAACGGCTGGAACGACGTCGGCTACAACTTCCTCGTCGACAAGTGCGGCACCATCTTCGAGGGCCGCAAGGGCGGCGTCGGCCTCCCGGTGCTCGGCGCCCACACCTACGGCTGGAACCGCGAGTCCACCGGCATCGCGGTCCTCGGCGAGTACACCTCCGTCAGCGCCTCGAATGCCGCGGCCCGGTGCGGGCGAGTGTCCGGCGGCGGCTAGTGCTCTGACCACATTGGTTCGCCGGGTTGGTGGTCGGGGCGGTTGGATGTTGCGTGACGTCCGATCCGAGTGCTGGGGGTGCGGTGGCTGAGCCTGTCCGCGTGCGCAGGTTGACCGACCAGGAGGGGCAGAAGCTGCAGCAGATCTGCGGTCAGAGCACTAGCGAGCGCTCAGCGGCGGTCAACGCGGCGGCGGTCCGCGTCGGCGCCACGGAGCGAACCACGAGCGCCGCCGCCGTGTCCTGACCCGCCCCCCTTCTGCGACTCCCACGACGGGCCAGGACCACCGAGGTGGTCCTGGCCCGTCGCGTGCTGCCTCGGACCAGCCGTTCGCCCGCGCGCTCCGGCCCGGTCACCCACCGCGGCTGCCGGGTCGCCCACAGGCCTGCGGGGGCGACGTGCGCCCGGCCACAGGACCGGTCCGCCCGCCCGTGCACAGCCGTTCGTGCCCGCCCCCGCAACAGCCCGTGCACGACGGCACAAGCCGGCAGCCCGTCCGCCTGTGACCCTCCCGTCATGCGAGCAACACACACCGTTTACGACCACATCGTGGTGGGCGCCGGGTCCGCGGGCTGTGCGCTCGCGCGCAGACTCGTGGACGCCGGCCGGACCGTCCTGCTGATCGAGGTGGGCGACCGGGACGACAACCCGGCCATCCATGACCCGGGGCGACTGTGGGAACTGTGGAACTCCCCGCAGGACCACGCGTACACCACCGAACGCCAACGGCACGCCTCCGGCACCCAGGTGTTCTGGCCGCGCGGCAAGGTCCTCGGCGGCTCCAGCGCCCTGAACGGCATGATCTACGTCCGTGGCAACCGGGCCGACTACGACAGCTGGGCCTACCAGGGAGCTGCGGGCTGGTCGTACGACGAGGTACTGCCGTACTTCAAACGCTCGGAGGACTTCGAGGACGGCGCGTCGTATTACCACGGGGCCGGCGGCCCGCTGCCCGTCAGCCGGAACCACGCCCCCAACCCGGTCACCACCGCCTTCATCGAGGCCTGCCAGGACTACGGGATCCCGTACAACGACGACTGCAACGGCCAGGACCAGCTCGGCGTGAACCTGCTGCACCGCAACATCCGCGACGGCAGGCGGGTCAGCGCGTGGACCGCCTTCATGGAGCCGGTGCTCGACAGTGCGCTGCTGACGGTGATGACCGGCGCGGCGGTCACGCGCGTCCTGGTGGACGGCGGCCGGGCGCGGGGCGTCGAGCTGCTGCGCGAGGGCCGTACGACGGAGATGCGCTGCGAAGGCGACGTGATCCTGTCCGGCGGCACCATCGGATCGGCCCAGCTGCTCCTGCTCAGCGGGGTCGGGCCGGCGGACGAGCTGCGGGCCCTCGGTATCGAGTTGACCGCGGACCTGCCGGGAGTGGGCGAGAACCTGCACGACCACACCCTCGCTCCGGTGGTGTGGGAGTCGGCACGGCCGGTGCCGAAGGGTACGGCCAACGCGCTGGAGGCCCACTACTTCGCCAAGTCCGACCCGGCGCTGGCCGTGCCGGACCTGCAGCCGCTGATGTCCCACCTGCCACTGCCGGTGCCCGACATGACCGTTCCGGAGGAGGGCCACGGCTTCTCGGTCCTCGCCGGGACGATCCGTCCGCTCAGCCGTGGCCGTCTGTGGCTGCGTTCGGCCGACCCCACCCAGGCTCCTGCCCTGGATCCTGCCTACTTCTCCGAGCCGTCGGACCTCGCGGCCATGGTGCTGGCCGTGCAGCAGGTGCGGGAGATCGGCGAGGAGAAGTCGCTGGGCGACTGGCGGGCCCGCGAGGTCGCACCCGGACCGTACGTGCGTACGGACGCGGAGGTCGCCGCGTACATCAAGCGGACCCTCCTCAGCTATCACCACCAGGTGGGCACCTGCCGTATGGGCATCGACCGTATGGCGGTCGTCGATCCGCAGTTGCGCGTACACGGCGTGGCCGGGTTGCGCGTCGCGGACGCCTCCGTCATGCCCTCCGTCACCTCCGGCAACACCCACGCACCTGCCGTCATGATCGGCGAGCGCTGCGCCGACCTCATCCTGGGAGCACAACTGTGACCAAAACCCTTCTCATCGGTGGCGAGTGGCAAGCCGCGGCCTCCGGAGCGGAGTTCGAGACCCTGGACCCGGCGACGGGGCAGCCCCACGCCCAGGTGTCCCTGGCGGGGACCGCGGACGCCGACGCGGCCGTACAGGCCGCCCGCGCCGCCTTGGAGAACCCGGAGTGGGCGGGACTCACCCCCGCCGCCCGCGCCCGGATCCTGTGGCGCATCGGCGACCTCATCGAAGAACACGGCGAGGAACTGGCCGAGTTGGAGACGCGCGACCAGGGCCAGCCGCTCGGCGTCTCCATGGCGGTCAGCGTTGCCGCTGCTGCCGAGCACTTCCGCTACTACGCCGGCTGGGTCACCAAGATCTACGGCGAGACGGCGCCGCTGTCCTTCCCCGGCGTGCTGCAGTACACCAAGCGCGAGCCGGTGGGAGTGTGCGCGCTGATCACCCCGTGGAACTTCCCGCTCATGATCGCGAGTTGGAAGATCGCACCGGCCCTCGCCTGCGGGAACACCGTGATCGTCAAACCCGCGGAACAGACCCCGATGACCACGGTGCGGCTCGTCGAGTTGTGCCGGGCGGCCGGTGTGCCGGACGGCGTCATCAACCTGCTGACCGGTGGTCCCGAGGCCGGCCGGGCCCTCGTGGAGCACCCCGGCGTGGACAAGGTCTCCTTCACCGGTTCGACCGAGACCGGCAGGGAGATCGTCCGGGCTTCCGCGGGGAATCTCAAGCGGGTCACGCTCGAACTCGGCGGGAAGGCACCGAGCCTCGTACTGCCCGGCGCCGACCTGGACGCGGCCGTGACGGGCTGTCTTCAGGGCGCGCTCCTCAACAGCGGCCAGGTGTGCGCCGCCTACACCCGGTTCCTCGTCCACCGCTCCCTCGCCGACGAGTTCGCCGAGCGCTGCGCCAAGGCCGTCAGCGGGATGCGACTCGGCGCGGGCAGCGCGCCCGACACCGAGCTCGGCCCCCTGGTCACGGGCGAACACCGTGACCACGTCCACGCACTGGTGCGCAGCGGGGTCGAGGAAGGCGCCCAGCTGCTCGCCGGCGGGGCCCCCGTCGACGACCTGCCGGGCTTCTTCTACCAGCCGACCGTGTTCACGGGTGTACGGGACGACATGCGCATCGCCCGCGAGGAGATCTTCGGCCCGGTGCTGTCCATCCTGCCGTACGACGACGAGGACGAGGCCGTCGCCCGCGCCAACGACACCGAGTACGGCCTGGCGGCGGCCGTATGGACCCGCGACATCGGCGCGGCGCACCGCGTGGCGGGCTCCATCCGCGCGGGCACGGTGTTCATCAACATGCCCAACCCCGTGGACGCCTCCGCCCCCTGGGGCGGGTTCAAGGCCAGCGGCTGGGGCCGGGAGATGGGCAGCGGAGCCATCGACGCGTACACGGAGGTCAAGAGCGTGTGGACCTCGCTCGCCTGAGGTGCCCGCCCGTCACGGACAGACAGCCCCGCGGGTTCGGACCGCACGATCCTGAGGATGATGCGGGGCCTGTCCGCCCGAACACCCGAACACCCGGACGCCCGGACGCCCGGACGCCCGGACGAGGGTCTCGTCGTCGCCCCGGCTCCACGATCAAACCCGCGCGGCCGTCCGGGGCCCTGAAGAGCCATGCAGCCGACGCCTGGTTTTCGTACAGCGACCGCATCGGTCGGCAGAGCTCAATGAGGAGTGTCGTGACCACAGGACCGATTCCCGACGTCGCCACCGCGGGGGGCGTCGTGCGCGGCCGCCAGGAGGACGGTCTCGCGGTCTTCCGGGGCATCCCGTTCGCCGAACCCCCGGTGGGGAGCTTGCGTTTCGCCGCGCCGCAGCCGGTGCGTCGATGGGAGGGCACGCGCGAGTCGTTCGCGTTCGGGCCCCCGCCACCGCAGGAGCCGTTGAGCCCTGCCATACCCATTCCCCCGCCCGGAGGAGATGACTGGCTCACCGTCAATGTCTGGACACCGGATCCGGACCCGGCGACGAGGCGCCCGGTGATGGTGTGGATCTACGGCGGTGCCTACAAGCTCGGTTCCGTCGACGACCCCGCCTACGATGCCGGCCGGCTGGCCCGTGACGGGAATCTCGTCGTGGTGACCTTCAACCACCGGGTCGGCATGGAGGGGTTCGCCCGCATCGAGGGGGCGCCGGCGAACCGCGGACTGCTCGACCAGGTCGCGGCCCTGACGTGGGTGCGGGAGAACATCACCGCCTTCGGCGGCGACCCCGGCCAGGTCACCGTGTTCGGCGAATCAGCCGGCGCCGGGTCCGTCGCCGCGCTGCTGGCGATGCCGAGCGCGCGAGGCCTGTTCCGGCGGGCCATCGCACAGAGCGTGCCCGGCACCTTCTTCTCCGACGAGCTGGCCACCGACATCGCCACCGCCCTCGCGGGCGAGCTGGGACTGCGGCCCACGGTGAGCGACCTCGCGGCGGTGGATCCGCACAAACTCCCAGGGGCGGGGGCTGCCCTCGGCGCCCGGATGAGTCAGTACGCGGACCGCTGGGGACCGATCGCGCACACGTTGACGGCCTACTCCCCCGTGGTCGACGGAGAGGTCCTGCCGACCGCACCGTGGCAGGCGCTCGCCGACGGCGCCGCACGCGAGGTGGATCTGATCATCGGGCACACCCGCGACGACACTTCTGACGGCGGTGTGACGTTCCTCGCCCTCGACGTGACCAGCGACGACTCGGTGAGCAGCGTCGTCCAGCAGGTGATCGAGCGGTTCGGGCCCTCGTCGAGCTCGGCAACGTCCTGACCACGGCAGACCTCACCGAGCTCAACCGCCAAGTGGACAAGGACAAGAAGGACCCTGAGGACGTGGCGAACGCGTACGCCGAGCAGCACCGACTGACACAGCGGGCCTGAAGACCCCCTGCCGAACCGGGGGGATAACCCCAGTGCGGCAGGCGTCCCGGCTGCTTAACGTGGATCGCATGACCGGAATGGACGCGCGGGACGCGGAACTCAAGAAGGAACTCGACGCCACCCTGCAGGCGCGCAGGGAACTGGGCGTGGAGTACGAGTCCGCGCTGGTCGACTCGTTCCTGGAGAAGGTCGACCAGCGGATCGACGGGGCCGTGGAGCGGCGGGTGCGCCGGCAGATGGCCGAGCAGCAGATGGTGGTGGCCCGGGGTTCCCGGTCGCCGAAGGCGACCGACTCCTGGGGCGAGCGCTTCGGCTTCGGCATCGTCTCGCTGGTGCTGGCGATCCCGCTGTCCGCGATCGGCGGCGGCGTCGGCCACCTGCCGGGCCTGCTCGTCGCCTGGATCGGGATCGTCGGGGTCAACGCCGTCCAGGTGGCCCGCACCAACCCGGGCCTGTTCCGCGGCCGCAGGCGTGGGTCGTCCCAGGACAGCGAGTGGGAGGACTGACCGGCCCACTCAGGTGGGCCGAAAGGTCCCGGAAAAAGCTATGCGCGGGGACCGCCGCACCCCCGTTGCCGGGGGGCGGGACGACGGCGGTCCCCGCGAGGGACGCGAGCCGGGTCAGGGCCAGACTGCGCGTCCTAGGCGTCTGTGGAGGTCCGGGAGCCGCTCCGGAGGTCCGTGACGCCGTTTTGGTGCCGGCCGGGGCGGGGAGCCGCTCCCGCCCTGCCGACAACCACTAATGTGCCGGACCCGTGTTAAGCGGGTGCTGCGTGGACGTGACGCCCTCGTACCACTTCTGCGAAGTCCACCTTTCAGGTGGGAAACCGCAAGTTCGCCGTGGCCACGGCCTGTTCACCGGACGTTTCCCGCCTGTGGGCCCGCCCGCAGCACAGGCCCTACTTCCCGCCCTTGGCGAGGAAGGCCAGCAGGTCCTGCCGGCTGATCACCCCGGTGGGCTTGCCCTCGACGAGGACGATCGCCGCGTCGGCCGCGCCCAGTACGGACATCAGGTCGCCGACCGGCTCGCCCGAGCCGACCTGGGGCAGCGGCGCGGACATGTGCTTCTCCAGCGGGTCCTCGAGCGAGGCCCGCTGGGTGAACAGGGCGTCGAGCAGCTCGCGTTCGACCACGGAGCCGACGACCTCGGCGGCCATCACGTCCGGGTGACCGGCGCCGGGCTTGACGATCGGCATCTGCGAGACGCCGTACTCGCGCAGCACCTCGATGGCCTGGCCGACGGTCTCGTCCGGGTGCATGTGGACGAGGGACGGGATGGCGCCGTGCACCTTGTCGTTGAGGACGTCCGCGACGCGGGCGCTGGGGCCCTCGTCCTCGAGGAAACCGTAGTCGGCCATCCACTCGTCTAAGTCAATCTGTGAACCGTAAGACAGTTGCCTGCCGGGCACCCGGCAGGCAACCTAGGTGTAGCAGACCCAGGGGAGGGACGATGGCAGGCAGCTCAAAGAGCTACCTCAACCCGGAGCTTGTGCGGGCAATCCAGCAAGGCATGACGTTCGAGGAGTGGCTAGACGGCCGTGTGCCCGGCCTGGACTACGCCCGCATCAGCGGGGACCAGGCCCTCAGGTCGGCCACGAAGGCCCTGTCTCGGGAAAAGGGGGTAGGTGTCCGCCACCAACACGAGGAGACCCAGGAGGTTGCGGCAGCCCACAACATCGCCATCGTCCGCTTCTACGAAGACAACAACATCACTGCGGCTGACCCTGAGGTGACCCGACCGGCCTTCCTGGAGATGACGAAGGCCCTCCTTCACCGCAAGGTCCCTGAGGGCTTCCCCGTGCGCGCCATCGTCGCCACCGAGCATGAGCGCGTGTGGCGCTTGCCTGAGGACTACATCCGGTTCCGCCGTGCCGTGATCACCGCCGGAGACGGAATCTTCATCGAGCGTGGCAAGGAATACGACATTGCCAGCGTCGGCGGGAACATCGTCGGCCTGGTCAACTCCGGTGTCTCTGAAGGAGAGGTCACCAAGACCAAGGAACGCATCCTCCGCGACATCAAGCGTCGGGCTCAGGACGGCACCACACCCGGCGGGCGTCGACGGTTCGGGTACCTGCCTCAGGACCCGATGACGGGCCGCAAGGTCAACGAGAAGCTTTGCCCCGAAGAGGGTTACTGGGCTATCGAGATGAAGAAATGGGGCATGGAAGGGGCAGCATGGAAAACCATTGCTCTACGGCTCCGTGAGCGCGGCATCACGGGCGCCTCTGGAGCGGAGTGGAGCGGCGAAACCGTCCGCCAGTACCTCACCAATGCCACTAACTACGGGTACCGAGAGATTAACGGAAAGCTCGTAGTCGACAAGGACGGAAACCCCGTAGTCGGCAAGTGGGAGACCATCGGCACCCCGGAAGAGTGGGAGTATATGTGTAACCTCTCAAAGCAGAGAGGCGCAAAAACCGGAAGCAGACTGACCAAGGGCGGAGGAAAGAACCCTGGCCCGCCAGAGGGACGAGCCCGTAAATACAAGTTCAGCGGCTACCTCCGATGCGGCAATATCCCGGTTGACGTCATGTGCAACACGAAGATTGGAGGGACTCGACGACCGACTAAGGCGGACCCTGATATGCATGAGTACGTCTGCAACGAGCTTGGCTGTGGGGGCGTCGCCCGGAACGGGAAGGAAGTGGACGCGCACCTTGAGGCCCTGGTTGTGGCTGCCCTCGAAGCCCGGTACAAGACAGTTCCCAAGAAGGAGAGCCCTTGGGACGGTGAGGAGCTTCTCAAGCAGATCAAGGAACGAAAAAAGACCCTCACATCCAAGTGGATGGAGGGCGATATTGATGATGACACGTTCTATGAGCTGCTTCCCGGCCTTGACGACAAGATCAAGGGTCTTGAGCAAGACCGGGAAGAGCACAACGTAGCGCTTGCCGAGACAAACGCCTTCAATGGCTGGGATCGGTCGCGATGGTATGGAGACCCTGAGAAGGATATACCTCCGATGGACCTGACTCAGAAGCGGATGGCCATTGGGAAGATTATCCGGGCCGTCATCATCATGCCGATTCCGGAGGGTCGGTCGAGGAAAGCACCGTTCGACCCCAACCTACTGAAGGTCATTCCCCGGCGGTGATCTCAGACAGACCGAGAATCTGACGAAGGTCTCGGTCCTGTTCCTCCGAGAAGGGCGGGAGCTTATCCAGCTCCCGCCTTACCCATTCCTCCAGCGTCATACTTCCCCCAGTCCAATACCTTGGCTTCCCAGCCCGTTTCCGTTCGCCACACAACGCGGAAAACACCAGCCGCTTTGAGGCGAGGCAAGCAGCGGTAGCACGGGGCACGAGTTACATAGACCGTCCCGCCTTCCAGGTCTTCACGCCTGGCATTGATCAACAAGTTCTCTTCGGCGTGGATCGCAATGCAGTTCCCGTAATCGCTGCCGGCGGGTATCTGCTCATACGTCAGCCGTCCTCGTGGACAGGCGCCCGCTAGACAGCCCTTCTCACCGGGGACAGTCCCATTCATCCCCGACATGACGACACGGCGCCTACGGTCCAGGAGGACCGCACCAACACGTGATCTGGTGCAGTCCCCCCGAGGGGCTACCGCGTCAGCGATACCTAGAGCCCAGTCATCCCAAGAGGGACGATCAGTCATCACCGAACACCGCTGCCATGGGAAGCGGGATCGAGCCGTCAGCCTTGCGAAGGATGATGACGTTATAACCGAGGATGGTCCGGCGATTCCTTGGAGTCTTAGCCGTCCCCCACACGCTTAGGTGGTCCACCTCAATCATGAGCTGATTAGGTCCCTGAACAATCCGGCCCATCTTGACCTGACCGCCACTGGTAGAAGCCGAGAGCGCGTAATCCCCCGGCTCGATGACGTTGCCGAACGAGTCGCGGTCACTCACAGTCCATCTCCATATCCTCGAACATCAGACGTTCGCCTCCTTGAGGACGCTTTCAAGAACATTCAGCTTGATTTCGATCCTGTGAACCGCACCCCACTGCTCAAAATCAATGGCACGGGCCTTGCTCCCCTTCAGCGCAGAAATCCGACCCTGAATCGCGTCCTTCAGCTTCTCGTCCTTGATGCTGACGGTTACCGTGACGCACTCCTTCGGAATGTTCGTCAGGTCGAGCTTGTGAGACTGGCTATTGCCCTCGTACTCGTAGCGCGGAAACGTCGCCATCACATGTCCTCGTAAATCTGAGTGGGTATCCCCGCCTTCTTGGCGAGGCTTGCAGTCATTGAGGCCCCAGGGCTCCCGCCCTTGATTAAGGCCAAACAGAGGTCAGCTCCAGCACTGACCATCTCCGCGTTGCGGAGGAATCCGGCACGCTTCCCGTAGGCGTCCCAGTCAGCCGGGTGCCGGCGGACGTTCATCCCGATCTCTCGTGCGAAGCGGTCGGCCATGGCATCGGCCCCCCGAGGGCAGGCCCCATGAATCAGAAGGCAATCACGGGGCCTGTACCTCCCGAGCCAGAGAACCTCTCCGATGACCCCTTGTAGAAGGCCAACGTCAGACCATGTCCGAGAGCCGGTGATGAGAAGCCGGATCAGCCCTGGCTCTCTTCGGCCTCCAAGAGCGGGTGAAAGCCCATGATGGAGTTCCAGGTGTCTGCCGCCATCTCCTTAGCCAGTTCGTAAGGCACGCCCGAGGCCACAGCCTCAGTGATGACAGTCCCCGAGATGCGAGCGGCAGTGACCGCATAGGCGCCCTGCTTATGCAGTCGCTCAGCGTTCATCTCGGTCTCAATGCCCGAAATCAGCTCCTCGAAGGAGCCCGCGGCTTCGGTCTTCTCGTTCTCGTTCTCGTTCTCGTTCACTACATCCCCCTCTTAGTGCTTACTTGCTTCGAGTTCCAACACACTGCCCCAGGAACGTCCACCGATTTCCGCGTCAGCCGGAATGAGTAGCCCCTGAACAGAGAACTCCATCAGCCGTGCCGCTTCGCGGGCCATGTCCGGTGCTTCCTTCTCCGGGAAGGAAAAAACGATCTCGTCATGGATTGGGAGGCGTGCATAAGGCGTAAAGCCTGCCTTGTCGAGTTCGATCAAAGCGCGAGCCGTCACGTCCCGAGATCCCCCCTGGACGAAGTAGTTCAATGCCCTGAACCACTTGCCCGGGTCGACCGGAAGACGACGACCAGTTGCCGTGTAGACGAAGCCTGTTCGCCGGGCCTCGTCCGCTAGGCGTTTCCCGAATGCGCCAACTCCCGGATACGTCCTGGCGAAGGCGTCCAGCACCTTCCGTGCGGTTTCCTCATCGACGTGCGCTTGTTCCATGAGGGCAGCCCAGCCACCCCCATACACGGTAAGGAAGTTCGCCATTTTGCCGATCTTGCGGGCAACGTCCGCAGCATCAGCGGTTATCTGGTGCAGGTCCAGGCCGTTGAGGAATGCGTTCATCATCGTTGGGTCACGAGAGAACGCAGCCAGATAGCGGAGTTCCATATTCCCGAAGTCGATGGAACAGCTAACGTGCCCCTCATCGGCAAGGAACATGTGCCGAACATAGCCGTCCCCCGCAGGGAACGTCTGAGCCGGAATGCTCCCGGAAATACTCATCCTGGACGTTCTAGCCTGGAGCGAATTTATGCTTCCGTGGACGCGATTGTTCGCGTCACGGCCATTCAAAGCTCGCTCAAACCAGGTCTTACGCCACTTGCCCGACTTCTTCGCCTGGACAACGGCATTTGCTAGCGGGTGGTTGATAGCCGATAGAACGTCGTCGTCAATCGACAGGTTGCCCTTGGCGGTTCGCTTGGTGAGCTTCACTCCAAGGTCAGTGAATACGTCGATGAGCTGTTGGTTGCTGTTGACGTTCTCGACGCCAAACGTCTTGGCGACAAGTTCCCACCGCTGCTGTTCCGCCGAGAGTTCCTCACACCGCCTTTCGGCGTACTCGACGTCAAGGAGGTAGCCGGTACGCTCCATTTTGGCTGTCACGTGGGCTAGCTGGTGTTCCCAACCTATGAGCCCTTGAGACTTGGAACGGGCCGGTACAAGGCGATAGAGAAGCTGGAAGAGGCGATATGCAAGAGCCGGGTCCATGCCCGCATAGAGCAAGAAATCCGAATCGAACAGGTCAACCAGCTTCCAAATCTTCTCCTTCGTGGTCTTGTACTTCTTGGCAATGCCCGTGATCGAGCCCTTGACCTCATCTGCGGTCGTCTCGCAGATGTAGAACTTGGTCAGCTCTTCCAACTTGAGCCCAGGCCCGCGCTCCTTAACCGCCCTCGGGTCAACGAGGTGGGCCAGTAGACGCGTATCCCACATCTTCGGAGCAAGCTCCTCCACGGGGATTGCTAGCGTTGCCTCCACGACATGTAGGTCAAAGGTGCCGTTGTGGGCAACAAGCCATTCAAGGCGGCGCAGTGCCCACCGCACGGCTTCACCGAATACCGGGCCCTTCTCCACGGGGATGACCCATGCTTCAGAGCCCGTACCGAACTGAGCCAGCCGGCACCGGAAGCCTTCCGCCCACCAATCGAGCCCAGTGGTTTCCGTGTCGAACCCCAAGATGCGATGACGAGAAATGAACTCCTCGAACTCAGGGAGGTCCCTTTCATCCTCGACAACGCGAATCGAGATCGGCTGACCCTTCAGCCGGTAAGTAAGATGTAGCAAGAGACCTCCCCCGTCTAGAGTTGTTCAATGAATGCCTTTCCTACGAACTCCGTGTAGGCAGGCGGAATGCACTCCCTGATCCCCTCTCGGGACATCCAGGGAACGCCTAGGTCATCCTTTGCATCGTCCACCCCAATGAAGTTCCCGACGTAAATCCCCATCTCGTCGGGCTTTCGACGGCGGCCCATCTTTGTTTGCCGCCTTATGTGCTCCGGGTGATCCGGGGGCTTTAGTTCCCAGCCGCCCGACTCAAAGAGGCGATGCCGATAGGTGTTGAGCCCGAAGTAGGTCCCACACAGCAGAACGGGATTCCGCATTTTCGGCTGGGCACCCATTACGTTCTCAATCACCCACGGAACACCTACTTCTCTCAAAGCACCACGAGTCGGGGCCAAGAGGTCGGGGTGTTCGTTCTGCTGTATTCGCTGTGTCTTGCTGTAGCGCTGACACGGAGGCGAGGCATGTATAAAGTCGAACTCGTGCCCGTGCTGGAATAGGTACTGAATCGCATGGGCCTGGACGAACTTGTACGGGTAGCGAGGCTGCGGGGCGATGTCTACGCCCACCACCTCAAACCCCGCATCGCGGTACCCCTTACCTGCTCCCCCCTGGCAGCAGTAGAGGTCAAGTAGTTTTGGAATCCCCCGTACCCCCTCTACGGCGCTACGCGACCGTGCTTGACGAAGGCGGCATGGGTGTAGGGCATGGACTCCCGAAACTCCCGCTCCATTGCCTCTGCGACCATCTCAATTTCCCGCTGAGGGAATGAGGGACATTGAGCGTCCTCGGAGATGGTTCGAAGGCTCAGGAAGTGCATGAGAGATCGGGCATTGCACGTCGCGTAGTACGACGTGAAGATGCCGACAGGAAGAACCATCCGTGCCACTTCACGGGCAATGCCTCGGTTGAGCATTCCTGTGTAGTGCTGGAAGGCCCACGCATAGGCCGAGTAGAAGTCACGCTCAACCACGTGCCTCTGTGCCTCGTTGCCTGGCTCGAACCGATAGGCGCCCGCCTTGCCAACCTGAACCAGGTTCCTTTCAGGTGCGGGCTTGTAGAAGACGCCTTCTAGCTCCTTGTACCTGCCGGATTCCTCGTTGTAAGACCAGCCGGCACGGTGCCTCATGTGTTCACGGGCAACGAATATGGGGGCCTCTACGAGGAACGTGAAATGGTTGTGCTCGAAAGGGCTCCCGTGCCTGTCTCGCATCAGGAAGTTGATAAGGCCCTCGGTCGGCAGATCGTCAGCGGCCGAGCGCTTGCCGATGGTCGAGACCCGTGCGGCCTTGGCAACCATTACGTCGTTGGCCGATAGGTTGACCATCTTCACGGTTACGTCTGACCTAGTGGTGATGTCTGTCAATGGACGACTCCAAAGGAAAAGGGGGCCGAGGAATCCCCGGCCCCCTGAGGTGCCTTGAAAGAGCGGTCAGCCCTTACGTGAAAGAGCCGTCCTTCTGCCGCCAGAGCGGGTCACACTGCGAGCCCTTCGGGGCGTTGCAGAACAGCGCGGCCCAAGCGCCCTTGGCGCCCTGGCCTTCCCGCAGAGTCCGGCCGTGCTGGCAGGAGTCGTTATCCGGTGACGGGGCACCCTGCTGCGGCTGGACCTTCCCGCCCTGGAAGGTCTTCGGCGCCGAGTTGCCGCCCTTTCCGGCGGTCGGCTGGTGGGTCTCACGAACCTTCTTTGCCGCCAGGGCTGCGAGGTCGATGACACCCTTGTCCGCAAGGGCCTTCATCACGTCCACCGCGTTGACCGCGACCTCTTCGGCGGACTCCCCGTAAACGGTCGGGGTGATCCATTCGGCGTCGTATCCGGCAGCAGCCTTGAACGTCAGGCCGATCCGGAACTTGTTCGGAGTGGTAGCGGTCACGGTGTTCTGGGTCATAGGCGGGGTCTCCTTTGGAGTTTCGGGCTCGCCCCAGGGCGAGGGACCATCGAATGGGTTCGGGAAGCTCATTCAGCTCGCTCCGGTTGGTTGCTAGTCACCCGGCAGGCAACTATCTGGGCATGAAAAAAGTCCCTAGATCGGGCAGGCGCCCGACGCACAGATTTCGTCGTAAGAGGTATCCGCGGTGTCGATTCCTACGGCTGCCGCAAGCTCCTCGTACTCTTCCTTGGTGATCCGCTCGTAAGGCGGTTGCTCAAAGGAGAGTTCCGGGAAGATCGTGGTTCCCTTGAGCTTCGGAAGAAAGGGCACCAGGGCCTCAATGAGGTCGTCAACCGAATAAGCCTCGGGGTCGACGTTCACCGTGTAGGACACTGCCTGATCCGCCCAATGCTCCTGATAGAGAGCCTGCACAGAAAGCATGTCCCTGAGGGTCAGATTTCCCGCGTGCTGGAAGACTCTGCCCCCGACATCCACAAGCGGGTCTTTCGTCGGAATGGTAACGACAGAGGTGTTGGCCGCGTACTTGTCGGGCTCCACGTGGTAGCCCTTACGCCGGTACTCCTCCACCTGAGCCTTCTCGGAGGGCTCAAGGTCAGAGAAGCGGATACGGCGCTTGAAGTACCCCGCGAACGGCGCGTGAACGGCCTCGCCACTGGTGCCGGCGAGCTTGCTCGTCGTGCCTGTAGGGGCTATCACCCGCGTCTTGATCGGGACAGGAATCCGCAGCTCGTTGGCGTACTCCCTCGCAGCCAGGGTGACAGTCTGAGCCATTACATCAAGCTCATAACCGATCCCCCCTTCCACTGCCCTGGAATACTTGACCCCCAGCTTCACCAGGAAGTCAGCGAATCCCAGGTGTCCAACCCCAATGCGGCGGTATCGAGCAATTGCCCCAGCCGACTTCGGATCAGCCACCTTGGCAAAAGTGGCCCGTATCAGATATCTCGTGAGGTACCTGTGTGCCTTCCGAAGCCCCTCGTCGTCTATCTCCCCGTCATCGCTGACGAACGCACCGAGGTTCACAGAACCAAGATTGCATGGCTCCCAAGGGGTAAGGGTTGCCTCGCCACACGGATTGGTCGTGTACGTTCCATCAACCTCCCCCTCTGCCGTCAGACTCGAATTCCAAACACCGGGTTCGCCGTTCCGGAGCATTCCGGCTGCAATCTCCCGGAGGATCGGCATGGACGGTGACGACATCTTGCGGAGAAGACGAATGAAGTCGTCGTCAATTTCAACGCTGATGTTCGTCGTCCAGTGACCTCCCTCAGCCTTGATCCGCAGGAACGACCAGATAAGCGGGTCACGCCAATGCATGATCGACATGCGGGCAGATCGGCGGACGCCCCCGGAGACGATGCACTGAGCAACAGCGTGATCGATCTGCATAGCGTCAATGCCATGCAGCGGGCGGCCGTGCCCGTCCCTGAGCACCTGGCCCACGGCCTTGAGCATCTGCCCGAAGGGTTGGGGCCCCGAGGCCGTACCGCCGAAAGCCTTCAGGGGAGTTCCCTTGGCCCTCACACGGCTCACGTCGTAGACACGAGCTGCGTGACGCGTGCCCGGAGCGTGCGCGGTCCGGATGAGGTCTCCCAGGGCCTCAGCCCAGCCCTCACGGCTGTCCTGGACCTGATAGGCCCCCGTCCACTCGTGGCTGTACTCCGTGCTGATCAGACCAGCCTCAACGAGGTCGAGGAAGTCAGCATGGTCCGGGTCACAGACGATGTGGACCTCTACCGGGATGACCAGCTCGGGGAAGCCGTCGAAGTAGCGAGAGCTGTAGTTGGCCCCGACTCCTCCACCCTCCGCCAAGCGAAGGAGAGCGAAGGTGAAGTGCTCCTCAGGACGCTCCGCGTCCCAGGCTGCTGCCCAACAGTTGTTCAGGGCGAAGTCGTTGACCCCGCTGGACTTGAGATGACGTCCCGCCGGCAGTACCCGGAAGCTACCGATCAGGTCGAGCAATGCCGCCCGCTCCCCGGCCTCGATGTACCGCCCGGGGACAAGAGAGAGGTTGCCGTCTACGACGCGTTCAACGGTCTCCGCCCATGTCTCCTGCTGGCCATTCGGCTTCACGCGGGAGTACGTACGCTCATAGACGGTCCTGGCCGTCTCGGTTGGAAATGCTGTCATGCAGTCACCTTTCGTAGGTCGCGGTTCATCTGCCGAGCCAGGGCATCGAGCCCGCGGTTGCTGGCTTTGCGCTCGGTGTCGTCCTTCGGGGGGAGTCCGAAGACGTACCGCCGCATGAGGATCTCCCGCTGATGCTTGGGGAGTCGGTTCAGCGCCAAAGAGGCATCGAGACGCGCGGAGACGAGATTGTCAGTGATCCGGCAGGAAAGAAGGTCATCCTGTCTGCCGAGCATCTGACCAAGCTCATCGTCTGAGTAGACAAAGGTGGCTAGGGCCAACTTCGCCTCATCGGGGGTGTAGTAGTAATTCCCATCCTCAACGTCTCGCGCGTCGCGCTCCTTTGAGGCGAACTGTGTCCCGGCCTTCTTGGCGAACTGCCAAAGGAAGGTATCGGTGTAGTTCTTCTCGATCAGTGTCTTGCGCTCGTAGGCATGCAGCAGAATTGCTTGTTTGACGTCGTCCTTCTCCACCACACTCCACGCTGAGGAGATGGACCGAGCCGCCTTGTCCGCGATATCCGCCACGTGAGCCCAGTCGATCACAGTCACGTGGTGTCCCCCTTCTTTGCAAAGCGCCCCCCTGCGCCACGAACTAGCCTGCCGTAGCGCTCGCCTTCCACGACGAAAGAGCCGTCTCGACGAATGTCTACGGGGTAGGGGGATACGTCGTGGTCTCCGACGTAGAGGATTCCGAACCCGGCTTGCCAGTTGGCCACTGCACCAGGACCGAGGTATTGAGCTTTCCTCGGGTCCATGAGGTGTCCCACCTCGAAGCCCCATCGCATTCCCCCGAGATGCGAAGGGCCGTGCCGGCGGACGCCCAGGCGGTGAGTGTGGCCCATGACGAGATTCATGGTGGCCTTGCTTGCGTGGCCGTAGGCGGTTGTACCTGCAATGCTCGACAGGCCCTTGATCTCGTGGCCATGGATGAGTCCGGTGTCCGGTCCCACTTTGTGAAATGGCGGGGTGAGGTCGATACCGAACGCATCGAAGTCCAGCAACTTGGAAAAGTGGAAGTCGCTCGCGTACTCGGCCAGTGCAGGAGCCTTGGCACTCAGGTACGTACGGGGCCGTAGATCGTGGTTGCCCTCCAGAATCCCAAAGGGTCCGTCGTAGACGGCACGGATGGGCTCGAAGACAACGCGCTTAGTCTTCTCGGACTCGCTCTTGACCTGCTGCTGATACTCGTACCTCGTTCCCTCATTCCAGCGGCTTGGCGTCTCATAATCATTGAGGTCGCCAATCTGGTACAGCTCGTCAGGCTGGTAATCCCCGATGAAGCCGATCAGATTGTTGAGGGCCTTCTGATCGTGGTACGGAACCTGAAGGTCACTGATGACGACTACACGCTTCAAATGGTCTCCCCCGTCGCCTTTGCGTAAGCCTCGCCCCAGGAAGCACCCTCGTCCTGATCGAACTGCACGTTGCTGAGCACTATCCCGATGCTGCGGGTTGCTCCGGTAACTACGTGCTTGACCATCTGAGCGGCGGTCTTGCCTTCGTGCTTTTTCAGCTCCTCCAGAGGAACACCGAGGCGGTTGAGCACGACACCGACCACACAACCGGCGCTCACCGGATTACCGTCCTCGTCGTCGTGGACGTAGAAGCAGGAAAGGCCCTCGTCGTTCTCCATGTACTCAGGTGACGAGTAGACGAACTCGGGGCGCTCGGAAACGACCGCATGAAGCGTCTCCCTGACCTGGGCATCGGTTACGTTGATCACGTCAGTTGTTCCCCTTCTTGGAATAGCACTTCGGATCAGCAATAACGGCAATCGACTTTCCGGCGCTGTCTCCGCCCCTGGTGGTGAAGACTCGGTGCCCGAATCCGTCGCACTTAGAGGCGAAGTTGGCGAAGCCGTCTGGCATGGAGTGAATGACTGCCGGGCCGTCGTCCTTGTAGGACACCGGAGCGTCGTTCCACGGCTCCGTCACGGAACTGCACCCGGAAAGAGAAAGGGCCGCCAGAGCGGCCCCAAGAGCTACAGCAATGCGCCTCATGTGGTCTCCAGCCGGGCAATCTCCCGATGGATGTACCAACGGGCCTTCTTCAGGTCTTCCAACTCACTTGCCTTGGACTTCCGGCCAGCCCGAGCGAGATACTTCACGGCGTTTCCGCGGTTGAAGTTCATGTGCTCGGTGAGGTCGATTACCTCGATGCCGTTGGGAAGCCACGTGTAATGGTTCGGATGGTTGACGGAATCGCTCTTACCGAGCGGGTCACTCTTCACTACGTCCGCCCTTACTTCGTCTTCTTTGAACCAGAGGTAGCGGATAACGGAGCCGTACACCTTCACGTAGTAGGAGTACGGGGAATAATCGGGGGGCCTCACGCTTGCAATGCGGCCACGCTTCCCCGAATGCTCGCCCTCGGTAATGATGACCTTGTCGTTGACCTTCACATCCCGATCCGTTTCGCCAGGGCCTCAGGCCCGAAGTTCAGGAGTACAGAGTTGGAGTCCCGGCTATCGGTCATCTTCACGACCTTGCCATTGGGCAAATCGGCCGCTAGCTCGTCCATGAAGACAAGCCCCGGCTCGTCCTCTGCGATGAGAAAAACGGTCTCGTAGCCCAAGAGAGCGGGAGTCCAGTAGTCGCGCCATGTACCGGTGCCAGGGGCGCCCACAGAGGGGATTCCGGCGAGAGCCCAAGACTGGGTGTCGAACTCGCCCTCAACGACCACCAGGACCGGACTGGGCTCGATCAGGGCCGACGTGTTGTAGAGCCTCGGGGGGTCCCCAGGAAGTGACCTGTACTTGCCGTGCTCCTGGTGCCGTTCCTTCTCACCCTTCAGGAAGAAGTACGTCCCGTCAGAGTCCTTCACGCACGCATCTGCGATGCACCTGAAGCGAACGGTTGCCACCCCGTCCTCTCCGCCGGCAGGGCGGATGTAGGGGAGAGCCAGGTAGCCCGCGTAACGCTCATGCCCAGGTATCGCCGAATCGACGTAGCCCAGGCCGAAGCTGCTTGCCACCTTGGCGAGGCCCCGAGCCGCTACGTACTCCTCGGCCGGACTGCCCTGGTAGCTCTGGTGATATCGCTTGGCTATCTCCACCGAATTCTGTACGTGCGTGTTCTTTGGCTTCAAGGAAGCCAATACCTTCCTCCCTCATGATCACGGCATAGCTGTCTTCGCTCAGGTTGCAGGCGAAGCAGTTCCATCGGTTTCTATCGAGATCCACCGACGCGGAAGGATTTGAGTCCGGATGTGAAGGGAGGGGGCAAGCGATTTTCACTCGCCCACTCGTCGCCTTCGCTTCAAACCCGTAGTAGTGGGCGAGGACTCTACCGATCGGTGGTTTCGATGAGCTGTCGCTCACCATTTGGACCCACCTTGTAGCGCGTCACCGGGAATTCGTACTTCCGGGCTGCGGCCTGCCACATGTGGTAGTTGCCGCGCCAGTTCCGCGAGTACGACGGGTCAGAGCCCGTGTAGGTGTCGCTCATCAGAAATTGAAGGTGCTGCCGGACCGAGGATCGACGTTGAAGTACAGCCCCCGAGTGTTGCTCTCGAAGTGCTTGAACGGGTGCTTACCGCTCACGGTGTAGTCACGGACGCCAGCACCCAGCAGGGCCTTGGTGACGGCCTCATAGTGCTTCCGCGGGCTGTGCTCACGGTCTCCGCCAATCTTGGCGCCCACAGCGATCAGCGTTTCCGCTTCCGCGATGGTGAGGGTGAGGGTGATACCCGGCACCTTCTCAACTCGCTTGACTTCCTTGTCCACGATGGTGCGCTTGGCCTCAGCCATGTTCGATCCTTAAAGGTGTTTGGGTACTCGGGAGATCAGAAGCGGTAGGACGGGGCCTTGGGCTGCGAGAGCCAACGCAGGTTGCCTGTCATCTGCTTGGAAACGTCCTTGTCGCGCACGGAGACACCGGCGTTGCTGAGGGCGTAGTACACGGAATCGGTGTGCATGCGCGGTGAATTCGAGTCCCCGGAAATGTTGCCGACCAGCGCCATGAGCGCCTCAGCCTCTTCCGCCGAGAGCGTCAGGTTGAAGGCCGTAACCTTCTTCTTCTCGGTGACGAGCTTCTCAACGGTGGTGCTTACAGCCTCAGCCATTTTCGTTCCCTTTGTCGAATGTGTAACGAGGTCCGAGGACTTTCCAAGCTGGATAGTTCTCTAGGTAGTCGGCTGCCCGCCTTAGTACCTCAGGCCGGTCCCTAGCCCCTCGGGCTAGGAGCTGCGAGTTGCAGCGGGCACAAAGAAGGCCGCGAACCGCCTCTGTCTTATGACAGTGGTCCACGGCCAAATTGGTCTTGCGCGTCTCTTGGCAGATCGCGCACTTTCCCCCTTGCGCCTCGAAGAGGCGCCGGTACTCCTCGGCAGATAGCCCGTATGTTGCCTGTAGTCGCGCGTTACGTGATGCCTGCCGGCGGCCCGCCTTGCGGCAGGAAGAACAGACCTTCCCCCGAGAGGAGGTGTAGAACCTCTCAGACCTGTTCTTCCCGCACTTTGTGCACTCCCGGTATCCCTTGCGGGGTTCGGCCATTAGACCCCCGTCCTGATGGCCTTCTCCAGCTTGCGGAGTTCCTTGAGCCGGGCGTTCTCGTCCACCATGGCGAACAGGTTGAACAGCGGCACCGCCGTTGTCAGGCCCTTGTTCTGGAAGTCGATGACTGCCGTCTTCACCCCGCCCTTGGCGGCCCCCACGAGAACCCTGGAAAGCTGGTGCAGATTCAGACGCTTAGGGTCGCTGATCTCAACGACCATGGCGACACCCTCAGTGTCCACCCCCGACAGATCCAGGCCGGGAAACCGGCCCTCAAGCGCGAAGCCGAACTCACGCTCAGCCTTGAAGCCGCCCCTGATGCTCTGCACCTTCGTTGTGCTTTCCATCTTCAACGTACGCCTTTCATACCCGGCAGGCAACTTATTAACCAGCGAAAGAATCCGGGAACTCCTCGTCAAGCTCCTCCAACCGCAGGTTGGTGCGGTTGAGTCGGAAGCTAGCGAAGGTCCCCCCGGAGGAGTCCTCGAATCCTTCTCTGTTCTTCACTGGGCTCACATTAAGGATGCGGCTGTTCATTCCGTCAACCTCTTTGTGAATCGTCAGGATGAGCGAGGGCACGCGGTGCACCTTGCCCTTCACTCCACTTAGCGGAATGGGCTTGAGGCCGTCAGAGTGTTCACCAGTGACATGGTGGAGGCCGAGCACATGAGCGGCCGTTGCCCGCGCCATGTCGTCCAGATATTCGCACAGGCCCTCCAAGCCAAATGTGAAGCTCTCCGCATCCCCTACGACTCCCGTGTCAACATTCGTAACATTGTCGACCACCAGAAGGTGAGGTGTACATCCGTATACCTCCAGATAACACAAGAGGTGAACCTCAATCTCCTGTTGGGTCGGCCTGGCCGAGAAATTGAATCTCGTCCACCACCGCTTTCCTAGGGCCGCTTCATACTCCGTGAAATCACCTTCCGTCAAGGCGCGCTTGACGGTTTTGGAGTCGTCCCCGGTGATCATCGCCGTGGCCCTAGATACCTGCGTTGCGGAACTTGAGTCAGCAGAGAAGTACAGGACTGGGACATTAGCCGTCATCGCCAGGAACAGCGCGAAGAGACTTTTGCCCGTGCCAGGTCCCGCAACCACTAGAGAAAGCTCCGACCGCCGGAACTCGACCTCTAGCCGCCTCAGTGACTTGAACGTGTGTGGAATCGGCTCGCCAGCGGCCCCCCGAATCCTTACCGACTGCGCGAGGGAGAACAACGGCTCACCTTCCTTCCTGTTCGCACGCCCCACCCGGCAGGCAACTTTCATTGCCTTAAAAAAGCCCCGGATGGGGCGTGTCCTGCTATCTACAGCATATGCCAGCGTCACTCACCTGAGCAATGACGTTTTACCCGCGCCGTGAGGAACAGGCGTAAGCGACATCACAGAATCGGCAGTGAAAACCAGGCTTGGCAGGGAACTCCCCCGCCTTCACGCCCTGGTCCATCTTCACGAAACGATCCGCAACGTCAGCCTCCGTCACGCCTGTCAGGTCGACAGGTCGAGACAGGCCGCCCGTCTTGGCCATGTACCAGTCCGCATCATTGACCTCCGCCCCCAGAACCTTCCGTACCAGGACCCCGTACGTCTGGAGCTGGAACTTGCTCTTCGTGCTGCCTGTCTTGAGGTCCCGCACCCGGACCGACCCGTCAGGCTGGTCTAGGAGCTGGTCCACGTAGCCCTGGACAGTGACACCACCGATGTCAGCCGTCAAGTGCCTTTCGATGCCGGGGGTGCCGGCGGGGTCCTTCCAGATGGCAGGCTTGTGCTCCTCGGCCCACTGGACATACGCCCGCGTCTGCTTCATCCCGAGGACGTACCGGGCCTCAATGTCCGACTGGCCATCGGTGCCGGCTGTCATCCACCGGTCAAGGTTCGGCTCGTCCGCGAGGCTTTCGTTGATGCGCCTCGTGTAGTCCTCGTGGAACAGATCGGCTACCTGATCCGCGGTGAGCTTTCGCCCACTTTTCTCGTACGCCTCGATGGCGTGATGAAATGCCGATCCCTGATGAGACCACCCCGCCGGGCGGGGCTTTACCTTCCTAAGCCGCTGTAGCTCGTACTGGTGCGGGCACTTTTCGTACTGCTCTGCTTGGCTGACTGACCTTGACATGGTTGCCAGCACAGAAAAACGGTCGCTCATGGGCCTCCCAATCGGGTTGCAACTCGGGATGCACCACGTGCACCCAGAACTTCGTGGACAACGGAAACCACCTGTGAGGGTGATCGTAAGAGTCCGTTTCCACAACCCTATTTCGCCAAGGCGACCTGAGTTCCGCGCTGACCCTCAAGAGAGCCGATACATCCTCGTCCCACAAGGCATCCGACTCAGTGACGATGAAGTACGTCCCAGCGGTCAGCGTCGCCACACGCTTGATGCGCAGAGCATCGGACGTGTAGACCTCCGCCCGCTGCACGACCTGAGCCGCGTGTATCACTGCCCGCAGCTCGGCACGCGTCTGCCCCCGGCAGACCGCCCCCGTGACCATGAGTACCACCGTCCCCCTCGCTCTCCCCGCCCCAACTGCCTCGAACGGTCGTGCGAGCGACCGGCCGGTGAGAAACGAGAGTACGCCTGTGCAGACGTGAAGCAAATGTGAAAACTGGTGTGGTCAGGATCACAGCAAGCGCTATATGTTCGCAATGCAACCAAAACAGGCCCTCGTAGGTCATACCTACTCGGGCCTCGTCGGGTCGATCTAGCTACTCGGCGGTAGCACCGCTCTGAGCTGGGGAGTAACGGAACAGCGCCGTCCGCTCGTCTTGAGGAACGTCGTCCGGCCACCTGATGACGAGAGAGCCATCCCGCTCAGGTTCGCGCCTCACCCAGCGAACACCTTGGACAGGATCCAGGTCTAGGACTTGTCCAGCCTTGATGTGGTTCTCGAATGTGCGCAACGCCAGTTCTGACCGCTTGGAGACCTCCCCGCCCATCTGCTGACGGACGAAGGCCCGGAGCCCCCAAAAGCTCTCGTCCTTCCTGAGCGCATCCTTGGCGGGGTGATTGGTTAGATCCCAGGGGAGAAGAGCCGTGGCATCCCGATAGGCGGCACGAACGTACTTCCCCATGGCGTTGAACCGCTTGGTAACGGCCTGCCGACTCACGCCGAACTCGATGCCGATTTCGCGATGGGTCAACCCAGCTTCTTCCTTCTTCAGAAGCTCGGTATCACTGGGAAGAATTGGCCTTCTCATTTCCCGTCCCTTATCGCTATTCGCTATTCATCATTGTGGGTTCAGCCACCTCCAGCGGGTAGGTGCGCGGAGAGTCTACGTACTGTAGCGGGCCTAGCTGGGGCCAGGCACCGCGTATTGATACCAGTGTGATCCAGGTCTCAGACCAGCGCCACAGTGTCCGAGGCAGGGCCAGAGGACACGTACATACTTAGTGAGAGCCAAAGAGAACGGATGCAGTTGTTCCGGTAGCTCTACTACTACTCTAAGTAACTGAAACTTGTTGTTGAAATGGGACTGGGTTAGTCCGTCACTGGTCCGTTCAACAGCAGTCTTCCCCCTCTGTTGAGTCTCCCTGTGGTGGTCAACCCAGGTAGAGAGCCAGACGGGGCGAGTGGCCCCGGAGCCAGACTAGAAGCCTCCGGGGCCACCACCAAGCCTGTTGGCGTAAGGGATCAGCTAAGGCGACTAGATACGTTCGAACACACAAGCGAATAGGGGTGGAGGCCATGCCTCGGGCTGCGTCGATCTGCCTCGTTCGCGGGTGCACTAAGCGAACCGCACGGTCCGGCCGATGCGACGACCATGCGCCACCTGACCGCCCCTGGTCACGCACCAGCGCGAGGAACCAGCTCCGGGACGCTGCCCGCCGACTATGGGACCGACGAGTCAGGCCGCGGGCTCTCGCTCGCGACGGATTCGCCTGTGTCCTCTGCGGTGAGCGTGAGGCCCTGGAGGTCGACCACATCCTTCCCATCGCCCAGGGCGGTACGTGGACCCTGGACAACGCACAGACCCTGTGCCGGCAGTGCCATGCAGAGAAGACCGCCAAGGAACGGCGGAAGCAGTAACGGCCTCTAGCTCAGGCGAGAAGAGCACCGGAGTGAAATCCCGGAGGTCACTGGTTCGAATCCAGTGGGGCCGACGAGGTACCCGTGCCGAGTAACACGGGGTAGCCCGGCGGGTGTATGCGATATCGGACCGCAGCCCGATCCCTGCCGGGTCTATGGCCATTAGCTCAGTCTGGTTAGAGCGCCGCCCTGATAAGGCGGGGGTCCTAGGTTCAAATCCTGGATGGTCAACGAGGACAGGCGCCCTTTCCTGAGGGCTTAAAGCGCGACTTAGGCGGCGTGCACCTGTCCGTGAAAGTGGGGTAGCTCCCCTGTCCCGGCAAGTCGCCCTGATCAGGTGACCGAAGGGACGCGCGTTTCGTCTAGTGGCTCAGGACTCCTCCCCTTCCGGGAGGCAACGCGGGTTCGAATCCCGTAACGCGCCTCATGCTTCCTTAGCTCAATGGCCAGAGCGCCCGCCTGTCGAGCGGAAGGCTGCCGGTTCGAATCCGGTAGGGAGCGCTAGGAGTGATGACGGCAACACTCCTATGTCTAAACTCGTCCGTCCGCGTAACCGGCTACGCGTTATGACCGTCCGGAACTTGGGTTGTGTGGTGTAGAGGTAACACGTCTCCCTTGCAAGGAGAAGTCGCGGTTCAAATCCGACACGATCCACCAATGACGTGTAGCTCAATGGCAGAGCAGGGCACTGTTAATGCTCGGGTTGCTGGTTCGAGTCCAGCCATGTCAGCCGTAGCGGGATGGCGCAGTTGGTAGCGCGCCGGGCTCATAACCCGGAGGTCACCGGTTCGAGCCCGGTTCTCGCCACTTGGATCTGTAGCTCAGTTGGTAGAGCGGGGGACTCTTAATCCTCTGGCCGTAGGTTCGAGTCCTACCAGATTCACGGAGCAAGAGACATATGTAGGGCATGCACTCCCTTGGCGCTGTGAGACAGCGGCTCTCTTGCAATGGGACGTAGCTCAATTGGAAGAGCACCGGTCTCCAAAACCGGACGATGTTGGTTCGAATCCAACCGGCTCAGCTTGGCCCGAAAATAGCGGCCTGACCGCTGCAACGATAGGGCAAGGGGAAAGCTCACGGTGAGCACTGCCCGAGTAGCTGAGGCTAGTCACCTCATGCGAAACAGGCGGTGGGTCGGTTCAAGTCCGTCGCCCCGCTTCTGGCTATAGCTCAGTAGGTAGAGCGCTCGCTTTGGGAGCGAGAGGCCGCAGGTTCGAGACCTGCTAGCTAGACCACCACCAGGCCCCCGAGGAGGGGCCTTTGTTGTTGTTACCTCAGTAGGAGTGATGCACCAATGCACGACGTCCAGGAGGAGCCCGAGGGCCCCCGGCTCCGAGCTGCTGACCTGCCCAACAGGGCTCAGCGCAAGGCCGGTTGGCGTCAAGATGCGCTCTTCGAGCTTGAGGACCTGGCCGACCTGTACGACGTGAACGTGTCGGGGGTGAGGCTGCGGTGACGCGAGGACCAGCCCCCAAGGACAACGCCGTGAGGCGCAACGTCCACGAGCACGCACAGAGCCTGCCGGCTGAAGCCCAACCCGGCCGCGAGCTGCCCAAGGGGCTCGGCATCACGACCCCCGGAGCTAAGCGGTTCTGGAAGACGTGGAGCACTGCGCCCCAGACAGCGGCTTGGACTGAGACCGACTGGGCTGAGCTTGAGCTGACGGCAAAGCTCGTTGACGGCCTTTTCAAGGGCGACTTGAAGCTTGCCGGAGAAATCCGGCAGCGGGTTGCCAAGTGGGGCGCGACTGTCGAGGACAGGGCCAGGCTCCGAATGACTTTCGACAAGACCGATGAGAACGAATCCGCGGTGCCCTCTGAGGCCCCTCCGGAGGTCGACATGGACGAGGAGCTTTACAAGCTGCTGAACGGCTCCTAGATAGGCGGTGATCCTTGCAGACAGGCAATCTGCCCGCAGGGGTCCCGAAGCCTCACGAGACGCTCGGTTACCAGATCATTCGTTGGTGTCAGCGGTACATCGTCCAGCCGGACGGAGACACGGCGGGTGAGCCATGGAAGTTCACGGCGGAGCAACTCCGCTTCGTTCTTTGGTTCTATGCCATCAACCCGGATGGAACCTGGAAGTACAGTGCGGCCACCCTTCGGCGCGCTAAGGGCTGGGGCAAGACGCCTTTGCTGGCAGCACTCGCCATCGTCGAGTTCCTGGGGCCCTGCCGTTTCTCGCACTTCGATGTGTTCGGTCTCCCTGTCGGTAAGCGGGTGCCCCTGCCTGTTGTGCAGATCGGCGCTACGGCACTCGATCAAACCGAGCAGACCGTTGACTTCATCCGGGGAATGCTCTCCGAATCACCCGCCGAAAGCGAATTCGGTCTGGAGATCACCAAGTCAACGATTCAGTTCAAGTCGGGTAAGCCGGGAAGCATCAAGCCCAAGGCAACCGCCGGCAGGACCAACGAGGGCAACCGGCCCACGTTTGCGCTCATGGACGAGGTCCACCACTGGGTTTCCAGCAACGGCGGTCCGGACTTCTACCAGACGATCAAACGAAACATCGAGAAGACGACCAAGGCGGGTTCGCGCTGGTGCTCTACGACAAACGCCTACAACCCCAATGAAGACTCTGTGGCTCAGATCATCCACGAGTCCGACATGGTCACTCAGGGGTATTGGCTGTACGACTGCCTAGAGGGCTCGATTGACGTCGAGGACATCAGGGATGAGTCTCTGGTCCGTCAGGCCCTCATAGAGGCGTACGGAGACGCGAGTTGGGCAGACATCGACGGCCTGACCCGAACGATTCTCTACGACCGCACGACACCCGACAGCACCTATTGCCGGTTCTTCTTCAACCAGATCGCTGAAAGTAGCGACGGCTGGATGAGTAAGGCCGAGTGGGATGGGTGCCTGGACGAGGACGATCCAATCAAGCCGGGCGATCAAATAGCCATCGGCTTTGACGGATCGATCCGCGGTGACGCTACGGGCCTTGTCGGAGTGCGCTTGCGTGATGCCAAGCTGTTCGTCCTCGGTGTCTGGGAGCGTCCTGAGCACGCTCCTGATGACTGGGAAGTTGATGTTCTCTCCGTAGAGGCCGCTGTGAATACGGCCTTCAAGACGTATCGCGTTGAGTGGTTCTACGGAGACCCGCCTTACTGGCAAGAGAACATCGGCCGTTGGTCCATTGAGCATGGCGAGGACTACGTCTTTGAGTTCTGGACCAACAAGCCAACACGCATGGTCCAAGCCGTCGAACGTTTCCGCACCGCCGCAATGGTGGGCGATTTGAAGCACGACGGAGACCCGCGTCTTACGCGCCATGTGCTCAATGCCGTGACCCGTGAAGTACCTCAGGGCCTTCTGATTCAGAAGGACAGCCCGAGATCCAAAAGGAAGATCGACCTTGCCGTATGCGCCGTGCTCGCCCTGGAGGCGAGAGCTGACGCCATCGCTGATGGCCGTATGCAGATCCGGAGGTCACGAGTAGTGGGGTGGTAGCCATTGGCCGACATTGAAGTTGGGTCTCCACCCAACAATCCATCTGGTTGGGTTGATTGGCTCCATTCCAAGCTACTCAGGCGCCGGACCTATCTGCGCTTCTGCTCGGACTACTACGACGGCAAGCATCAGAAGATGGTGTTCGCTCAGGCCAAGTACCAGAGCGAGTTTGGCCGCATCTTTGACGGCTGGTCCGATAACTTCTGCGGCCTCATTGTCGACTCGGTGAATGAGCGCATGTTCATCGACGGGTTCCAGATGACCGATGAACCGGGCGGGGACAAGGACGCTCGGGAGATCTGGCAGCGGAACCACCTGGATGCCGAGTCGAACGCGGCTCACCTGGACGCAATGGTTCACGGAGTCTCGTACGCCATCGTGTGGGCGGACTCCGCCGGCAAGCCGACCATCAGCATTGAGAGTGCTGAGAACGTCGTGGTCCAGTACAAGCCCGGCTCACGCTGGGACATCGAGGCCGCCGCGAAGTTCTACCAGGACGATTGGGGACGCGAGTTCGTCACCCTCTGGTGGAACGGCCGTGTCTACACGGGCACTGGCCTTACGGGCGCATGGGGCGACTACACGGAGAAGCGGAACCCCCTGGGTGAACCTCCCGTCATCCCGATCCCCAACAGGTCTCGTCTCACTGGCCCGTTCGTCTCTGACCTTGCGGTCATCATCCCTCTCGCTGACGCGATCAATAAGACGGTCGCTGACGCTCTCGTTGCCAGTGAGTATGCGGCTTGGCCGCAGAGGTACGTGACTGGCCTTGAGATCCAGGAGGACGAGCAAGGCCGTCCTGTCGAGCCTTACAAGGTCGCTGTTGACAAGCTCCTTCAGGCCGAGAACCCCGACGTGAAGTTTGGCCAGTTCGAGGCTGCTGACCTCAAGAACTACGTGAATCTCACGAACATGCTCGTTCAGCACATGGCCTCTATCTCCCGTATCCCGTTCCACTACTTCCTGTTGAACGGCGGTACCGCTCCATCGGGTGAGTCGATTACCTCTGCTGAGGCTGGGCTCATCGCGAAGACGCGGGAACGAATGCTCCACTTCGGTGAAGCCTGGGAACGGATTATGAGGTTGGCGTTCCGGGTTATGGGGGACAGCCGGGCCGAAGCCCACGGGGCTGAGGTCATCTGGCGAGATCCCGCGAATAAGACTGAAGCACAGCACATGGACGCACTTCTCAAGCGCCAGTTGCTCGGTGCTCCAAGAGACCAGCTCCTTCTTGATTCGGGGTACACCCCGCAGCAGATTGAGCGCTTCCGCTCGATGCGGGAGCAGGATGCCAAGGACGTAATGGAATTGGCGAAGAAGTACCCGGCCCCACAGCCGGAACAGCCTAATGACCCCAAGGCCAACGAGAAGCAAGCTCGTAAGGCCCCACAGGGCAACTCGGGGAACGCAGCCCGCAAGTCTGCGTAACCCCAATTCACCAAAGGACGGCTCCCGCAATGGGGGCCTTTTTTGATGCCACCGAAATGGAAGGCTCCCATGGACGACACCACGCAGAACCAGAACGACCAGCAGACCACCACCGAACCAAAGACCTCTGAGGGCGTGCCCGATGTGGCAGCCCTTCAGGCAGATGTCGAGCGGTGGAAGGCCCTCTCTCGTCAGAACGAGAAGAACTACAACGATGCCCGCACTGAGCTTTCCTCGCTGAAGGAATCCCAGATGACGGACGCCGAAAAGGCCATTGAGGCCGCGAAGACCGAGGCGCGAAATGCGGCTCTCTCTGAAGTCGGTTCGCGTCTCGTCGACGCGGAGCTTCGTGTTCAGGCCGCGACTGCCGGCGTGTCTCTTCCGCCCGCCGAATACCTCAACACCACTGCCTTTATCGGTGCTGACGGTGCGGTGAACACCGACGCCATCAAGGCGTTCGTGTCGTCCCTCCCCAAGCCGTCCAATGCCCCCGAATTTGCCCAGGGGATTGGCCTTGGCCGTCAGGGCGATTCCGGCTCTTACGCAGCCGGTCAGATCGGCCGTGACGCCCTTTCTCGAATGTCCCCCCAGGAAATTGCCGCTGCCCGTAAGGCGGGCAAGCTCGACGCACTGATGAAGGGGGACCTCTGACCTAAAGAGGTACCACATTGACTTTTACGACTCAGGCCGGTAACAACGCTGGTGCCGGTGCACTTCAGGCCGCAGGCGGCCATTTCATTCCCGAGATTTGGGTTTCCCAGCTCCTTGAGGACCTGGACGACAATCTTGTACTCGGCTCCCCGGACATCGTGAATCGCCAGTATGAGGGCGAGTTCCGGCGTGAGGGCGACGTTGTGCGAATCCCGCACTTCGTTGACACTGTGACGGATAAGGGAATCGTCAAGGCGTACGGTTCCATCGGTACGGCGGACCACGCGGCGCTTGAGTACATCAAGATGACCGTTGCGAAGGGTTCGAGCTTCCACCTGGAGCTTGACAACCTTCACCAGCTCCAGACCAAGACTGGCATTGACCTCATGTCGAACCTGGTCAAGCAGCGTGCTCGCACTCTGGCGAACACCATGGACTCTCTGATTGCCAAGACCCTGCTTGCGGCTGTAGCCGGCAAGGATCTGAACGGCACCGAGGACCGCAACGCAACCGTCTCCGGTCTGCCTGCTCTGCACGGCAAGATTGAAGCGGTTGTTGATGCTGACTTCACCGCTGGGATCGACATCAGCGTCTATGACTTCGTGGTCGAGATGCTTGAGAAGCTCGACATCAAGGGCGCTCCGCAGGATCGTTTCCTGTTCATCTCCCCCAAGCTGCGTTCCGCGCTTCTGCGTGACCCGAAGTTCATTGACGCCTCGCACTTCGGTAGCGGCTCCGTCATGGCTTCCGGCGTCATCGGTCAGATTCTCAGTGTCCCCGTTCGCGTCGCGAACACCCTGGGCTCCCACACCCGTTCCACTGAGAAGCTCGTCAAGAACCGTCACACCGACTTCTCTTCGGTGGACATGTTCATGGGCTCGACCGCTGCGGTTTCGCTCATCGTTCCGTTCGCGGAGATGCAGGCTTACCAGCCTGAGGCGAAGTTCACCAACGCCATTAAGTCGAGGGTCATTTACGATGCCAAGGTCATTCGGCCGGAACAGCTCGTTGTGGCTCAGAACGTTGAGGCGCTGATCTCGACCCACAACGCGTAAGGGGGCCCCTGTTGCCTCTGGCTTCCGTTGATGATGTGGCCGCCCGTATTGGGCGGCCCATCGCCGCAGACGAGACAGCTCGTGTCACTGCCTTTCTGGCAGACGTGACAGGGCTCGTTGAGGACTACTGCGGCAGGGACATGGACAGGCGGAGCGGCCAGATCATCACCCTCTATCCGGAGGGTGGCTGTGTCCTCCCTGTCCCCGCTCGATTTCAGACCTTGCTCACTGTTGCCAGCGTCGTACAGAACGGCCAGGAGGTCACCGGCTGGACCTTCAACGGCCGTCAGCTCGTCCTTGAGGCGGGCTGGGGCGAATCCGCGGTGACCCTCACAGGCTCTTGGGGGTACGAGGTAACTCCCGCCTCCCTCAAGGCCGTTGCATGCTCTGAAGTGATCAGGTGGCTTGCCCTCAGCCCTGGTGTTGAGAGTGAGCGAGTGGGCGAGGTCGAAGTGACCTTCTCGGGAGCCAGCTCGGCGCAGACGCTCTCAGCACCCACCAGGACCAGCCTCCGCCCATACAGGCGTCGTGGTGCTGGCTCCCTGACCCTTCGTAGGGAAGGGCCCGTTCTCGACCTGAGGGGGCCTCGTGCTGTCTATGACTGATCCGGTCGAGGTCTGGCGGACCTCCGCACAGATCAAGAACGCGTACACGACCCGCCCCGACTGGGACCAGGCCGTCAAGGTCTGGGAAGGCTCGGCCTCTGTCCAGCCTGACAAGGCGTACGAGAGCTACAGCCCCTCCCGCGACCAGTCTCAGGAACGACTCACTGTCTTCCTCCCTTACATGGCAGTTGTCTCCTCTGGCGACAGGGTGAAGCTCGACGGCCAGACGTACGAGGTTGACGGAGAACCTGAGCGGTGGGGCTACACCTCCCGCCGGCACCTGAAGCTGTCCGTCTGGAGGGCCCTGAAGTGAGTGCCTCCTACCGGACGAAGCTCGTCCTTCACCGGGGCTGGCAACGAGACGTGTACAGCGCCCTGGGCACTCGCGAGGCCCTACAACTGGCAGTCAAGCGGATTGATGCCTACGCCAAGGGCGACGCACCACGGCGCGCCAGTAACCGAACGGCCTGGAACAGCATCAGGAACCAGATTGGTTCAACTGTCGCCATGGACCGAGATGGTTGGTACGGCGGTGTGTTCACTGAGGCCAACCCTCGCGCTCGACACGCGATGCTCCAGGAGCGGGGCTTTACGACCCCGAGAGGTCGCAAGGTGGCTGGCCGGCACTGGCTCAAGGGCGCCCTATTGAAAGCGAGGATCGACGGATGAGACTCGATCCTATTGAGTTCCTGGCTACCTACCTTGACTCAGTTCCGGACATCCCTGATGGGTCGGTTCTGGGTGACCTCACCAACCACGTCACCGGTGAGACCGCCATCTATCTAGAGCACATGGGCGGCTTCCGTGTAGTCCGAGACAGCATGGACCGGGTTGACGTCGAGTACGCCGCCTACTCGATGGACCGTAAGGAAGCTGTCGATCTCGCGCTTCTCGTGCGAGAGAGGTTCTTGGAGGCCCTACCCAACACGTCTGTTGGCGGCGTCCTGGTGCTCGACGTTGAAGAGATCGACTCTCCGAAGTACGACCCTGACGACTCGTCCCGTGAGCACGTTTACTGCGGACAGGTCGCGGTCTTCTTCACCGCAGCATAAACCTCCTTCCCCCTAATCGTTCGGCCCCCTTCTGGGGGCTTTTTTTATGCCCTCAGGAGGCCCCATGGCCAATGATCCAAAGAAGATCCGGTTCGCTCCGAACGGCTCCATCTATGTGGCGCCTTCCAGTGAGAGCCTGGTTGTTCCTGCTGACCTCGGGACTGCCAACACTGCCCCGGCGGGCTACAAGGCACTCGGCTACGTCGATGAGGGTGGAGTCACGCTGACCCCGGCGATTGAGACGCAGCCCGTTAACGCGTGGCAGTCCGCAACCGCCGTTCTGTACAACGTTACTTCTGCGTCGTTCTCTGTGAAGGCCACCCTTCAGGAGACCAACGAGATCACCACGGAACTCTTCTGGGGTGCTGAGTGGGTTGAGGTCATGTCGACCGACCCAACTCCTGTTGGTACTGGCGTCTTCAAGCTCGACCTGTCGTCCACTCCGGACCTCAAGGAAATCTCTCTGGTCGTGGACTGGAATCAGGGTGCCATCCGGAACCGCTGTGTCATCCCTCGCGCCATGATTTCCGACCGAGGCGCTATCCAGCTCTCTCGGACCGAAAACGGAAAGTACGAGCTGACCATTGAGGCGCTCGACTCAAACGGTTCGCTTGGTTACGTCCTGACGAACGACGACATCCTTCCGTAAGTAGTGCCCTGAGCCGGGGCGGGGTTATGTCCCCGGCACTCTCTCACCCACCCCAAGGAGTTCCCCATGTCCACTGAGAAGAAGCCTGGTCCTAAGAAGAACGGCGCCAAGAAGGTTGCTGCGGCTAAGGCTGAGGCGACGAAGACCTTTGCCACGTTCGAGCATCGCGGCCTCACCTTCAAGATTCCTCACCCCCGGAACTTCCCGCTTGAGGTCCTGATGACTGATGACGAGCTGGTTGCTACTCAGCTCATCCTTGGTGAGGACCAGTGGGCCGCGTACCTCGGTACCCGCCCCGACATCGAGGACTTCGGCGAGTTCGCCACGAAGATGAGCGAGGCTCAGGGGCGGGACGAAGACTCGGGAAACTGATGGCAGTCGTCCGCGTCATTCAGGAGTTCCCCGATGAACTGGAAGCTGACTTGCTTGAGTTCTTCGGGGTTGACTTCCTGGATCTATGGCGTGGACGGCTCTCAATTCGCCGTGTCGGCGTTCTCATCCAATCCCTGATGAGCAAGCCCGGACGCTCAACTCTTCTGATGGCCATGGACGAACGTTCCACATGGTCCGAGCACACTTACATGCTCGCGCGTATCTCTGACGCGCTTGAGCTTTCCAACTTCCTTTTCCTCAAGGCAAACGCTGCTGAAGAAGATTCCCGCGACCTTGAGATACCTCCACCGATTCCACGGCCCGGCGAACCGGAGCCACAGGCCGCACCAGAGCGCGAGTTCAGCGACGCACATGAACTCTCGGACTTCTTTGGACGGCTTAACAGCCTCTAAGGGGGGTCCATGGCTGAAGGACGCGGCCCAATCAAGGTCGGTACTGGCTACGTCGAGATCATCCCGAAGGTACTCCAAAAGGATGTTGAGGAGCTTCGTAAGAAGGTCTCAGGCGAGATGGCCAAGATTGGCCTTTCCGCTTCCAAGGAGATATCCAAGGGAGTACAAGAGGGCCTTGCCGGCCTGCCGAAGGAAGCCAAGAAGCAAGCCAAGAAGGCTCGGGCTGCTGTTGAGGAAGAGGCAAAGGACTCTGCCGAGACTATCGCTGAGCTGGAGCGGTTCGTAACCAAGCAGTATGGCGAACAGGCTAAGAAGCGACTCCGGGAGCTTCGGCGCTTTTACGAGTCATACGAGGGAATGACCGAGGAAGCCTCAGCCACTACTAGGCAAGCCCTCCGGGAGGCCGTTCGTCAGGAGGAGCGTGCTGCTAAGGAGAGGCAGACCGCTGCTGAGCGTCTGGAGCGCGAGAAGCGACAGGCCCAGACCCAGACGCAGCGCGAGCACGACCGCATTGAGCGGGAAAAGCGTCTGGAGCAAGAGAAGCAGGCTCGGCTTGCTCTCCAGGCCCAGCGTGAGGCCCTGCGGCAGCAGGTAGCCGCCCAGCGGGAGGCAGTACGGCAGCAGGTTGCAGCGCTTCGAGAGCAGGCCGCCGCACAGCGGGCCACGCTTCAGGACGGCATTGCCGATCAGCAGCGCCGCATGGTGCAGCTCCGGGACCAGATCCGGAATATCAACCGGGACATCAACAGCACCAACACAACGACTCAGTCTTACTTCACTAGGACTGGAACCAGCCTGAAGCGCATGGGCACTTGGTTTGACCAGGTGGGTGTGAGCATCAACGAGGCCGCCAATATTTTGACGACTCGTTTCCTGGCTCCTTTGGCTACGGCTGGTGCAGCCCTTACGGCTGTCGGTGTCGAGAACGCGGATAAGCGGCTACTTGGGCAGCTTGGTCTTTCTTCGGCTGGTGTCTCCAAGTCGGTCTCTGCTAATCAGATGTCCGCGATCCAGAACTATGCGATCGATACCCCCTTCAGTATCGACGTAATGCACGAATACCAAATGAAGCTCATTCGTTCGGTAGCCGGTGCTGACAAGAACTGGTACAGCAAGGACGCCTCTACCCGTACGGGGGCAGCCAACAAGGCAGCCGAGAGAACCACTGACCTCATTATGTCCGTGGGCGACTCGATGGCCCGAGCCGGAAACCTGAATCCACAACAGTTCCAGCGTGCAATGTACGCGATGGACATGATTATGGATATGGACCGGGCGCCTACGAAGAACGTGAAGCAGCTCGCTGCGGCTTCCGGTATGCCCGCCTCCGAACTGGCTCAGCTTCTCGGCTTCCAGAACGCTTCCGAGATGTGGAAGATCATTGGCACTCCTGCCAAGGATGGTGGAGGCGTCACCGGTAGCCAGATCTCCAATGCGATGCTGAATTACTGGAACCCTGAGAAGTACAAGGGAAACCAGAAGGGTGACGGCTCTAAGGGCTATGCGGCCCAGATGACGAGCCAGACCATCACCGGTCGACTCCAGCAGATGAAGGAGCGCGCAACTTTCGAGCTTGGAAATCTCTTCGTTGAGGAGGGCAAGGGGGGTCAGTACCAGTACACCGACCTTGGAAACAAGCTCGCGGGTAAGGACGGCATCCTTGATCAGGTTCAGGATATGGCCAAGAAGTGGGCCCCCAAGGTCGATGACTTCCTAGGGAAGTTCCTCGACGGGACCTCACACTTCATCAGCGTCATCGACAAGGCAGCAACCTGGATTGAAGAGTCCGGGTTGGCTGAACTGGGCGGACCGATCACCGACTTCCTCTTGAAGTGGGGTCCCCTGATCCTTGCCGTTGGCCTCCTGTCCAAGGTGGTCGGTAAGGCCGTGGGCCTGGTCGGCAGGATGTTCCAGCCCGCTGCCGCAGTAGTCCGCGGTGGTGTCCGTGCCACCGAGGGAACTCGGAACGTTCGCAGCCAGCGTGCAGCAGCTCGGGCCGCTCGCAACGAGGCCCGTGACAACGGTTCCTCTCGCCAGGACGCCCGGCAGGCAGGCCGTGACGCGTACCGACAGCAGCGCACGACCAACCGGAACGGTGACAGCCGTACGACTGGCAGGCGCCTTCTGGACGGCTTCATGGGCCGTGACTCCCGCGAGGCTGATGGACAGCGACAGATCAGGGCCCTTGAGGACCAGATCCGCGAGGCCCGTGACCAGGCCGCGAATCTCCGTGACGAGCTGCGTGAGACCAACCGCGAGTCAATGCGGCAGATCGCCGCCGCTCTCGCCGGCAACGGCAACGGTTCGGTCCAGGGTGCAGCCAACCAGGCGGGTCAGGCAGTCAACTCCGTCCAGCAGCAAGCCCAGCAGGCCAACAACACCTCTCTTGACCAGCTCCGCCAGGAGGTTGAGAAGGTCGAGAAGGCTGCACGGGACGTGATCACACGTCTGGGTTCGGTCAAGAACGATGTGGACTCGCTGAACGGCAAGAACCTGAACGCGGTCACCACCGAGTTCTCTCAGCTCAAGTCCGCTGCGGAAGAGGCCGGAAAGCAGATCACTTCCGACAACACCAGAGTCGGAAATCTGGATGGCAAGAACCTCAACAAGGTCACTGCCGAGTTCAACAGCCTCAAGTCTGCTGCGCAGGACGCGGGCAGGGAAATAACTTCCGACAACACCCGGGTCGGCAACCTCGACAAGAAGAATGTCAACGGGGTCAAGGGCTCGATTGACGATCTCCGAGACTCGGCAAAGAGGGCTGCGGATCAGATCGGGGATGGCGCTATGTCGTCGTCCACCTCTGGCCGTGTGGCAAACCTGAACAAGCGTCGGCTGACGGACGTCATCCAGGAGTTCAAGAAGCTCACGGATTCCGCTGATGACGCCTACAAGAAGGTTGGCCAGGGCACAGGTGCCGGCTCCCTCGCGGGTCGCATTGGCCTGCTCAATGGCCGTTCCCTGAAGGACATCACCAACAAGGTCAAGGATCTCGAAAAGGCGCTCAAGAACGCCAAGGACGAGGGTGACGGCCTGGACGACGCTCTTGACCGTATCGGCAAGAAGTCGCCTGGTGGTGGGGGTAGTTCCTCGGGCGGCAAGAAGAAGAAGGCCCGAGGCGGCGTTATGCGCACGTCTGACGTGGGCGGGGTTATGCCCGGCTACTCGCCTTGGGTGGACAACATTCCGGCGATTCTGTCGCCGGGTGAGGCTGTTCTTCGTCCCGAGGTCACTCAGGCTATTGGTTCGGACACGATCAACTCTTGGAACTCTCTCGCTATCCGAGGAAAGATCAGTCGTCACGCTCGCGGTAGCGGCGGTGGAGGGAAGTTCGACCTTGACCAGATCAAGGAACTGATCGAGCTTCAGAACATTGCCCCAGTAGGCACCGCAATGCTGAAGACCATGAAGCTCGACGGTTCTTCTGATCCTCTGGGCGGAAGCACTCAGGGTGGCATTCTGCGTACTGGTGACGTCTCAGCCGGCATCGGTGGCGCTGTGGGTGCCGAGAAGTTCAAGGGCATGTACGACTGGATGACCGAGGATGTGTTTTCCGTCCTCAAGAAGGTCCCCAGTTTCATCGGTCAGGTTGCTGGTGTTCTCGGCGGAGCCCTAAATCCAGTTCTCGGAGACTATTTTTGGAATGACGTTTGGAAGGGCAGCGGGAACATTGTCGAGCGAGGCGAAAAGTACCTCGGCGACGTGTTTTCCATGAAGACCCTTTCCGCAGTCTGGGAAAATCTCTGGGGCGGAGTCACTGACTCTGTCGGGGCCATCTGGGACACGGTAACCAATCCGATCGATTCGTTCTCCAATGTTTTTGGCGACGTCAGCGACATCGTTTCTGGCTCGTACAACAACTTGATCGGGATGATCGAGACGGTCAAGGAAATCCGGGATGCCCCCATGGGCTACGCGGGCCGCGTGCTCGATGGTTTCATGGCGAATGCCCAAGAGGCGATGCCTAACCTTGATGGCCTTTTCGACTTCGACAAGGGATCAAAGGTTGACGCAAAGGTCCCCGACTTCGGGGCCAGTATGCAAACGCCGACAGGTAAGGGCGTCCAGCGATGGAGCCCTATTGCCGCTCAGGCTCTCAGCATGCTCGGGCTTCCTCCAACGGCCCTCGGTACGGTGCTTCAGCGTATTCAACTGGAGTCCGGCGGTAACCCCCTGGCCGTCAATAGGACGGATATCAACTGGAAGAACGGCACGCCAAGTGTCGGCCTCATGCAGGTTATTGGGCCCACCTACAAGGCGTATTCCGGGATGTTCAGGGAGACCGGTCCCTTCATGTATGGCACCTCCACGAACGCACTCGCCAACATCTATGCAGGCTTGAACTACGCCAGAAATCGCTACGGCTCTAACTGGCAGTCGGTTCTTGCTGGAAACAAGGGTTACGCAACGGGCACGCTTTCCGCCTCTCCTGGCCTTGCCATGGTGGGCGAGAAGGGCCGTGAACTTGTGGCCTTCGGTGGCGGTGAGCGGGTGTTCGACAACGAGGAGACCGAAGGGATTCTCAACGGCAAGAAGTACGAAATCCACGTGCATGAGGCTCGCAATGAGCCGACGCCTCAGGCCGTGCTGAGGGCTCTTCGGACTGCGGAGGCCCTTTACACGACCCTGTAAGGAGGCGCCAATGCCAATCCCGGTGCGTACTAGACCGGCGGCGCCAGTAGTCATCACGCCTACTCCGCCGGCACCGGTCAAGTGGAGCCGGACGAGCGTTTCAGTGGTCGGGAACAACGGTCAGGGGGAGGAAATCCCCCTGACCGCGTTCAACGGCCGCGCGTGGCCAGCAGTAATCATGCAGCCCGGTGCCACGGGCCTAGACATGCCACCGTTCGCCCTCTTCTCCGATGACAGCCCCAACCTCGACGGCTCCATATACCGGTCTGCTCGTGCCTCTGCACGAGAGATCATGATTCCGGTCTTTCTCTATGGGATCGACCGCCAGACCATCAATTCCCTGAAGCGCAAGTTCTTCCAGGCGCTCAACCCTAAGCGCGGGTACTGCCTCCTGAAGTTCACTGAGGGAAACAGCAGGACTCGGCAACTTGCCGCCTACTACAAGGGCGGCATGGAGGGGTCCGAAGGAACCGACGCATCCGGGTTCTCCTGGGCTAAGTACGGCCTCACCTTCACGGCCATGGACCCGTGGTTTTACCAGGACCGTTCAGAGTCCGTCCGGTGGTCCTTCGGTGTTGGTGACCCGCTCCTCAGTTCCACCGCGGCTTTCTTTCCCATGCGAATCAGTGACGGTGTCATGGGTGGCCCCGGGGAAAGCCTTCTGATCTCCAATCCAGGAGACATAGAGGCATGGCCCGTATGGAAGCTTTACGGCCCCATCAAGTCATTCACTCTCACGAGTCCCGATGGTGACACCGTAAAGGCTTCTGCACCCGCAGACAGCTCCGATCTCGTGCCCTCGGGCCGAGTGCTCACGATTGACACACGCCCTGGAAAGAAGACCGTGAAGGACGACCTAGGCGTCAATTACTGGTCCAAGCTCGACACCAACCCTGCGTTCTGGTCGGTCGAGCCTGGTGACACCAACGCAACCGTTTCTGTGGTAACCGGATCAGGCAAGGCAGCAGTCGTGCTCACCTTCCAACCCCGGTACGCATCTTTCGTATAGGGGGACTCTTGGGCTACAGAGTTGAGGTGTTCGACAAGAACCTGAAGCGTGTGGGCGAGATTGATGAATGGCTCTCGCTCGACTTCACGGTAAGGCTCTGCCAGGAAGGCGCCTGGCAGCTCCTCATTAAGGACGGCACGCCTCAGTCTCAGCTCATTGAGAAGGGCGGCGGTATCGCCATTTGGCAGGACGGGGTCTCAAAGCCCCTTCTGTCGGGTCAGGTGGAGAGCTACCAGAAGTATTGGACCAAGTTGCAGCACACGGGGCCAGGAAGCCTCTACATCGCGGGGAAGTGTCACAACACCCTCGCGTACAGACGGCTGGCTTTCCCTGATCCCACCAAGGCCGTTAACAAGCAGTACGAGGCTCGTTTGCCCAGCCGCTTCGTGAAGACGCCATACGCGCCCGAAGTCATCTGGCAGGAACTTCAAGACGCCCTTGGTTCCTCGGCCCTGACAGACCGCCGGGTTAGCGGAATCAACTTTGGCACGAAGCCGACCAACCCCCTTCCTGTGGCTTGGGCCTCGCTCACTGACTCTCTCCGGTTCGACTCCATCGGCACGAAGATTGAGGAATGGTACGACAAGCGTGATTTCGCTTACCGCTTCCTCTACAACGGGAACACCCAGAAGATTGATCTAGACATCTTTGCCCCTCGGGACCGTTCCAAGGAGGTCCGCTTTTCCCCCGAGCTGGGGAACCTGCGGGAATACATCTGGACCCTTAGCGCGCCCAAGGTAACTCGGGTCATCGTCGGCTGTGCCGGCGAGGGCCTTGAGCGGTACTACTACCAAAAGACGGACTCTGCCTCTGAGGCAGAGTGGGGAATGCAGGTGGAAACGTTCCTTGACCGACGAGACATTCAGCTAAAGGTGGACAAGGCCACGGGTAACCCCGTGAAGTCGGATACCACCATGACCGCTGATGACGTAGAGGCCGCTAAGACGGCCCTTGCGGAGGCAGCCACCGACGCTCTTACCGAGGGTGAGAGAAACGGCAACTTCCAGATTTACCCGATTGACACGCCCGACTGCGCTTTCGGAGTCCACTACTACGTGGGCGACAAGGTAACCGTAGCCGTTGATGGCACCGAGTATTCCGACATTGTGCGCGAGGTAGTTGTGTCCGTTGATGACGCGGGCAACGTACAGGACGTTTCCCCGAAGATCGGTGAACAGGGAACAGGGGACCCACTGAATTTGTACAAGACCGTTTACGACATGCAAAAGAAGCTGCGCAAGCTAGAGGCGAGGATGTGACGAATGGCAGAGATTAGCTACCCGTTCAACGAGGCTAACGCCAACGGCGGTTCTCAGATCGTCTCTCAGACGCAGTGGCAAGCCATGGCCCGGATGTGGGGAGGTGACCGAGTCGACTTCCAACTCACCGCCACCACCTACGGAGCCAACTTCCTGCCGTTCAACGCGACAATCGTGAACGGTCGTACGGTCCAGATCAACCCGGGTAAGGCTTGGGTCGGCGGTTTCTACTACAGCCTCACGGCTCAGCAGTCCGTGACGATCGCCAACAACAGCACCACTAAGCCCCGTAAGGACCTGATAGTTCTTCAAGCGGATATGGCAAAGAGTGCTGTGAACATCGCCGTTCTCACGGGCACTGCCGCGGCTTCTCCAGTAGCCCCAGCTCCCCGCCGGCAGGCGGGCGGTATCTGGGAGATGCCTCTATACGAGGTCGACGCTGCGGCCAACAACGCTTCGATCTCGATCAGCAGCCGCATGCCGTTCGACGTTCCTGGCCGAGTCGCCTACCCGTGGAACACCGAAACGGGGGCGGCCCTTCTGCCTCGCGGTTCATTCGTTTACGACATGGACAACAACGGAGGAGACACACAGAAGGAGGGATTCCTAGGCCGAGACGGCTACGTGGTAACGCGCCATCTCGGCAAGTCCCGGACCTACACCCCAAGCATGGTGAACATCGGTAACCCATCCACTCGTGTGGGGCGTTGGCGTTGGATCGCCCCGAACACCGTTTGGTTCTCGGTCTACATCGCTAGTACCTCCACCTCTGACCTCAAGGTGTCCAGCGACAACTTTACGTATGGCGTGACGCTTCCCGTGCCAGCCAACGGCAGTACGGGTCAGGTGTTCCAGGGCCACATGGACAACAACGGTTCGGGGGCTTCTCCCAACCTCCCAAACTTCGTGGACCTCACGGTAAAGACCAACCGAGGTTCAAGCACCTCCACCATGTACCTGTACATGCCTAACAAGAACTACACCACCGATACGGGCCTTGATGGCATCGAATACTTCCCCCGCAAGGGCTTCCTGACTATCTCTGGCGTCTACGAGGCCGCAGAACTCTAACCCCCGACAGAAGGACCGATTCAGCCCCTCCGGGGGCTTTTTTGTTGCCCGTAAGGAGATTCACTATGGCCCGACTTCTGTTTGGTGGGACTGCTGCTGACGTTGCTGAGGACGTATCAGGCGCCCGTGTACCGGGCGCGACCGGAACGGTTTGGGACGGTTCTTCAGACGGAGCTGCTCAGATCACTGACCTGACTGACCTGTCTGGTGCTCCGCTCACCCAGCTCGTTGCCGACGAAGACGGGATGATCCCCGGCTTCTTCGGGCCTGAGATGGCAGAACGGCTCTGGCTCGACTTTGGAGGCCCTCGGGTTGCCCTGGTGGCCAACGACGTTGGCGAGCGACTGGCGGCACACGTGGCGGCCGACGACCCCCACGGTTCTCGTGCTGCGGTCATGGCCGAGCTGGACGCTCTTCGCGGTAGCGCTAGCGGCCTCGCGACGCTCGACACCACGGGCAAGGTGCCAACGTCTCAGATTCCCGTTCTCACGCCTCCTGACCTGCTCGACTGGCTCAACGTCCAGTCCCCCCAGTTCGGCGCCGAAGGCGACGGAGTCACTGACGACACGGCGGCTATCCAGGAAGCCATCAACGCAGCCGGCATCGGCGGAATCGTCTACTTCCCGAGGGGTGTCTACCGCATCTCGGCAGCCCTGGACCTTCCCCGCGGAGTGACCCTCATGGGCTCGCACTCCAACCTGATGATTGGCCCCGGGATGCTGGACGAGGATTTCCCTTGCTACATCCAGGCCCTTCCGTCGATGACGACAGGCGCCATGATTCAGATCATTGGCGACAACGACGGAACTCACCCGGCAATCAATGGTGAGCAGAGGATTTTCAATCTCATGCTCGACGGCTCCAAGGTCACGACCGGAAATCTGGATGGCATCTACGGCAAGGGGAACGTTCAGAACGTCGTCATGAGGGACGTTTGCGTTAGGAAGATGCCGAACAACGGGATCATCACCGGAAGCAATGCCGGGGGCGAGTGGCCTTACTCATGGCGCTTGCACTCCGTGATGGTGGACAACTGCCACGCGAATGGGATCGTCTTCGAGCGGCAGACAGACCTTTCGATGATCGACGTTCAGGTAATTGGCTGCTGGGCTACTGGCGTCAAGCTCTCCAATGCCGCAAACACCATCCTTGAGAACTGCCGCGCGGAGTGGTGCGGCGGGCATGGGTTTCACTTCACCGGAGCGTGGGGCAACTGGCCCGGCTCGGGCTCTATGACCATGTCTGCTTGCTCGACGGACCGTAATGGGTGGGACGGAGTGAGGATCGACGCGACCGGTAATGGTCCCTTCCTCGTCAGCGCCCTCAACACGCGACGGGACGGGCGCAACGGCGGCCCTGGTGGTGGAGGCTACGCGGGCCTCGCGCTACTCAACCGGGCTCCGGTAGTCGTGACCGGCCTCGGTTGCTATGTCGGCACCGACGACGGGGGCACGGCCAACACAAGCCCTCAGTACGGCGTACGCGTCGCCAACGCGCGAGACGTAAACGTGATCGGCGCCTACCTGCACGGCCTCACTGCGGGCGTGTTCCAGGAGGGAACGAACGAGCGGGTTCGGTTCACCGCGATTACGACTGTCGCCGGCAACAACTATGCCGAGGACCGAGTTCCTTCCTAACCCCCCACCGAAGGCGGCTGCGGATAACCCGTGGCCGCCTTTTTGCTGCCTCCAAGGAGCCCCATGACCCTTTCTAATTTCCTGTCCTACTCGGGCCCCCTGGCGACTGTAGTAGCTGCTGCCGTGGTCATTCTCGCTGCCTTCCGAACGAATACCGCTCGGGTCTGGAAGGAAGAGGCGGAAGCCCAGAAGGCAAGAGCTAACCGCCTTGAGACGGACCTGACGGAGATCAAGGAGCGGCTGACTCAGATCGAGCGAGACAACCGGCGACTTATCCAGCTCCTCACCTCTCTCGACCCCACACAGCTAACCGCTTATCGGCTGCTGTCTCACCCCACTACGGAGGTTGACTAATGGCAACTCCCATGACCGCTGCGCAGATTCTTGCCCAGCTCAAGAAGTTCGGTATTCCGTTCAAGGAGTACAAGGATTGGAAGAACCACAACCGGAACCATAAGGGGGCTTGGGGCCCCGTTCACGGCCTGATGGTCCACCACACGGGTTCAGATGCCAAGGATCAGCGCGAGCTTTTGTATGCGGGCACTGCGGCCCTTCCAGGCCCTCTCTGCCACTTCGGCCTGTCTCAGGACGGCACCATTCACCTTGTCGGCTGGGGCCGCGCAAATCACGCGGGTTCTGGTGACGATGATGTTCTTGAGGCTGTCATTGCCGAGAAGGACATTCCCCAGGATGACGAGAGCAACACTGATGGGAACGCCCGCTTTTACGGGATCGAGATTTGGTATTCCGGATCTCACAAGATGTCCGATGCCCAGTACGCGACTCTGCGGAAGCTCGCTGCGGCTGTCTGCGACTTCCACGACTGGGACGAGCACAGCGTGATTGGCCATGGCGAGTGGGGCAGCCCTGGTAAGTGGGACCCGGGTATTTCCTCGGGCAAGATGATGGACATGGACGCTGTCCGAAAGGACATCAAGGCCACCCTTTCCGAGGACGAGCCTGCCGAGTCCAAGCCGTCGACTCCCGCCAAGCCCAAGCCGAGTACCCCAAAGCCCTCGGCTCCCGCCTTCCCCGGGCGGTACTACTTCCGCGCTGGTGCCAAGAACCAGTACGTGACCACGCTCGGGAAGCAGCTCGTCAAGAAGGGCTATGGGCGGTTCTACAAGCAGGGTCCAGGCCCTCAGTGGACGGCCGTTGACCGAGCCGCAGTGAAGGCATTCCAGCTTGCCCACAAGGAACTGAAGAGTGATGCGGACGGATACCCGGGCCCGCTCACCTGGAAGATGCTGTTCAGCTAAGGAGGCCCTATGGTCAACGTGATTTCCAAGCATGGAGTTCGGATCTATTCCGTGCTCGCGGCCCTGGTGCCGGCGCTCGTACTGGTCTGGCCCAACGTCCCTTGGGAGGCTCTCGTGTCCGCTTCTGCGGCCCTGCTCGGCCTCGGTGTCGTAGCGGCCTCCCACGAGGACACCAAGACCCTCAAGGCCCTGTACGAGGACAGCCCCTTTGAGGCTGAGCTTCGCGGGGAGTCGGGCGAGTAGCCCGACACACGAACTAGGTGCAGGGGTGCACCTGGGGTAGAGAGAAACACGAAAAGGCCCCCTCCCGAATGGGAGGGGGCCTTTTTTGCGTTACGCCTTAGGCTTGCCGCCCATGGGAGTGCTGATCATCTTCGGGTAGCTCTCTCGGTCAACTACCTTCAACCGCTTCAGCACTTGAAGGTGTGCCTCGTATCCACGTCGTATAGCTGCGTTGATCTCGCCTACCCCAGCTCCCCGGCTAATTTCCCCAACTGCCTCGTCGATCAGCTTCCCATAGCCAAAGGCCGTGTCCACACTGACGACGAATCGGCCCTTAGGCACGTCGAGATACACGATGCCTGACTCTTTGCCGTCGATCTCGATTAGCCAAGTGGGCCACCCGTATTGGCGGTCCTCGTCCGGGGCAGGCGTCAAAACTACCTCGATCACTGACACGTCACTCTCCCGGCTTCACGGGCACGCTGCGGGCGTTGGCGATGCCCTCGCGCGCCTCCAGCTCGGCCACGCGCTCAGCGGCCGTGCGGTCGTTGTATGCCACCGCGGATTCGTGCTCCTGGCCGTCCTCGGTCCACTGGACCCTGTAGTTCTTCACTGCACTCCCCAGACCCATCCCCGGTACGTGTGTCCGGGGTAGCCACCCTCAGCCCGCTTGAGGTGTTCCGCGTACGAGCGGGCTCCGCACTTGCAACTCACGGCCCCTCCCTCACTAGTTGGCGTACGTTACCTGTTCCCCCACCTTGGACAGGAGAGGAAAGGCCAGTTCCTTGGTCCAGATACGGACCTCTTCGCCCTCCACATCCACGTAGTCAACGATAAGGATCACCGACTCTTCCGTCTGGTCTCCCGCATCGATCTCCTCGCCCTCTTCCAGGAGTTCGGCCGTCGTAAAGCTACTCACTGTGCGTCCCCTTCCATCGCTTCACGGTCTCCAGAACTGCCGCTTCGGCCTGCTCTTCGCTCATCCCGTGTTCAGTCTGAAGGATGAGTATGAGTGCAGTTCTCCACGCCCCAATGCGGGCGTTGGATATCCGCTTTTGGCCACGGCCTAGCCTCTTGCTCTGCTCCAGCTCCTGCACCATGGTCCGCAAGATGACTGAATACGCCTTGCCGTAATCGGCCGCCATTGTTTCTCCCAAACGCAAAGCGGCCCACCCCCCTTGGAGGAGTGAGCCGCTCGACTGCTGTTGCTGCGGGGGCGGTTACTTATTGGCCGCCGCGTACGCTTCCTTGACGGAGGCCGGAACGCGTCCCCGGTTGCTCACCTTGTAGCCGTTGGAAGCGGCCCACTTGCGGTAAACCTCGGCGGACGGCTCAGCCACGCTCGGGGCAGCCTTGGCGGCTCGGCTGCGGGTGCCGGCGGAAGCCTTCCCGCTGACCTTGCGCCCCGCCTGCACATACGTCTCAAGGAACTTGCGCAGCTTGTCAGCGCTCTTGCCCTTGAGGTCGATCTCATACGTCTTGCCGTCCAGGCCGAACGTCACGGTCTCGTCGGCCTCGCCCCCGTCGAGGTCATCGATGAGGAGAACCTGAACCTTCTGAGCCATGGTGGTGCCTTCCTGCTTTTCGGTCATTCTGTTCACGGCGGAGGTCGGCCTTCGTCGTACCCCTACGAAGGCCCTCCATTGTGTTCTGCGTGTAGGTCCCTGTATGTGTCACAGGAGGCTGCCACATACATGGAACATACTCAAACTGGTTTCAATCTCTCCACGTACCGTCAGACCACTTTCGGCAGAGAGATGTGTAACGGCCTTGTACAACTCGGGCCGTTGAAGTTCGAACCATCGGCATATCGGAGGGGGCCGGGCCCTTCGGGCGGTGAACAGTTTTCTCACTCATCCTGACCTCAGCCCTGAATCTCTTCGATGGGCGTGAACTTCTCCAGCGTCCAGAAACCGACGAGTTCGCCCGTCTCCACGTGGTACACGGGCTTGCCATAGTTCAGCTCGTTCACGTCCTGGTGCTCGTCCGGCTCCTGGTCCTCCTGGTCCTGGTGCTCGTTGTCCTCGGGGGCGTAGGACCACCAGACCTGAGACTGAAGCGAGCCAGTGAAGATGACCTCTCCGGACTCCTGAGCCTTGAACTCGTACCGTCCCGAGCCCGCGTAGGAGAGCACCACAAGCGTGCCCCTGTCGGTCGGCTCGGTCGACCGCTTGCCGCCCTTGCCCCCGAAGATCAGAGGGGCGTTCACGCTGTCCCTGGCGGACCGCACGGCAGGGATGTTCCTGATCTCTCCGTGAATCCACTCGCCTGCCTTCGGAGGCTCAGCGGACCGGATGAACCCGTGATCGGGGATGAGCGTGGTCCAGGTCGACCGCGTGGCCGGGTCGGTGCCCTTCTCCCCCACGCACACCCGGACTGCCTTGACCTTGGCCCCGTTGTGGGTGGCCTTCATGTCCTGAGGGTCGGCCAGTAGCGTCCCCGTACGGGTCACCTCGTGCCCTCGGGTGTCCTTCCCGAAGGCGGTCACGTAGTCGCCTGCCTTGACCCGAGCAAGCATCGTCTTGAGGTCTTCCACCTTGTCCTCTTCTTCCCAGTTGGGGGAACGCATTCTGTTCCCGTGTTCGTGACTGTCGTTCAGCACCTTCAGAGAAGGCACTTCCAACTGATCGGTGCACACGTCACAGTCACACGAGTGACCGACGCAGAGCGGGCAGTCAATGACATCGCACAGCCGATCAGGGCCGTATCCGTCGCCCCTGTCGTACGAGAAGGGGTAGAGCACGTGCTCTCTCTCGTACTGGTGGCCGTGGGCCAGGGGTTCCCTGGGGCACTCGAACTTTGATGCTCGGGCGCCTTCCTCCGTGGCGAACGCGGCACGGCAACTGGTGCACTGGAAGCGCCCTTCCGGGTGGAGTCGTACGCGGTGACTCATGAGGCTGCCACCTCGACCCGCTTACGGGCCGGTGCCTTCCTCGGGGCAGCCTTCTTTGCCGTTGCTGCCTTCTTCACCACCTTGCGAGTTGCCGGCGGAGAGCCCGCGGTGGCCTTCTTCGCGGGAGCCGCAGCCTTCTTGGCGGGTGCCTTGCGGGCAGGCGCACGCTTGACGGGAGCCTTGACAGGCTTGGGCTCGGGCTCTGGCTCGGCGGGAACATCCACCAGCCGGAAGACCGTCGGATTGAGTCCCGGACGCTTGGACTTGACCTCTTCCGCCTCGACGTCGGGCATCTCGTCCACGGCATCGATGATCTGTCCTGCCGTGTAGCGGGAGCTGAGAGCCCGGTAGAGCTGTGTGGAGGTCATCTCACCGTTGTGCAGGGTCAGCTTCTCCCGAATCTTCATGTCCAAAGGCAGAATCGTACGAGCCTTTTGCACGTTGCTCTGAGAGATGAGCTGCTTGACCGATGCAATGGAGAACTCAACGAACGCCCGAGCGGCCTCAAGGGCCTTGACACTGATCAAGGTCTTTCGCTCGGCCGCAGTCAGCACACACGCAACCCTCATGACCTGTTCGTCAGCCCGCTCGATGAAGCATGAGACGTCCTCGGGAAGTTCGTCCATGACGTCTTCATACTCGGCTCTGATGTCGTCGTAGCGTTCCGCCGCAGCGTCGCTCAACTCCATTTCCCGCACCTCCTTACGCGCCCACTCATAGGCGAGACGCATGGAGGTGCTCACCTTGATCTCGTTAAGGGGGTTGCGTCGGTTCTTGGCCGTCCGGAGAAGCTTAGACCGCTCGACCATGACCGGAAGAATGCGGTTGAACGAGCCTCCCTGTGCCTCCGTCAGACTGATGTACTTAGCCCAAGCGGCAGGCTGGATGTGCACGTGAAATCCGAGGGCGGGAGTGTCAACGGTGACCTCAACCCGCTTTCCGTCCTTTTTCGTGACGTTGGAAACGCGCTTTCCGTCCCAAGCTGTCCGGAGCACACCCGAATACTTGGCATCACGGTTCGTGAGTTTCAGAGTGGTTGACCACTCCTCATCCACGATGAGCGTTCGTCCGTCCATGCCCCCTTCAGACGTAAGCGAGTCCTGTTCGGTCTCGTAAAGGGTCTGCACCAGAGACGCGCCCGACGAAATGCCACCCTGCCGGCGGAGCGCAAGGAAATCCCCGATGGCGTCCCGCACGATCGCCTCAGCGGTTGAGAGCGCGTATCCCTTACGCCCCACTCGCGAGCGACCAGCAAGAGCCGTCCAGACCACAGCGGGCCGTCCGTTGGGCTGCAACACGCTGCCGTTAAGGGCAGCGGAGAACAGCGCCAGGACTGCCGCATGCACCCCTACGGGGTCCGCCTCGGTGTACGGCATGGCAGCCTTGACGGCTGCACCAATAGGCCCGTAGGCCATGGGCTCGTAACGAGCCTTTTCGTCCATGTCCTTCCCTTCAACTGCGGTTGGGTTGCACGTCCACACTTGAGCGTGTGAGCGTCCATGGATAAGGCCGGACGTATCCCTTCCGGCCCTCACCAAAGCAGCTCAGTTGCCTTTTGGGCTATTAGTCCAAGAGGACGTCCATCATTTCCTCAAGGGCAGTAACAGCGCTCTCCGCGCTCTCCCTGAACATGTTGGCCGCGTGCAAGTAGCCGCGATTCGCGATCACGGAGGCATCCTGAGCAGCCTTTACCTGCGGGTCCGCCTGTCCCGCTTGGTACGCCTCCCGTGCCTCCTTTTCCGCCTCCCTCATGTCGCGCTCGTACTTTCCGAGCGCTGCACGAATGACGCCTTCCTGGTTGTTCAGGAACTCGAATGCCTTACTCACGTCAGAACTCCTTCTCTTCCCGGATATCAAGCAAGCCCTTGTGACCCATCTCCCTGGCCATCCAAGTAGCGGCTTCCACCTGAGAGGGGAACCCTCCCTTACGCGGAAGGGGGGACACGTCAGACTCGTCCCACTCCGTACAGTCGACCCAAAAGGTGCTGCCCTGCCGCCCAATTCGGGCACCGCCGTTCGGCAGGGTGACGAGAGCCTTACCCGGCTCGAACTCGTCAACGTAAATCTTGACCGGTGCACACTCCCGCTCTTCCATCACGTGGGCGGAGTACGTGACGATGCGCGTAAACCTGTGCTCGCTCTGGATCTTTTCGAGGGATGCCCGAGCTTGGGACTCGGCCGCTTCACACGCAGCCCTGTTCTGGCCAATCCAGAGTCCCAGCGTGACCGAGTGCTGCGAGACAGGAACGAACTCCCACTTATCCGAATCGTCTTTGGCGTACTCCACCTGATAGACGACTCGGTGAGTCGCATTGCCACTGAGCTGTGCCAGCGTTTCGAAATCCACTACACACGCGCCTTTCTCAGCTCGCTCACGAAAGCCCGAGCGGCCTCGCCCACCAGGGCGCGAGCGGCCACCAACGGGCAGGCGTACACATTGGCGGTCTCGCCCAACTCCCCGCAGAGGTCGAGGAAGGACCGCATCCGGGCGCACGGGTCCGAGGTGCCGGCGGAGGCCCTAGCCCGAGCGCGAGCGTGCGCCACGTCCACACCCCAACGGTTCGACGCACTCACGCGGCCTCACCGCGGATTTGCTGAGCGTCGGTCTGGTGCATGGGCCACAGCCCGTAGGACAGCGGGACGGGCCCGTACGCGTCGCGCCACCGAACCCAATAGACCCAGCGTCGGCACGGCCACACGCCGCGCTTCTCCAGGCTCACGACCCTGCCCACGTTTCCGGGCTCGCGGAAGTGCGAGACACGATCACCCGGTTTGAACTCTGCCTTTCTCATGAATCCTCCTTGTGTACGGGCTGAGCGAAACGCTCGGTGGTCCAGTCCCATCCCCATTCGGTGGAGAAGTGGGCTGCGCATGAAATCGGGTCAACGACCCACCCGCTACCGACCACGCGGTAAGGGCTGAGGCACGACCACACCAAGCGGTCTAGCTCGTGATCCGGCAAGGTCTCCCCGCGCATCGGTTCTGCCGTCTGGGCATCCCATGCACCGTATTCCTCGGTCATGCCCTCGTTCTTGAGGACGATTCGGAATCCCTGTTCTCCCGCGCGCCAATAGATGGATACGCGCAAGTCCAGGGGTTCCGACATGATGCCGACTGCCGCATGAGTGGCAGTGGCCTCGGTTACCTGCATGTGTTTCCCCTCTCGAATCGACCGAGTAAGGGACGCGGGAAGGTATCCCGACTCACCGCGTCCCAAGCTCACCCGACTACTTGCGGGAGTTGTTCAGAGCCTCAATGGCCAGTGCCTGAAGGTCCTTGGAAAGGCACCGCTTGTGACGCCGTGCACGGCGCATGTGGCTGTAGAACATGACGCCTTCCCAGTTGCCTTCCTCCTGGCATCCCAGGAGGCAACGCACCTTCCAGTGCGTGTCACTTCCGGGGTAGGGCGCGAGCGGCTCCCAGCCCAGTTCGTGAATACGGGCGAGTGCCTTAGTCGCACTCTTGACGTTTCGGTCATTGAGTCCCGTCTTCAGTACGGGGTCAAGCTCGGGGAGTTCGGGGGTCTGCTCAGTCATTGCGTGCGTTCCTTTCTCGGTTAGATGTCGTCCGCGTGACGTCGTGCATGCACCAGGTCAACGCCCCCATCGGGGCAGCCCGGACAGGGAACCGTGTTCTCTTCCCTCCATTGCTTTACGGTGACGAGTACCAATCCGCCACACGCTCCACAGGTCATGTGCACCATGTTTGTTCCCTTCCTTAGAGACAAAGCAAAGGGCACGGAGACGTATCCCTATTCCTCCGTGCCCCAAGCTCAGCGTCTAGCGACCGTTAGAGCGGCATTCCTGGCAATGCGCGCACGGGTCCACGATGCGCATTCCGTCCTCGGCCAGCATCAGGGCCGACCAGCCTTTAGAAAGGGCCGAGTCGTCACCCCCGCGCATGGCCGCCGTTGCCACCTTCCAGGAGTGGAAACCGTCCGAATCGGTGCTCTCCCATTCGGCCAACACCCGGTCCCGCTCCTGGCCCCACTCCGCCCGTTCCTGCTCGGTGTAGGTCACCAAGACCGGACGGGAGCCCGGACCGTTCGGGTACGTCTTGTACTTAGCCCCCGGCTCACTGACGTACAAGAGCCAGCGAAGCGTCATTGCGATTGCCTGAGACTGGCGACGCATTCTCACTTACCGCCCTTCTTGTTCTTGAGGTATTCGGCGGCCTCACGCTCGATGAGCCGCAGCAGCTCATTCGGGAGAGTGGCGTTTTCCTGCCCGTGGTCCTCGCGCATGTAGACCGCGTACATGCCCTGTGCCTGCTCTTGCGTCCGCTTCCACCCCGCCCGTGCATCGATGCACGGGCGCTTGTTCAGGTCGAGTGGAAAGCGTGCGTAGTGGGCACGCGAGCGCTGGAGTTCGGCCAGCGGACGGACCACGCGGTTAAGCGCAATCCACATGTTCCGCTCAGTCATGGTGGTTGCGTCCAAGACGCATTCCCGAATGGTCGGGTGATCCAGCAGAGGAACAGCACGCTCCCCGTAAACAGCCACATCGGGCAGCAGCCCGTATCTGGCCCGGAATTCCTCGATTCGGTGCGTCTCCCACCCGTCCATAACTGCCGAGTGCTCACCACACAGAACCATTCGCAGCAACTCACCCCGGTATTCCTTGCTGCGGACGACCGCACCAGGGAATGGGCAGTGCCCCTGTTCCTTGCTACGCCACACCTCGCACCGGAACTCACCCTTTACGGCCGTCTGTGCGGCCTCCCGAGTGGGCGCCCACCCGACCCACACGGTAGTGCGCTTGTCCGTGTCGTACTCGTAGGCGAACCATTTCTCAGGGTTCGGCTCACTGTCGACCTTGACGACGTAACCGCCGTATTCCTCGGTCCCCTGCTTACCCAGGTAGAAGACTCCGTCATACCCACCCTGCTGCCATTCCGGCATAGGTGTGCCCCCTTCTTAGATGACTTCCACGGACAGCACGCGGTTTACGTGAATGTCCTCGTGCAACCGCATGTCCGTACGTGCGGAAATCCGGCTACCGATGCCAACCACTCGTCCCGTGAGGATCACGTCTCCGTCAAGGAACGTGATTTCAAGCGACTGGAGCGCGTACAGCCCGCGCTTAGTCGCGCGGATTGTCTCGATGGTGAACAGCGCTCTTCCTGCCATTCGTTCACCTTTCTTCCCGAGCCTCTGAGCTTGTCTCTAGAGACTGGCCGAGTAGGGCATGGATGATCTCCGCCCGGAATTCCGGGTGACCTTTCCATGCCCTCTACGGTCAATCGCTAGCGGGTCATCTCTCGGCAGCCCTCACGCACATAGCTGATCTGCTGAGCGACCGTGCGACGCTTTCCGTCGTCGTACGTGTCACTGACCATGTCCACGAACCACGTACGGCCCTCCCTGGTCTGCCGCAGCACGACACAGGGCCGATAGGTGACCGTTCCGGCCAGCACACGGGCCCGGTAGGACATGTGGGGAGTGTGGTGGCCCGTGTGAGCCTCTGCCTTGACTGCACCCGCGAGAATGGAGACAACCGCGAGCGCGACCATGACGAGTCGGATACGCATTACGCGTTCACCTCCGGGAGTTCCTGAGTGATGTACGACGCTTCCACGACCCTTACGAGTCCCACCGCAGTCTCATAAGAGCTGCAAAGCCGCTGACTCGTCACCGTCCGGTCGTACAGTTCCGGATTCCGCACGGAGATTACGCGGACGTCCCCGTTAGCCATCTGCGCAACGTGCTGCTCACGCAGATGCGACGACTTGCCCAGGATGAACGCCGTACGGCGCACGACCTTGGTCATGACGAACTTGCCCGTTTCCCAATCCTGCATTTCGTGTTCCCTTCTCTCCGCTCCTGCGAGCGGGCATGAGAAGGGCACGGAGACGTATCCCTAAACCTCCGTGCCCAACTGTCCTACTGGTCCGGTCACGTTGTGCCGGCGGGAGCTACTCCGCGTGATCACAACTCATCGGCGTCGCTGCCACGTGTTCATGCAGAGGGGGGACGCGCCGTTGTACGGGCCGCATTCCTCGCAGTGCTCGCCCTTGTTGAGCACGCAGCCACACGGGGTCACCCAGGTACCGAGCAGGGACGCGTACGCGTCGCGGTCCGTGTTCCGCAGGGGAACGCGTCCGACGCGCCTGCATTCCCCGTCCGTGAGGACATTGGAGGTTACGCCGTAGTGGTTAGACGTCCGGAGAACCCACCAACCCTCATGGGTCGGGTGTGGGACGGCCGGACCCTCCACAACCGCTACAGGCTCCAGGTGAAAGCCTGTGATGATGTCCCCCCGCTTCAGGTACTGCGCAGGAACGGACGTGCCGAGGTATGAGGCAGCCTTACGGCCCGCCTCCAGCCATGCGGTCATTACGCCTCTCCCTGCTTAATCAGGAACACGGTCCCCGCATGCCGCCCAGAGTGCGAGTAGCGTGCATCATCGAACGTCGCCAATCGGCGAACCGTGCCAGGCAAGTGCACTCCGCATACGGCGGACTGCGCAGCTCGCAAAAGCCCGTTAACGATGAACTTGCTTGGGTTAGGGCACCCGTCCCCATTAGTGCGCGTTGCCTCACACATAACGATCCCTCCACTTGTCTACCGGGCCCTTTGTGGCGCAGTGAACAGTGAGGCACACGGACGTATCCCTAAACCCGTGTGCCATAACTGCCGACTACGAACCGCTGCCCATAATGCGCAACCGGGTCAGTCCCTTTGCCTCCACTACCGGACGAGCCCGGTAACGGGTCTTACTCATGTTCAGTTCTACGAATGACGGACCGAGCCCGTACCGAGCTGCGTACGCCACGGCGTCCGCGCGCTGCCTGAATCGCTGGTGCCACGACGGGCCCATGTGAGCTACGTACATTGCTCCCCCTACTTGACAGGCCGATATGTGGTGCCGGACTCGCCAGACTTTCGGTGTGTCTCGCACCGAGCCTGACAGTGGTGGTGCTTGTCTCCTCGGACCTCAACACATGCCCAGTGCGTGACTGCCTCCGTACAGAAGGGGATGCACTTAACCCCTTGCGCCGCTGCATAGCTGCTGTAGTGCACGCCTACTCTGTTTGACATTGTTTCCCTCTCAGTATTCGGCCGAATAGCAGGCGTAGGAGTCTTCCTCGTGGCGCGCGCAGAGCTTCCATGTGATGTTCGTCAGATGCCGCGCGTCGGCATCAAAGATGACGTCCACCAAATGGTTCTCGCACCCCTCGCATGCCGTAAGTCGGGACGGAATACCTACGCACGTGTGTCCGGGGTCTGTGACGTTGCGTCGCTCGACCTCAGCGATAGCCCTTTCACGCGAGAAATACCGGTCGTCGTCTGAGATGAGGACGCCGCCCCTGAGCATGTAGAACAACACCTCAGGCTCACGGGACAACGTGCTTTCCAGGACGATGCGCGGGTGTCGAGACATGCTCAGACCTCCCGAGACTTAAGCCAGGGGTTCGTAACCTCTACGCGGATGATCTCCCCGCACCTGTAGTGGGGATTCCTGCGCGACGTAACGCGCATCTCGATTTCACGCACGGATCCGCACCGCACGTGGCCGACGACGACACCCAAGAGGCGACCACTGAAACCGGTGTCTTCCTGCACCTTGCTTCCCTTGGGGAACGCCAGGAGCTTCCATTCACGGTCGAATTCGGTCACCCCGTCCTGGCCGTATTCCTTACGCCACATGATCCGGCACACGGTTTTCATGTGATCCCGCATGCCCTCAGCAATGTCCAGCCGAGACTTACCCCGGTAGTCGGACGGAATCGGGAACGTGCGCACGTCCTCAAAGGGCGTGTCACCCTCAGTCCGCTGTACGCGGATGACATCCTTCCCGTATTCCCAAATCACATTGAGCTGGATGTGACCCTGGACGAGCTGAAAGCCCATGCCCCGACCAAACTCGTAGTGCCACTCAATAACCTTCATTGCGTTTCCTCCCCTTGCTCCATTACGTCTATTCGTAATGGGTGAGAGGGCACACAGGAGACGTATCCCTAAATCCACTGTGTACCCGACTCCCCTACGAAAGCGGGGTGACTCGCACGTTGTAGCCGTTCACCAGGGCATAGCCCGTGCGGTAGATATCCACCTTTGCACGCTGACAGATACCCACATGCGCAATGCTGCTGGTGAATGCCTCTACGCTACGGATCATGTTTCCCCATGCCCGGACCTCATAGCGGAACGTGCCTGCCGCATCCGTGACGCTCACCTCAAACACATCGTGATTGGCGTACTCGCGGTGAAACGAGTAGCTACCAACCGGGATGAGCCCGCGCTCACGGTTAGCGGACGTGGTTTCAGCGGTTACTGCCATTACTCCCCCTAGAAATGGTTGTACGTCATGGTCGTATCCGGAGAAGTAACCTTGAGACGTGCCAGGATGCGGCTTGCAAATTCCGGCCGCATAGTGACAGTCACTTCCCGCACGACGTCCCTGTCTTTCCACCAACAGAATCGGACGCGCACAGTTCCCGTTTCACACGGGCATGTGTTGTTCCATTTGCAGACCATCTCTCTCCGTTCATGTCTGCAATACGGCCCTCACGGGCCCTTGCAAGTGCCTAACCGACACTCCCCCCGACTCACTCACGGTGGACGCTTAGAGACGCACTCAGACGGTCGGGCGAGTATCAGTCACCGTGCCGCTAGCACGCTTGCCGCAATCCGTTGTGTGTGAGCCGTAGGCAATCTCAGTTGTGCGTTACGTGCTTCCCTCATGCTTTGTCAGCCGCACTGTTTCCGCTTGTGTTGATTGGTTCCGTGGGAACGGCACAACGGCTTTCACAGCTTGTCTCACGCCACAATTGCTAGGCATGTAGGTCTATTCATCCCGGAAGACCAATCCCGGTTATCGGTCGCAGGTTGGCAGCCTGCTCCTATGGATGCTCACTCGGAGAGTGAGAGGACGCGCGTCGTCGTGTCAGCCTGCCTCTTGTGTCATCCCGTCAATGCGTTTTCGCTAGCCCTTGCCACGGCAGGCAAGACCCCGTCAGACGCTCTCAGAAGGCTTGTGGTTTCAGGTGAGAGCCCGACGCACACCCACGGTGTACCGGTTAACTCACGAGACCTACAGACCCGTTCAGAGAGCGCGTCACATACTCACGCTCAGAGAATGACCAGTCAGCACGACTGCCACTCAGACTCGCTATCCAGTTATCAAGGAACGTGTTCTTCGGTGTCACCCGTCGCATTCACGGCCGGACCACCACCGAGGCTGGTCATTCATCAACCCCTAACCCCTTGCGCCTGAATCCCCTTCTCTGCTGACCCCGTTTCCGCACTCCCCTTCTGGGGCGGTACTCCGGGGCCGCTCCGGTTCGGCGCGGTCGGTGTTGCAGGGAGTACGTTTCCCGATTTCCACCCGGCAGGCAACTTTGGGAATGAGCTTGGGATGAAGACGCGCGCTCACGCATAGTGCCGCAAAACCGCAGGTCAGAAGGGGTGAGCCACCCGGCCGGCAATCACACCAAACTAGGACAGAATACCCCACCACCCGGCAGGCAACTTATTTGCATTCCCTTTACCTTTACATCAGTCATAAAGGGGCATAGCAGGCAGGCATGTTATGCGTCTGTGATATGCAAGGTTGTTTCATATATACCCATGCCAGGTATATAGATGCCTCATATTGGACATTGAGCCATGCCTATTGTGTCCGCATTCACGTAGCTATGTCCGTGACCCACATCACACAATTGGCCTAGGGCTGCGCACTCGACTGCACCCCCAGGGGCAGCGTGCAGTGTTCACAAACGCACAAAGAATGCACCTGAATTCACGCACGAATAGCGCTCCTATTGACGCTCGTATCTATGCATCACTTAGCCTATGCATCATTATCATTCACAAGCGCACAAGGTTATTAATGTTACCTCACACCATGTGGTGCATACATACGGGGTAATATAACGAAAATGAACTCACGAGGACCGCAGGGGCGCCTTCCTTCCATCGTGTACGGGTTTCAACATTCACAAGGGAACAAGCGCTAATCCGCTGGTCCGCGCTCCAGCTCCCTTACTCGACCTCCCACAGCCGGCACCGCGGCTTCGAGGCCCCCTCAGCGGGCTCGCAATGATGCATCACTTGGGTGAGGTAACAACATCATTGTTCCGTGGCTCACACTTCAGGGCTTCTTCGTCCCGTTCGAGGCCAGAGGACACGTACGTAATCTATGGAGCCGGTTGGTATACCCCGGCTCAGGTGCTTGGCCTGTCGCCTCTCCACCCGCAAGAGGCGATGTTCCTGCACCGCCATCGACTATCCCTGAAGACCCAGTCTTCAGTGATCAGTGACCTCTCACACTTGGGGCAGATATCCCGAGGATCAAGGAATTCTCTGGGGTATCTCGTGCGTTCGTGCTCGTTTCTCTCGCACAATGCCTGATGGGGGTATTTACCGCCATTGGAACAAGGCACACAGCAAGTGATGCCGGCACCCGACCAACGACCGCAATTCCGGCAAGGATCGACTAGGAGACCCCGAAGGTCTCGATAAACGGTGGTCTGCTCCATTTCCCCTACTGAAAGTGTGTTCACAGGTCATTAAAGTCCGGCATGACGCCGTGTTCTTGGTAATGGGATATCGCCTGGTCCAACTTGGCACAGAGGGCGATCCAATCAGGATCGACGTATCCCCAGTCACAGACTCCCGGATGGCTTTTGAACAACACACACGCGCTAGAGCCTGTCCTTCGCTGGCTCCAGCAGATTTCACGGATGGTCACGTAGTAGAGATCAGTCTCTTCGTCCCAACAGAACCAGACCTCTTTGTCTGAAGCTGCGATGGTCCGGTAAAAGCAGGCGTGAAAGTCGTGCTCGGTGTCCGCTAGCTGGCACTGATACGGCTCTTCCGGTCCCTCGTCTGGATATTCGTCCTTGTCATCCAGGTAGGGGGCGACCTCTCGCCCCAACCGAGCCGTAGTGGGCGGCATGAACGCCCTGGCAGTGCAGCGGAAAGGCATTTTCCCTCTCTCAGGTACGAAGAGACCCCGACCGCCCTTCGGGGGGACGAGAACGGTCGGGGCCAGTCTGCGCCCATGTCCGGGATCGGACCGGATGCAGCCGACGAGGCCGTTATTTCCCGCGACATGGCTACTTCATGGGCTCTCTGTCGGACACTCGTTGTCCCCCCCTTGAGGATCGCCCAATTCAAGGACACCGACAGAGAAGTGCAGCCCCACCCCGCCGGGCCTGTTCGACAATTGGGGGAAACCATCGACGTGTCATCCGGCGGGGTGGGTGTCTATCGAGCCACCAAGGCGGTATGCAGGTCCGTTTCCCTGATGACTTGCTCGGCCAAGGCCTCAAGTTGGGTGCGGCAGTCTGCGCAACCGAACATGGGAACCTCGCCAAGGCGTATTCGTATGGGCCCTATCCACTTGACAGGAATGTCGACGCGAAGGCAGTACAGCCAGCAGCGGCCTAAAATCCAGTCGTCAGTGGACGGCTGGTCACCGGTCACACCTTCACCCGGTCGACTTTCGCCGGTTCAAGACCTTGGGGATTGGAGGGGTGCCGCTCTGCCGGCGGTACGTGCTCGGTGGGCACCCACAGTTGGTAGTCAGCCCGTACACGGCGGTACCGGTTGTGCCGGGTCTCCTCTGTGTGCTTCACCTGCCAGTCGTGCACCTCTTCAGGAGTCTGCATGTTCCCCGACTCCGCCCCACACTCCGTTTCGTCTCCCCAGACACAACGAGCTGCGAACTCGTCCTCTGCCGTCTCGTCCTTCCGGAGGAGGTAGGTGACGTACCTCAGTACAGCTCGGACGGTCATCAGTAGCCACTGCTCCTACGGTTCTCCGCCTTGAGCCGAGCGGTTACCTTCTCCTCCTGCGTGGCCTTACGCAGGTTCCCCTGATCGGTGGGCCACTCGCACCCGCCACCCACGGGGCGGAGGTAGGCGACTCCGTCATAAGTCGCCTTGTAGACACCGACCTTGTCGCTCTCGGCGTCCCTGACGATCTCGTCAGTCTTGGGCCGCCATCGCGCCTCTACTGTCGTGGCTTGGGGGGTCTCGTTGGCTGCTTCAGGCATGGGGGATACCTCTCTCAGGGGCCGTTCTCCCTGTGCACTCCCATCGTCACCCTCAGTCGCCTACGATCCCTAGCAGTTCTTGTCCCAACTTCAATCTTGGGAAAACGGGAGTGCACACATGCCAAGGCCATCAAGGGAGTTGACTCCTGAACTCAGCGCCCGACACCTGTTCGGGGCGAAGCTCAGGGGGTATCGAGAAGATCGGTCGCTGACCCTTGAGGCCCTGGCGGGGAAGCTGACCATCAGCAAGAGCCACTTAGCGCGGGTCGAGACGGCTGAGTACATGCCTCCGCCCGAGCTGCCGGCACAGCTTGACGAGCTGTTCGAGGCGGGTGGGATCTTCACTGAGCTGTACGCGCTCTGTAAGAAGGAAGCCCACCCGGACAAGTTCCGGCGTCGGATGGAGCTTGAGGCTCAAGCGCTCATCATCCGGGAGTACACACCCCAGATCGTTCCTGGCCTGCTCCAGACCGAGGACTACGCGCGTGCCCAGTTCCGCACGCACAACCCCAAGGCCAGTGAGGACGAGATTGAAGAGCTGTGGACGCTCCGCCTGAGCCGTCAGGCGCTTCTACTGGGGGAGCCACGGCCGGACTACTCGGTGATCCTGGATGAGGCTGTCTTGCGACGGCCCTACGGCGGCCCACACGTCATGGGGGAACAGTTGGCCGCGCTTGCGGACCTTGCCCTCACACCAACCTCGTTCGTCCAGGTGCTTCCGTTCTCCCACGGGGGCCACGCTCTTGCAGGTGGGTCACTGTCGCTCTGGACGCTCGACTCAGGGCAGCAAGTAGCCTATGAGGAGAGCATCAGTTCGGGGACACTGCTGGAAGAAAAGGCAGAGGTGTTGGCCAAGGTTCGGGCCTACGATCTGCTCAGCGCTTCTGCCCTGTCCCCCATCAAGTCTGCGGACCTGATCCGGTCCGTTATGGAGGCACTTCCTGATGAGCACCACCCCTGACCTGACCGGAGCCCGGTGGGTCGCGTCGAGCTACAGCGGCAACGGAGGGGGAAACTGCCTTGAAGTGGCCCCCAACGTCGCCGCTACCTCTGGTCTTGTCCCTGTCCGGGACAGCAAGAGCCCCGAACAAGGGACTCTCACCTTCCCCCTCTCTCAGTGGGATCACTTCGTTGACTTCGCCAGGCAGCAGACCGTCTGACCTGATCACGTACACTCAGAGCTGAGGGCCCTCCCCACGTATCCCGGGGAGGGCCCTCGTTCGCGTCTGAGGGGCTACGCCGCTCGGTACCGGTAGTAGGACGCCTGAGAGATCCCCAGGGCCTCACAGACCCTCTCAACGGTCGGCTTCTTGCCCTCAGCCTTGAGGGTCTCCCGAGTCTGCTCGATGGTCTCTCGGGTGAGAGCGAGAACCTTCCTGCGAGGCTTGGCAGCCCGCCCCTCGTTGAGAGATCCCTCAAGTTCCTCGGAGAGTTCCTCAGCTTCCTCCGTCAGCTCCTCCACGGTCTGAGAGACCCTCTCCACCTCCACGAGCACCCGACCGGAGTGAGAGAGGAGAGCACGGCTCTCAGAGGCAACCAGGGCCGTCATGAGGGTCTGCGTGAGGTCCCTCAGCTCTTCCAGCTCCTCAGCCGCAGACTTGACCTGCGTGGGAGTCTCAGCCATGTGCACCAGGTGCGCGATGGTGAGAGGGGGGACGCAAGAGACCGCCACCACCAGGAGAGCGGAACCTTCCATGTAGCTCTGCTCGATCAGGTGAGAGATGCTCTGCGCGCTCATGGCCAACAGCAGCGCCATGACAGATCCGATGAGAGCTGTCACCTGTCCGGGGAGCTTCATCTTCCTGCGGTACGTGGCGATGGCACCCGCAGAGAGGGCGTACACCGAGAGGCACACGGGCATGGCAGGCGCGTACCTCTCAGACCATCCGGCCGTTCGCGCCAAGTCGACCTCTCCGGGAATCGAGAGGTAGAGGGCAGCGAGGCATGCAGCCGGCAGAGCTACGTACAGGATGCCCTTGATGTACCAAGGGGTTGCGGAGGTAGACACACTCGTCCTTTCAGAGTGGGTGGTTGGGAGTGCTCAGCCGCAGTCAGCGGCAGTTGCGGCAGATGCCGCCGGGGTGGCCGAGAGGAAAGATCACTTCGCACTCGGGGCACTTGGCCCGCTGCACAGGAGCGACGGCAGGCGTCGACAGCACCGGGGCGGCCTTCTGGGGCTCGTGGTTCTTGAGGCGGTAGGAGACCAGGGCCACCGCGGATTCAACGGGCTCGGGGAGAGCCCTGGTGAGGGTCTTGATCACTTCCATCTCGTGGAAGCCATCAGAGAGCCACTGAGCGGCCAGCGGAGCGAGGCGCATGCATTCCCGCATGGACAGCTTCAGTTGGGGCTCTACGCGCCCCAGGCGGCCGAGACAGGCCACGGCTCGACCGGTCACCGAGTCAGCGGTTCCGGAAGTCTGTGTGTCGATCTGGTCGGAAGATCCCTCCCCTTCCTGCTTGCTCTCGTCCGTGCAGCCAGAAGGCTGCTCGACGGGCTCAGGTAGGGAGGTCATTTCCTCCGGGGTCTTTTCTCCCTTGGGAGAAGCGCCGACAGCCTGACCAGTCGGCTCCCCGACAGTCGGCATGTGGTCACCCGGAGAGTCCGTGACGGTGGTGAGGGTGACCCATCGCCCCGTCTCGGGGTCCTGGACCTTGGCCCGCTTCACGTAGCCGTGGTGGATCAGCTCGTTCATGGCGTTGCCGACAGAGCGGCGGCCGTTGGGAACCTTGGAGGTGATGCGCTCGACCGTTGCGCCGTTGGCGTCCGGGAGCGACAGGAGACGGGTGAGGAGTCCGACAGCCTCAAGGCTGAGGGATTCGTGACGTGCGATCCCGTTGGGGATCTGTACGTAGGCACGGGTGTGCCTTGTACGCTGGACCTGCATCTTGAGGATGCCTCTCAAGGTGTTCCCGCTAGTTAGCGCTAGCGGTAGGCCCCCAGGTCGCTAGTTAGCGCTAGCGGTTCCCCTGGGGGCCGTGCTGTTTAAAGGGTCAGGCTGCCTTAGGGCCGATCACGGCCCACACTTCGTTCCATGACTCCTCCGTGATGACTGGCAGGAGCTTGCTCAGCTCCCGTTCGACCCACGCGTCACGGTGCTCTGAAACTTCTGGCTTCTCGATCATTTGCGCTCCTGAGTGGACAGGAAGGCCAAGAGATCTTGACGGGTGACGATCCCGGCGGGCTTGCCATCCACCAGGACGACCGCCGCGTCTCGACCTTCGAGGGCGGACATCAGACGCGCTACCGGTTCACCTGCACCTACTACCGGCAGCGGGTCTGACATGTGCTTCGACAGAGGCGCGTCTGAGGGGGTGCGGTCGACGTACACGGCGTGCAACAAGACTCGCTCTTCCACTGCGCCAACCACCTCCCCAGCCATCACGTCAGGGTGCCCCGCTCCGGGGGCTACCACTGGCATCTGAGATACCCCGTACTCGCGCAGCACGCTGATTGCCTCCCCAACGGTCTCGTCAGGGTGCATGTGCACGAAGCTCGGGATGCCTCCCGCCTCTGCCTCTGCCTTCTTCGCTAGTACCATCCCGGCTGTTGGTTCGGTGCTGGGCTGGTCTTCGCTGAACCCATGTTGACCGATCCACTCGTCGTTGAAGATCTTGCTGAGGTAGCCGCGCCCGCTGTCGGGCAGCAGGACGACCACGACGTCGTCGGGCCCGAGCCGCTCGGCGACCTTCAGCGCGGCGACGACTGCCATCCCGCAGGAGCCGCCCACCAGCAGGCCCTCCTCCTTGGCCAGCCGACGGGTCATCTGGAAGGAGTCCTTGTCCGACACCGCCACGATCTCGTCGGCGACGGTCCGGTCGTAGGCGGTGGGCCAGAAGTCCTCACCGACACCCTCGACGAGATACGGCCGTCCCGAGCCGCCGGAGTAGACGGAACCCTCGGGGTCGGCGCCGACGACCTTCACGCGACCGTCACTGGCGTCCTTCAGGTAGCGGCCCGTACCGGAGATGGTGCCGCCGGTGCCCACGCCCGCGACGAAGTGGGTGATCTTCCCCTCCGTCTGCTCCCACAGCTCAGGGCCGGTCGAGTGGTAGTGGGAGAGCGGGTTGTTCGGGTTGGAGTACTGGTCGGGCTTCCACGCGCCGGGCGTCTCACGGACCAGCCGGTCGGAGACGTTGTAGTAGGAGTCGGGGTGCTCCGGGTCCACGGCGGTCGGGCAGACCACGACCTCGGCGCCGTACGCCCGCAGCACGTTGATCTTGTCGGTGCTCACCTTGTCGGGGCACACGAAGATGCACTTGTACCCCTTCTGCTGCGCCACGATGGCCAGCCCGACACCCGTGTTCCCGCTGGTCGGCTCGACGATCGTGCCGCCGGGCTTGAGCGCGCCGCTCTCCTCCGCCGCCTCGATCATGCGCAGGGCGATGCGGTCCTTCACCGAGCCGCCCGGGTTGAAGTACTCCACCTTGGCCAGGACGGTCGCCCTGATGCCCTTGGTCACGCTGTTGAGCCTCAGCAGCGGGGTGTTGCCGACGAGACTGATCATCGAGTCGTGGAATTGCACCGTTTGTCTCCGGATGCTTGCAAAAGAAATGGTCGTGATTGGTTCCGCCAGCCTATGGCTTCTTCGGAACACGTGACGGTCGTTCACTCCCCGTTGAGATTGGGCGACGGTCCGTACGGGGCAAGGACTTGATGTACGGACACAAGGAGGTGGCGGCGACGCATGACGAGCATGTCGAGGGCGAGGGTGGCCCGGCGGATCGCGGCCGGTGCCGCGTACGGCGGCGGTGGTATCGGTCTGGTGGGCGCGGCGGCCATGGGTCTGGTGCTGGCGGAGGTGCAGCTGGCCAAGCGCCAGGTGGGCAACGGGACGGCGTGCGTCCCGCAGGCGGACGGCCGGTACGGCAGTTCCTACACCAGGCCCGGCGAACCGCCCCTGCGGCTGGTGATGCTGGGCGACTCCACGGCCGCCGGCCAGGGCGTCCACCGGGGCGGACAGACGCCGGGCGCGCTGCTGGCGTCGGGCCTGGCCGCGGTGGCGGAACGCCCGGTGGTGCTCCGTAACGTCGCCCTCCCCGGGGCGACCTCCGACGACCTGGACCGCCAGGTGGCGCTGATCCTGGCCGACCCGGATCCGGTCCCCGACATCTGCGTGATCATGATCGGGGCGAACGACGTGACCACCCGGATGCCGCCGACCCGCTCGGTACGTCATCTGGCGGCGGCGGTACGACGGCTGCGCACGGCCGGCGCGGAGGTGGTGGTCGGCACCTGTCCCGACCTGGGCACGATCGAGCCCGTGCAGCAGCCGCTGCGCTGGCTGGCCCGCCGGGCCTCGCGCCAGCTGGCGGCCGCCCAGACGATCGGAGCCGTCGAGCAGGGCGGCCGTACGGTCTCGCTGGGCGATCTACTGGGCCCCGAGTTCGCGGCGAACCCGCGCGAGCTGTTCGGCCCCGACAACTACCACCCCTCGGCGGAGGGCTACGCCACGGCCGCGATGGCGGTCCTCCCCACGGTCTGCGCAGCCCTCGGCCTCTGGCCCGCGGACGAGGAGCGCCCGGACGCCTCCCGCCGCGAGGGCTTCCTGCCGGTCGCCCGAGCCGCGGCGGAGGCCGCGTCCGAGGCCGGTACGGAGGTCACGGCGGCGATGCCGACGGGCCCGAAGGGGCCGTGGGCCCTGCTCAAGCGCCGCCGGCGCCGGCGGGTCCCGGTGTCGGAACCGACCCCCGTTTCCCCGTCTCCCTGAGATGCGTGGAGGCGCGGGTCCCTGCCCACCCACATGGTCAGCCCCATCTCAGCCCGTCCGGCGTTTGAGGACGAGGCCTTTCGGGCCGAAGCGGGTTCCGGGGGCGCAGCCCCCGGGGACGGGACGGGAAGGGGCGGCGGGGGCGAGAAAAGCAAGCGCTTAGAAAACTGCGGTCAGGGTCACACCGCCATGAGCGTGACCCCGACCATACGTACGGGTAACTTCCCAGACAGCCCTGCACAACCCCCGTACGCCAATGGAGCCGTCATGCCCGAAGCCGTGATCGTCTCGACCGCCCGCTCTCCCATCGGCCGCGCTTTCAAGGGCTCCCTGAAGGACCTGCGCCCCGACGACCTGACCGCCACCATCATCCAGACCGCACTGGCCAAGATCCCCGAGCTGGACCCGAGGGACATCGACGACCTCATGCTCGGCTGTGGTCTGCCCGGCGGCGAGCAGGGCAACAACCTCGGCCGGATCGTCGCCGTACAGATGGGGATGGACCACCTCCCCGGCTGCACGGTCACCCGCTACTGCTCCTCCTCGCTCCAGACCAGCCGCATGGCCCTGCACGCCATCAAGGCCGGCGAGGGCGACGTCTTCATCTCGGCCGGCGTCGAGACGGTCTCCCGCTTCGTCAAGGGGAACTCCGACAGCCTCCCCGACACGCACAACCCGTTCTTCGCCGAGGCCGAGGCCCGCACCGCCGCCGTGGCGGAGCAGGAGGGCACCACCTGGCACGACCCGCGCGAGGACGGCCTCGTGCCGGACGCCTACATCGCGATGGGCCAGACCGCCGAGAACCTCGCCCGCTGGAAGGGCGTCACCCGCCAGGACATGGACGAGTTCGGTGTCCGCTCCCAGAACCTCGCCGAGGAAGCCATCAAGAACGGCTTCTGGGAGCGCGAGATCACCCCGGTCACCCTCCCGGACGGCACGGTCGTCTCCAAGGACGACGGCCCGCGCGCCGGCGTCACCCTGGAGGGCGTCCAGGGCCTCAAGCCGGTCTTCCGCCCCGACGGCATGGTCACCGCCGCGAACTGCTGCCCGCTGAACGACGGCGCCGCCGCGCTGGTCATCATGAGCGACACCAAGGCCCGCGAACTCGGCCTGACCCCGCTCGCCCGCATCGTGTCGACCGGCGTCTCCGGCCTCTCCCCCGAGATCATGGGCCTCGGCCCCGTGGACGCGAGCAACCAGGCCCTGCGCCGCGCGGGCCTGACCATCGAGGACATCGACCTGGTCGAGATCAACGAGGCGTTCGCCGCCCAGGTGATCCCCTCCTACCGCGAGCTCGGCATCGACCCCGACAAGCTGAACGTCAACGGCGGTGCCATCGCCGTCGGCCACCCCTTCGGCATGACCGGCGCCCGCATCACCGGCACGCTCATCAACTCCCTCCAGTTCCACGACAAGCAGTTCGGCCTGGAGACGATGTGCGTCGGCGGCGGCCAGGGCATGGCGATGGTCATCGAGCGCCTGAGCTGACCAACTCACGGTAATCGCACAGGAACCAAGCGTCACCCATCGGCCCGGAACCTGGGAACCCCCCAGGCTCTGGGCCGATTTGTGATCCAATCTCACCCAGGATGTGACCTATCTCCCCCGAAAAGGGATTCACGCAGGTCAGCACCACTCCAGCAACACCCCCCAGGCCAAAGCGCTGTCCGTTTCGTGACGTTACGCACTGACAGCTGGATAGTCCGCCCTTCAAGCTGATGTAGGAAGTCGGGGGTCGACTTTGAACCGGGAGTACGTCAGTGAGCGCCATGCCGATCGCCTTGTTGGTCACCACGGCCGCCACGGGCGCCGTGGGCGTCGCCGTGCTGCGCACCCTCATGGTGCTGCGCCGACAGGTCGCCGCCCTGCACAACGAGATCGCCGCGGGCAACGCCACCGCGGCGCTGGGTCGCGTGCCGGCCGCCCGCCACTCCGCCGACGTCGATGAGATACGCGCCGCCGTGGCCGAGGCCCTCGCCGAGGAACGTGAGCGCGAGCTCGCCGAGGCGCGGGCCTTCTGGGCCGCGCAGGAGGCCCGTGACGCCTCTGACGCGCCCTCACTGCTGGGTCTGCCCGACAGTGAGCTGTTCCTGCCCCGGCAGGCCGATTTCGTGGGCCTGGAGCCGGTCGCCGAGCACGGCGCCGACGCCGACGAGTTCGCCGGGGACTCCGCGGAGCTGGCCGCCGCCCGCCGCCGCCACCCCTCGCACCCGGACTTCGTCCCGGTCTCGTCACCCGTCGCGAACGACCACGAACGCACGGTGGCCACGCTGGAGGAACTCGCCGCGTCCCAGGTCGAGCTGGCCGACGTCCGCCCCGGCCCCCTGGGCACCCTCGACGTCTACGTCTTCGCCGACGGCACCACCCTCTGCATGACCCCGGGCCACCGCGAGACAGCCGAACGCCTGGCGAAGGCCCTGAGCGCCGGCGAGACACCGACCCTGCTCGGCGGCTCGGGCATCTCGGGCGCGTACACGCTGACGTTCGCGTGCGGCGAGGAGAACGTCTACATCCTGGCGGACAAAGTCATAGCCTCGCTTTAAGAGCTCCGAACAAAAGTGGAGTCCGATCAGCTCGCGGCGTCTGGTGCGTGCGATCGCAAGGCGCCGGAAGCTCCTCGTAGCGGAGCTACTAGGGGCTTTCGGCAACGCGGCGAGCGTGCGTGCCAGACGCCGCGAGCCGGGCTCCACTTTTGTTCGGAGCTCTAAGGCACCGGGGACCGCAGCACGCCCAGGGGCGCGGGGCTGAAGCGATGTGCGGCTCCGCCGCGTGGGCGCGACCAGCCACAGCGGACTCGCACCCGCCCACGCGCCTCAGACCCCCGCCCGCTTCTGCGCCTCCTCCACCAACCGCACCGCATCATCGACCTGGCCCTCGTCCGTAAGCACGAGGGCCAAGTCATGCACCGCGACGGTGATCTGGTCGGCGGCGGCGAACATCCCCGCATCCGGCATCTCCCGAGGCTCCGCCCCGGGCGCCTCCAGTTCCTGCGCCCACCGAGCGAACTCCCTGGCCAGACCCAGCGCCTCAGCGGCAGCCCCCCGCTGCAGGCGACTCTGCGGCGCGGCCCGCAACCGGTCGGCAAAATGATCCACTGCACGGCACAGACGCGTCGTATCCACCACGCCGCGAGCGTACGCGCCCCACCGGGACTGTTGCCAACGGGCGCGCGCTCAGGCACCGTGACCTGAAGGACCGGCTTACATCCCCTTTGCGTCCGGAGGCGCCGATGTCCCACGTCCTCTCCGAGGAGACCCACCGCAACATGCTCGCCCGCATCCCCCAGTGCACCGGTCGTGAAGTGTCCGACTGGCTCCGCACCGTCGAAGAAGGCCCTTCTCTCTTCCGCTTCGAGGAAAAGGTCAGCTGGCTCCGCCATGAGCACAACCTCGCGTACGGCCACGCGAAGGCGATCGTCCACGAGTACGACCTGAGGAGGGCGGCGCGCAACTTCCTCTAGGCGCGCACCACGGCAGCACCACGACAAAGGGCCCCGGGACGGAACCCGGGGCCCTTTCGCGCATGTCGTCGCACGCGGTACGTGCTAGTCGCTGCTGTTGAGGATCGCGATGATCCTCAGGAACTCCATGTAGATCCACACCAGCGTCAGCGTCAGCCCGAAGGCCGCCAGCCACGCCTCCTCGCGCGGCGCGCCGTACGCGATGCCGTCCTCGACCTGCTTGAAGTCCAGGGCGAGGAAGCAGGCGCCCAGCAGGATGCCGACGACGCCGAAGACCACGCCGAGCGGGCCGCTGCGGAAGCCGAGGCCGTCACCGCCGCCGAAGACGGCGAACAGCAGGTTCACCATCATCAGCAGGATGAAGCCGAGCGCGGCCGCCATGACGAAACCGACGAACCGGCGGTTGACGCGGATCCAGCCCGCCTTGTACGCCACCAGCACACCGGCGAACACCGCCATCGTGCCGATCACGGCCTGCATGGCCGCACCGTCGGCGATCCGGTTGTCGACGATGTTGGACAGGACGCCGAGGAACACACCCTCGAACGCGGCGTACGTCAGGATCAGCGCGGGCGATGCCTTGCGCTTGAAGGACTGGACGAAGGCCAGGACCATGCCGATCAGCGCGGCACCGATGCCGATGCCGTACGAACGGCTGATGTTGGCGTCGTCGATCGGCAGCAGCGCCCAGGCGAGCGCGGCCGTGACGATCAGGACGCCGAGTGTGGTGCCGGTACGCAGGACGACGTCGTCGATCGTCATGCGGCCGGTGGTGACCGGGGCCTGCGGCGGTGCGCCCTGCTGAAGGTCCTGCTGCGCGTACGGGTTCTGCGCGTACGGGTTGCCGGCCTGCGGCTGCGCGTACGGGTTGCCCTGGGTGCCTACAGCTGCGCCCCCGGCCTGCGGCGCGGTGTTGAAGCCCGCGTAGCCGTTGTCGCGGCTGAACCCCCGTCGCGAGAAGACCGGGTTGCTGCTCCTCATTTCACTCCTCCATGGCCACCGTCTGTGTGGGCCTTGGCTCAAGAGTAATAGGTAGGCAAAGGAATGACCCTAGTGCTTGGGGAGGATCTTTCCCTCGTCGTGGTGCGCAACACGCTACGCGGCCCCGTGATTCCCAGCCACGGCGGGCCCCACCCTCTCTCGCCCCCCTCACCCGAACGGGAACCCCGTGTACCCCTCGGCCAGGTCGGTCTCGGCGGCCCGGGAGGAGGCGAGCCGTTCCAGCCGGGCCAGCTGGAGGCGGTCCTCGAAGGGAGTGGCGTCGGGGGCGCGGTGCAGGAGGGTCGTCATGTCGTAGGAGAACCGTTCGGCCTGCCAGACGCGGCTGAGGCAGGTCGCCGAGTAGGCGTCGAGCAGCTCGGCCGAGCCGGTCTCCTTCTCGTACGTCAGTGCCCTGGCGAAGGTGACGACGTCCCCGACGGCGAGGTTGAGGCCCTTGGCTCCCGTGGGCGGCACGATGTGGGCCGCGTCGCCGGCCAGGAACAGACGGCCGTGCCGCATCGGCTCGTGGACGTAGGAGCGCATCGGGGTGACCGACTTCTGGGTGATCGGGCCGCGCTCCAGGCGCCAGCCGTCCGCGGTCTCGAACCGGCGCTCCAGTTCCGCCCAGATGTCGTCGTCGCTCCACGCCTCGGCGTCGGCGCCCTCGGGCACCTGGAGGTAGAGCCGGGAGACGGACGGGGAGCGCATGGACAGCAGGGCGAAGCCGCGGTCGTGGTGGGCGTAGACCAGCTCGTCGTGGGAGGGCGGGACGTCGGCGAGGATGCCGAGCCAGCCGAAGGGGTACGTCCGCTCGAAGGTCCGGGACACCGGGGCCGGGACCGCTTCGCGGGCCACTCCCCAGAAGCCGTCGCAGCCGACGACGTAATCGCACTCCAGGACGTCCTCGACGCCCTCGTGCCGGAAGCGGACGCGGGGGCTGGGGGTGTCGGCGCCCTCGACGGCCAGCGCCTCCGCCTCGAACAAAAGCGGGCCGCCCTCCTTGAGCTGGAGGGCGATGAGGTCCTTGCAGACCTCGGTCTGGGCGTAGACCATCACCGACCGGCCGCCGGTGAGGGCGGGGAAGTCCACGCGGTGGCGCTTCCCGGCGTAGCGCAGCTCTATGCCGTCGTGGCGCAGGCCCTCACGGTCCATGCGCTCCCCGGCGCCGGCCGCGCGCAGTACGTCCACCGTGCCCTGTTCCAGGATTCCGGCCCGCTGCCGATGCTCGACGTAGGCGCGGTCGCGGCTTTCCAGGACGACCGAGGCGATGCCGGCGTTGTGGAGCAGCCGGGCGAGGAGGAGGCCGGCGGGGCCCGCTCCGATGATGCCGACGGTGGTGCGCATCGACCAGCCTCCGTGTGTCCGTTGTTCCATCAGTGTGACGCGTTCGCATAGTGAAGTTTACTTCACTTACTTTCGGACATGAGTTTCCGACCGCACGCGCCCGCTGTCAACGGTCGCGCGGTGAACTCTTTGATGGAGGGTGCAGGTGCCCGAAGTGCCCGGAGCCGGACTTGAACCGGCACGCCCGCGAAGGGGCAGCGAGGTTTAAGCTCGCCGTGTCTGCATTCCACCATCCGGGCAGGCCATGGGCTCCGCATCGAGGTTCCGAGCCTATCGGGATACATGCCCCGAACATCCGCGGGGTGGACCCATGTTGTCTTATTTTATTGATGCCTGAGGGAGCATCAGCACCCGGATCAGGCCATCCGCACTTGCCAATAGCCTTGCGTGCGACGTCCGGACGCGCCTGCGGAATGACGGAATTTCACCGTCCGAACGAGGGGGCTCCACCTGTTCTGCGCAAGGCGGCCCGCGTGGAGGCGATCAGGCGACAGTCAGGGTGGCCGTCATCCCCAGGTATGACACCGCGGAGTGTGGTCCGACCCGAGGCTGCCTTCAGAACCGGAACAGCGGCTGACTACACGGCGGCTCGCGGCCCCGACGATGGATGACGTCCCCTCCGACACATCCCTCGTCCTCCTGGAGTGCCTTCTCGTGACCACCGCATCCATCGCCGGCCGGGCCACCACCGTGGCCGCGCGTGCCACGGATCTGTCGAAGATCTACGGACAGGGCGAGACCCAGGTGGTCGCCCTCGACCGGGTCTCCGTCGACTTCCGGCAGGCCGAGTTCACCGCGATCATGGGACCCTCGGGGTCCGGCAAGTCGACGTTGATGCACTGCGTGGCCGGTCTGGACACCTTCTCCTCCGGTTCGGTGCGCATCGGCGAGACGGAGCTCGGCTCCCTGAAGGACAAGCAGCTGACCAAGTTGCGCCGGGACAAGATCGGCTTCATCTTCCAGGCGTTCAACCTGCTGCCGACGCTGACGGCCCTGGAGAACATCACGCTCCCGATGGACATCGCGGGCCGCAAGCCGGACAAGCAGTGGCTGGACTCGGTGATCGCGATGGTCGGCCTCGCCGACCGGCTCGGCCACCGCCCCTCCCAGCTGTCCGGCGGCCAGCAGCAGCGCGTCGCCGTGGCGCGCGCCCTGGCCTCCCGGCCCGACATCATCTTCGGCGACGAGCCGACCGGAAACCTCGACTCGCGCGCGGGTGCCGAAGTACTGGGCTTTTTGCGCAACTCCGTACGGGAACTCGGGCAGACGGTCGTGATGGTGACCCACGACCCGGTGGCGGCGGCGTACGCGGACCGGGTGGTGTTCCTCGCGGACGGGCGGATCGTCGACGAGGTGTACGAGCCCACCGCCGAGTCCGTACTCGACCGCATGAAGGAGTTCGACGCGAAGGGCCGTACCAGCTGATGTTCCGCACCGCCCTGCGCAACGTGTTCGCGCACAAGGCCAGACTGCTCATGACCGTGCTCGCCGTGATGCTCGGCGTGGCCTTCGTGTCGGGGACCCTGGTCTTCACCAACACCATCTCCGAGGCGTACCAGAAGAGTTCGGCCAAGGGCTTCGACCAGGTCGACGTGGCCGTGGAGCCCGAGACCCAGGAGGACAAGGGCGACACCGTCGGCAAGACCGCCGAGCTGACCGAGGCACTGCTCGACGAGAGCGCGAAGGTTCCGGGGGCCGCCTCCGCCATCGGCGTCGTCAACGGCTTCACCGCCATCGCCGACAAGGACGGCAAGCTGATCGGCGGCGGCTTCCAGTCCCGGGGCGGGAACTACTGGGGCCCCAAGGACGCCCGGTATCCGCTGGTCAGCGGGCATGTGCCGAGCGGTGCGGGCGAGGTGCTCATCGACTCGCAGACCGCGCAGCGCGCCGGGTACGAGGTCGGCGACACCGTACGGCTGTCGGTGGACGGCCCGGTTCTCGACCCGAAGATCACCGGCATCTTCACCACCGACGACGGCAATGTCGCCGCCGGCGGCAGCCTCGCCCTCTTCGACACGGCCACCGCCCAGCGGCTGTTCGGCAAGACCGGCACGTACGACCAGATCGACGTGCGGGCAAAGGCGGGCGTCAGCCAGGCCGCGCTGAAGGCCGAACTGGACAAGGCGCTGCCGAAGGACGTCGTCGAGACCACGACCGGACAGCAACTGGCCGACGACCAGGCGGAGATGATCTCCTCCTCGATGTCCGGCCTGAAGCAGGGACTGCTGGTCTTCGCGGGCATCGCGCTGTTCGTCGGTACGTTCATCATCGCCAACACCTTCACCATGCTGGTCGCCCAGCGCACCAAGGAGCTGGCGCTGCTGCGGGCCGTAGGGGCCTCGCGCCGGCAGGTCACCCGCTCCGTCCTCCTCGAGGCGTTCGTGGTCGGCGTGGTCGCCGCGGTGACCGGCCTCGCCGCCGGTATCGGCATCGGGGCGGGGCTCAGGTCGCTGATGGGCTCGCTCGGCGCGACCGTCCCGGACGGGCCGCTGATCATCACGCCGGGCACGGTCGGGGCGGCTCTCGCGGTCGGCGTCCTCGTCACCATGCTGGCGGCCTGGCTGCCGGGCCGCCGGGCGGCGAAGATCCCGCCGGTGGCGGCGATGAGCAGCCTGCACGCCGCGGCGACCACCAAGTCGCTGGTGCTGCGCAACACCCTGGGCGCGCTGTTCTCCGCGGCGGGCATCGCGGTGATCCTCGCGGCGACGACGATGTCCGGCTCGGACGGCCAGGCCCCCATGGGCCTCGGCGCCGTCCTGCTGATCATCGGCGTCTTCATCCTCACCCCGCTGCTGTCCCGCCCGCTGATCGCGGCCGCGGCACCGCTCCTGCGGGTGTTCGGCGTCTCGGGCAAGCTGGCCCGCCAGAACTCGGTGCGCAACCCGCGCCGTACGGCCGCCACCGCCTCCGCCCTGATGATCGGCCTCACCCTCATCACCGGCATGACGGTGATGGCGGGCAGCCTGCAGAAGTCGATCGACAAGATGGCGGCCTCCGCGATCAAGGCGGACTACGTGGTCTCCATGGCGAACGGCAACGAGCTGTCCCCGGACGTCGAGCAGAAGCTGGGCCGGGTCGACGACGTCACCGCCACCAGCCCGCTGCGCAACGCGCCCTCCCGCATCGACGGCGAGACCGAGTACCTCACCGGCGTCACGGGCGCCACCATCGCCGAACTGACCGACCTGAAGGTGGACAGCGGTTCCTTCAAGGTGGGCGGCGCGCAGGTCGTCGTGGACGAGAAGACGGCCACGTCCCACGGCTGGAAGGCCGGTTCGCGCTTCACCGTCTCCTACGAGGACGGCAAGAAGCAGGAACTGAGCGTCGCCGGGGTCTACGAGGGCAACGAGATGATCCAGGGCATCATCCTGGACAACGCCACGCTCTCCTCGCACCAGTCGGACCCCGCCGACATGCAGGTGATGGTCAAGACGTCCGACGGCGCGTCCAGCGCGACGAAGGACGAGCTGGAGAAGACCCTCGGCTCCAACCCGGCCATCAAGGTCCAGGACAAGAAGGACCTCTCCAACGACATCGCGCAGATGTTCACCCTGATGCTGAACATGGTCTACGGCCTGCTGGCCATGGCCGTCCTCGTCGCGGTCCTCGGTGTCATCAACACCCTGGCCATGTCGGTCTTCGAACGTTCCCAGGAGATCGGCATGCTCCGCGCGATCGGCCTGGACCGCAAGGGCATCAAGCGGATGGTCCGCCTGGAGTCCCTGGTCATCTCCCTCTTCGGCGGGGTCCTGGGCATCGGCCTGGGCGTGTTCTTCGGCTGGGCGGCCGGCGAACTGCTGGGCACGAGGATGTCGACGTACGAACTCGTCCTGCCCTGGGCCCGGATGGCGGTCTTCCTGCTCCTGGCGGCGACGGTGGGCGTGCTGGCCGCGCTGTGGCCGGCCCGGCGGGCGGGCCGGCTGAACATGCTGGCGGCGATCAAGTCGGAGTAGTGGTACGGCAGTCGGGGCCCGTCGCCGGTGGCGACGGGCCCCTCTTGTTGTCTGCTTCAGTTCCAGGTACGGGCCCGCAGCGGCATCCCCGAGTCACCGGACTCGGGAGTGCGGACCGCGAGGACCTGGTTGACGCCGATGCGGTTGTGCTCGAAGGCGAGCGCGGAGGCGGCCATGTACAGCCGCCAGACCCGGGCCCGCCCGGCCCCGGCGAGCCGCGCCGCCCGCGCCCACTCCGCCTCCAGGTTGGTGACCCAGCGGCGCAGCGTGAGGGCGTAGTGCTCGCGGATCGACTCGACGTCCCGCACCTCGAACCCGGCGCGTTCCAGCTGGGTGACGGTGGTGCCGACGGAGGCGAGTTCGCCGTCGGGGAAGACATAGGAGTCGATGAACTCGTCGACGCTGTAGGTCGATTCGTCCCGCTGGGGCCGGCGGGCGATCTGATGGTTGAGCAGCCGCCCACCGGGCTCGAGAAGCCGGCCGAGCACCTCGGCGTACTCCAAGTACCGCTCGGCACCCACATGTTCTGCCATCCCGACGGAGGAGATCGCGTCGTACGGCCCGTCGGTCACGTCCCGGTAATCCTGTACGCGGATCTCCACCCGGTCGGTGAGTCCCTCGTCGGCGACGCGCTTGCGGGCGTACGCGGCCTGCTCACGGGAGAGCGTGATGCCGACGACGCTCACGCCGTGCTCGCGGGCGGCGTGGATGGCCATGGAACCCCAGCCGCAGCCGACGTCGAGGAGACGCTGTCCGGGCGTCAGGCCGAGCTTGCGGCAGATGAGTTCGAGCTTGTCGCGCTGGGCGGCTTCCAGGGTGCCGCCGTCGGACTCGGGGGCCTGCCAGTAGGCGCAGGAGTACACCATGCTCGGGCCCAGGACGATCTCGTAGAAGTCGTTGCCGACGTCGTAGTGGTGGCTGATGGCGCGCCTGTCGGTGCGCTTGGTGTGCAGATGGCGGCGGGGTCTGCGGACCTCCTCGCGGGGCGGGGCGGGCGGCAGCGGTGGCCCGGCGAGGGCGACGAGCCCGCGTACGGCGGCCCGCACCTCGGGGTCGCGCAGGGCCTGGGCGAGGGTGCGGGCGTCCTCGCCGCGCTCCCAGAGGAGGCCGGACACCAGGTCGAGGCCGGCGTAGAGGTCCCCGTCGATGTCCAGGTCCCCGGCGACCCAGGCACGGGCGAGCCCCAGCTCGCCGGGCTTCCACAGCAACCGCCGCACGGCCCGCCGATTACGCACGACGAGTGTCGGCGCGCCCGGCGGCCCCGCCTGTGAACCGTCCCAGGCGCGGATGCGCACCGGTAGCGGTACACCCAACAACTGTTCGACGAGGCTCTTCAGCCGCAGGGCGGCGTCTGCCATGGCGTTCACCTCCGTGACGAGGGATCCCGGAATGTCCAGTACCCACGTAAACACCTGCGAGGCGGCGTCGCAGTCCCTCGTTCGCGTTACAGCTGCGCAAAATGAATGCATCCCACACGGACTTCACCCGCCCGCCCGCCCCCTCGGAGGCCACGGTCACCTCCTGTCGGACCGAGTCGGGTGGTGGGGGCCGGCGTCCCCGGGGGCTGGGGGCGGAGCCCCCGGGGACGCCGGCCCCCACGCAGGGAAAGGCCGAAGGGGCCGCCCGCACCACGGATGGCGGGCGGCCCCTTCGGGGCGTTCAGTGACCGGAGGTCAGGAGGCCTTGGCCTGTTCGGCCTTCGGCTTCTCCTCGGCCTGGCGCTTGCTCTCGGCCTTGCTCGCGGCAGCGACCGGAGCCGGCTTGGCCGCCTCGTAGAACTCCTCGCGCGGAGTCTCCAGCGCACCGAGTGCGACGACCTCGCGCTTGAGGAACATGGCGAGCGTCCAGTCCGCGAAGACGCGGATCTTGCGGTTCCAGGTCGGCATGGCCAGACCGTGGTAGCCGCGGTGCATGTACCAGGCGAGACGACCCTTGAGCTTGATCTTCATCTTGCCCATGACGATCATCGCGACGCCCTTGTGGAGGCCGAGGCCCGCGACCGCACCCTTGTTGGAGTGCGAGTAGTCCTTCTGCGGGAAGCCCCGCATACCGGAGATCACGTTGTCGCCGAGGACCCTCGCCTGACGGAGGGCGTGCTGCGCGTTCGGGGGGCACCAGGCGTTCTCGTTGCCGGCCTTGCGTGCGGCGACGTCCGGAACCTGGGCGTTGTCGCCCGCGGCCCAGATGTAGTCGGTGCCCTTGACCTGGAGCGTCGGCTCGCAGTCGACGTGACCGCGGGGGCCGAGCGGAAGGCCGTAGCGCGTGAGGGCGGGGTTCGGCTTGACGCCGGCCGTCCACACGATGGTGTTGGAGTCGACCTCGAGGCCGTTCTTCAGCACCACGTGGCCGTCGACGCAGGAGTCCATGGAGGTGGAGAGGTAGACCTCGACCCCACGGCCCTCCAGGTGCTCCTTGCCGTACTGGCCGAGCTTGGGGCCGACCTCCGGCAGGATCTTGTCGGCGGCGTCGACGAGGACGAAGCGCATGTCCTCGCGGGAGACGTTGTTGTAGTACTTGGCCGCGTCGCGGGCCATGTCCTCGACCTCGCCGATGGTCTCCGCACCGGCGAAGCCACCGCCGATGAAGACGAAGGTGAGCGCCTTGCGGCGGATCTCCTCGTCGTTCGTGGAGTCGGCCTTGTCGAGCTGCTCGAGGACGTGGTTGCGCAGGCCGATGGCCTCCTCGATGCCCTTCATACCGATGCCCTGCTCGGCGAGGCCGGGGATCGGGAAGGTGCGGGAGACCGCGCCGAGGGCGACGACCAGGTAGTCGAAGGGCAGCTCGTACGCCTCGCCGACCAGCGGGGAGATCGTGGCGACCTTGCGGTCCTGATCGATGGTGGTGACCCGGCCGGTGAGGACCTCCGCCTTGGGCAGCACGCGTCGCAGCGGGACGACGACGTGGCGCGGGGAGATGCTGCCGGCGGCGGTTTCGGGAAGGAAGGGCTGGTAGGTCATGTACGACCGGGGGTCGACGACCGTGACGGTCGCCTCGCCGTAGCGCATCTTCTTCATGATGCGCCGAGCTGCGTACAGGCCTACGTACCCACCGCCTACTACGAGGATCCTGGGACGCTCCGTGGTGCTCATGCCATCGAGTATCCACCCGCCTCAGGGGGGTCGCTCGTGCGCCCCTTCACAAGCTTCCCGGGGGTGTGTGCTATTCTCCGCCGCTCGCGTGATCCACGTCATGGTGCGGAGCAGGAACCGGCGTGTAGGGCGGGGCGTTGTCAATGCCGCGTGAGCTGCCTCTCTGGGTCGAAACCACTCCCGTGAGGCGCCTGCGACCCCCCTCCCCATCGCCCCCGCGATACGTCCGTGCCCGTCTGTTTTGAACACGTTCACAGGGGCGCGGGGCGCCCGGAAGGGCCAACGGACCCATCTTCGTCCCCCGAGAGGGCCGAATTCCTTGTGAAGAACTTCACGAACTTTCTCGGCGGTGTCGCACCGAGTGCCCCGTGAAGGCCTCTCGCACGTGCTCAAACGGGCATCCGGCCTGCTCAGCAGAGTGCTACGCGAGCTCTTCCGCCGCTTTCCACGCGATGCCGTCGAGGATGTCGTGCTCGCTCACCACGACCTCCTCCGCGCCGATCCGCTCCATGATCGAGAGCAGGACGAGGGCACCCGCGGCGATCACGTCCACCCGGCCCGGATGCATCGACGGAATCGCCGCGCGCTCGGCGTGCGTCGAGTGCAGCAGCCACTCGGTGATCTCGCGGACCCGTTCGTGCGGGACACGGGAGTGGTGGATGGCCGTCGAGTCGTACTCGGGGAGGTCCAGGGCGATCGCAGAGATCGTCGTCACCGAGCCGGCCAGACCCACCAGCGTGTGCGCCTCCCGCAACGGGACCGTCTGCTCGGCGAGGTCGAGGGCCGCCTCGATGTCGGCCCGCATCGCCGCGATCTGCTCCTCGGACGGCGGGTCGCTCACCACCCCGTCGTGGACCAGGTGCCGCTCGGTCATCCGGACGCAGCCCACGTCGACCGAGCGCGCCGCGCGCACGTGGTCGTCGCCGACGACGAACTCGGTCGAGCCGCCGCCGATGTCCACGACGAGGTAGGGCTTGGCGAGGTCGTCGCGGCCGGTCAGTTCCTTGGTGGCGCCGGTGAAGGAGAACTCCGCCTCCTGGTCGCCGGTGACGACCTCCGGTTCCACCCCGAGGATGTCCAGCACCCCTCGTACGAACTCGTCCCGGTTCTCCGCGTCCCGGGTGGCGGAGGTCGCCGCGAAGCGCAGCCGCTCCGCACCGTGCTCCTTGACGACCGCCGCGTACTCGCGGCAGGCGGCGAACGTCCGCTCCAGGGCCTCGGGGGCGAGCCGGCCGGTGCGGTCGACGCCCTGGCCGAGGCGGACGATCGTCATACGGCGGTCCAGGTCGACCAGTTCGCCGGTCGCCAGGTCGGCGTCGGCGACGAGGAGCCGGATGGAGTTCGTACCGCAGTCGATGGCGGCGACCCGGGTCACTTGGCCTCCTCCGGAACCTGGGCGGCGTCCTGGGCGGACGTCACGCACGTCCCCTTCCGCCACCACTCCGGCAGCATCTCCAGCGCCTCGTCGCCCAGCGGGTTGACCCCGGGGCCGGCCGCCAGGGAATGGGCAACCAGGACGTGCAGGCACTTCACCCGGTCCGGCATGCCGCCCGCGCTGGGGAAGCCCTTCAGCTCCTCGATCTCGTCGCGGCGCCGGATGTAGTCCTCGTGCGCGGCGCGGTAGGCGGCGGCGAGCTCCTGGTCCTTCTCCAGCCGCTCGGTCATCTCCTTCATCACGCCGTTCGCCTCGAGGGTGCCGATGGCGGAGTTCGCCTTGGGGCACGTCAGGTAGTACAGCGTGGGGAACGGCGTGCCGTCGGGGAGGCGGGGGGCCGTCTCGACGACGTCCGGCTGACCGCAGGGGCAGCGGTGGGCGATGGCGCGCAGACCGCGCGGCGGCCGGCCGAGCTGCTGCCTGAAGGCCTCGACGTCCGCGTCGGTGGGCTCGGTGCGCGCAGTAGGGGGCGGGGGCGTTTCCATGCCTGTCTTTCTATCGGTCAGTTCGCTGGTCGGATCACTGGTCGGATCACTGGTCGGAGGCGTCGGACTTGTCGACGCCGTCCCAGACGTTCGCGTACCAGGGGCGGTCGGCCGCACCCAGGTCGGCGCGCGACTGCTTGGCCGCGTCCGGGTCGATGACGACGTAACCAGTCTCCCCCGGCAGCACATAGTGGAGCCGCTGCCGGATCTGCTGCTGCGCGTACGCGTCGTCCTGCCAGCGCGCCTTGAGGTCGCGCAGCTGCTCGACCCGCTCCCGGGCCCGCTCCTGCTGCCGCTCGAGACCGGCGATCTCGGCGCGCTGGGAGACGTACTGCCTTATGGGATACGCCAGGGCCACGATCAGCGTGCACAGGACCAGGGCGAGGAGCGCGGCCCGGCCGGTGAGCCGGGAGCGGCGGGCCTGCCGCTTGGTCTGGGAGCGGTAGACGCGCGCCGCGGTCTGCTCGCCGAGCAGCTTGATCCTGGTCGCGGTGGAGAAACGGTCCCGGTCCTTCACGGCCATGTTTCCCCGCCTCCCGTCTCACACGTGCGTACGTCCCCGCACACGGTACGGGACCGGTACGGGGACGTACGTACGACTGGCTAAGGCTTTGACCCCGTAAGGGGCAGCCCTTGAAGCGGTCGGACCTCGAAGGGTCAGACCTCGAAGGGTCAGACCTTGAAGCGCGGGAAGGCCGAGCGGCCGGCGTACACCGCGGCGTCGTCGAGGATCTCCTCGATGCGCAGCAGCTGGTTGTACTTGGCGACGCGGTCCGAGCGGGCCGGGGCACCGGTCTTGATCTGACCGCAGTTCACGGCGACGGCGAGGTCGGCGATGGTGACGTCCTCGGTCTCGCCGGAGCGGTGGGACATCATGCACTTGAAGCCGTTGCGCTGGGCCATCTCGACGGCGTCCAGGGTCTCGGTCAGCGAGCCGATCTGGTTGACCTTGACGAGCAGGGCGTTGGCGACACCCTCCTCGATGCCGCGGGCCAGGCGCTCCGGGTTGGTGACGAACAGGTCGTCACCGACGAGCTGGACCTTGTCGCCGAGCTGGTCGGTGATGGTCTTCCAGCCGGCCCAGTCGTCCTCGAACAGCGGGTCCTCGATGGAGACGAGCGGGTAGTCCGCGACGAGCTCGGCGTAGTACTCCGTCATCTCGGCGGCGGAGCGCTCCTTGCCCTCGAAGAGGTAGACGCCGTCCTTGTAGAACTCGGAGGCGGCCACGTCGAGCGCGAGGCCGATCTGCTCGCCGGGGGTGTAACCGGCCTCCTTGACGGCCTCGAGGATGAGGTCGAGGGCGTCGCGGTTGGAGCCGAGGTTCGGGGCGAAGCCGCCCTCGTCGCCGAGGCCGGTGTTCAGGCCCTTGCGCTTCAGCACCTTCTTGAGGGTGTGGTAGATCTCGGCGCCCCAGCGCAGGGCCTCGGAGAAGGACTCCGCACCGATCGGGGCGATCATGAACTCCTGGATGTCCACGTTGGTGTCGGCGTGCGAGCCGCCGTTCAGGATGTTCATCATCGGCACCGGCAGCAGGTGCGCGTTCGGGCCGCCCAGGTAGCGGAAGAGGGGGAGGTCGCTGGCCTCGGAGGCGGCGTGGGCGACGGCGAGCGAGACGCCGAGGATGGCGTTGGCGCCGAGCGAGCCCTTGTTGTCGGTGGCGTCCAGGTCGAACATCGCCTGGTCGATCAGGCGCTGCTCGGTGGCGTCGTAGCCGACGAGCTCCGGGCCGATCTGCTCGATGACGGCGAGGACGGCCTTCTCCACGCCCTTGCCGTGGTAGCGGTTGGGGTCACCGTCGCGGAGCTCGATGGCCTCGAAGGCGCCCGTGGAGGCGCCGGACGGAACGGCGGCACGGCCGGTGCTGCCGTCGTCGAGGCCGACCTCGACCTCGACCGTGGGGTTGCCTCGGGAGTCCAGGATTTCCCGGGCTACGACGACGTCGATGGACGGCACGAGCATCTCCTTCTTCAATGTGACGCTGGTCTCACGGAACCACGGTGGGTTCTGCGAGACGAGCCTAACCGGCTCCGGGCGATCGGCCAGCCTGTCGACCACCTCATGGACAGAACCGAAAGTAAATTGTTTCCGAACGGAACAAAAAGCGGGGCACAAAAAGCCCCGCCCCGGTGCGTACGGGGGACGACGCACCGGAGCGGGGAGCCCGTGGGGACGGGGGTGGCCCTCACGAGGCCTCCACTATGGAGTCCACGTCCAGGAGAGCGCTGTGGTTCAGCTACGAGCCGCGTGTCACTTCAGGTGCAGCTGCTGGCCCGGGTAGATGAGGTTGGCGTCCTGGACGATGTCCTTGTTCAGCTCGAACACCTTCGCCCAGCCGCCCTTGACGTCGTTCTCCTCGGCTATGGAGCTGAGGGTGTCGCCGGAGACGACCTTGTACTCGCCGTCGCCCTTCTTGACCTTCTTGCCGGTCGGGGTGGTGACGGTCTTCTTCGAGGCCGGGCGGTCCGCGGAACGGGAGGCCTGCTGCTCGGTGGAACGGGTCGTGGTCCCCGAGGAGCCGCTGGAGGTGTTCGACGAGGTGTCGGCGCTGCCGTTGTAGGCGGAGCTCGACAGGTTCACGCCGCAGTTCGGCCAGGCGCCCTTGCCCTGGGAGGCGAGGACCTTCTCGGCGACGGCGATCTGCTGGGACTTGGAGGCCTGGTTGGCCTGCGCGGCGTACTGCGTGCCGCCGTACGCGGCCCAGGTGGAGGCGGAGAACTGGAGACCGCCGTAGTAGCCGTTGCCGGTGTTGATGGACCAGTTGCCGCCGGACTCGCACTGGGCCACGGCGTCCCACTCGGAGGCGGTGGCGGCGGAGGCGTTGCCGGCCGCCATCAGCGGGGCGGCGACGGCGGCACCGGTGACACCGGCGATGGCGATGGCACGAGTGGCCTTGGACGGACGGCGGTGCTTGCCCTTGCCGGAAAACAGCATGGTGGATCCCCTCACCGACGCCTGCGAGGTGAGCTGTCGGGTTCGGGCCGGTTGAGTTGCCCGGCCACGTCCCTTGCGGAACATGGCTTCACCCCAAGCCGGAGCCAGCTTCAACTGCTGGTCCCGGCACTTACCTTGGGTCCCCCGCTCCTGCCTACGGCGCTTTACGCGACGACTGTTCCCGTACGGCCGCTGGCAGGATTCGGCGTTGCGGCAGTCGGGGCTCGTGTTGGCGAGCGGTCCTGACGGTAGACACGCGATCCGCGGAATTTCAAAGACGATCAGGGCTTCTGAGAGTCATCCCACACTTTCACCGAACCGGACATTCAGCGCGAAATGCGGCGCGAACTCCCGCTCGTTTTCGCCCTATTCGATACCTACGATGAGGGTCTGACCGGGCGCGATGACACTCGGGTCGGCGCCGATCGCCTGCTTGTTCTCCGCGTAGAGCTCACGCCACCCGCCTTCGAGGTCAAGGGAGTCGGCGATGGACGCGAGAGTGTCTCCGGGGCGGACGGTGTACGAGTCCGCGCGGGCGGCGTGCCGGCCGCCGGAGGCGCTCGTGTCGGCACTGGCGGTGTCGGTGCCGACCGCGGTCTCGTCGGCGCTGCCGCCGCGGTGCTTGCCCGCGACGAGGGCGCCGGTGTCGACGAGGGCCGAAGAGCCGCCCTCTTGCCAGAAGTTGTCCGAGTCGTCCTGTTTCGGCGCGCCTGTGGAGTCGCCGCCGGAGTCCGGCGAGGCACTGGGGGTCGAGTCGGAATCGGCCGAGGTGTCGGACTTGGCCGGGTTGTCGCCCTCGCCGGTCTTGTCGGCCTTCCCGGAAGAATTCGACCGGGCGTCGGACGGAGAGGTCGACGCGGACGACGAAGGCGCATCCGAAGACGTGTCACCGGGCGAGTCGGCCGACGATCGGGAGGAGTCGGACAAGCCGGTCGAGCCGGACGATTCGTCGGCGCCCGAGGTCACCTCGTCCGCCACGCCCGTGTCGACGTCGGCCGCCCCCGAGTCCTTGCTGAGGCCGTTGAGCAGACCGCAGGTGGACCAGTAGCCCACGCCCTTGGCCGCGAGGATCTTCTCGGCGACGGCTATCTGCTGGGAGCGGCTGGCCTGGTCGGGGCTCGAGGCGAAGTCGAGGCCGCTGTACTGCTCCCAGTCCTCCTGGGCGATGTGCAGTCCGCCGTAGTACCCGTCGCCTTTGTCCTGGCTCCAGGAGCCGCCCGTCTCGCAGTTGGCCACCTGGTCCCACGTGGTGCCGGTCGCCGCGCTGGCGCCGGTGGCACCGAGGAGCGGGATCGCGATGGCGGAGCCGGTCACTCCGGCCGCGACGAGGATGGCCGGAGCCTGGCGGGGGCGACGATGGCGGCCGTTCCCGGAGAGCATGCGGAGACCTTTCGCGAGGCAACAGTGACCAGCGCGGCGGGTGAGGCGCCGCGCTGATCCGTGAACGTATAGGCAGCCGATCACTTGTCACAAGTTAATGCCGCGTAGATCACGTGAAGATCACAGAGTTGAGGGTGGGTCAGCTTTACGCAGGTGAGCGCAGTCATACACGCGGCGTGAACTCGACGGGCAACGTCCGCAGTCCGCGCATGATGAGACCGCCCCGCCACCGCAGATCAGCGGAATCCACGGCGAGTTGCAAGTCCGGGAGGCGGGTGAGCAGCGTGGCGAGCGCGGTCTGCCCCTCCAGTCTGGCCAGGGGGGCACCGAGGCAGTAGTGGATGCCGTGGCCGTATCCGAGGTGTTGGTTGTCACGCCGGGAGAGGTCGAGGGTGTCCGGATCGGCGAACCGCTCCGGATCCCGGTCGGCAGCGGCCAGTACGACGAGGACGGGGTCGCCGGCCGCGATGTCCTGCCCGCCGATGCTCAGCGGCTCGGTGGCGAACCGCCAGGTGGCGAGCTCGACGGGGCCGTCGTATCGGAGGAGTTCCTCCACGCCGGTCTCGAGCAGTGCCGTGTCGTCGGCGGCGAGGGCCTTCTGGAGCCGGCCTCGCTGCTCGGGGTGGGTCAGGAGGGCGTAGGTGCCGTTGCCGATGAGGTTGACGGTGGTCTCGAATCCCGCGAACAGGAGGATGAAGGCCATGGCCGCGGCCTCGTTCTCGGTGAGGTGCTCGCCGTGGTCGGAGGCCCGGATCAGACCGGAGATGAGGTCCTCACCGGGGGTGCTCTGGGCCGTAAGGGCCTCGCGCTTGCGGTGGATGAGCTCGGCGAGATAGCCGCGCATCTTCTTCACCGACCGTGCGACCCCGCCACGCGGTCCGCCCCCGTGCCGGATCATCATGCCCGCCCAGTCGCGGAAGTCGTCCTGGTCCGCGCGGGGGACCCCGAGCAGGTCGCAGATCGCGTAGATGGGGAGCGGGAAGGCGAAGTCGTGGATGAGGTCGGCGCTGCCCTTGTCGGCGAACTGGTCGATGAGGTGGTCGGTCAACTCCTGCACGCGGGGCGCGAATTCGGCGACGCGTCTCGGGGTGAACGCCTTGGATACGAGCCGACGCAGCCGCGTGTGGTCCGGCGGGTCGATGTTGAGCAGATGCGTCATCAACTCGGCCTTGCGCTCCCCGGGGATGCCGGTCTTGCCCTTGGCGTGCGCGGGCTCGTCGTGATGCGCGGGGTTCTTGGACAGGCGCGGGTCGGCGAGGGCCTGCTTGGCGTCGGCGTAACGGGTGACCAGCCAGGCCTCCACGCCGCTGGGGAGTTCGGTCTTGTGGACGGGGGCGTTTTCGCGGAGCCAGGCGTAGGCGGGGTAGGGGTCCGTCGCGAACTCCCAGGAGAAGAGGGCGGGAGTGGGGGCGGGCGGCGTGGGCTGGTTGGTCACTCCGCCGACTCCGACCGCGTCTCCGTCTGTCTGATCGCGTCCCGGTACGCCCGAGCCGCCGCCCGCAACGCCGCCTCCGGATCCACCCCGTCCGCCTCCGCCCGTACCGCCAGCGCGAGCAGCTCGTAGCCGATGCCCTCGCCGGTCGGGAGCGGGACCTCGAGGCCCGCCGTGCGGACGCGTGAGGCCAGCTTCGCCGCCAGGGCGAGACCCGGCTGGCCGAGGGGGACGCCGTCTGTCACCGACTCGCGTTGCTTCTCTATCGCCTTGGTGCGCAGCCAGTGTTCCTTGACCTCGTCGGGGGTCGTGGCGGTCTCGTCGCCGAAGACGTGCGGGTGGCGGTGGATGAGCTTGGTGACGATGCCGGCGGCGACGTCGTCGATGGAGAAGGGGGCGGCCCCGTCCTCCGGGCGGCCTTCCTCGGCGATGCGGGCGTGGAAGACGACCTGGAGCAGGACGTCGCCGAGTTCCTCGCGGAGTTCGTCGCGGTCGCCCTCCTCGATGGCCTCGACGAGTTCGTACGCCTCCTCGATGCCGTACTTGGCCAGGCCCTTGTGGGTCTGCTGGGACGACCACGGGCACTCGGCGCGGATGCGGTCCATGACCTGGACGAGGTCGAGGAGGCGGGCGCCCGGCAGGTCGTACGAGGCGGGAAGGAGCTCCAGCTCGGGCATGTGGACGCGGCCGGAGCCCGCGAGGCGTGCCAGGCCGTCCGTGAGGGCCGGCTCGCCCTCGCCGGTGGCCACCACGACCACCGTCCGCCCTCCGGCGCACGCGTCGACCAGTTCCCCGGCGGTGGGCGACGCCTCGTCGACCGTTATGCCGGCCTCGCGGAGATACGGCAGCTGCGGGTGCGTCCCGTCTGCGCACAGCACGCTGTCGGCGGCGTGCAGTGCTTGCCAGGCGGGCCAGGACAGCAGGCCGGGGGCGACGCGGTGGCTGGTGGTGAGCAGGACGATGCGGCCGGTGGCGGCTTCGGAGCTGGTGGCGGCTTCGGGGCTGGTTGCGTTCACGATTCGAAGCTAACGCACGTCGCCGACGAGGCGATCAGTTATCCACAGGCGAGGGGGGCGCAGTGTGATCGTATGAACAACCCCGCCGTGCGGTTATGCCGCTCCTGCGTCCCCGGTTATGCCGTCTCCTGCGTCCCCGTCGCCGTGACCTCGCGCAGCCACGGTGTCTTCGTGTCGACGCGGCTGCTCTTGTCCACGTCCCAGCTGCCGTAGCGCGGGTTGAGGTCGACGTTCAGTTTCGCGGACGCCTTGGCCAGGGCGTTCCAGAAGGCGGGGTCGCCGGTCTCGGTGCCGAGGTGGGCGGCGAGCTTCTGGGCCTCCAGCTGGAGGCGGAGGTTCTCGTCGAGACGCTCGGGAGCGATGCCGTACTGCTGCAGCCAGGCGGCCTCCAGGGCCTCGGAGCCGCCGGTCTGCTGCTCCAGGCCGCTGCGCATCTGCTGGATCTCCTTGCGGCTGACCGTCACGCCCGCGTCCTGGGCGGCGCGCTGCAGCACTCGCTCCAGGACCATGTTGTGGAGGGTGTCACGGGCGAGCGTGCCGGTCTTGGCGATGGCCTGCTCGTACTGCGCGTCGTCCGGTACCGCCGCCCGCTGCGCCGCACGTACCTCGCTCACCCGGTTCTCCAGCTGGGAGACGGTGATCCGCTGGCCGCCGACGACGGCCGCCGCGCCGGGGTGCGCATCGTTTCCGCAGGCGGTGAGGAGGGGGGCCGCGGCGATCGCGGCGGAGAGGAGGAGCGCGGTGCGACGACGGCGGCGGTGCAAGGAAGCCTCCCGAGGGGTTTGTGCAGACAAGCAGGTGCGGCGCGCAGCGTCTCGTTGAGGGTGGCGGTCGGGCGACGGGCGGGCGCACAAGGTCTTGCGGTGATCGATGGTAGGCAGTGGGCAAGCTCTGGCCAACCCATTCGACCAACGATTCGCCAGTACTTCGGGAACGGGCGTGCGTCCTCCCCGGGGACGCGCTCAGCCCGGAGGCCCGCCGATGCTCAGCCCCGGCCGGTCACCGCTCGCTCCACGGCGGCGGCGACCCCGGCGCGTACGCCGTCGCCGCCGGGGACGGCGGTCACGTTCGTACCGGCCTTCTGGCCGCCGCCGTCGGCGACCAGGACGAAGCCGATCTTGCCGTACTGCGGTGCCGTCTGCTCGGCCGCCTCGACCTCGGGCCGCCCGACGGCGAGGACGACGTCGCAGGAGCGCTGGAGCAGACCGTTGAGGAACGGGCGCGCCGCCGCGGCGCTCTGTTCGCCGGTCACCGGGGCGTAGCTCACGCGCGCGTGCGTCTTCAGCGACGCGTCCTGCATGCCCTGCCAGGCGGCGGCCGCGGTGGTGTCGGCCGTGATGCCCTGCTTGCCGGTGAGCAGGCAGGCGTCGACGTCCGCGTAGACGCGTGCGCGGGCGTCCGGGATGGGGGGCCGCCCGTCGTCGTGCGAGAAGAGGAGTACGCCGGCCACGGCCAGCGCGGCGACGACGGCGAGCGCGCCCACCGCGAAGGCGATGGTGCGCCCACGCAGCGCGCGCAGCCACACGACGGCGGCGCGCCCCACGGCGGACAACCGCCCTGTACGCCCCACCCGATTCCGCTGCGCCGGGCGCGCCTGGGACACCTGTCTGACCTGCTTGACCACTGACTACTCCCTACGCCCCTACGCCCCTACGCCTACTGCCCTACGGTTCACTGCTCTACTGCCGTGCTCCCCGGCTCCCCTGCCTGCCTCCGCGGCCAGGTCCTCCACGCGTGCGTGGAGGCTCCCGCCATCGACAGCAGGATCAGCAGCACGTCGACCGCGAACAGCGGCCCGTGCGTGTCGACCGGGGTGAGCGCGAGCTCGATGAGCCAGGCCACCAGCACCGCGCTGAAGCCGGCGAAGGCCCACCAGTCGGCCCGGGCGCGCCGCCGCAGGGCGAGTACGAGGGACGGTACGGGACACAGCAGCCCCAGGCTGACCAAGGGCAGTACGGCGAACCCCGCCCGTACCACGGGCGTCCGCAGCCCCGCCCCGGCGACGACGACCTTCATCTCACGCCCCTCGCTCGGTCCGGTTCAGCCGACGATGGCGACCGGCGCGTCCCACGCGTCGCGGTCCACGGTGATGGTGTAACCACCGCGGGACTCCTTGCTGTTGACCAGGTACTGGTGGCCTCGGCTGTGGTTGGTGAACTGGGTGGAGCCCCACGGCCAGTCCGCGGTGGTGGTGTTCTGCTTGTCCCAGAGCGCGTACCAGAGGTTGCCCGGCAGGTCCGTCTTGTCGGTGGCCGTCGCGATGGCCTTGGCGCTGGAGCTGGTGAAGCCGTAGTAGCCGGCGCGGTACGTCTTGGCGCGCAGGGTCTTGGTGAAGGAGCGGACGTACGTCAGCACGGCGTCGTTGCACGCCTTGTTCGTGATGTCGTACGGCTCCATGTCGAGGTAGATCGCGCTGCCCGCCTTCATACCGAGCGCCGATGCCTTGGCGACCGCGTCCGCCGCGTCGGTCGCGCCGAGGGAGGCGGCCGTGGAGGCGGCGATCTTCTCGGGGCTGGAGCCGGTCTGGCAGGGCGGCTGGGCGCCGACGTAGAGCGGGATGAGCTTCCAGCCGACCGTGTTGACCGACTTCACCCAGGACGCGGTGAGGTTCGGCTGGGCGCAGCCGCGGTTCTTGCCACCGATGTAGACGGCGGCTGCTCCGTAGAAGCCGGTGTGCCAGGCCTTCATCGCGGACAGCGAGGGCGCGGCGCAGGCGTCGAAGGCACGGCCGGTGTACGTCTTCTGCGCGGGCCAGGTGGTTGTCGCCGCCATGGAGGACTGCGCCGCGATCCCGGCTCCGGCCACGACGGCGGTACCCGCCGTCGCCCAGGCTATGTAACGGCCCTTCTTGGACAGCCGATGACTGGACATCCCCACCCCATGTTCACGCTTCACAAAGCACGTCACGGCATGCGTGACGTGCGGACCAAAAATGATTGAGCCCCTGACACCGGCACCCCTCCGGCACACCTACGCAAGGTGTCCGGCCACCTGACGCCGGGGGAGGATCGCACCGTACCTGATGCGGCCTCCCCGCCTGGAAAACCGGGCACCTTGATCCTCACAAGGTTCCTTCAAGGCACGGTAAAACCGCCTCCGTACGGACGGGTCGGCGCCCGCGGCTCACACGCGCCGGGTGCGCCGCACGATCCGTACGGCGGGCCACGCCGGCAGAGCGGCGACGCCCCAGAGAAAGGCCGCGAGCGCGGCCCATTCGCCGGTGGTGGTCTGCGGATCCGAGACGCCGAAGACGGTGTACGCGAGCGCCACGCAGGAGCAGAGGCCCGCGAGGATCCCGAAGACGACGAGCGCCGCCGTCTGGCCGCCGGTACGCCACGCCGGCGCCGTCTTCCCCGCCCGGCCGGATCCGGTGCCGGAACCCGTACGACGGGCGGGACCGCCTGCGTCGCGCGCCGCATCGCCCGCCGCGGAAGCGATGTCCGCGTTCGGCCGTGGCTGCCTCTGCCGAGGTGGCAGCCGTACCGTGGCGGTCGGGGGCACGGCAGCGTCGAGGGTCGCCATCGTGTGCGCGTCGATCCCGTACAGGACGGGCTCCACCGCTACGGAGAGGCCGTCGTCGCCGATGAGCCTGCGGCCTCCGTCGGGCCAGTTCAGTACGGCGGCACAGGCACGGTAGAGGACCGTGGCCGTCTCCTCCCCCGCCGTCAGGCTGACCCCCTCGTCCCCGATGACCAGGGCCGAACCGTCCTTGTCCACCGAGGGGAACCGGGTCCCGGCGACGGTGTACGACGAACCGGTCGGAGCCGCCGCGTACCCGGCCCAGTCGGCGGTGTGGCCCGCGGGCACTCCGGGGAACTGCGATCGGTCCCCGTCGCCCGGCGGCGGGGACCGTTGCCGTCTGAGCGCGTAGTGCCGTGATGCCGCAGCCGGGCACGCCGCCACTACCTAGAGAACGTCTCCAGGCTCCGGCGATACTGGCGGCTCGTCTCCGGCACTTGCTGGGAGATTTCGATGACGAAATCTCCCAGGGCATCCTTCGTCGGTTTCCCGTCTGCATCAGCCGCTCCGGGCTCGGCCTTCCAGTCGATCAGGTGCACCTGGACCTCGTACCTTCCCGGCTCCAGAGAAACCTGCAGCCGGTCCGCTCCGGTGTACTCCCCCACAGCCTCGAGTCCCCCCAGGCCCACGAGCCCATCAGAAACAAGAAGGTATGGCTGCGACGAGACCAATCGGTACCGTGCCTCGCGCTCCCTGAGGCCGCCGAGCACTGGTACTCCGCGTACGGTGAACTGGTAGGCACCATCGCCCCCGATGTTGATGGGCACGAGAGCGCCTTCCCGGACAGCCTCCAGCAGGCTCTCATCGTCGGCGACCTCGTCCTCCCAGTCGTCGAGGTCAGTGACCGAAGCGAAGCGTGAGAGTCGCCACAGTGCGAACATCCCCGCCGATGTACCCACCGTCCTCGTCACATCGAGTCCCAGCAAAGACACAGCCCACTCCCACGCTCTAGCACCGTTTACTCATGTTGATTTTGCATACCTGCTCACCCGGTTTCAGCCCCAGCTTCTTCAGCTGCCGTGATATCTGCGATCTGATGTGAACTGCTCAATACACGGCGTCAGATTCGAGGATGTTCTCGTAGAGGATCTGTCGATCTCCCGCCTGTTGCACCTGGAGGCCTGCGTATTTCGTCCCGTCGCCCTCAAGGGGAAGGCCGGTCCCCTTATGACAACATTTCCGAGTTGCGCACTTTCTCCTCAGGTACAGGAGGCGTTCCGCGCTGCAGCGACTTCCTTCTACGAGGGTGTGGACTGCGCCATCGACATCTCCGAGGAGTAATTCAGTGACGTCGACATCCATATGATCCCTGGAGAGCTCGTGCATCGTGATCCCGAGACGCAATTTCTCCTGAGGCGATCGAGTTTCAGTGAGATCTCACGGGATGAGCTCTCGCCATGCCGTAAATTCGGGAAGACCACCACCCAGTCGCAAGTGACACGCTTTGCGGCTGCCATGGATCATCTCCAGTGCCAGAAGCCCCGCACAAATCGTGCGGGGCTTTCTTCTCACCTTACTCCAATGTATAAGACTCGAGATCTGGTTCCGCCCACGAAGCATAGGAAAGAACAGGCCTGCGGGTCAGATTACCGGTCGAATCGTCGGCCAACGTCTGCCGAACCCGGAGCCCGTAGCAGATTTTGTACTTGATTCCTTCAACAATGACAGAGCCAAAGTCGCTCTCGGCCGACGCCTGAGGATCCGGAGGGAATTCGATGACATCCCAGCCGGCTTGGCGTGCCAAGTACACCCAGACCTCGAACGCCCTATCACTGTCACTTAGCTCTGCCGTCACCCTCCGATGCGGGCGACGATCTGGACTGGGTCCACACGGTCAGATCTTGACATCAATACACCTTGAACCGTCCCTGCAGGCCCTGCTGCCAGACGCCGGAGCCTCCACCACGACAGCAGGTGAGGGCTCCGGCGTCTGCTGGCGTTGCCGCTGAGTCACGTCTGTCGACCGCTTATCACCCTGCACGAACCGCGCGGGTCAAGTGCTGTAGATACTGCTCCCCCAGCTGGCTGGACTTCTCCATCGCGGCCACCCAAGCGGCGTCGCGATTACCTGATAGCGAAACCTCCAGAGCGGCAAGATCCTCTTCTTGGCGCGCGAAGAACGCGGGCTCCGGAGCAGGGATGCCACTCTTTTCGAGTTGCCAGTCGACGTGACGCGCGAAGCGGGCTACCCACTCCTCAAGAGAGACCGGGGCATCATCAGGCAGATCACCTGTCGCAGATCGGCAGTACAACTCGAGGAGCATGGCAGCGGTATACGGGTAGTAGACGTCACCCACCGGATCCTCGTCCAGCACGTCGAGAACTTCACCCAAAAAGGATTGGAGCTGCTCGACATCGTCGAGACTCAATGCATTCTCGACATCACCAGAGATCCGAGCGATGCGAATAGATTCATTCTTTCCAGGAATCCCTTCGGACAACATGAGCCATACGTCGGACAGAGCAGACTCGAAGATCGGAGCAAAACGCCTCATCGCGACGCGAAGCCTCAGAATTCGCCGAGCACTGGCGAGGTCTTCTGGCATGTCCTCTCACCTCCTGCCGAAACTAAAGGAGCGTTGTCCCCACCTGAACTGGAACTTCGGGATGCCCTTGAGGAAGTAATTAATCCTACCCTTCCAGCTAGCGGGGCCAGTCAATTGCCCCCCTGCATCCCGAATCGAATTTTCACAGTAGGGACACACATTTCTGCTGGCCCCCCCGTCAATTGCCGTCCACCCCTGGTTCGCGATGTGCTGCAGAGCATTGGCTTCAGCATGCTCGGCTGGGTCGTTCAGTGCCGGCACTTCTCCTGCACCAAGAGCGCCAAGCTGCTCGGGCGCTAGTCCATCTCCGCTGGCAGCAACCACGGAGACTACGCCGTCTCCCGTGTCGGCGCGAACCACCGAAACGGTCTGGTTCTTGTATGGCCTGCCTCCATCCCTCGAACCGTCGTGAATCCCGCGCCGGATTTCCTCAGCACGGTCGACGTTGTCGCAGTTGTGGACGAGGACCGGAGTGTTCCCGGCTTCCACGTAGTAGGTGTGAAGGCTGCCGATGGTGAGGTCGTAGGTAGTCGTGTTCGCGTGGTAGAGGCGGACGCTGGTGACCTCGGCGGTGCCAGTAGGGGTCTGCAGGACGTCTCCGGTGTGGAGGTCCTTGGCGTCGACGAACGCCGACTGGGTCTCGTCGTAGAACGGGTGGTGGAACGTCGTCGTCAGGTGCGCGCCCTGCGCGTCCGACGTGTCCCCGGCCGTCGCGCCGGGCGCCGCAGCCTTGGGGTCCTGGGCGGACGACACCGTGCTGACCGCCGCCACTGGTGCCGTCGCCGGCTCCTGGCCGTGGCCGTGGCTTGCCGCCAGCGCGCCCAGAACCGCCGCCGATGCCGCCAGGCCGAAGGCCGCCTTCCTAGCCACCTTCCTGGCCAGGGAGGACTTCGCCCCGCCCTTCACCGTCTGCTCGGCCGCCGACTGTGCCGCCTTCTTGATGGTCACGTCGACGAAGTCGTGGTCCGTGTGCGTCACGATCACCGCGGTGACCTTGTGCGCCGCCGTACCCGCAGCCCCGGGCACCGAGTTGGCGATCACATCGCCCACCCGCACATGGTCGATCGCCTTCGCCGAGCCGTCCGCCATCAGCACCCGGGTCGAACCCGTGAAGCTGTGGACCGGGCAACTCTTGCCCGACCCCGACTGACTCCGCGTCCCCGCCCCCTCCGACTGCGCCGCCGAAGCCGCCTCGTCCGTGGCATCCGTCGCCGCGGCGTCGCCCGCCTCGGCCGCACCCTTGCCGAACAGGCCGCCCACGGCCTCCATCGCCTTGGGCGCCACCTTCGCCAGCAGCTTGCCGCCCAGGCTGCCCAGCGCACCGCCCAGCGCACCCGCGGCCGCGCCCTCCACGGCCGAGCCCGCGAAGGCGCCCGCGCTGCAGTCACCGCCGCCGTTCTGCGCGCACTTGAAGCCCTGCTCGACCAGCGACCCGGCCGCACCCGCCAGCGCGGCACAGCCGATCGTGCCCACACCCCAGGTCGCCGCCTCACAGCCCGCGAACACCGCCGTGGAGACCACGAACGACGTGATCGCCGCCGCATGGTGCTTCACGAACTTCGCCGTCGACTTCGCCGCAGACACCGTCGCGTGATACGCCGTCCGCGTCGCATGAGCGACCGCCTTCGCCGCCTTCTTCACCGCGTGCGCCACCTTGTGCGCCGCGTGCTTGACCGCGTGCACCACCCGGTGCACCACATGCGACACCTTGTGATACGCGGTATGCACCGCATGGACCGCAGCGTGATACGCGCGTCTGACATGCCGGGACGCGTAGTGGTACACCCGCCGCGTCACCCGCACCGTCGCCCGGTACACGTCCCGCACCCGGTGGACCACCTTGTGCGCCGCGTGCTTGACCGCGTGCACGACCTTGCGGGCCACGTGCTTGGCCGCGTGGTACACCTTGTGCGCCACATGCGAGACGGCCTTCTTGACGTGATGCACGGCCTTCTTCGCACCACACACCACGTCGTACCAGGAACAGTTGCCCGACTCGTCCGTACCCGCCATCGGATTGTCGTCGACGTACGCGAACGGGTTCGCCGCCACCGAGTTCGGCACCGCGTCCAGCGACAGACTGTCCTTGTTCAGGAACTCGCCCGTCCCGGGGTTGTACCAGCGCGAGGCCGTGCCCACGTCGCCCGTGCCCGGTTCCGTCCAGCCCGACTGGAAGCCCAGGTGACCGGTGACCGTGTCGGTCGGGGAGACCACCTTGCCCAGCGGGTCGTACGAGGCCGAACCCGCCAGAGACGTGGCGCCCGACGTGAAGGTGCCGACCACATCGCTGTGCTGGTCCGTCAGGGCCAGCGCACCCGTGCCGCCCGCCGGCTTGACGCCGATCACGCCGCCCGCCGGATCGTACGTGTATGTGTTGTCGCCGTCCGAGGCGATCGTGTTGTCCGCGCCGGAGTAGGCGAAGGTCCGCGTCGACTGGTCCGTGGTGTCGGTGTCGGTGATGTTCCGGCCCAGCGCGTCCAGCGTGTACGACTGCGTTCCGGCCGTGATCTGGCCGCCGAACGCGTCCGTCTTGTACGCCACCGACCCCGAAGCCTGCGACTCCTGCGTCATCGTGCCGCGCGCCGAGTAGCCGTAGGTGTTCGTGCCGTCCGACGTCAGCTCGTCACGGGCGTCGTACGTGTAGACGTCCGCGCCGTTGCGTATGCGGTTGCCCGACGCGTCGTACGCGTACTGCGTCGTGTTCGTACCGTTGTTCCACGAGGTCAGACGGTCCGACCAGTCGTAGGTGTAGGTGTTGGTGGATGCGCCCGACACGCCCGTCGTCGTCTTCGACGTCAGGTTGCCGACCGGGTCGTAGCCGTAGGCGAAGCTCGCCACCGTCGACGCGCCCTGCACCAGCACATCGCTCGTCAGCTCGTGCGAGCTGTTGTAGCCGAAGGTGCGGGTCTGGCCCGTCGAGCCGTACTTGACCGTCTTCGGGTTGTTCAACTGGTCGTAGGTGTACGTCAGTTGGCTGCCGGTCGCCGCGTCGTTCAGCGAGGACAGGCGGCCCGCCGTGTCGTAGCCGTACGACGTGGTGCCCGCCGCGTCCGTCCGCGTCAGCATCGACGCGTCGTCGTTGTACGTGAAGCTGGAGGAGCCGGCCGAGCCCGACGCCGTGAGGACGTCGCTCCGGTCGTCGTACGTGAACGCGTCGTGTGTCGCGGCCTGGTGGTCCGCCGCCCCCGCGATGCCCGCCTCGTCCGTGTCCGCCGACAGCACCCGGCCGTCCGCGTCGTAGTTGAAGCTGCGCTTCGCCGTCGCCGCGTCCGCGCCGGAGCCGGACATCGTCTTCAACTGCCCGTTCGCGTCGTACGTCATCGACGTGGTGACGCCGCCCGGCAGCGTGGCCGTGGTGAGCTGACCGTCCGCGTCGTAGGCGAACGTCGTGGTCGAGTCGGCGGCCGAGGTGTACTGGGCGGTCGCCGGTGCGATCACCTTCTCCTGCTGGCCCCACGGCGTGTACGTGTAGCGCCAGGAGTTGCCCCGGCCGTCGGTGAAGCGGGTGCGGTTGCCCGCCGCGTCGTAGCCGAAGGTCGTGGTGATCGAGGTGGCCGCGTCGACCGGTTCCACCTGCTGGGTGATGGTGCCCGCGGCGTCGTACGTCCAGCGTGTGGTGTGGCCGTTCGCGTCGGTCGCCGCCGTCAGGTTGCCCACGCCGTCGTACTGCTGAGACGTCTGGGCGAGCAGGTTGTTGTTCGCGTCGTACTGCTTGTCGTAGGCCGGGTCGCCCGCGGCGTTGTAGTCGGTCTCCGTCCAGGTGCCGTCCGCCAGGATCGTCTTCTGCTGGTTGCCCTGGAAGTCGTAGGTGTAGCGGGTGGTGTTGCCCGCGCCGTCCGTCACCGAGGTGACGTCACCGGCCCGGTTGTAGCCGTACGACGTCGTCACACCGCCCGGCGAGGTGGTCGACGCGGTGTGCGCGCCGTACGGGTTGCCGGTGGTGACCGCGTACGAGTTCGTGGACGTCAGCGTCCGCGTCGACGGGTAGCGCTCCATCGTCGTCGAGGTGAGCTGCCTGCCCAGGAAGTCGTACGTGGCCTGCGCCTGCGCGCCCGTGCCGTCCGTCGCCGACAACTGGTCGCCCGCCGTGTCGTACGTGGCGTGCGTCTTCGTGCCGTCCGGTGCCGTGGTCTGGGCGAGGTCGCCCATCTGGTCGTAGAGGTACGAGGTGGTCCGCCCGCCCGGGCTGGTCTCGGAGGTCTGGTTGCCCTCGCTGTCGTACGTCCACACGGTGGTGCCCGCGTCGGGCGAGGAGGCGCCCGCCGGGGTGTACGACGGCAGCGCCTCGGAGACCTTGTTGCCGTCGGCGTCGTACGCCGTTGTCGTCACCAGGCCGTTCGGATCCTGCTCCTCGACTCCCTCACCGAAGGTGTTGAAGCCGCTGGTGGTGACGGGGTGGACGGTCGCCGCGGTGGTGCCGTCGGGCTCGGCCTGGACGGCCGGCGCGGTGGTGACCGCGAGGTTGCCCGCCTCGTCGTAGGCGTACGTCGTGGTGTTCTGCTCGGCGTCCGTCGTGGACGTCGGCAGGCCGCGCTTGTCGTACGCGTACTTGGTGGTCTGCTCGGTGGAGGAGCCGACCGTGCCACCGGTGCGGCCCTTGCCGTACAGCGAGGTGACGTCCGCGGCGGACAGGGCCCGCTGGTACACCTGCACATCGGCGAGCGAGCCGTCGGTGAAGTCGCTCGGGTTGCCTCCGTACTTGGACCGGCCCATGGTCAGCGAACCGGATGACGACCACGGCACGGAGTCGGTGTTGCTTCCGGCGAGGGAGCCGTTGACGTAGAGCTTCATGGCACCGGTGGCGGCGTCGTACGCGCCGACCACATGCGTCCAGGTTCCGCTGGTCGCGGCGGCGCTCGAATAGGCGCCGGTAAAGGAGGGCGAGGTGGTGTCGCCGCTGGTCAGGTCGAACGACCACAGCGGCGCGCCGGAGTGGGAGTAGTTGTACTGCAGGTAGAAGGGGCTGTTGGTCGCGCCGTCCTGACCGAGCAGGGTCATGTTGCGGGTCGGCGTCGAGTTCAGGTTCACCCAGGCGGAAACCGTGTAGGAGGCGGTGGTGTCCAGCACCGGACCGTTGGTGGCCACGTTGCTGCTGGTGCCGTTGAGCGTGGCGGCGTCGCCGTTCCAGGTGACGTCGGTGGCCCGGGCCGTGTTGCCGGTGCCGGAGGCGTCGGTGACGTTGGTGCCGGAGGTCTGGTTGAGCTTCCACCAGCCGGCCGGGTGACCGGAGGCGTCCCCGTACAGCGTCTCGCTGAGCAGGTTGCCCATGTCGTCGTACGTGCTGGTGGTGGTGCGGTCGTAGCCCGAGGAGTCGTGGTCGTTCTCGGTGGCCACCTGGTCGTCCGGGGTGTACGACACCGTGGTGACGCGGTCCACGCCGGTCGGGTCCAGCTCGGTGGAGGTGGTGCGGGACGCCGCGTCGACCGCGTACTTGGTGACGGTCTCGCCGTTGTCGGTGGTGGACTGGGTGAGGTTGCCGGCCGCGTCGTAGAGGTCCGACTCCAGCACGTAGCTGCTGGTGCCGTCCGCGCTGGTCCGCTTCACCGTCGCGGTCAGACCGTCGTCGGTGTACGTGTACGCCGTCGTGTTGCCCATCGCGTCGGTGACGGACGCGAGCCGCCCGGCCGGGTCGTAGGCGCGGGAGGACTCCGTCAGCAGGGTCGCCGTCTGCGGGTTGACCGGGTCTCCGGTGTACATGAGGCCCTGCGTGAGCAGGTTGCCGTTGTCGTCGTACGTGTAGCGGGTGTCGACGCCCGCCGAGGTCACCTCCTTGGTCTTGTTGCCGGAGGTGTCGTACGAGTACGTCGTGGTGTTGCCGTTGGACGCGCTCGCGGCGGCGTTGGCGTCCGACTCGGTCAGCAGGTGGTCGTAGGCGTCGTAGGTCTGGGTCTCGGTGCGTGAGGTGTCGCCGCCGCTCGCGTCGGAGACGGTCTGCGAGGTGACGTTGCCGTCCTCGTCGTAGACGGTCGTGGAGACGGCGGCGTGCGTGGCGCCGGTGACGCGGTCGGTGAGCTGCGGGTCGTCCTCCTCCACGACCTGGCCGGCGGCGTCGTACCGGTACGTCGTCACCAGGCCGTTCGGGTAGGTGTCGGAGACCACCTTCTGGGTGCGGACCTGGCCGATGCCGTCGTAGGTGTAGGTGGTCACCAGACCGATGGCGTCGGTGGTCGAGGCCACGTCGCCGTTCTTGAGGTACGACACCTGGTTGACCGCGCCGCCCGGCGAGACCGTCTTCACCGGCAGGCCCTTGGGCACCACGCCGCCGTCGGCGGAGGGATAGGTGCTGGTGCCGTCGCTGTCGACGGTGGTCGTGGTGCGGCCACCGGGGGAACCGGGCACGGCCGGGCCGGTGATCGCGGTCTGGTTGCCCGCCGAGTCGTACGTGTACGACGTCAGGTAGGTGGTGTCGGTCGCGGACGTCGAACGGCCGTCGCGCTCGGTCAGCAGCTGGTCGTTGCGCGGGTCGGCGGTGGTCAGCTGGGCCGTGGTGTCGTCCGGGTAGTACGTGTAGTACTCGGTGTTGCACTTGTTGGCGGGCTGGTCCTGGCAGGACGTCGAGGAGACCACGTTGCCGCGCACGTCGTGGCCGGTGGTGGTGACAGCGCCGTTGGGGTCGGTGACGGTGTGCTCGAAGCCGGCCGTGTCGTAGCCGAAGCTCGTCTTGTTGCCGAGGCCGTCGGTCTCGGTCAGGGCCCGGTTGCTGTTCGTGACGTCGTACGTGTACGTGAGCGTCGAGTTGGTCGGCGAGGTCACCTTGACCGTCTCGACCGGGAGGAGCCCGGTGGAGTTCTTCGCGGCGTCGACGTGGGCGGCGACATCCTGCGCGGTGAGCGCCGAGTGGTAGAGGGCGACCTCGGCGAGGGAGCCCGTGAAGTGGCTGACGTCGGCGGGCGAGTTGACCCAGCCCTTGGAGAAGCCGGCACCCAGGTAGAGGTGGGTGTTGGACTGGTCGTTGGGGGCGCCGGAGTAGGTGGCCTGCTGGACACCGTCGAGGTAGAGGGTCTGGGTGGATCCGGAGACGGTGAGTGCCGCGTGGTGCCAGGCGTTGTCGGTGACCGTGCCGGTGGAGCCGAACGTGGCGGCGGCGGAACCGCTGCCCGCGTAGAAGTGGCCGTGCAGCTTGTTGTCGGTGCCGACGTACAGCAACGGGGACCAGGTGCCGGACGCCGCGGTCGCGCCGGAGATCGCCACCGACTGGTCGCCCACGATGACGCCCTGGGCGGCGGTCTTGAACCAGAGTTCCACGCTTCGGTCGTTGGTGCCGTGCAGCACGGAGGTGGGCACCTCCGCGTACGAGGTGCTGCCGTTGAAGGTCGCGGCCTTCTGGTCGCTGAACGGGCCGGTCGCGCCGAGGGTCACCGCGCTGTAGGTGCCGTTGCCGCCGCGGACCTCGTCGAGAGCGGTGCCCGCGCCGGCCGCCTCGCCCAGGCGGAAGTACCCGGCGGGCGCCGCGCCGAGGACCGCGCCCCGGTAGGTCTGGCTGGAGCCGGTGACGGTGGGCGCGACGAGCTTCCAGACGCCGCCGTTCTCGTCGGTGAGCTGGGTGAGGGTGGTGGAGGCCGGGTCGTACGTCATGGCCGCGAAGGTCTTGCCGGACGGCCGGGTGACGGAGGTGAGCAGGCTGGAGGCGTGGGTGCCCGACTGGTACAGGGCGTTGACGTCGGCGGCGACCAGCGGGCGGCCGTACCAGGCGGCCTGCGCGATGGAGCCGTTGAAGTAGGTGGCGTAGCCGTCGTCGCTGGTGGTGCTGCTGTGCGGCTCGTCGGGCCAGTCGCCGCCGAGGAAGCCGGTGCCCAGGTAGTTGAACACCTGGTTCTTGCCGAAGGCGTCCGCGCTCTTGATGGAGACCGTGCCGGTGCGCGAGCCGACCTTGGTGTTGTCGAGGAACAAGGTCTGCGAGTTGCCGGCGGCGGACAGCACCACGTGGTGCCACCTGCCGTCGGCGACGGACGCGGCGCTCACGATGGGGTTGACGCCGCCGCTGTACCAGAACTCGGCGTTGAGCTTGCCGTCGGTGCCGACGTAGACGGACGGCGTGTAGAAGCCGGCGGCCTGCCCGGAGCCGATGGGCTGGGAGGCGTACGAGTACAGCACGCCCGGCCCGGCCGAGGTCTTGAACCACAGCGACAGGGCGCCGGAGTCGGTGTCGTTGCCCGTGTTCTTCGGCAGGGCGACGTCGGAGGTGGTGCCGTTGAAGGAGGCGGCGGTGGCCGAGGAGCCGGCGAGCGGACCGGCCGCGCCGAGCGTCACGTTCTCGTAGGTGGCGTTCTTCGTGCCCTCGTTGGCGAGGACGGCGTCCTTCGCGGTGGTGCCCGAGGACTCCGTCAGCGGCCACATCTCGTCCGCGTCGAGGTCGAGGGAGGCGTTGCGGTACTGGGAACCGGTCTGGTAGCCGTACGTCGTGCACTTGGTGGCCGACGTGGGTGCGCACACCTTGGTCAGCTGGTCGCCGGTGTAGCCGTAGGTCCAGGTCAGCGCGGTGGTGGAGTCGCCGGCGGTGACCGGGTCGGTGGTGACGGTGGCGACGTGCGCGGCCGAGGCGCCGCTGGGTGTGGACCAGGCGAGGTTGAGGGAGCGGCCGGAGACGGCGGACGCCATCTTGGTGACGTGAGAGCTGGTCCAGGTCAGGGTGATGGCACGGCCGTTGGCGTCGGTCACGGAGGTCAGTCCGTAACCACCCGAGCCCAGGGACTGGGTGAAGGTGTAGACGGTGTCGTCCTTGTCGGTCAGCTTGTAGCCGCCGGTGACCGAGGTGAACGTGGCCCAGCGGCCGGCGCCCGGGGTGAAGGTGCCGTCGCTGTTCTTGCCGTAGCCGACCTGGGAGCCGTCGGGGTAGGTGACGTTGACGGCGGTGACCGCGGCGGACGCGTTGTACTGCTCGGTGGCGCGGGCGTCGAAGATGCTCGACCAGCCGGCGCCGAACGCGCCCGTCCAGCGCGGGTCGCGGGAGTTGTAGTCGCGCTCGACGTCGAGGGAGGGGCCGACGGTGGAGATCGACGCGTCGGTGTCGGAGGTCGTGTAGTTGCCGATGGACGCGTCGAAACCGTGGTCGCTGCTGTTCTGCGACAGCCCCGAGGTGATCACCGGCTGCGGCACCTGCACCGACAGCGCGTAGGGATCAGCGGGTGAGTACAGGGCGGTCGCGGAGTCGTACGCCTGGACCTGCCAGGTGTAGTTCTTGCCCCAGGCGAGCTTTCCGGCCGGGACGGTCCAGTCGCCGGTGGCGACCAGGCCCGAGTCGACGACCAGCGCGTTGTTCGCGTCGTAGACCTTGAACCGGTACTGGTTGTTGCTGCCGCTGGTGGAGTTGGCGCCGCCGGCCCAGGCGGTGAACTCCGGGGTGGTGGTGCCCACGACGGCGTTGTCGGCGGGGAACTGCTCGTACAGCTGCGGCGCGGTGTTGCCGGTGTACGTCACCAGGATGTGCGGACCGAGGGCGGGGTCGTTGAAGGCCCCGAACTGCTTCCAGTGCAGGTTGTCGGTGGTCGACGCGTAGAGGGCGAGGCCGTGGTCGGCGGTGGTGCCGCTGAACCAGCCCTGGATGGCGGAGGTCGACAGCGGGACCTTCACCCAGTCGCCGACGGACCGGTCGGCGGCCGTGTTGGCGCAGGCGTTGGGCACGGACGGCGTGAGATTGCCGATGGAGGCGCCGTGCGTGGGGCCCGGGTAGCTGGTGACGCCCTCCGGGGTCCAGGCCTGGGTGATCAGGGCGACGTCGAACCGCTCGGCGGTGCAGGTGGAGGCCCAGGTGTCGAAGAGGTCCAGGTGCGACTCGGTGACCGTGGCGTTGCTGGCGTCCCAGGCCGTGTCCCAGTGGTTGACGAAGCTGATCGCCGCGTGGGTGCCGGAGTCGTAGGAGCCGACCTTGATGGTCTGCTCGTAGGAGTGGTCGACGTTGTTGCCGGACCCGGACTCGGCGTAGGTGGTGGTCCAGCCGTCGTCGACGGTCGGGTCGACGGTGACCGGGAAGACGCGGCGCGGATCGTGCAGCCAGGCGTCGTCCAGGGTCAGCTCGAGGGCGTAACCATCGTCGGTGTGGACCAGTTCGGTGGTGACGTCGTGGGTGGTGGCCGGGTCTCCGGAGCGGGGGTTCACCTTCGAGTCGAAGGCGTAGCTCGCGGGGATGCGCTCGACGGTCCGGCCGTCGGCGTCACGCAGGGCGATGGAGCCGTTGTCGGTGACGACGGGGGTGAGGCCCTTGAGGTCGAGCGGGAAGGTCCAGCTGTTCGCGGCGTCCGCGGAGTGCAGGACGACCGACTCCTTGATCCCGGTGCCGGTGGGGGCGAGCCGCAGGTCCGTGTCGCTCAGGACGTGTCGGTACGTGACGTCGGAACCGTCGGCCGTGCCCTTGACGGGCGCGGCGTCCTTCAGCCCGTAGGCGATGGAGTGATCGTCGTCGACGGTGAGGGAGGCGAGGTCGTCGTCGGTGGCCTTGGACCCGAAGTCGACGGCGAGAGAGTTGCCCTTCTCGTGCCAGCGACCGTCGGGCCCCGCCCGCACGTCCACATCGATGGGCGCCCATCTCCCCTTGCTTACTTGGTAGTTGACGGGCTTGGTGTACATCTCGCGGGTGACGCTGCCGTCGGCGTTGGTGTAGACGGTCTCGGTGCGCGAGGACTTGGTGGCACTGCGCTTGCTGGTCCTCGGGTTGAAGTGGCCGCCACTCTGGCTTTTGCCCTGCCGCACCGCCGACTTGTGCGGGTGGTACGCGGCGAGCTCGCCCTTGCCCCGGCCCGGCTTGCGGCCGGCGCCCCGGTGCGCGGCGGTGGCCTGCGCGGAGACGTGGTGACGCTTTCCGGCGGCGGTGCCGGATTCCTGGGCCGGCAGCTTCCCCCAGTGCGGGTCCTTCAGCCAGGCGGTCACCGAGGCGAGGCTCGGCAACGAGAGGTCGACCGCGTGCAGCTCGGCGCCTTCGGCCATGGCCTGCTGGGTCGTGAGCATCAGGGCGAGCGCCGTCAGCACCAGCACGGCGATGCGCCGCTGTGCGCGGTGTGTACGGCGGGCGGAGCGGACACGGCGGTAGGGCCGAACGCGCACGGCTACGACTCCAACGGTCGGGAGGGCACAACAGGGCAGGCCCGACCGTCAGCGGACGTCGCAACGGAGGTCGCATCGCAAGTCGCAACGGCGGTTGCTGAACTTGCTGAACTTGCCGAACTCGTTCAACTCGCTGACAGAGAAGCCACAGAAACGCGCAGAGCTTGCCTGTTGTGAAAGAGCCGTGAACAGAGCAAAGGAAGGATCATGGACTGGTCTTGACCATTTCTTGCTGAACCAGCCCGCCTTGAGCGGAGCCGACCCCTTTGTCCCTTGTGGACTTCTTTGCGAGAACCTCACCGGACTCGTCTGGTCATCCGGCTGCCCTGGCCGTACGGCTCACATGGCCATACGGCTCGCCAGGCCCTACGGATCGCCTGGTCCTACGGCGTGCCTGGTCCTACGGCGTGCCTGGTACTGCGGCGTGCCTGGTACTGCGGCGTGCCTGGTACTGCGGCGTGCCCGCCGATTTCACGGGCTGCCGTCGCCGACTACCCGCCGCACTGCTCCAACATCATCAGCCGGTCGGGCGCGGTCACCGCCAGTTCATACTTGAGGGCGACCTGCGTGAAGCGGACCGCGTAGGCGCAGCGGATCTGCTTGTTCGGCGGGAGCCAGGAGGCGGGTCCGAAGTCACCCTTGGACGAGTTGGCGCGGCCCTCGGCCGGCATCAGGTTGAGTGCGCCGGATGCGACTTCTACCGACCCGATCCCTCCTACCTCCCCGCCCTGGAACAGCAGATCGCGGACCTGCGGGCCGACAAGGAAGCCGCCCTGGCGATGGAGGCCGCCGACTGGGTCGTGCGCAATCTCGACGACCAGATCCGCGCCTACTCGAAGTCGGCCGACGAGATGCGGCGGAAACTCGACGCGCTGCCCGCCGAGGAGCGGGCCGCCGTCGAATCCGCCTCACGCGAGCTGCGCAAGGCACGTTCGGCAGCGGCCTTCGTCCCTCTACAGGCGCTGACGACACGGAGTTCCGAATGAAAATCCCTGCTCCTTCCGGCGGCAACGACCGGAACGCCCGGGTCGAGCGCCTGCGCGTCAGCCGTGCCAAGGACAGCGAAGACAAGACCAGGCGTGCACTCGACGCCGTGGACGGCCTTCTCCGCTCGGGACGACGGATCACCGTCACCCAAGTGGCACGGGAAGCCTCGGTGTCCACGTGGTTCGTCTACAACCAGCCTCATGTGCACCAGGCCGTTCAGGACGGCATCACCGCCCAGCGAGCGCGGGAGCGCCGCAACTCCCTCGCTCCGGAGGCATCTCAGGTGTCTCCGGCCGGGTTGCGGACGGATCTTGCACTGGCCCGCGAAGAGATCAAGGACCTCAAGAAGGAGCGCGATCGGCTCCGTAACCGGGTCAGGCTGTCTCTCGGCGCCGAGTTGGAGGGCGTGAACCGGAATGAGCTGATCGAGCGGGTACAGCAGATCGAGCAGCGGAATACCGCGCTGGAGCAAGCGTTGTCAGAGGCCAGGGATCAGATAGCCGCCCTGGAGGGCCAACTGCGTGTGGCGGAGGACGACCTCACCGCCGCGCGAGCCAGTCTCCGCCGTGCCATGCGGTCCGTTCCGACCCCGTAACCCGTGCTGCATGGCCACACTTTGTGGTTGTCCGGTTCTCACCCCGTTAACCGGACAGCCACAAGGCACGTCGTTCCCACGGTCAGGACTTCACCGAAGCAGGTTCCGGGCATGATCAATCGGTGTCCGTCGCGGCCAACACCGCCAGTCGTCGGCGTCCTGGAGAGACCGAGGTCAGGCCGATGTCCCAGGCCACGCGCTCGAACCACTTGGCGTCGGCTCCGAAGCCGTACCAGGCGCACTCCCGTGCACATGCCTCGACCTCCTCCGCGGGGGCGCCCTCGGCAGTACCGGAGAGGCCGGCCAGGGACTGCCACGCGGCCAGCCGTCCGTAAGCACCGCGTGCGCCGGAGTTATAGGCACCTCCCGTGGACGCGGCGGCGAAGAGGACCCTCCATGCCTGGTCCGGCGGGCAGGCCGCGACCGAGAAGGTGGTCTTCTTCCCTGCACTCTTCAGGCATTCCAGGCCCAGTCCCAGCAACATGCTCGGCACCGACTCGGCTACCAGAGGAGCTGCCAGGTCGAAGACCCGCGCCTCGATCCGGCCGTTCGACTCCTCAGCCCAGTTCGCCACAGCGGTGCCGATGCCCTTGGCGGCGGCTTCGGTCGTCGTTTCCTCGACCGACGGCACATGCGCCCCGGCATCGGCCCGCATCGCGCGATTCGCCGGCGAGCCGAACGGCATCGAGTGGCTGCCGCCGCGAGCGCTGTAGCTCGGCAGATCCGGCTGGCCTTCCACATCGGACAGCGCCAACGGCAGCCATCCCAGCGGATGGTGCCTCCAGTGCGGCGACGTCGCCCACCCTGCGATCCCCGGAGTCTCCGTGACGTGGGCGCCCCTGAGCACCGCTTCATGGACCAGGCACGCACGCAGCTCCTCCGAGGCGTTCCCGGTGAACGCTACGGCCAGTTCCTCCACCGGGTGGCTGGAGGCCAGTAGGGAGGCCGCATAGCGGTCCAGCTTCCTGTCGGCAGCCTCCGTGGAGGAGACCAGCCGCAGCGCCGCGGCGACGTTCCCGGCACCGGGCGTGGTGGACAGCAACCGGAGCAGGTAGTCGAAGACGCTCCCGTACTGCCAAATCCGCCCGGCGTCGGAGGCGTAAGCCCCGGCCATAGCTATGCCGAGATCCGCGAGGAAGGCAGCATCACCCCGCGCCAGACTGCGGTCAGCCGTCTCCCATATTCCGGTGACGCTCTTCAGTCCCGGCAGCTTCGTCACGATCTTCTGTATGCGGTCAGCCACAGTAGGGACCGTATGTGTCCCACAGTCCGAAAGCGATGGCGTTTCCCAGGTCACCGCAGCTCGATCAGCCTTCGCACTGCTTCAGCATCATCGCCTTGTCCGCCATCGTCACCGGGAGCTCGTACTTGTCGGCGACCTGCGCGAACCGCACCGCGTACGAGCACCGGATCTTCTTGTTCGGCGGCAACCACGACGCGGGCCCCGAGTCCCGCTTCGCCGAGTTGGCGCGCCCTTCGACAGGAAGCAAATTGAGCACGTCGTTCGCCAGTTGCTTGCGCTTGCTCTCCGGCCATCGGGCGGCGCCCATCTGCCAGCTGTAGGACAGCGGGACCACGTGGTCTATCTGCACCTCGGTGGCCTTCGCCTTCTTCCAGGCGATGTTCTTGCCGGTGTACGGGTCGTACAGGTCCATCGAAACGACCACGCAGTCGGAACCTGAACGGAACTGCACGTGCCGCCCATGGAGTTTCAACAAGTCGTTCCGCGTGTCACAACCATTCCTCGCCAGCGGTACCCCGTCCGCCGTATCCATCCACGCATAGCCGAACTCATCCCGTTCGTAGCCCGTCTTCGGCCCACGCCCCTTTGTTGTGAGTCCTTGGATGAGCTTGCGTGCGTTGGCCTTGTCCGCTTCCGACGTGAGCGCGGCGAGTCCCGGCTTCGTCCCGTCGGGATTCGTCAGCGGGCTCACCGCCTGGCCGGCAGTTGCGTCCGGTCCGGATCCTGCGGAGCTTCCGCCCGGCTCCAGGCCATCACAGCCTGCGACGAACGCGGCGACAACGACGACCGTAAGCACGGCTTTCTTCCCGCGAGTCCGCAGGAGCCCGTGACTCATGTGCCTCTCACTATGCACAGCCGATCACACCCTGCATACGCTGCGAGAAAAGCCCCATTACAGCGCGAACCATAGAGATAATGCGGGTGTCGCAGCCGTTGCGGGCCAGCGGGACTCCGTTGGCCGTGTCCATCCACGCGTAGCCGAACTCGTCCCTGTCGTAGCCCGTCCTGGGTCCGCGTCCCTTCGTCCGCAGGCTCTCGATGAGCTTGCGGGCCGCGGCCTGGTCGGTCTCACTGGTCACAGGTGCGAGGCCCGGTTCGGTGCCGTCCGGGTTCTTCAGCGGGCTGACGGCATGACCGTCCGGCGCCGGGGCACCGGTGCCCGTCGAAGAGCCGCCGTCTGCGAGTTCTTCGCATCCGGTGACGAGGGCCAGGACGGCGAACACCGCAAGCCCGGTCCTGACGGCGGCTGTCGCTCCGCCCCTCGGACTCCTCATGTTGCGCCCCTCCCCTTGCCTCCCCGGTTCCCGTCCTGCTCGGGCGGGTTGTGCCGGTCTCACGGTAGCGGCCGAGAGGTCCAGACCATATGGGCCCTAAATGGGCATTGCTCGCGAGTCGGGCGTATGGTCGATTGCGAGTCGCCTCCGGAAGGAGCTCTGGATGGGCATCCTCGACAGATTCAAGAACCAGGCGAAGGGCCGCAAGGGCAAGGACATGTCCGACGCCGCGGAACGGAAAGCCAACGAGAAGACGGGCAACAAGTACGAGAGCCAGGTCGACGACGCTCAACAGCGGATGGAAGGCCAGCTCGGTATGGATCGCGACAGGCGCGAACAGCCGTAAGGCCGGAGACTCACGGAGGTCATGAGGCCCGCCGGGCACAGCGACCCGGCCGGGCTCCCTGAACCACCAGGTGAAACAGAGGCCGTCCACGGAGACCCACCTCTCGCGGGCGGCTTCCTGTCTTTCACCGCACAGCGGGCCGGCGAGCCCGACTCACACTTTCCCGATTCCCAACGTCGTCTCCGACGGCAGCAGTCCGGACGACAGCACCGAGACCCAGAAGTCGCCGAGCAGGTAGACCAGTTGGCCGGCCCCCTCCGGCCCGAGGGACTGCCAGGGGGCGGCGGCGAGTCGGTCGGTGTCCTCTTCGACGCGGCGCCGCAGCGCGCGGCCCGCCTCCGTGGCCGTACCGTCCTCGTCGACCAGGCCGCGGGCGGACAGCCGCTCCCGTGCGGCTTCCCATTCCGTGGCGCTCCAGCCGCGGCTCTCGAAGCGTTCGACGCTCGCGGCGCCTATCGCGGCGAAGGAGACGAGCGACTCGACCGGGTCGAGGCCGGCGACGAGCAGGGCCGCTACGTGGCCGTCGCCGCGGTGCTCGCGCAGGATCGTCGCCGCGTGCCACAGCTGGAGGTGCGGGGCCTTGGGCCACTCCAGTGCGGCATTGGCCGCGGCGAGGGGGCGGCCCGCGGTGTTCGCCGCCTCGGCCGCGCGCCGGGCGAGGGCGGCGGCCTCCGCCAGTTCGGGGCTGTCCGCCCGGTCGCCGAATATCGCGCGGTACGCCCCGTCGACGCCTCGCAGCCGCGCCTGCAGCATCGCCTCGGGACTCGCGACCGACCACGCAGAATCGACGTGCTCGGCGACCATGCGAGGGCTGAAGCTGTAGAAGGCGGACGTCACCCGCTCGGCGCCCACGACACCCAACGGGGCCGCACGGCACGGAAAGTACGTCGGCCAGCGCTCCTCGGTGTCATACCCAAGTGCCGCTGCCTCCGCGAAGACCTCCGGCGCGTAATACAGCACCGCGTGCAACGGCTCCAGCAGCTGCCACAGCTGACGCACGCGGGCGAGCTCCACACCACCGCCGCCTCCGGTCGCGACCCCACCGACCTCATCGCCGCACTCCCCCATGACGTGCCTCCTCGCCGTGTCCCGACCACCCGCATAACTTGACACTGACAAGATTGCCTCACCCGCCCGAACTTGTCAATGCCTAGATCGAGCGTAGGCTGCTGCCCATGCCCCCCACCGAACCGAAAAAGACGGACGCCCACCGGCCCAGCACGCCCCGCCCGTACCACCACGGCGACCTGCGCCGCGCCATCCTCACCGCCGCGCTCGACGTCATCGCCGCCGACGGCCCCTCCGCGCTGAGCCTGCGCGACCTCGCCCGCCGCGCCGGTGTCTCGCACGCGGCGCCCGCCCACCACTTCAAAGACCGCACCGGACTGCTCACGGCGATCGCGGCCGAGGGCTTCGGGCTGCTCGCGGACACCCTCAACGAGGCCTCGGACCTGAAGGACGCGGGCGTGCGCTACGTGCGCTTCGCGCTCGAGCACCCGGCGTACTTCCAGGTGATGTTCACGCCCGAGCTGCTGCGCGGCGACGACCTGGAACTGACCACCGGCCGCGCCGTCGCCGCCGACGCCCTGCGCGAGGCGGTCTCCGCCGTACGCGCCGAGGACTTCGGCGTCGACGCCCGTCTGGCCGGCGTCGCCGCCTGGTCCCTGGCCCACGGCTTCGCCACGCTGCTCCTCGGCCACAACCTGGACGGCGCGGTCGGCGACCAGGACCCGGAGGAGGTGTTCCGGACCCTGGCGACCACGCTGTTCCGTGCCGACTGAGGGCCGCCCGAGGCAACGACACCGACGCCTGCTTGACCTTGTCACCGGCGTCAGGGTTCGACCATCACCTCATGAACGCCCACACGCCCCGCATCGTCCTCGTCACCGGCGCCGGCACCGGAATCGGCCGGGCCACCGCACGCGCGTTCGCCGCGCAGGGAGCGCACGTCGTCGCCGTCGGCCGACGCGCCGCGCCGCTCGCGGATACCGCCGCGTACGACGAGGCCCGCATCGTCCCGCTCACGGCGGACATCGCGACCGAGGACGGCCCGGCAACCATCGTCCGTGCCGCACTCCAGCGACACGGCCGTATCGATGTACTGGTCAACAACGCCGCGATCGTCAACACAGAGTCCCTGCGCACCTATACGCGCGCATCGGCGGACACCCACCTCGCGACGAATCTCCTCGCCCCCGTCCTGCTCACCCAGGCCGCGCTGCCCGCCCTGGAGGAGAGCCGCGGGGTCGTCGTGAACGTGACGACGTCCGTCGGTCAGCGTGGCTGGCCCGGCAACTCCCTGTACGCGGCCGGGAAGGCGGCCCTGGAAGTGCTGACCCGCAGCTGGGCGGTGGAGCTGGCCCCGCTCGGGATCCGCGTCGCCGCCGTGGCACCCGGCGCGATCGACACGCCCATCGGCGACCACGCCGGGTACACCCCCGAGGACCGGGCCTCGATCCGCGAGTGGCAGCTCGCCCACACCCCGCTCGGGCGGGTGGGCCGACCCGAGGAGGTCGCCTGGGCCATCACCCGACTCGCCGCACCCGAGGCCTCGTTCATCACGGGCGTGGTTCTTCCGGTGGACGGCGGCGCCGTCGTCGCATGAGACTGGCCGGCATGGGACAGACCCACGTGCGCATCGGCGAGCTCGCGGCGGCAACCGGCACATCGCCGCGTTCCCTGCGCCACTACGAACAGGCGGGGCTCATCACCGCCGAGCGGGCCTCCAACGGCTACCGTCTCTACGACCCCGCCACCGTGGTCCGCGTCCACAACATCCGCCGTCTCCTGAACGCCGGCCTCACCCTCGATGACGTACGGGTGTTCCTGCCGTGCCTGGACGGCGACGTCACGGCAGCACCGGCCTCGGACAAGGCACTCCTGGTCGCCGCCGAACGCCTCGCGGTCATGGACGAACGCATCGCCGCACAGATCGCCGTGCGCGACCGGCTCGCGGCGGCACTGCACCAGGCCACCGGCGCACGCATACGACCGGTGGCCTGAGCACGAGCGCAGCCGGCCAACCGGACAACCGCAGCCACCGCCCGGCCGGCCTCCTCGCGTTCCCGCTACGGCACGGGCGCCGCACGCCCCCTCGCGCCCCGAGGGCGACGCCCGCGCCAACCTGTGTCAGCCACGTCGTCGCCCCCGGACCACCGCCTACGACCCCAGAATCGACGTCAGGAACTCCCCGACCCAGCCCAGCAACTCCCGCCCGACCAACGGCTTCCCGCCCACCTTCGCGGTCTTGGGACGCGGCACCAGCACCTGGTGCGCCGCCGGCTTGATGACGGTCCCCGGGTAGAGCCGCTTGAGGCGCAGCTCCTGGGACTCCCTCAACTCGACCGGCGCGAAGCGGATGTTGTTGCCCTGGAGGACGACCTCGCCGACGCCGCACGCGCGCGCGAGCATGCGAAGCCCCGCCACCAGCAGCAGGTTCTCCACCGGCTCGGGCAACTTGCCGTAACGGTCGACGAGTTCCTCGCGTACGGCCTTGATGTCGTCCTCGGTGTTGACCGAGGCGATCGCCCGGTACGCCTGGAGGCGCAGGCGCTCGCCGGGGGCGTACTCGTGCGGGACGTGGGCGTCGACCGGGAGCTCGATCTTGACCTCGAGGGGCGCCTCCTCCTCGACGCCGCCCTCCAGGGAGGCGCGGTAGTCCGCGACGGCCTCGCCGACCATGCGGACGTACAGGTCGAAGCCGACGCCCGCGATGTGGCCGGACTGTTCGCCGCCGAGGAGGTTTCCGGCGCCGCGGATCTCCAGGTCCTTCATCGCGACGTACATGCCCGCGCCCATCTCCGTGTGCTGGGCGATGGTCGCCAGGCGCTCGTGGGCGGTCTCCGTGAGGGGTTTCTCCGGCGGGTAGAGGAAGTAGGCGTAGCCGCGCTCGCGGCCTCGGCCCACCCGGCCGCGCAGCTGGTGGAGCTGGGAGAGGCCGAAGTTGTCGCCGCGCTCCACGATCAGGGTGTTGGCGTTCGAGATGTCGATGCCCGACTCGACGATCGTGGTCGACACCAGCACGTCGAACTTCTTCTCCCAGAAGTCGACGACGACCTGCTCCAGCGACTGTTCCGACATCTGGCCGTGGGCGATCGCGATGCGTGCCTCGGGGACGATCTCCCTGAGACGGGCCGCGGCCCTGTCGATCGACTCGACACGGTTGTGGATGTAGAAGACCTGGCCCTCGCGCAGCAGTTCACGGCGGACGGCGGCGCCGATCTGCTTCTCCTCGTAGGGGCCGACGAAGGTGAGCACCGGGTGGCGCTCCTCGGGGGGCGTGGTGATCGTCGACATCTCGCGGATGCCCGTGACCGCCATCTCCAGGGTGCGCGGGATCGGGGTCGCGGACATCGTCAGGACGTCGACGTTCGCGCGCAGCTTCTTCAGCTGCTCCTTGTGCTCGACGCCGAAGCGCTGCTCCTCGTCGACGATGACCAGGCCCAGGTCCTTGAACTTGGTCTCGGCGGAGAACAGGCGGTGGGTGCCGATGACGACGTCCACCGAGCCCTCGCGCAGGCCCTCCAGGACCGCCTTCGCCTCGGTGTCGGTCTGGAAGCGGGACAGGGCGCGTACGTTCACCGGGAACTGCGAGTAGCGCTCGCCGAACGTCCCGAAGTGCTGCTGCACCAGCAGGGTTGTGGGGACGAGCACGGCGACCTGCTTGCCGTCCTGGACCGCCTTGAAGGCGGCGCGGACCGCGATCTCCGTCTTGCCGTAACCGACGTCGCCGCAGACCAGACGGTCCATCGGGACCGTCTTCTCCATGTCCTCCTTGACCTCGGCGATGGTGGTGAGCTGGTCGGGCGTCTCCGCGTACGGGAAGGCGTCCTCCAGCTCGCGCTGCCAGGGGGTGTCCTGGGCGAAGGCGTACCCGGGGGCGGCCATCCGTGCGCTGTAGAGCCTGATCAGGTCGGCGGCGATCTCCTTGACCGCCTTCTTCGCGCGCGCCTTGGTCTTCGTCCAGTCGGCGCCGCCCAGGCGGTGCAGGGTGGGGGCCTCGCCGCCGACGTACTTGGTGATCTGCTCCAGCTGGTCGGTGGGGATGTAGAGGCGGTCGCCGGGCTGGCCGCGCTTGGCGGGGGCGTACTCCACCACCAGGTACTCGCGGGTCGCGCCCTGCACGGTCCGCTGGACCATCTCGATGTAGCGGCCCACGCCGTGCTGCTCGTGGACGATGTAGTCGCCGGCCTCCAGGGTGAGCGGGTCGATGGTCTTGCGGCGCCGGGCGGGCATCCGGACGCCGTCCTTGCCGGCCGCCTTCTGCCCGGACAGGTCGGTCTCCGTCAGGAGGGCGAGCTTCAGCCCCGGGTCGACGAAGCCGTAGTCGATCGAGCCGCACGCCACGTGCACGACGGAAGGGCTCAGCGATACGAGGTCTGCCTCCAGACGGGCCGCGATGCCCTCACCGCCGAGCACCTCGACGGTACGGGCCGCCGGGCCGTGCGCCTCGGTCACGTACAGCACACGCCAGCCGTCGGCGAGCCAGCCCTTGGTGTCGGCGAGCGCCTTCGCGGTGTCGCCGCGGTACGTCTCGGGCGCGTGCATGCCGAGCTTCAAGGTGTCGGCATCGAGCTCCTCGTCCGCCGCGAACGGCGACACCGACCACCACATCATGTCCAGCTCGCGCGCCCGGTCCCGGACGTCCGCGATGGCCCACAGGGACGCCGCGTCGACATCGATGGGCGCCTCGCCGCCGCCGGCGGTGGCCGCCCAGGAGGCCTGCAGGAACTCCTGCGACGTCGCCACGAGATCGGCGGCACGCGTGCGTACCCGCTCCGGATCGCAGACGACGGCCATGGAGCCCTTGGGCAGGACGTCCAGCAGCAGCTCCATGTCGTCGACCAGAACCGGCGCCAGGGACTCCATTCCCTCTACGGCGATCCCCTCGGCGATCTTTCCGAGCAGCTCGCCCAGCTCCGGGTGCTGCTCGGCGAGGGCACGCGCCCGCGTGCGGACGTCCTCCGTCAACAGAAGTTCACGGCAGGGCGGCGCCCACAGGCCGTGCTCGGCGACTTCGAGGGAGCGCTGGTCGGCGACCTTGAAGTAGCGGATCTCCTCGACGTCGTCGCCCCAGAACTCGATGCGCAGAGGGTGTTCCTCGGTGGGCGGGAACACGTCGAGGATGCCCCCTCGCACGGCGAACTCGCCGCGCTTCTCGACGAGCTCCACGCGCGCGTACGCGGCGGCGGCGAGGGCCTGCACGATCTCGTTCAGGTCGGCGGTCTGCCCGGTCCGCAGGGCCACCGGCTCCAGGTCGCCGAGGCCTTTGACCTGCGGCTGGAGCACGGACCGCACGGGCGCCACGACGACGGAGACCGGGCCGGTCTCGGGGTCGTCGGGGCGGGGGTGGGCCAGGCGGCGCAGCACGGCGAGCCGCCGGCCCACGGTGTCGCTGCGGGGGCTCAGTCGCTCGTGCGGCAGGGTCTCCCAGGACGGGTACTCCACGACGCCGTCGGGCGGGAGCAGCGAGCGCAGCGCCGCGGCCAGGTCCTCCGCCTCGCGTCCGGTCGCCGTCACCGCCAGCACGGGCCGGCCTGCCTCGCGGGCGAGCGCGGCGACCGCGAGGGGGCGGGCGGCGGGCGGGCCGACCAGGTCGACGTGCATGCGGTTGCCGTCTGCGGCCGCGGTGATGGCTTCCGTGAGGGCGGGGTCCTTGACTACGGCGTCGAGCAGACCGTGCAGGCTCATTCGGGGGCGGCTTTCGTCTGGGGGTGGGCATCGCGAAGGGCCCGACGCGGGGACCGGCCGGGGGTCTCCAGCGTACGTCGCTGCGCGGGCGGGTGCCGGGGCTGTGGATAACCTCCGTTGCCTGGTACTCGGCACCGGTGTGGCCCGTACCAGGGGGCTGCGCCCCCTGGACCCCGGCCTATGCCGGCCCACCCCTCGACTCGGTGGGTCAGGACGTGGGCCTCGAAAAACAAGAACCCGGCGCCGAGAAGCCCCCCGTGACTTCTCGGCGCCGGGCATTCCCCGTTCGCGGTGGCTGCGGTGGCTACTCGGTCGCGATCGCGGTCAGGACGTTCATCCGGCCCGCCCGGAACGCCGGGATCAGTGCCGCGAACAGGCCCACGAAGGCGGAGCCGATGAAGACGCCGATGATGGTCGGCCAGGGGATCTCGAGGACGTTGAGGCCCTCCAGGGCGAGCAGCTTCTGGGCCGTGGCCCCCCAGCCCATTCCGAGCCCGAGGCCCAGCAGCGCGCCGAAGAGCGCGATCACCACCGACTCCATGCGGATCATCCGCCGCAACTGGCGCCGCGAGAGGCCGATGGCCCGCATCAGGCCGATCTCCCGCGTCCGTTCGACCACCGAGAGGGCCAGGGTGTTCACCACACCCAGGACCGCCACGATGATCGCCAGGGCGAGCAGGCCGTAGACCATGTTCAGGAGCTGGCCGATCTGATCCTTCAGTTCCTGCTTGTAGTCGGTCTGGTCGCGGACCTGGTACTGCGGGTAGCCGTGCATGGACTTCTTCAGCGCCGCGTACGCCTGCTCGGTCTGACCTTCCTTCGCCTTGGCGAACATGATCGTGTTCGGCGGGATCTGGTCGGCCGGGACGTACTTCCGCATCGTCTCGATGCTGATGTAGCGCGCGCCCTGGTCGAGGGCGCTGTCGTCGCTCGTGATGGCCGCGACCTTCAGCTTCGCCGTCTTGCCGCCCTTGAAGGCGACGTCGATGGTGTCGCCGACCTTCACGCCGTGCGCCTTGGCGTAGTCCGAGCCGACCGACATGGCGTCCTTGGCGTACGCGGCCGTCAGGGTGCCCGCGGTGGTCGCGCGGCGCAGGTCCTCGGCGTACGACGGGTCGGCGGCGGTGACGCCGGAGCCGTCGGTCTTGCCGTCGGGCGAGGTGAGTGTGGCGTTGAGTTCCTTGTAGCTGGTGACGTGGGCCAGGCCGGGCGTCTGCTCCATCGCCTTCTGGGCCTGCGGGACGATCCGCTGGTTGCCCTGGACGATGAAGTCCGCGCCGACCGACTTGTCCAGCTCACTCGTCGCCGAGGCGACCATCGAGGAGCCGACCACCGAGAGGCAGGCCACCAGGGCCAGGCCGATCATCAGGGCGGCGCCCGTGGCACCGGTACGGCGCGGGTTGCGCAGGGCGTTGCGTTCGGCCATGCGTCCCACCGGGCCGAAGGCCCGCAGCAGCACCGCGCTGATCACCCGGACGACCCCACCGGCCAGCAGCGGGCCGATGACGACGAAGCCGATCAGGGTCAGCACCACTCCCGCGCCCAGCATCAGCGAACCGTCGCTCGCCTTGTCGGCGGTGCCGGCCGCATAGAGGGCGAACCCGCCGGCCCCCGTCAGCACGAGCCCGATCAGGCCGCGCACCAGGCCGGCCCTGCCGTCGGCCGGCGTACCGGCGTCGCGCAGTGCTGCCATCGGGGAAACCTTCCCGGCGCGGCGGGCCGGGAGGTAGGCGGCGAGGACGGTGACCACGACACCCAGCAGGACACCGGCGATCGGAGTGGTCGCCTTGATGGTGAGGTCGTCGGTGGAGAGGTTCATGCCGGCCGCCGACATGAGCTTCATCAGGCCGATGGCGATGCCGACGCCGGCCCCGACGCCCACGATGGATCCCACGACGCCCAGCAGCGTCGCCTCGACCAGCACGGACCGGTTGACCTGCCCGCGGGACGAGCCGACGGCCCGCATCAGGCCGATCTCGCGGGTGCGCTGGGCAACCAGCATCGAGAACGTGTTGATGATCAGGAAGATGCCCACCAGGAACGCGATCCCGGCGAAGCCGAGCATGGCGTACTTGATGACGTTCATGAACTCGCCGACGTCCTTGCGGTTCTCGTCGGCGTTCTCCTTGGCCGTCTGCAGCTTGAACGTGCCGTCCAGCGCCTTGGCGACGTTCTGCTTGAGCTGCGTATCGCTGACGCCGGCCGCGGCCGTGACGTAGACCTGCGTGAACCGGCCGGTGGCACCGAGGAGTTCGCGCTGTGCGGTCGGGGTGTCGAAGTAGACGATCGTCGCACCGGGGTTGGTCACCTTGAAGGTGGCCACGCCGACGATCTTCGCGGTGAAGTCACCGGCGACGGAGATCGTGCGCAGTTCGTCGCCGAGCTCGAGGTGGTGCTTGTCGGCGGTGTCGGCGTCGACCATCAGCTCGGTCGGCCCGCGCGGGGCGTGCCCGGAGGTGATCTCCATCTGCCGCAGCTCGTTCTTCGTCCAGTTGGCGGCGATCGTCGGGGCGCCTGTGCTGGAGCCCATGTTCTCGTTGTCGCTGTCGACGACGGTCACGGCCGACGAACCGACCCCGCCCTCGGCCGACTTGACGCCGTCCGCCCGCTCGACCTGCTCCACCACGGAGGCCGGCAGCGACTCGGGCTTGCCGTTCTGCGGCGTGTCGTCGCTCTTGGCCTCCTTCGGGGAGACCGTCACGTCGGACGCGGTCGTCGCGAACAGCTTGTCGAAGGTCGTGTTCATCGTGTCGGTGAACACGAGCGTCCCGCAGACGAACGCCACCGACAGCAGGACCGCGACGGCCGACAGGGCCATCCGCCCCTTGTGCGCGAAGAAGTTGCGCATCGAGGTCTTCAGGACGGTCATGACGTACGCCCCCGGGCGTCGAAGTCCTTCATACGGTCCAGGACGGCCTCGGCGGTCGGCTTGTACATCTCGTCGACGATCCGGCCGTCGGCGAGATACAGCACCCGGTCCGCGTACGAGGCGGCCACCGGGTCGTGCGTGACGATCACGATGGTCTGGCCCAGCTCGTCCACCGACTGCCGCAGGAAGCCCAGTACTTCGGCACCCGCGCGCGAGTCGAGGTTTCCGGTCGGCTCGTCACCGAAGATGATCTCGGGCCGCGCGGCCAACGCCCGCGCCACGGCGACCCGCTGCTGCTGACCGCCGGAGAGCTGGGTGGGCCGGTGCTTGAGCCGGTCGGAGAGCCCGACGGTGTCGATGACCCGCCCCAGCCACGCCTTGTCGGGCTTGCGCCCGGCGATGTCCATGGGGAGGGTGATGTTCTCGAGCGCGTTCAGCGTCGGCAGCAGGTTGAACGCCTGGAAGATGAACCCGATCCGGTCCCGGCGCAGCTGCGTGAGCTTCTTGTCCTTCAGCCCGGTGATCTCGGTCTCGTCGAGGTAGATCTGCCCGGACGTCACGGTGTCGAGCCCGGCGAGGCAGTGCATCAAGGTGGACTTGCCGGACCCCGAGGGGCCCATGATCGCGGTGAACTGACCGCGGGCGATGTCCACGTCGACGTGGTCGAGCGCGACGACGCGGGTCTCTCCGGACCCGTAGGCCTTCACGACCTGCCGCGCCCGCGCGGCAACGGCCGTACGCCCGCCAGTGCCCCCGTGCCTGGTGATGGTCACAGCCGATGTCACGGTATGTCTCCTATGTCGGTCAACAGGTCAATCTCTTGTTTCTGCTGCTCAGCGAATGAGCCGTTCGAAGTGGTACGTCGATGAGTCTGGCGCCGGGAAGGGGTCCGGCGCGCTGGTGCCCGGCCCCGTCTTGTGCTGGGGAAAACCCCACCCCCGGACCTTCGGTGAACCACCCCCGACCGCTCCCCAGCGGCGTAAAGCCAGGTTAAGGACCGTCCCCCCGCCGTCTCGTCCTCCGGCGGTACGAACCCTCCCCCAGCCGTAGTACGGAGGTACCCCTAGGGGCAGTCCACCGTCGGGTGGATGCGTTCTCGGGGTCCGCTCCACCCGGCGGCCCAGTCAGGCTCCACCCTCCCGTGGCGTCAGGGTCAAGCCCTCCCGCGATGTACGCGTCAGATGGGAAGCTGTCCGACGGCAGATGGATGCATGGGGAAAGGACTCCGCGTGGGCGACGCGCAACCCGCGATACGGCAGGCCGCGCAACCCGCCGCTCCCGACCGACGCGGTGCCGTGGTCGCCGCCCTGATGCTCGCGATGGCACTGGCGGCACTCGACTCCACCATCGTCTCCACCGCCGTACCGCAGATCGTCGGCGACCTCGGCGGCTTCTCGGTCTTCTCCTGGCTGTTCTCCGGCTATCTGCTCGCCGTCACCGTCACCCTCCCCGTCTATGGCAAGCTCTCCGACACCTTCGGCCGCAAACCGGTACTGATAGCGGGCGCGGCCCTCTTCCTCCTCGGCTCCCTGCTCTGCGCCCTGGCCTGGAACATGGGCGCCCTGATCGCCTTCCGGGTCGTGCAGGGCCTGGGCGGCGGGGCGTTGCAGGGCACGGTCCAGACGCTCGCCGCCGACCTGTACCCCCTCAAGGAACGCCCGAAGATCCAGGCCAAGCTGTCCACGGTCTGGGCGGTGTCCGCGGTCGCGGGACCCGGCGTCGGCGGCGTCCTGGCGGCGTACGCGGGCTGGCGCTGGATCTTCCTGGTCAACCTTCCCATCGGTGCGGTCGCCCTGTGGCTGATCGCCCGCCACCTGCACGAGCCGCAGCGAGACGTACGACCTGAGGAGGAGGGAAAGACCGCCACGCGCGCGCGTGTCGACTGGGCGGGCGCGCTCGCGGTGTTCGCGTGCGGCGGCGTCCTGCTCACCGCGCTGGTACAGGGCGGGGTGGCCTGGCCGTGGCTGTCAGCCCCCTCGATGGCCCTGTTCGGTACGGGACTCGCACTGGTGGCGGTCGTGGTGCTGGTGGAGCGCAGGGCGGCCGAGCCGATCATCCCCGGGTGGGTGTGGCGGCGCCGTACGATCGCCGCGGTCAACCTGGCCCTCGGCGCACTCGGGCTGCTGATGGTGGCCCCGACCGTCTTCCTGCCCACGTACGCCCAGTCCGTCCTCGGCCTGGCACCGGTGACCGCCGGATTCGTCCTCTCCGTATGGACGTTGAGCTGGCCGGTGTCGGCGGCGCTCAGCCAGCACGTCTACCGGCGCATCGGCTTCCGCCACACGGCGATGCTGGGCATCGGCACGGCCGCACTGATCCTGTTCGCGTTCCCGTTCCTGCCGTACCCGGGTGAGGCATGGCAGCCGACGCTGCTCATGCTGCTCCTGGGCGGTGCGCTGGGCCTGTTCCAACTCCCGCTGCTCGTCGGGGTGCAGTCGACGGTCACCTGGGAGGAACGCGGCACCACCACCGCATCCGTCCTCTTCTGCCGCCAGACCGGCCAGACCATCGGCGCGGCCCTCTTCGGCGCGGTCGCCAACGGCGTACTGGCGAGCCGGCTCGGCGGCGCGGGCGACCTGGACTCCGTGACCCGCGCCCTGGACGCGGGCCCCGCGCCCGAAGCGACCCGGCACGCGATCGCGGACGCGGTGCACGCGGTGTACCTGGGGGCGGCGGGGGCGGCGGCTCTCGCGTTCGTGGTGCTGCTGGTGCTGGCGCCGCGACGGTTTCCGGTGCTGACGGAACAGTGAGCGGGTCTACTGCCTTACCCATCCTCAGGCCTCCCGCGCGTCGGCGATCCGGTCCAACTCGCGCATCGCCTCGGCGTGGGCGCTCGCCCGGCGGCTGAGACTGCCGGCCGTGAACAGCACGACCCCGACGACCGACACCGGCATTTCCACATGGTGCTGGACAGGGAGGGTGAGCTGATCGGCCGGGTGAAACTCATGGACGTGGCGCGCTTCCATCTCATCCCCGCACCCCCTTGCCGCCGGCCGCCTCCTTCCGGATGAGCTGGAGGAAGGTCGGCGTGTTCTCCGTCGTGCGGACGTCGACGAAGGCGCGCACGTGACCGGCGTCGACGACCTGGCGTACCAGCTCGTGTGCCAGATCGATACGTGCCGTGTAGCGGCCGGGCAGGCGGGACGTGCCGACCCCGTAGTCGCTGACCGTGTCCGTGTCGAAGAGGCCGCCCGGGCGGAGGATCGTCCAGTCGAGGTCGGTGTCGCGGACGACGGCTTCCAGGCGGCGCATGTCGTCGTAGACCGTGCGGCCCATGAACCGCATGACGGCCGGCTCCAGCACCTTGCGGAACAGGAGGTTCTCGCCGGGCGCCGGTGTTCCGAAGAGGACCGTGGAGGTCACGGCGACGAGGCGTCGTACGCCGTGCTTGGTCATGGCCTGGGTGATGTGGGTGGCACCGGCGGAGTACACGGTCACCGGGTCCTTGCCGTACGGGACGCCGAGCGCCGAGATGACGGCGTCCTGCCCGGCCACCGCACGCTCGACGGCGGCGGGATCGTGTATGTCGGCCTCGATCACCCGCAGTAGCGGGCCCCGCACCGGGAAGGTCTCCGGGTGGCGTGTGACGGCGGTGACCGCGTGGCCCTCCGCGCTCGCCCGCTCGACGACCAGCCGGCCCGTCGGCCCGTTCGCGCCGAAAACGACAATGTCCATTGTTCTGTCTCCTCTTGGGGTCTTGAGGTCTTGAGGTCTTGAGGTCTCGCCAGCAAGAGGAGGAGAGCGGCCGCGAGTGTGACACCCCGCCCAAAAATCGGAGTTAATGCGGGTAACACCCGAGGTCAGCGGAGTAAGCGCGTACCGACCAATCAGTTTGGTGAAAACCTCGCGCACAGGCCTACCTCCGAGTAGCGTGCGTGGCTCCGCTCGCCCCCCCAACTCCTGAGCCGCGCAAGGAGCACCGGGATGTCCTACGACCCGTCACCGTCGTACCCGTATCAGCACCCACGTCAGCACCCGAATCAGCACCCGACTCAGCACCCACCGCACGATGCGTCACCGTCGTACGCCACCTATCCGTGGCAGCCACCCGTCCCACCCGAACCGGCGAGACAGCGTCCCCGACGGCACTCCGCCCTCGGCCACCACAGCGACCTGCGGATCCTGCGCAGCGCCTACCGCTGGCAGCGGCGCACGGCCACGCTCGCCGCGCTCGGGTACTTCACGCTTTTCCTGATCCTGTCCGCGTCCGCTCCGGGCTTCATGACGAGCACGGTCGCCGACGGACTGCCCACCGGTCTGCTGCTCGCGCTGCTTCAACTGCCCGTCACCGGGCTGGCGATCGCGCTGTACGAGCACACGGCCCGCCGTTACGTCGATCCGATCGCGGACCGCATCCGCAGGGAGTCGGAACTGAACGTCAAGCGGGAGGAGGCGGCGACGCGATGACGGGATTCAGCGATTCGGCGCAGGCGATGTCACTGGTGGCGTTCTCGACGGTAGCCACCATCACGCTGCTGCTGTGCGTGATGACCGGCCCCGACCGGGACGACCTCGACGAGTTCTACACCGGCTACAACTCCCTGTCCCCCATGCGCAACGGCCTCGCGATCGCGGGGGACTACATCTCCGCCGCGACCGTGCTCGGCACGGGTGGGGTGATCGCGCTGTGCGGGTACGACGGTGTCGTCCTCGCCCTCAGTACGGCACTGTCGCTGATGCTGCTGATGTTCCTGCTGGCCGAACCCCTGCGCAACGCAGGCCGGTTCACCATGGGCGACGCGCTGGCGCGGCGGATGCCCGGGCGGAGTGTGCGGATCGCCGCGTGTGCGGTGACCATCGCCGCGCTGCTGCCGCTGATGCTGGTGCAACTGGCCGGTACGGGACAGTTGTTGGCGTTCATCCTCGGCTTCTCCGGCGATGCGCTGAAGACCGGCTGCATCATCGGGCTGGGCGCGATGATGATCAGCTACGCGGCGATCGGCGGCATGAAAGGCACGGCTCTCATCCAGATCCTGAAGATCGTGATGCTGCTCGGATCGGGCACCGTGGTCGCCGTACTGATCATGAACAGGTTCGACTGGGATCCGGGCGCGCTGTTCGGCACGGCGGCGGAGCAGAGCGGAGTCGGGTCCACCTTCCTGCAGTCGGGGCTGGAGTTCGCGGGCAGCCCGCATCCCCGCCTCGACATGGTCAGCACCCAGCTGGCCGTGGTCCTCGGCGGCGGCTGTCTGCCGCACATCACCATGCGCATGTACACCGCCTCCAGCGCCCGCCAGGTCCGCCGTTCGATGTCCTGGGCGGTGGCGTCGGTGGCGCTGTTCGTGCTGGTCATCACGGTCGTCGGGTTCGGAGCGACGGCGCTGGTCGGCCGGGCGGTGATCGCGCAGGCGGACCCGCAGGGCAACACGGCGTATCTGCTGGCCTCCCGGGCGGCGTTCGGCGCGGACGTCTCCCTGGCGGAGACGCTGCTGTTCACGACCGTCACGACGGCGATCTTCCTGACCCTGCTCGCCTCGGTCGCCGGCATGATCCTCGCCTGCGCCAACTCCCTCGCCCACGACGTGTTCGCGGCCCGTGTGCGGGAGATGTCCGAGCGCCGCGAGATGATGCTGGCGCGGATGTCGGCGCTGGCGGTCGGCGTCGCGGCGATCGTGCTGGCCACGCTGGTCCAGCACCGCAGTCTGCAACCCCTCGTGACCCTCTCCTTCTGCATCGGCGCCTCCGCCATCGCGCCCGCCCTCGTCTACAGCCTCTTCTGGCGCCGCTACACCCGAGCGGGCCTGCTCTGCACGCTGATCGGCGGCTCGCTGGTGGTGCTGTTGCTGATGCCGGGCACGAACCTGGTCTCCGGCTCCCCCACCTCCGCCTTCCCCGAGGCCGACTTCAACTGGTTCCCGTTCACGACGACGGGCCTGGTGTCGATCCCGGCCGGCTTCGCCTTCGGGTGGCTGGGGACGGTGGCGTCGGGGCGGCAGAAGTCGGAGGAGCAGCGGCGGCAGTACGAGGCTGTGGAGGGGTGGATTCTGGCGGGGGCGGTGCGGAAGGGGAGCTGAGGTCGCTGAGATCGCTGAGATCACCGAGGTCGTCGACGGGGCGCCCACTCAGTGCCGGGCGCCCCCCGACACACGACGTCACTCCATCGCCGTTCGCCCCGTGAGCGCGGCCAGACTGTTGCGTACGTGATCCATCTGCGCCCGTACGTCGTCCCACCGCTCCCCGTGCTCCCGCAGCACCCGTTCCGTCTCCCGGGCGATGCGCTCCTCCCGCACCCGCGCCTCCGCGAGCAGCTCGGCCGCGCGCGCCCGCGCCTCCTCCTGCCGCAATCGCGCCAACGCCTCCGCATCGGCGAACGCCTGCTTCGCCTCCGACAACGCCGCTTCGGCCCGCGCCACCCGCTCGGCGTTGTGCGCGTCCAGTGCGGCCGCCCGCTGCTCCGCATCCCGCTCGGCCTCGGCCCACCGCTCGGCGTGCTCGTTGGCGTGTTCGCCGAGCATCCCGGTGGTGCGCTGCCGCACCTCGCGCAACGCCGCAAGCGCCTCCCCGCGCCCCTCCTTCACCTCGCGCCGGGCTCCGATGCGGATCTCGTCGGCCTCGGCGCGCGCCGCGAGCAGGCGCTGCCGGGCGCGTTCCTCGGCCTCGGAGCGTACGGCGTCGGCGTGTGCCTGTGCCGCCTCGCGCACGCCGTCCGCGCGCTCCCGCGCCTCCTCGACGAGGCGCTGCGCCTCCTGCCGCGCACCCTCCCGTACGGCGTGGGCCTCCTCCTGCCCGAGCTCGAAGAGCCGGCGCGCACGCTCCCCGAGCGCCTCGTACGTCTGCGGGGCGAGCTCCGCCACGGTCTCCCGCAGCCGCGCCGCCTCCACCTCCATCTCCTTGGCGAGCACGGTGAGACGGGCGGCGCGCTCCCAGGCGGCGTCGCGGTCCCGGGAGAGCGCGTCGGCGTACGCATCGACCTGTTCGGGGCGGTAGCCGCGCCCCCGTACGGCCACGAATCCATGTGGTGAAACCGACGCGCCGCTCATCCTGGAACCCCTCTCCGTCGAACTCTGTGCCGGACGTCGAGCTCTCCGCCGGGCTCTCCGCCGAACCGACACGAATGGATGCGAAATAATGATTTCGCGGACATCTTGATGTATCGGGCGGAAGTGTTCATAACGCGACACTCCGCGCGCCGGCTTCAGACAAGCGGTACGCAGGGCACGCAGGGCACGGGCACGCAGGGCAGGGGGGGGTTGGGGGGGGGGGGGGGGGGGGGGGGGGGGGGGCCGCGGCGGGGGGGGGGGGGGGGGGGGGGGGGGCGCGGCGCCCCCCCCCCCCCCCCGCCCGCGGGGGGGCCCCCCCCCCCCCCCCCCCCCCCGGCCCTTTTCGCGCAGGGTGTCTCAGCTGAGGCGCCTCACAGCAGCCCGTCCCACATCTGCTCCAGCAGCACCGACCACCAGCTCTCCGGGGAACCGAGCGCCGCCGGGTCGAGCGCGGCCAACTGGGCCTGGAAGTCGACGGTCCAGCGTCCCGCCTGCTCCTGGTTCAGCCCGAACCTGAGCCGCCACATCCGCCCGAGCAGCGCCAGGCACCGCTGGAACTCGGGCAGCCCCGTGTTCACGAACTGCGGCGGTACGGGCGCACCGCCCGCCCCCGCCTCCACGGGCACCGCGACGATGTTCGCCGTGCCGTACTGCACGCAGACCGCACGGCCGAAGTCGCTGCCCATGACGAGATACGAGCCCGCGTCCGAGGCCGGCTGCACCCCGCGCTCGGCCGCCAGCTCCGCCAGCGTCGGCACCGGCCGCCCCGGCTGGGCCTGCGCCCAGAAGAACGGCCCCATGTCCATCGGCAGCCCCGCCACCACCAGCGAGTGCGCCACCAACGGCGGCACACCCTGCCGGGACACGGCGGCCTGCTCGAACCGGAAGACCCCCGGCCCGAACGCCCCCGCGACCTCCTGCGCGACGCCCTCCGGCGGGATCGGCGGCGCGGGCTGCACCCGCGGAACCGGAACCCGTACCGGAGCCGGGCGGGCGGGCCCGTCGGCGACCTGGTGCAACTCGCCCTGATGTTCGAGGAGTTGCTGCATGCCCTGCTGCCGGCTCGCGTGATCCGTGCCGTACGGCGCGATGCTCGTGATCCGCGCCTGCGGCCACTGCTCCCGGATCATCCGCGCACAGTACGCACCCGGCAGCTCGCACGACTCCAACTCCGTGTGCAGCTCCAGCACCTGGTCCGGCGGCACGTTCATCGACCGCAGCTCGTGGAAGATCTGCCACTCCGGATGCGGCGTCCCCGGCGCCGAACGCCGGATCAGCTGCTGCTCGGAGCCGTCCTGCGCGCGGTACCGCAATACGGCCTGATATCCGGGCCCGACCGTCGGCTGCCCCTGCTGCTGCGGATAGCCGTACGCCGACGGCTGCCCCGGCATGGGCTGCTGTCCCGGCGGCGGCACGGCACCCGGAGGCGGCACGGCACCGGGAGGCATCGGCGGCGGAGGTGCGCCGGGAGTGCCCACCGGAGGCCCGGACAGCACGGTCTCCGCATGGTGTACGGCACCTCGCGCGCCGGGGGCGCCAGGGGCACCGGGCGGCTGCGGCATGCCGGGGACGCCCTGAGGCTGAGGTGCGCCAGGCGTGCCCGGGGCACCGGGCGGCTTGGGTCCACCAGGGGCGCCGGGCACACCCGGAGCTCCCGGCGGCTGCGGCATGCCCCCACCGGGGCCCATCCGCCCGGGATCGGCAAACATCGTGGCGGCATGGTGGGCCTCACCCGGAGGTGTACCGCCGGGCGGATTCGGAGCCCCAGGAGCACCCGGAGCCTGCGGAACCCCCGGACCGCCGACAGGCCCCTGAGAGCCGTCGGGGCCGAGCGTCGACACCATCTGCGTCGGCACGTACCCGCCCGCAGGCGCACCCGGCGCACCGTGACCGGCCGACGGGGGCGGGCCGCCCGGACGCGCGCCCGGCGTTCCCGGAGCACCCGGCGGAGGCGGCGGGATTGCCCCGGCACGACGCGGCGGAGGCGCCGCCTTGCTCGTCGCGGCGTCGGCGATGTCCCCGGCGTTCGGCGCGAGCGGCCGCCCGCCCGGCGCACCGGGCCCGGGAGCGGGAGGCTGAGGCGCCCCCGCGGCACCGTTGGGCGCCTGCGGATAGCCGTACGACTGAGGCGCGCCCGACGGCGGCGTCGCCCCCGGCCCGGGAACACCGGGAGGCGGCGTACCCGGCGCCCTGGGCCCCTGCGGATAGCCGTACGACGAAGGCGGAGGCGGCTGCGGCGGCGTGGTCCCCGCAGGCGGCGTCCCCCGCACACCCGGACCCTGCGGATAGCCGTACGACGAAGGCGCGCCCGGAGCCCCAGCCCCTGCCCCAGCCCCTGCCGAATTCGCCGCACCCGCGTCATCCACCGCCGGAGCACCCGCCGCCGGCGGAAGCCCGCTGCCGCCCGACATCAGCGCACTCTTGGCGTCCGGCGGGGCATCCGGAGCATCCTCGTCGTCCGCACCGCTCAGCGGCGGCGCGAACACGGTCGCGGGCAGCGGAACGGAACGGTCCTCGCCCGCATCCGCGTTGGTGTCGGTCCCGGCCCAGGGCGTCGCCCCCGCAGGCACACCAGGAGCAGCCGGCGCAGGAGCAGGCCGCGCCCCCGACAGCACACCGGAAGGCCCGGCCTCCGTCCGAGGAAGCGGCTCCCCGCCGCCCACGGCCCCGCCCCCGGCATTCGCCCGCGCAGCAGCCACACCGCCACCAGAAGTCCTGGAACCACCGGAACTCCCAGACCCCCGCCGATCCGGAATCCCCAACTTGTCCGCCGCCTCCTGCAACCACTCCGGCGGAGTCAGCAAGAACGACGTCTGGTTCAGGTCGACCCGGGCCGCAGGCGCCGGTGCCGCATCGGCGACGACATCCGCTCGGCCGTACTCCTCCTCGTACCGGCGGATCACCTCGCCCACCGGCAGCGCGGGCCACAGCGTGGCCTCCCCGCTGTCCCGGGCGATGACCAACCGCTGACCGCCGCCGGAACGCGGCCCGTCCGCACGGTCCTCGCCCCACACCACGAACCCGAGGTCGAACTCCCTTACCCGCACCTCACGATGCTGGTACGACGGCACATCCCCGTTGATCCATTCCTCGGCGCGCTCCTGCGCCTGCGCAAAGGTCACCATGGTCCAGCTCACTCCCCCACCGACGAGACAGGCACGGACCGCGCGAACCCGCCGTCCACCATCAGGTTCGCCACCGTCTCCAACTCCGGCGGATTGCCCGCCAGTCGCGACAGGAACGCGTCGAAGTCGTCACCACACGGCAGCAGCAGCCGCTCCACCCGCTCGGCCGGCGCCCACGAAGGATCGACGTCCCGCGCGTCGTCGTAGGCGCAGAACCAGACCGAACCGACCCGCCCGCCCTTCACCTTCACGGCCAGCAGCCCGCCCTGCACGAAGCCGACTCCCAGGTAATCCTTGGTCAGATGGTCACGCAGGCACTTGTTGACGTACACGAGGTCGTTGACCGCCGCCTCGTCCCGCACCGTGAAGAACGGCTGGTCGATCAGCAGGCCCAACTCGGCGTCCAGGGCCGCGCCCACCGGCGCGCACCCACCCGCCGCCTTCAGGAACGACCGGTACGCGCCCGGCAGCCGGTACCCGAGATCCTCCTCGACGCCCAGCACCTGCGACTCGGTCACCGCCACACCCGACTTCGGCAGCCCGAAGTGCGCCGGACGCGTCTCCTGGAGCGGCCGTGTACCCCTCTTGTCCTGGTCCACAGCAGCCGTCGCGATCCCACCGTGATGCCGCAGCAACGCCTTCACATCGACCGGCACCAGCTCCAGCCGCCGCGAGCCCGCCGCGTGATGCCACGTCCAGCCGTGCGGGGTCGCCACCGCGGGCACCGTGTCCCACAACTCGTGCCCCGTGGCCGCCAAAGCCGCGTTCGCCGAAACGTAGTCCGTCAGCCGCAACTCGTCGACCCCGAAACCCTCGGGCGGATCGGCGATCTCCGCGACCGCACGCGCGTAGGGCGAGAAGTCGGGGTAGCCGCGCTCGTCCACCCGCACCCCTCTCGGGTGACGGGCCGCCCGGACCGGATCCGGGAAATGCACGACCTGCCCGGCATAGGCCGCGTTCGGCGGCGCGGCTTGTTGCCCGAGCCGACCTGTCGTCATGGCGGTTGCCCCCTGCGGCACTCTGGTACGGCCCGCAGCGGCCACCTCCGGCCACTACGCCCCGTATCGACTGTCTCGTCCGTCTCCACGCGTCGACCGCGTGGATCGCGGTGCCGACAGCCTATGCGGTACGACAAGTCGGGTCACCGGGCACCGCCCAGCACCCCTCCGCTTCCGTGACCAGCCGTCACCCCGCCGTGACAGCCCGCCCAAACCCAGGCGTGTCGCGCCGCCCCAGCTTCCGCACCAGCCACGCCGTTTGGCACTCTGTGTCGTCCGGGGGATGCTCGTGAGGGGATGACGATCATGAACGCGACGCAGACGGGACCACACGCAGGACCGCGACCAGGCACGTCCGGCGACCCCCGGACCGCCCGGCAGACAGCACCGCACGCAGACCCGCACACCGGTCCCTCCGGCGATCCCCGCATCGGATGGAGCAGCGACGAGACGCCACACGCCCCCAGCCTGCGCCACCGCCGCGACGGCATACTCCCCACCGTCGCCGCCGCCCTCTCCGTGCGCGGCGCCACCCTCACCGGCACTGCCGCCCGCGGCGACCAGCCGCCCGCCCTGCACCCCCTCGTCCAGGACTTCCTCGACACCCTCCCCAGCGACCGACGCGACCGCTTCACCGGCCGCTGCGCCGAAGCCATGCTCATCTCACGCCACATCGCCGCCATCGACGCCGCCCGCACCAAACGCGCCGCCCGCAGACCGATCACCAACGGCGAGGCCCGCAAGACCCTCAAGCAGGCAAAGCTCACCACCAGACACATCCGCGAGGACGGCGACCCCCTGCACGGCAGCTTCGCCGCCCCCTGCCGTGCCTGCACAGCCCTCAGCGCCCACTTCGGCGTCCATGTCATCGACTCCACGACGACGGACGACTGAGTCCGTCGGGCTCACCGCACTACATCAACAGGACGCACATCAACAAGGCACCCCGCCACGACGGCCGCAACCGCAACCATCCGACGACCACGACTGCCTCGACCTCGACGAACCCAGGGAAGATGCACCCCGACCGCGCCTCCACCACACGCTTCTCCGTACCCGTCGACGCCGCCCTGCGCGCCGCCGGCTGGCAACCCGGACGCTGGGACATAAAACAGGCCGAAGTCTGGGCCGACACCCTGCGCGAGCACGCCTCACCCGCCGGACACCGGCACGCCGTCTTCCCCGCCGCCGTCGAAGCCTGGGCCGAGTTCGGCGGCCTTCACCTCACACCCACCGGCCCCGGCCGCCAGATCGCCCCCGCCGCCGTCCACCTCGACCCCCTGTACGGCCTTCACATGGCGCGCACCCTCGGCGACCTCGGCCGCGCCCTCGACACCGAGGTCTGCCCGCTCGGCACCGAGACCGCCACGCACGCGATCCTCGCCATCGACACCGAAGGCCGCGTCTACTCCCTCGACCACACCGGCGACTGGTACCTCGGCCCCGACCTCGACCAGGCCCTCGCGGCCCTCGTCTCCGGCATCGAACCGACCCGCCTGACGGCGGGCTGACCCTCCCCAGAGCGATCGCGCTAGGCCGCCGGAATCACCGCCGACACCCGAAATCCCCCCGCATCCGTCGGCCCCGACACGAACACACCACCCAGCGCCACGACCCGCTCCCGCATCCCCACCAGCCCGTTGCCACCGGACGGCAACCGCGCCGACGACTCCGAGGCCACCTCGGGCGGCGGCTCGTTCTCCACCTGCATCGCGATCTCCGACACCCGATGCGCGAGCCGCACATACGTCTTCGCCCCCGCCGCGTGCTTATGGACGTTCGTCAGCGCCTCCTGCACCACCCGGAACGCCGTCTGCTCGATGTCCGCGGCATACGACCGCGTCTCCCCCTCCACCGACAGATCGACCACCATCCCCGCGGCCGCCGACTGCCCCACCAGCACATCCAGATCCGACAAGCACGGCCCGTCCGCGACCACCTCGTCGTCCACGACCCGGGAGGCCGCCGCGGCCGCGGCCACTCCCACCGCCGCCAACGGCACACCCTCCCGCCGCACAGCCGCCCCGCCGTCCCCGCTGCGCAGCACCCCGAGCATCTCCCGCAACTCGGTCAACGCCTGCCGCCCCATGTCCCCCACGAGCGCGGCGTTCTTCACAGCCTTCTCAGGATCCTTCCGCGCAACGGCCTGAAGCGCGGCGGCATGGACGACCATCAGGCTCACCCGATGCGCCACGACGTCGTGCATCTCACGCGCGATCCGCGTCCGCTCCTCGTTCCGAGCCCACTCGGCCCGCTCCTCGGCCCGCTCGGCCAGCAACTGCAGCTCCCGCTCCAGACTGTCCGCCCGCTCCCGCAAACTCTCCATCAACCGCCGCCGCGCCCCCACATACAGCCCCAGCAGCAACGGCGGCGCAGTCAGCCCCAACGACGTGGTGATCGCCGCGAACGGGAGGAACCAGTCCCCCAGCGTCAAGCTCCCCCGCGCCATGTCCTGCCGCACCCGCACGAACGTCACGATCAGCGTCCCCACCAGCGACATCCCCGCCAGCGACCCGATGATCCGGCGCGGCAGCTCCGACGCGGCCAGCGTGTACAGGCCGACGATGCCCATCACAAAGCCCATCTGGGCGGGCGTGATCGCGATCGACACGAGCACCACAGCGATCGGCCACCGCCGCCGCAACACCAGTACCGAGCCGGCCAACAGGCCGAACACGATCCCCGCAGCGACCGGAATCCCCGCGTCCCGCGCGAACGGATACCCCTCCACCGCGCACTCCACCGCGGACACCACGGCCAGACTCACGTCCAGCACCGCACTACGCCGCCTGGCCCACCACCACGGCCCTCCCAAGGCCGTCGCGTGGTCTTCCCCCGTCGTGGTCATGCCTTCCAGCCTACGGGCGCCGGGGGCCCCATTTCCGGTGAGTTTCCGTGACTGGCCTACACCACATTCCGTGACCGGACAGTGACGAAACCGACCGATATCCCTCGAACTGCTGAATCGCTCACCGTTCGACCCCGGAAGATCGGATTCCGGTCGGACGGTATGCCCATGGCACATTCGCAAGGCAGGTACGCGGACTTCGAACGGCTGCGGGAGCAGGCGGTGGCGTTGCGGCGCGGCGGCTACAGCCTTCGCCAGATCCGCGACGAGCTGAAGATCTTCAACAACGACATCCTCAACCAGCTGGTGAAGGGAGAGCCGCCACCGGAGTGGACGAAGCGACCGAACGCGAAGGACGACCTGCGAGAGAGGGCGCGGGAGCTACGACTCCAGGGCTGGACGTACGACCAGATTGAGACTGAGTTGGGCTGCTCCAGGAGCTCGGTGTCGCTGTGGGTGCGGGATCTGCCGAAGCCTGAGCCGCGCTACACGCCAGAGGAGCATCGAGCGCTCATGCAGGCCGGGCTGACCCGTCTGCGCAACGCGCAGGACGAGGAGCGCCAGCGGGTAAAGGACAGCGCTACCCGGGAGATCGGCGAGCTCACCGACAGGGATCTGTTCATGGCTGGCATCGCGCTCTACTGGGCCGAGGGACAGAAGAGCAAGCCGTATCAGCGCCGGGAAGTCGTGAACTTCGTCAACAGCGACCCCGCGGTGATCCAAGTCTTCCTTGCCTGGCTCGACTTGCTGGGTGTGGCCCGCGAGCGACTCGGCTACCGGGTCATGATCCACGAGAGCGCGGATGTGACAGGTGCCGAGCAGTTCTGGGCCGATCTCGTTGGCATCGACGCATCCGCTCTACAGCGGACGACGCTCAAGAAGCACAACCCCAAAACCGTTCGCAAGAACATCGGCGACAGCTATCGGGGCTGCCTCGTCATCCGAGTCCGGCAAGGAGCCGAGTTGTACTGCCGCATCGACGGCTGGTGGAACGGGATAGCTGCTGGCGCCACTGCGCGACTCCGGTAAGGTCTGACGCACGGTCCCCCGTGGTGTAACCAGGCAGCACACCAAGTTTTGGTCTTGGCAGGTCAAGGTTCGAATCCTTGCGGGGGAGCCACAGCGCGCAAGACCTCGGTTCGGGCCCTGACAGCACAGTCAGGGCCCTTACTCATGTCCCCCACGAAACGCCCCGGTATCCTGCGGATGTCCACCCCTCCCCCTCCACAGCCGAAGGGCAACCCCGTGAGCGCCATTCGCCCGGCAGCCGTCGTCGTTCTTGCAGCGGGTGAGGGCACCCGTATGAAGTCGGCCACACCCAAGGTTCTGCACGAGATCTGTGGCCGGCCCCTCGTGGGCCATGTGCTGGCAGCCGCGCGTGAGTTGGACCCCGAGAACCTCGTCGTGGTCGTGGGTCACGCCCGTGAGAAGGTCACCGCGCATCTGGCGCAGACCGACGCCGAGGTGCGTACCGCGGTGCAGGCGCGGCAGAACGGTACGGGGCATGCCGTACGGATGGCGTTGGAGGAGTTGGGCGGGCCGGTCGACGGGACCGTGGTCGTCGTGTGCGGGGACACGCCTCTGCTCACGGGGGAGACGCTGCGGCAGCTCGCTGCCACCCACTCCGCCGACGGCAACGCCGTCACCGTGCTGACCGCCTCGGTTCCGGACGCGACCGGCTACGGCCGGATCGTGCGCGACGAGGTCTCCGGGGCCGTCACCGCGATCGTCGAGCACAAGGACGCCAGCGACGCGCAGCGGGCCATCCGGGAGATCAACTCCGGGGTGTTCGCCTTCGACGGGCAGCTCCTCGCGGACGCGCTCGGGAAGGTGCGTACGGACAACTCCCAGGGCGAGGAGTACCTGACCGACGTCCTCGGGATCCTGCGTGAGGCCGGGCACCGCGTGGGCGCCTCGGTCGCCGGTGATCATCGTGAGATCGCCGGGATCAACAACCGGGTGCAGCTCTCCGAGGCGCGGCGGATCCTCAACGAGCGGTTGCTGAACCGCGCGATGCTCGCCGGTGTGACCGTCATCGATCCGGCCACGACCTGGGTCGATGTGACCGTCACCTTCGAGCAGGACGCCGTCGTGCATCCGGGGACGCAGCTGCGCGGCGCCACTCATCTCGGCGAGGGTGCCGAGGTGGGGCCCAACTGCCGGCTGACGGACACCCTCGTGGGCGCGGGGGCGCGGCTGGACAACACGGTCGCGGACGGGGCTGAGGTCGGGCCGCAGGCGACCGTGGGGCCGTACGCCTATCTGCGGCCTGGTACGCGTCTTGGGCTGAAGGCCAAGGTGGGTACGTACGTGGAGACCAAGAACGCCTCGATCGGCGAGGGGACGAAGGTTCCGCACCTGTCCTATGTCGGTGACGCGACCATTGGTGAGTACACCAACATCGGGGCCGCCAGCGTGTTCGTGAACTACGACGGGCAGGACAAGCACCACACCACCGTTGGGTCTCACTGCCGGACCGGTTCGGACAACATGTTTGTGGCGCCTGTCACGGTCGGGGACGGTGCGTACACCGCCGCGGGGTCCGTGATCACGAAGGACGTGCCGCCCGGTTCGCTGGCCGTGGCCCGCGGTCAGCAGCGGAATATCGAGGGTTGGGTGGCCCGTAAGCGTCCGGGCAGCGCGGCCGCGAAGGCGGCCGAGGCGGCCTCGCGGCAGGGCGAGCGCGAAGGCTGACCGGAAACGAGTGCGTCGAACACGGCGTACCGTGATAAGCGAACATCTGCACGCCCCACCAGCCGAGACGGCCTCTCGCAGCCAGTTGAGACGGTCTGTCGGTACCCAGTTGAGACACCTCTGAGGAGACTTGTTGTGACCGGGATCAAGACGACCGGCGAGAAGAAGATGATGTTCTTCTCCGGCCGCGCCCACCCCGAGCTTGCCAAGGAGGTCGCCCAGCAGCTGGGTGTCGGGGTCGTCCCGACGAAGGCCTTCGACTTCGCGAATGGCGAGATCTATGTGCGCTATCAGGAGTCGGCCCGCGGTGCGGACTGCTTCGTGATCCAGAGCCACACGGCTCCGATCAACCAGTGGATCATGGAGCAGCTGATCATGATCGATGCGCTGAAGCGTGCGTCGGCCCGCTCCATCACTGTGATCGTGCCGTTCTACGGTTACGCGCGGCAGGACAAGAAGCACCGTGGACGTGAGCCGATCTCGGCGCGTCTGATCGCGGACCTGATGAAGACGGCTGGTGCCCACCGCATCCTGACCGTGGATCTGCACACGGACCAGATCCAGGGCTTCTTCGACGGCCCGGTGGACCACCTCTTCGCTCTTCCCCTCCTCGCGGACTACGTGGGCAGGAAGGTCGACAAGGGCAAGCTGACGGTCGTGTCCCCGGACGCGGGCCGGGTGCGGGTCGCCGACCGCTGGTGCGACCGGCTGGGCGCGCCGCTGGCCATCGTGCACAAGCGGCGCGACAAGGACGTGGCGAACCAGGTGACCGTCCATGAGGTCGTGGGTGAGGTCAAGGGCCGGGTGTGTGTGCTGGTCGATGACATGATCGACACCGGTGGCACGATCTGCGCGGCCGCGGACGCGCTGTTCGCGCACGGCGCGGAGGACGTCATCGTGACGGCGACGCACGGTGTGCTGTCGGGTCCGGCGGCGGACCGGCTGAAGAACTCGCGGGTGAGCGAGTTCATCTTCACGGACACGCTGCCGACGCCGGGTGAGCTGGGCGTGGACCTGGACAAGATCAAGGTGTTGTCGATCGCGCCGACGATCGCGAGCGCGGTGCGTGAGGTGTTCGAGGACGGTTCGGTGACGAGCCTGTTCGACGAGCAGTAAGCACTGCCCGAAGATCCTTTTGGGTGTGGCCTCCCCGCCGAGTAGACTGCTCAGGTTGCTCGGCGAGGGAGGCCGTACCGCTTTTCAGGAGGCGTACGGCGGTCCGTTATCGACGCGCTCTTCGTAGCAGGCCGATTGTTTGGCCGGGTGACCACCTTCCCCGACTGTTCTACGAGGAGTGACCATGGCTGACGTCAAGCTCGCCGCCGAGACCCGTACCGAGTTCGGTAAGGGTGCGGCCCGCCGTATCCGCCGTGCCAGCAAGGTTCCCGCCGTTGTCTACGGTCACGGTGCCGAGCCGGCCCACATCACGCTGCCGGGCCACGAGCTGCAGCTCGCCCTGCGCACCCCGAACGTTCTGCTCACGCTGGACATCGAGGGCAAGACCCAGCTGGCGATCCCGAAGGCTGTGCAGCGCGACGCGATCAAGGGCTTCCTGGAGCACGTCGACCTGCTTCTGGTGACGCGCGGCGAGAAGGTCAACGTCGAGGTTTACGTCCACACCGAGGGTGAGCTCGCGCCGGGCGCCTACCTGCTCGAGCACGTGCTGAGCACGCTGAACGTCGAGGCCGAGGCCACGCACATCCCGGAGTCGGTCACCGTCTCCATCGCGGGCCTGGAGGCCGGTGCCTCCATCCTCGCCAAGGACATCCCGCTGCCTGAGGGCACGACGCTGGTGACCGACGAGGACGCGGTCGTTCTCCAGGTCCTGGCCGCCCAGGCCGAGGAGGCCCCGGCGGAGGGCGAGGCCGAGGCCACCGAGGTCTGATCCTCCCCGGAATACCGGCTGTCGGCCGCCGCTCCCCTCGGGGGCGGCGGTCGGCGCGTATCAAGGAGACATGTACGTGACGACCGATGCAGGTGCCCCTTGGCTGATCGTCGGCCTGGGTAATCCCGGGCCGGAGTACGCCGCGAACCGGCACAACGTCGGCTTCATGGTCGCCGAGCTGCTCGCGGAGCGGGTCGGGGGCAGGTTCAAGCGGGCGGGGAAGGCGCAGGCGCAGGTCGTGGAGGGGCGGATCGGGCCGCCCGGGCCGGCGAACCGGCGGGTGGTGCTGGCGAAGCCGATGTCGTACATGAACCTGTCGGGCGGGCCGGTGAACGCGCTCAAGGACTTCTACAAGGTGCCCGTGGCGAACATCGTGGCCGTCCATGACGAGTTGGACATCGACTACGGGGTGCTCCGGCTGAAGCTCGGCGGCGGGGACAACGGGCACAACGGGCTGAAGTCGATGACGAAGGTGATGGGTCCCGACTATCACCGGGTGCGGTTCGGGATCGGGCGGCCTCCGGGGCGTATGCAGGTCGCGGATTTCGTGCTGAAGGACTTCTCGTCGGCGGAGCGCAAGGAGCTGGGCTATTTCGTGGACCGGGCCGCCGATGCCGTGGAGTGCCTCGTGATCGATGGGCTGGAGCGGGCTCAGAGCACGTATAACTCCTGAGGCCGGGAAACCGGGGAGCGGACCCCGGGAAAGGTACGTACAACTGGCGACTTGTCCGTCACCCGCACCCCGCGAAGTTGACCGACCGCAGCGCCATGGCCAATGATCCCGGCCATGTCTGCCACTGCCACCACGTCCCGCCAGGCCTCCGTCACCGCGCTGCGGTTCGGGCGGCTCGCGGCGATGGGTACGGTCGCGGCGCTGATCCTGATCGCCGGTGTGTGGGGCTCCTGGGGGACGGCCCAGCACGTGATGCTCACCAAGGGGCGGGAGCGCGGCACGGTCGAGGTGACGCGGTGCGGCGAGGACACCTGTACGGGGCCGTACACGCCGGCGTCGGTGGGGTCGACCGCCCGCAGAAGCGTCGCCATCGAGCACACGGTCGCCGTGCGCAGGGGGCGGACGTACACCGTCGTGGTGAAGCCCGGCAGCGACGACGTGGTGCGCTCCGGTCCTGCCGGGATCCTCTACGCCTGGGTGCCGATGGGCGGCGCGCTGCTGCTGGCCTCGGTCGTGGTGGCCGGTGGGCTGCGGCGGACGCGGGTCGCGTGGCTGCTCGCGGGATCCGGGGTCGCGCTGCTCACTGCTACTTTTGTAGTGGTCTGAGGGACATGGGTGGTCTCGACTTCTGTGGCGGAACTATTCGTTCTCTGTTCGTGATTGACCTGCGGTCAGTCCCGGCTGGAAGCTGAGCCGCCCCCTCCACATCTTCCCGCTTCACATCTCGAAGATGGACTACTGCCCCATGCGTATCCTCAGCCGCGCCGGCGCCCTGTCCGCCGTCGCAACAGCCTCCTTCCTGGCTGCCCCTCTCGCGCACGCCACCCCTCTTGCCACCGGCCTCGGCGACAACGGCACCGTGAAGATCCACGATGCCGCCACCGGCGAGGAGCTCCGCAAGAACGAGCCGCATGTCTGCACCTTCTATCTCGACGCCTTCGGTTTCGACGCCGTCCAGGAGGTCGACTGGCACATCGAGGCCTGGGCCCCGACGGCCGACGTCAAGGGCGAGACGGTGAAGTCCGGCGAGATCAGCCTGGACGCCGACGGTCACGGCCGTACGGACGACCTGTCGCTGCCCGACGGGCACTACAAGCTGTTCTGGAACTTCGAGGGCGAGAACGGCTCCGCCAAGCACAAGGTGTTCTGGACGGACTGCGAGGACGACGGTGAGGGCGGCGGTCCGACGCCGTCCGGGTCGGCCTCGCCGAGCTCCTCGGCAGGCGAGTCGGTGAACCCGTCCGTGTCGCCGAGCCCGGGCTCGTCGACCGGCGAGTCGGTCGACCCGTCGGCCTCCCCCTCCGCCCAGGGCACCGGCGGTGACCTCGCCGAGACCGGCAACGGCGCCCCGGTGGGCCTGCTGTCCGGCCTCGCCGCCGCGCTGGTCGCGGGGGGCGGTTACCTGCTGTTCCGTCGCCGTAAGGCCTGATCAGGCGCATCAAGGTGCCCCCGAGCCTCCTGTACGAGGCTCGGGGGCACCTTGATGTCCGGAGGGACCGTCAGCCGGTGTTGCGCAGGCCGGCCGCCACGCCGTTGACCGTGAGCAACAGGGCCCGGGACAGCAGCGGGTCGGGCTGCTCGCCCGCGGCCGCCGCGTCGCGCTGGCGCTTGAGGAGGGTGACCTGGAGGTAGGAGATCGGGTCCAGGTAGGCGTCACGGATGGTGAAGGTCTGCTTCAGCACCGGGGTGGCGTCGAGCAGTTCCTTCTCGCCCGTCACCCTCAAAACCTCGCGCACGGTCAGTTCGTGCTCGGCCCTGATCGTGTCGAAGACGTGCTTCAGGTCGTCCGGGACGAGCGTGTCGACGTAGTGGGCGGCGATCCGCAGGTCCGTCTTCGCCAGCGTCATCTCGACGTTGGAGACGAAGTTGCGGAAGAAGTGCCACTGCTCGTGCATCTCGTCGAGCACGGTGTCCAGGCCGGCCTCGCGCAGGGCCTTCAGGCCGGAGCCGACGCCGAACCAGCCGGGCACGATCTGCCGGGACTGGGTCCAGCCGAACACCCACGGGATGGCGCGCAGTCCGTCGAGGCCGGCACCGGAATCGGGCCTCCTCGAAGGCCTCGATCCGAGGTGCAGGTCGGCGAGCTGGTCGACCGGCGTGGCCTTGAAGAAGTACGCGGGCAGGTCGGGGTCCTCGACGAGCCTGCGGTAGGCCGAGTGGGCGGCGTCGGACACCAGGTCCATGGCCGCGTCCCAGCGGGCCAGCGCCTCGTCGGACTGGCGGGGCGCGGTGTGCAGGGCGGAGGCCTGGAGGGTGGCCGCGACGGTCAACTCCAGGTTCTCCCGGGCCAGGGACGGCACGAGGTACTTGTCGGAGATGACCTCGCCCTGCTCGGTCACCTTTATCTCGCCCTCCAGGGTGCCCCAGGGCTGGGCGAGGATCGCGTCGTGGGAGGGGCCGCCGCCTCGGCCGACGGTGCCGCCGCGGCCGTGGAAGAGGCGCAGGCGGACGCCGTAGCGGTGTGCCACGTCGCGCAGGCGGCGCTGGGCGCGGTGGATCTCCCACTGGGAGGTGGTGATGCCGCCGAACTTGGAGGAGTCGGAGTAGCCGAGCATGACCTCCTGGACGTCGCCCCTGAGCGCGACCAGGCGCCGGTAGGACGGGTCGGAGAGCATGTCCTCCAGGATGGTGTCGGCGGCCTTGAGTTCGTCGGTGGTCTCCAGGAGCGGCACGATGCCGATCTTCGCCCAGCCGGCGTGCAGGTCGAGCAGACCCGCCTCGCGGGCGAGTACCGCGGCGGCGAACACGTCGTCGGCGCCCTGGCACATCGAGATGATGTACGACTCGATGACCTCCGGCCCGAAGACCTCCAGGGCCCGCTTCACGGTCTGGAAGACACCGAGGGTCTTCTCGCCGGCCGCGTCCACGGGCGCCGGGGTGGGCCCGAGCGGACGGCGGGAGCGCAGCTCCTTCGCGAGCAGCTTGCCCCGGTACTCGCGGGGCATGTCGGCGTACCGCCAGGACTCCTCGCCGAGCCGGTCGAAGAGCTGGCCGAGGGCGTGGTGGTGGGCGTCCGCGTGTTCGCGTACGTCCATGGTGGCGAGCTGGAGACCGAACGCGGCGAGCGTGCGGATCGTACGGTCCATGCGGCCGTCGGCGAAGAGGCCGCCGCGGTGTTCCCTGAGGGACGTCTGGATCAGCTTCAGGTCCTGCAGCAGCTCGGAGGTGCCGAGGTAGTCCCGGCCCGGCTGGTGCGGGGTGCCCTTGGCCAGGCGCTGCTTGGTGTTCTCCAGCTTCTGCCGGATGCAGGTGGCCTTGAGGCGGTAGGGCTCCTCGGCGTTGAGGCGCTTGTAGCGGGGGCTGATCTCCGGGAGGCGCTCCAGGTCGGTGCCGAGGGAGTCCAGGAGTTCGTCGGTGGCGCCGGTGTAGCGGATGGAGTTCGACAGGAAGCCGCGGAGCTCGTCGATCATCTCCAGGGCGTCGTTGATGCCGTGCTCGTGCTGGAGGATCAGGACGTCCCAGGTGACCTGGGGTGTGACGTTCGGGTTGCCGTCGCGGTCGCCGCCGATCCAGGTGCCGAAGGTGAGGGGCCGGGTGTGGTCGGGGAGCTTGACGCCGACCCGCTCCAGCTCGGCCGTCAGGTCCTCCAGGACGTCACCGACCGCGCCCGCGTGCAGTTCGTCCAGGTAGTAGATGGCGTTGCGGGCCTCGTCGGCGGGCTCCGGGCGTACGACGCGCAGCTCGTCCGTCTGCCAGACGAGGTCGATGTTCTCGGCCAGCCGGGTGTCGTAGCGGCGGCGGTCGGCCTCGATGACCGGGGTCTCCAGAAGCGCGGCGATCCGCCGGAGCTTGTTGAGGACCGAGCGGCGGGCAGCCTCGGTGGGGTGGGCCGTGAACACCGGGCGGACGTTCAGGTTGGCGACCGTCTGGCGCAGGTGCTCGGGGTCGGCGTCCTTGAGGCGGTCGGCCGTGCGGGCCAGCAGGCTGCCCTCGGCGGCCCGCCTGGCGCGCAGCTCGCGGCCGCGGTGGACCTGCTCGGTGACGTTGGCCAGGTGGAAGTAGGTGGAGAAGGCGCGGACCAGCTTGGCGGCGGTCTGCAGTTCCGTGCCGCGCAGCAGCTCGGCGGCGGCCTCACCGTCCTCGCGGGTGAGGCGGCGGACCTTCTCGACCAGTTCGAGCAGCTCGGGACCTTCCTGGCGCACGAGGGTCTCGCCGAGGAGATCCCCCAGTCGCCGGATGTCGGCGCGCAGCTCGCTGCTGGTCGACGTGGTGCTCGTCGTCAGGTCGTCGGCACTGCTCACAGGTGCGGCTCCTTGCAGTGTTGAAGCTCGTCCGGAGGGGAACCCGGACGGCGGTCAGGCGGCTGTCGCCGCATACGGGCCGGACATCCGGGAAGAAATCAGAGCGGACCGCGCTGTCCGACCGGTCCAAGGATAGGTGTCCATGAGGATGCGCAGAATTTCGGGCCCTTGCCGCAGGGCGACGCGCTGCCATACTTACGACGGCGTAGGTTACGGAACCGTAGGAAGTACCGCACGGTTCCCTCGCCCCGGCATCTGCCTCAATCCCAGACCCCACAGGGGACGCGCATGACCACAAGCTCCGATGTGATCGAAGGCTCTTCGAAGGCCCCCGACGAGACCCCCGCCCCCTCCGCCACCCTGGGCGGCGAGCAGAAGCGTTCGATCGAGCAGATCACGCTGCTGTTGTTCATCACCGTTCCGTTCCTCGCACTGCTGGCGGCCGTGCCGCTGGCGTGGGGCTGGGGTGTGAGCTGGCTGGACCTCGGCCTTCTGGTCTTCTTCTACTACCTGGGCTGCCACGGCATCACGATCGGCTTCCACCGCTACTTCACCCACGGCTCCTTCAAGGCGAAGCGGCCCCTGCGGATCGCGCTCGCGATCATGGGGTCGATGGCGGTCGAGGGGCCGCTGGTGCGCTGGGTGGCCGACCACCGCAAGCACCACAAGTTCTCCGACGCCGAGGGCGACCCGCATTCGCCGTGGCGTTTCGGTGAGACGCTCCCGGCGCTGATGAAGGGCCTGTGGTGGGCCCATATCGGCTGGATGTTCGACGAGGAGCAGACCCCGCAGGACAAGTACGCGCCGGATCTGATCAAGGACAAGGCGATCCGGACGATCTCCCGGCAGTTCATCATGTGGACGGTTCTCTCGCTGGCGCTGCCCGCGGTGATCGGCGGTCTGGTGACGATGTCCTGGTGGGGCGCCTTCACCGGCTTCTTCTGGGGCTCCCTGGTCCGGGTGGCCCTGCTGCACCACGTCACCTGGTCGATCAACTCGATCTGCCACGCGGTGGGCAAGCGCCCGTTCAAGTCGCGTGACCGCTCGGGCAACGTGTGGTGGCTGGCGGTGCTGTCCTGCGGCGAGTCGTGGCACAACCTGCACCACGCCGACCCGACGTCGGCGCGGCACGGGGTGGAGCGCGGCCAGCTGGACTCCTCGGCACGCTTCATCCGCTGGTTCGAGATGCTCGGCTGGGCGTACGACGTGCGCTGGCCGTCACGCTCGCGTATCGATTCCCGCCGGAACACTGGTGAGGACGGCTCCCGAAGCAAGAGGGAGACGGCCGAGGCTGCATGATTGATGCCGTGGCGACCGACTCCAGCAGCACCCCGAGCAATGAGAAGCCGCGGCGTGCGCGTCGCACCCGGATGACCGGTGTGGAGCGTCGCCAGCAGCTGCTGGAGATCGGTCGCACCCTCTTCGCCGCGAAGGGTTTCGAGGGCACGTCGGTGGAGGAGATCGCGGCGAAGGCCGGGGTGTCCAAGCCGGTGGTGTACGAGCACTTCGGCGGCAAGGAGGGGCTGTACGCGGTGGTGGTGGACCGCGAGATGCGGCGGCTGCTGGAGATGGTGACCAGCTCCCTGACCGCCGGCCACCCCCGCGAACTGTGCGAACAGGCGGCCTTCGCGCTCCTGGACTACATCGAGGAGTACACGGACGGTTTCCGCATCCTGGTGCGTGACTCTCCCATCCCCCAGTCGACGGGTTCCTTCGCCTCCCTGATCTCGGACATCGCCACCCAGGTGGAGGACATCCTGGGCCGCGAGTTCAAGAGCCGCGGCTTCGACCCCAAGCTGGCCCCGCTGTACGCCCAGGCCCTGGTCGGCATGGTCGCGCTGACCGGCCAGTGGTGGCTGGACGTGCGCCGCCCGAAGAAGGCGGAGGTGGCGGCCCATCTGGTGAATCTGGCCTGGCACGGGCTGGACGGCCTGGAGGCGAAGCCGCACTTGATAGGACGCCGGAAGAGCTGACGCGGTCACTCTTTGTGATGACGCCTGCGGATTCCGCCCGCTACCGTTGGTGCCGCAGGCCGAGAATCCCGTCCATGGGAGGAACCATGACCGCCGAGCCGACCGCCAAGCACGGCTGCCGCTGGCCGGTGCCGCCGCAGGACGGGTACACCGTGGACGACCTGTTCACGCTGCCTGACCTCCCGCCGCACACCGAGCTGATCGACGGGAGCCTTGTCTTCGTGAGTCCGCAGCGGATTTTCCACAGCCGCATGATCGACCTTTTGCTGGCCGGCCTGCGTGGCGCGGCCCCGAAGCAGCTGAAGGTCCTTCGTGAGATGACCGTCGTCCTGGACCGGCGCAACGGCCCCGAGCCCGACGTGTCCGTCGTCCGCGCCGAGGCCGTCACCGGCCTGGAGCAGACCCGGTTCGAGGCCGCCGACGTGCTGCTCGCCGTGGAGGTCGTCTCCCCCGACTCCGAGGCGCGCGACCGGGACACCAAGCCCCACAAGTACGCCGCCGCCGGCATCCCCCACTTCTGGTTGGTGGAGATGGCCGGAGAGAGCCGGCATCCCGTGGTGCGGGTCTACGAGCTCGACCCGTTGTCGAAGACGTACGCGCTGACCGGCATCCACCACGACCGGCTCAAGCTCGGCGTCCCCTACGACCTCGACCTCGACATCACGCTGGACGCCCTCAAGGAGCTGTGACCGGCTCGACCAGGAACTCCAGCCGGTTGCCATGGTCGACTGCGGTGATCATCACGCGTCCTTGCGGGCGACCGCGAAGATACGGCGGAAGGGGAAGGGCGTGCCGTGCGCGCCGGCCGGATAGACCTCGCGCAGAGCAGCCCGGTAGGTGCTCAGGAAAGATTCCCGCGCCGCCGGGTCGTCGGCGAGCGCGGTGAGGACGGGGCGCAGGCCGGTCCCCTTCACCCAGTCCAGCACCGGGTCCTCGCCCCCCAGCAGATGGACGTACGTCGTCTCCCACACGTCCACCGTGCAGCCGAGGTCGGCCAGCCGCTCCAGGTAGACCCCGGGCGCGAGGACGGCGTCGTCGTGCCGCAGGGTGTCGCCGAGGCGGTCCTTCCAGCGGGCGGAGTGGGCGAGTTCGCGCATCAGCCGGTGGCTGGGGGCGTCGAAGTTCCCCGGCACCTGGAAGGCGAAGGTACCGCCCGGCACGAGACCCGCCACCCACTCCGCGAACCGCTCCACGTGCCCCGGCACCCACTGCAGGGTGGCATTGCTGACGATCAGGTCGAACGGCTCCGGCGGCGCCCAGGTCCGTACGTCGGCGTGGGCGAAGTCGAGGCGGCCGCCGCCGGGGGTGGGCCCCGCGTGGTCCACGTGTGCCTTGTCGAGCATCTCCGGCGAGTTGTCGTACCCGGTGATGTGTGCGGCGGGCCAGCGGTCGGCGAGCAGGGTCGTGACGTTGCCGGGACCGCAGCCGAGGTCGGCGATGCGGGGCGGGTCACCGGGGAGATCGGGGACGCGGGCGAGGAGGTCGACGAAGGGGCGGGCGCGGTGGTCGGCGTGGCGCAGATATTGGGCGGGGTCCCAGGTGGGGGCGGTGGCGGGCATGGGCGGGCCTCCTCGGTGTGACCGTACTCAACGGTCCCAGCCTGACGTCGATGTACCTTGACGTCAAGAGTCTTGATGTCAAGAGACTCCACATCGACACAACCACTACACTGATCGTCATGGAGGACGAGGTCGATCGGCTGGTATCAGCATGGCGCCGGGAGCGCCCGGACCTCGACGTGGAACCGCTCGAGGTACTCAGCCGGGTGAGCAGACTGGCCCGGCACCTGGACCGGGCACGCCGGCTGGCCTTCGCCGAGCACAGCCTGGAGCCCTGGGAGTTCGACGTGCTGACGGCACTGAGGCGCGCGGGAACGCCGTATCAGCTCTCCCCGGGACAGCTGCTGACCCAGACCCTGGTCACGTCGGGCACGATGACGAACCGCATCGACCGCCTGACCAAGAAAGGCCTGGTCGAGCGACTGCCCGACCCGAGCGACCGGCGCGGGGTGCTGGTCCGGCTCACGCCCGAGGGCCGCGACCGCGCGGACCAGGCCCTGGCCGGGCTGCTCGACCAGGAGCGGGCCATCCTGGCCGAACTCTCCCGCGCCCAGCGCAGCGAACTGGCCGGACTACTACGCCAGCTGACCGCCCCGTTCGACAACATCCCCGGCTAGGTCGACGGGACCGACCCCCGCCCGCCGGGCCAGTGCGACGGCGGCCAGGGTGGAGTGCACCCCGAGCTTGCCGAGGACGTTCTGCATGTGGGTGCGGACGGTGTGCGGGGAGAGAAAGAGCCTCTCCGCGACGGCTTTCCGCCCGAGCCCGGCGACCATGCAGCGCAGCACTTCGCGCTCCCTCGGCGTGAGGGACTCCACCAGCTGTTCGCTCTCGGTGCGGTGCTTGCGCGCGGCGGTCAGCTCCCGCAGCACGCCGGTGAGCAGGGCGGGCGGCAGGTGGGTCTCGTCGCGCAGGACCCCCCGTATGACCGTCAGCAGCCGGGACAGCGAGCAGTCCTTGGCGACCCACCCGGAGGCACCGGCCTGCAGGGCGAGCGCGGCCCGGCGCGGATCGTCCTTCTCGGCGAGCACGACGATCCGGACGGCGGGCTGCGACGCGCGCACCCCGACGACCAGGGATATCCCGTCGACGAGGCCGTCCTCGCCCACCTCCTGAACCGGCACCGCGGGCCGGACGCCGGGCACGTTGCCGCCCAGGTCGGCGTCGACCAGCAGCACGTCGTAGCGGCGCCCCTCGGCGGCCGCGCGCTCCAGACTGCGCACCGCGGCGGGGCCGCTGCCCGCCGCGGAGACGTCCACGTCGGGCTCGGCCGCCAGCGCCGCGGCGAGTGACTCGGCGAAGATGCGATGGTCGTCGACGACCAGAACTCGGATGCGAACCACGAAACCCCCTTCCCCAAGCTCCTGAAGAGCAGGGGATACCTCAAGGTCCGGAGAACGACGACTTGTACGCGGGTACGACGCCCAGGGGCATCCGCCGCCGCACGGCCGCCGCCGTGCAGAACCGCTACCCCCACTTCGGGCGTCGTACCCGACTGTCTCGCCCCCTGATCACACCGGCCCCCACCGGTGCTGTTCATCAGGGTACGGCCGGGGGGCAGGAGCGGAAGGTAATTTGCAGAACTGGCTGTCCGACGCGTTTATGGTGAGGCGCATGTTTCGTATGGAGACAGAAGTCGACAAGGAACGGCGTGATCTGCTCCGGACCCGGCTGCGGGAGACGAACACTGCGACCTCTCCCGTCCTGCGCGCTCTGCGCGGCACCCCCGGCGAACGCGAGTATCCGCTGCACGTCTGGATCCTGGACGAGGCCGACCGCCTGGCCGGCGGTCTCGTCGGCCACACCTGGGCGACCTGGCTCCATGTGACCTACCTCTGGGTGGACGACCGCCACCGCGGCGCGGGCCTGGGCTCCGGGATGCTCGCGCAGGCGGAGCGGATGGCCCGCCGGGAACGGGGCTGTGCGGCCGTACGCCTGGAGACCTGGGACTTCCAGGCGCCGAGGTTCTATCAGAGGCAGGGGTACGAGGTGGTGTGCGTGATCCCCGACTATCCGCCGGGGATCACGGAGTACACGCTGACGAAGCGGCTCAGCTGAGCCTGCGCGCTCCCGCCGCCGGCACCGCCTCGAACACGCGCGGGGCGGTGAAGTCCGCCGCGGCGAAGGCCTCCTGGACGGCCTTGGTGATGGTGTCGACGTCGGCGGCCTCCGCGAGGACGATCGCCGAGCCGCCGAAGCCGCCGCCGGTCATGCGGGCGCCCAACGCGCCCGCGCCCAGCGCCGTGTCCACGACCAGGTCCAACTCCGGGCAGGAGATGCGGAAGTCGTCGCGGAGGGAGGCGTGGCCCTCGGTCAGCACCGGGCCGATCGCGCGGGTGTCGCCCGACTCCAGCAGGGACACGACCCGCTCGACCCGCTGGTCCTCGGTGACGACGTGCCGGACCAGGCCGCGGACCTCCTCCTCGTCACCGAGGCGGGCAAGGGCCGCGTCCAGTCCGTCGTACGGGACGTCCCGCAGGGCGTCGACGCCGAGCAGGGCCGCGCCCTTCTCGCAGCCGGCGCGGCGCTTGCCGTACTCGCCGTCGCTGTGGGCGTGCTTGACCTGGGTGTCGACGACCAGCAGGCGCATGCCCTCGGCGGCCAGGTCGAAGGGGATCTGCTTCTGGGAGAGGTCGCGGGTGTCGAGGAACAGGGCGTGGCCGGCCTCGCAGCAGGCGGACGCGGTCTGGTCCATGATCCCGGTGGGGGCGCCGACGTAGACGTTCTCGGCGCGCTGGCACAGGCGGGCCAGCTGCCAGCCCTTCTGGCCGAGTTCGAAGAGGTCGTTGAGGGCGAGCGCCACCACGACCTCCAGCGCCGCCGACGAGGACAGGCCCGCGCCGGACGGCACCGTCGACGTCAGGTGGACGTCCGCGCCGGTGACCGGGTGACCCGCCTCGCGCAACGCCCAGACCACGCCCGCCGGGTACGCCGTCCAGTTCCGGTCGGTCTCCGGGGCCAGGTCGTCGACGCGCAGCTCCACGACGCCGCCGTCGATGTCGGCCGAGTGCAGGCGCAGTAGACCGTCCTCGCGCCGGGACACCGCGGCGACGGTGACGTGCGGCAGGGCGAACGGCATGACGAAGCCGTCGTTGTAGTCGGTGTGTTCGCCGATGAGGTTGACCCGGCCCGGCGCCGCCCACACTCCCTCCGGCCCGGTCCCGTACAGCTCCTCGAACCGCTCGGCGACCGCCCCTGCGACAACAGCCTCGCTCATGCCCTGATCCCTGACCTTTCCGTACCTGCCGATGCGGCTGGTTGCCGCTAGTTTGCGCGCCGCTGCGCGAAGTCCCACGCGTCCGCGACGATCCCCGCGAGGTCCGCGCGGGACGGGTTCCAGCCCAGCTTCTCGCGGGCGGTGGCGGCCGACGCCACCAAGGCCGCCGGGTCGCCGCCGCGGCGGGGGGCGACGACCTCGGGGATCGGGTGGCCGGTGACCTGCCGGACCGTCTCGACGACCTCGCGGACGGAGAAGCCGTTGCCGTTGCCGAGGTTGCAGATGAGGTGCTCGCCCGGGGTGGCGGCCCGCACCGCGAGCAGGTGGGCCTCGGCGAGGTCCGCCACGTGGATGTAGTCGCGGACGCAGGTGCCGTCCGGCGTCGGGTAGTCGTCGCCGTAGACGGAGATCGCGTCGCGCTTGCCCTGGGCGACCTGGAGGACGAGCGGGATGAGGTGCGACTCGGGGTCGTGGCGCTCGCCGTACTCCCCGTACGCGCCCGCCACGTTGAAGTAGCGCAGGGAGACCGCGGCCAGCCCGTGGGCCCCCGCCTCGCTCGTGATCATGTGGTCGACCGCGAGCTTCGTGGCGCCGTACGGGTTGGTGGGCCGGGTCGGCGCCGACTCGACGATCGGGACCTCGGTGGGCTCGCCGTAGGTGGCGGCCGTGGAGGAGAAGACCAGCCTGCGTACGCCCGCCTCGCGCATGGCGCCGAGCAGCGCCATGGTGCCGCCGACGTTGTTGTCCCAGTACTTCTCGGGCTTCACGACCGACTCGCCGACCTGGGAGGAGGCGGCGAAGTGCAGCACCGCGTCGAAGGTGGAGTCGAGCCACTTGGCGGCGTCGCGGATGTCGCCCTCGACGAAGGTGGCGCCCGCAGGCACGCCCTCGCGGAAGCCGGTGGAGAGGTTGTCGAGAACGACGACCTCGTGACCCGCCTCCAGCAGGTGCTGGGCGACCACGCTGCCGACGTACCCCGCACCGCCCGTGACCAGATACTTGCCGCTCATGAACTCGCTACCTCTCGCAGTCGCTCGGCCGCGGCCTCCGGCCGGATGTCGTTGATGAACACGTTCATGCCGGATTCGGAGCCCGCGAGGAACTTCAGCTTGCCGGACGTACGGCGGATGGTGAAAAGCTCGAGGTGCAGCGCGAAGTCGTCACGGCTGACGCCCTCGAACTCCTCCAGCGCACCGAACGGCGCCTGATGCCAGCCCGCGATGTACGGCGTCGGAGACTCACCTTCGCCGAATATCCGGTCGAAGCGCCTCAAGAGTTCCAGATAGACCTTGGGAAACTCTGTGCGCGCGTCCTCGTCGAGGCCGAGCAGGTCCGGCACCCGGCGCTTCGGGTACAGATGCACCTCGTAGGGCCAGTGCGCCGCGTACGGCACGAAGGCGACCCAGTGCTCCCCCTCCAGGACGACCCGCTCATCGGCGAGTTCGCGCTCCAGGACGGCGTCGAAGAGGTTCTCACCTCCGGTCGCTTCCTTATGAGTTGCCACTGACCGCAGCATCAGCGCGGTGCGCGGAGTGGTGAACGGGTAGGCGTAGATCTGGCCGTGCGGGTGACCCAGAGTCACACCGATCTCCGCACCACGGTTCTCGAAACAGAACACCTGCTCCACGGAGGGCAGATGCGACAGCTCCGACGTCCGGTCGGTCCACGCGTCCAGGACAAGACGCGCCTGCTCCTCGGTGAGGTCGGCGAAGGACGCGTTGTGGTCGGAGGTGAAGCAGACGACCTCGCAGCGGCCCGAGTCGCCGGCCAGCGAGGGGAAACGGTTCTCGAAGACCACGGCGTCGTACGACGAGTCCGGGATCTCGCTCAGCCGCTCGCCCTGCGACGGGCACAGGGGGCACTCGTCGGCCGGCGGGTGGTAGGTGCGACCCTGACGGTGCGAGGCGATGGCGACCGCGTCGCCGAGCAACACGTCCCGGCGGACCTCGGACGTGGTGACGGTCGGGTCCAGCGGACGGCGGTCGACCGCGTCCCGCACGGTGTCGTCACGCAGGTCGTAGTAGATCAGCTCGCGACCGTCGGCCAGTCGGGTCGAGGTCTTCTTCACGCCGGACTCCTCTTTCGAGCCACCGATTCATCACCGAATCATCAAACAGAACTAAACACATCGAAACACAAGTCACCACAGCAGTCAACATCACAATCAAACAAAGAGCGTCAAGGTGACTGTTCATTTACTGAAGGCGGAGGCGTAGGTTCCGCTCTGCGTCAGTTCACGCAGCGAAGCGAGCTCTTATGCGAATCCGCTACAAATCTCGCAGCCGAGCTGCGACTCCCGACGAACTGGCTCGACTACACGATCCTCGGCTACTTCGTCGTCGTCCTGGGCATCGGCTTCGCCGCCCGCCGCTCGGTGGAAGCAAGGTCCACTCGGTCCCCGAGTTCCTGCTGCTGCGCTACGACAGGCGGCCCATCTGCTCAGTTCGATCCTGTTCGCCTTCGCCGCCATTCTGATCGCCGGTGTCTACCTCTATGCCCTCGCGATCGTCGTCGAGGCGCTGCTCGGCTGGCCGGAATGGGTCGCCATCGTGGTCGCCGGCGCCTTCGTCCTCGCGTACATCACCCTCGGCGGCCGGTCCTCGGCGATCTACAACGAGGTCCTCCAGTTCTTCGTGATCCTCGCGGCGCTGATCCCGCTGTCCATCCTCGGCCTGAAGAAGGTAGGCGGCTGGGACGGGCTGTCCGACTGACTGTCCAAGACGCACGGCGCCGACTTCATGACCCCCTGGGGCGGCACCGGCATCGGCAGTGCGCATCCGCTGGGCGCCAACTGGCTGCTCGCCGGCCTCACCGCGTCCGACGCCGACATCGACAAGGCCGAGGGCGTCAACATCAACCTCTGGACCGGCCTGGGAATGCTCGCCCTGGGCGTGTTCTTCCTGGTCCGACTGAAGCTCCGACCGGTGGCTCCGCCGCCGCCGGACGTTGTTCTGGCTGACGATCCGAGGGACTGAGGATCGAGGCGCGGGCGGTAGGGACACCGCTCGCGCCCACACCCGCACAGGCATGCGGACCAGGCCGGGACCAGCCGCGAGAGCGAACTCCCCGATGCTGTTCCCCAAGGCGTCCGCTAGGACTCCGGACCCGGTCCCGCCCCCACCTCCGGCAAGGAGTTCGGCACCGGGCCCGCTCGGTCCAGCAGGCCTGTGCGTGCTGCCAGTGCCGCCGCCTCCAGTCTTGAACCCACGCCCAGTTTCATCAGGACCCGTTGGACGTGGGTGCGGGCCGTGGACGGGGCGATGCCCATGCCGGCGGCGATCAGGCGGGTGTCCTCGCCGTCGGCGACCCGGACCAGGACCTCTACCTCCCTGGGGGTCAGCATCTGCAGCAGGCGCTGGCCCTCGTCGTCGGGCTGGGCCACCGGGTTGAGCAGTTCGCTGAACGCGCCCTGGAGCAACTGCGGCGCCACTGCCGCCTCGCCCGCCCGGGCCTTCATGATCGCGCGCTCGACCCCCTCGATCCGCTCGTCATGCCGTACGTAGCCGGAGGCGCCCGCGGCGAACGCCGCCGCGATACCGCGCGGGCTGGGCACCGGGCCCAGCACCAGCACCGCGACCTGTGGACGCTCACGCTTGATCCGCACCACCGGGTCGAACATCCCCGGCTCCGCCGGTGTCGCCGTCCCCAGCAGGCACACCTCCGGCGCCCGGCTGATCACCAGTTCCGCCGCGCCCGCGGCGGGCGCCGCCGCGGCGAGCACCCGGTGCCCCCGCAGTTTCAACGCCGAGGCCAACGCCTCGGCGAGCAGTCGGTGGTCGTCGACCACCATGAGCCGCACTCCCATCGAGCCCAACCCCCCAGTCCCCCCAATGGATCCCCATGCATCGCTGTGGATGCCCCACTATGGATGCCCACTGGTCCGCACGGACAGAAGCTCCCTCCCGGCTCCCCCGCCCTTCATGCCCCCGGAAGCTACACGCTTGTTCGACGTTGCGCTTCCCCTAACGGGACAGAAGTGCCCCGGATCGACGGAATTTATCGGTTTCCCTGCATTCGAGGGTGATGAGCGGTACGCGCACGGCCCCGCCCCTGAGCAGGGACGGGACCGTCGCGACAAGGCCACTCGGGCGCTTCGGCTCGCGCCGAACGCGATCATCAGGTGTCCGACATGAACAGGTGCCCCAACAAGGTCGGGCGGGTGGCGGGGACGGCGAACAGCTGACGGGGAAGGGTCACTTGCCGTAGGCGAGCATCAACTTCTCCTTCTTGTCGGTGTCCCCGGCCAGCCGTGTGGTCGAGATGTAGAAGCGCCCGTCGACCCAGGCGATGTCCTTCGAGTAGAAGCCGCCCTCGACGGCGGCGGTGCCCTCCGGCAGCTGCAACAGCGTCGTCGGCGTGTGCCTGCCCCCGGTCACCGGCATGGACACGATCCGGCCGCCCGCGTCGTACGACGGCTGCACATAGGCGACGAGCTTGCCGCCCTCGATCTTCATCGGCAGCATCGACTCGTCCGCCGGGGACTTCACGCGCCACTTCTCCTTGCCGTCGGCGAGATTGATCGCGACGATCTCGTTCGCCCCGCTGGTCGCCTCGGTGGGCAGGTAGAGCGTGTCGGCGTCCGCTGCCACGCCCTCGCAGGCTTGAAGGTCACCGCCGAGGAATCCCCAGCCGCACTCGGGTGCGAAGTCCTCGTCGAAGGCGACCTGCGAGCGGAACCTGCCGGAGGCGGCGATCGTGGAGATGTTCCACGCGTTCTTGTCGTCGTTGATGCTGTAGACGACCAGCGGATCGACGGAGTATGTGTGCTCGACGGTCCAGCCGTTGTCGAACCTCTGGGTCCACTTGGCCTTGCCGGTCGCGGGGTCCAGCTCCTGCATCTCGTCGTGCGCGGTCGTCTGGCCGGCGTCGCAGGAGGCGACCTGGACCAGCCGGGTGCCGCCCGCGAACGCGCTCGGGAAGCAGGCGTCGCCGTACTTCTTCTTGTCGAACAGCTTCTTGCCGGTCGTCACGTCGTACGCCGTACCGGACTGCAAGCGGCCCACCATCAGCGTCTTGCCGGTGATGGACAGCTCGATCGAGGCGTTGCTGTCGAACAGCGCGCCGTCCTCGACCTCGCCGGTCCAGCCCTTCGCGCCGGTGTTGAGGTCGATCTCCTGAAGCTGGTTGCACTCGGCGCGGTCGCTGGTGCCGTTCATGTACGCGACGACGATCTTGTCGTCGGCCGTCTTCTGCGGAGTGACCGCGCAGATCTTCTGCTCGAAGGTGATCGTGTCCCAGGTGGGGGTACCGTCACCGACGTTGTAGGCGACGAGCTGCTTGTACGCCGCCTTCACCGCGGTCTTGCCGGTGATCCACATGCCGGGAGCGTCGGCTCCGTCACCGGGCGCGTCGGGCGCCTCCTTGTACCAGAGCACCTGGGCCTCGCCGGCCTTCCGGCCCTTGTTGAGGTTCTCCGGGTCCGAGCCGCCGGCACCGCTGCCGTCGCCGGGGTTGACCGGGGAGTCGGAGGCGGTGGGCTTGGAGTCGTCGCTCTGCTCGGCGATCGGCTTCTTGTCGTCGTCACCACCGCCGGTGACCGCGAACACGGTCCCGCCGACGACGAGCAGCACGGCCACCGCGGCACCGATCATGACGGCGGGCTTGCCCTTGAGACGGTTCCCGGAGCCGGGCGGCGGGGTGCCGGGCGCGCCCGGGAACTGGGGCTGCGGCGGGGAGCCGTAACCCTGCGGCTGTGCGTACGGCCCCGGCTGCTGCGGCTGCTGGCCGTACGATCCCGGCTGCGACGGCTGGCCGTACGGTCCCGGCTGCGGCTGCTCGCCGTACGGTCCCGGCCGGTCGTAAGGGCCGGGCTGCGGTGGGGCGTACGGGCCCGACGGCGGCGGGGGCTGCCGGGGATACCCGTAACCGGGTTGCGGCGGAGTCCGTGGCGGTGGCGGCGGGGCCCCGAAGCCTCCGCCCTGCTGTTGTGGTGGCTGGTCCTGCGGCGCTCCGAAGCCACCCTGCGGCGGCTGGTTGGGCGGCTGCGTCATCAGCGCGTTCCCCCGTTCAGTCACTGATTTCTAGCCACGCCCTGAGGTACGTAGTGGACCCAGAGTCGCACTCAGAAAGATCCAAGACGGCCACTTCTATCACTCAGGACCGACAACGCACCGGGCCGGTTCTGCCCCTGTTCCCAAGGGAAAACCGGCCCGTGATGCCCCCGTTACGCGCTTTCACGCACCCTTCACGCGTCCTCGGCGAGTTCCAGCCACCGCAGCTCCAGTTCGTCCCGCTCGCCGGCCAAGTCGCGCAGCTCGGCGTCGAGTTCGGCCACCTTCGCGAAGTCGGTGGCGTTCTCCGCGATCCGGGCGTGCAGCTTCGTCTCCTTCTCGGAGATCTTGTCCAACTGCCGCTCGATCTTCTGGAGTTCCTTCTTGGCGGCGCGCTGGTCGGCGGAGCTCTTCTCCGGTACGGCCTTGTCGGCGCCCGGGACGGGAGCCGCCGCGGCCGCCGCCGCCTCCATCCGCCGGCGGCGCTCCAGGTACTCGTCGATGCCGCGCGGCAGCATCCGCAGGGTGGCGTCGCCGAGGAGGGCGAAGACCCGGTCGGTGGTGCGCTCGACGAAGAACCGGTCGTGGGAGATGACGATCATCGAGCCGGGCCAGCCGTCGAGCACGTCCTCCAGCTGGGTCAGCGTCTCGATGTCCAGGTCGTTGGTGGGCTCGTCGAGGAAGAGGACGTTGGGCTCGTCCATCAACAGCCGCAGCAGCTGGAGCCTGCGCCGCTCACCGCCGGACAGGTCCCCGACCGGCGTCCACTGCTTCTCCTTGTTGAAGCCGAACGTCTCGCACAGCTGCCCGGCGGTCATCTCGCGCCCCTTGCCGAGGTCGACGCGCTCCCGCACCTGCTGCACGGCCTCCAGCACGCGCAGCTTCGGGTCGAGTTCGGAGACCTCCTGGGAGAGGTAGGCGAGCTTGACGGTCCGTCCCACGGCGACCCGCCCGCCGACCGGCTGCTTCTCGCCCTCCGTCCACGCGGCCTCGGCCATGGCCCGCAGCAGGGAGGTCTTCCCCGCGCCGTTCACGCCGACGAGGCCGATCCGGTCGCCCGGGCCGAGCTGCCAGGTCACGTGCTTGAGCAGCACCTTGGGACCTGCCTGGACGGTCACGTCCTCCAGGTCGAAGACGGTCTTCCCGAGCCGCGAGGACGCGAACTTCATCAGCTCGCTGCTGTCCCGGGGCGGCGGCACGTCCGCGATGAGCTCGTTGGCCGCCTCGACGCGGAAGCGCGGCTTGGACGTACGGGCGGGGGCACCGCGCCGCAGCCACGCCAGCTCCTTGCGGACCAGGTTCTGCCGCTTGGTCTCCTCCGTGGCGGCGATGCGCTCACGCTCCGCGCGCGCGAAGACGTAGTCGGAGTAGCCGCCCTCGTACTCGTACACGTCGCCCTTCTGCACGTCCCACATCCGGGTGCAGACCTGGTCCAGGAACCACCGGTCGTGGGTCACGCAGACGAGCGCCGAGCGCCGCTCGCGCAGGTGCTGGGCGAGCCAGGCGATGCCCTCGACGTCGAGGTGGTTGGTGGGCTCGTCCAGGACGATCAGGTCCTGGTCCTCGATGAGCAGCTTGGCGAGCGCGATACGGCGCCGCTCGCCGCCGGAGAGCGGGGCGATGACGGTGTCGAGCCCCTGCGGGAAGCCGGGCAGGTCCAGGCCCCCGAACAGTCCGGTGAGTACGTCCCTGATCTTCGCGTTCCCGGCCCACTCGTGGTCGGCCATGTCCCGGATGACCTCGTGCCGGACCGTCGCCGTCGGGTCGAGGGAGTCGTGCTGGGTCAGCACGCCGATCCGCAGGCCGCCGGAGTGCGTGACGCGGCCGGTGTCGGCGTCCTCCAGCTTGGCGAGCATCCGGATCAGGGTCGTCTTGCCGTCGCCGTTGCGCCCGACCACCCCGATGCGGTCGCCCTCGGAGACGCCGAGCGACACGCCGTCCAGGAGGGCACGAGTGCCGTACACCTTGCTGACGTTCTCGACATTGACCAGGTTGACGGCCATTACTCTCCTGACAGGGGGGACGATCGACCTTCCAGGGTAGTCGGCGGGGTGGATGGTCATTCCCGGCCGGGGTTCTCGCCCCCGCCGCCCCTTCCCGTCCCGTCCCCAGGGGCGCCGCCCCTTCGACCCCCGTACCAGGGGGCTCCGCCTCCTGGACCCCCGGACCTCGCCCACCCACCACCCGACTCGGTGGGTCGAGAGGTGACCATTCAGGGCCGGAGCCCCCAAGAACGCGCACGCGCCGGGGATCAGCGCCGGATCGTCGCCCCCGGCGCCGGCCCCGACGCCGTACGCACCGTCCGGCACGTGCCCGACGTCCGCAGCGCCTCCGCCACCTTCGCCGCCGACTCGGCGTCCCGCGTGAGGAACGCCGTGGTCGGGCCCGAGCCCGAGACGAGGGTGGCGAGGGCACCCGCGGCCCGCCCGGCCGCGAGGGTGTCGGCGAGCTCAGGGAAGAGGGAGAGCGCAGCGGGCTGGAGGTCGTTGGAGACGGCGGCGGCGAGCGCGTCGGGGTCGCCCTTGGCGAGGGCGTCGAGCAGGGGCTGGGAGGCGACCGGCTCGGGGACGCCGAGGCCCTCCGTCAGCCGGTCGAACTCGCGGAAGACGGCCGGCGTCGACAGCCCGCGCGACGCCATCGCGAACACCCAGTGGAAGGTCCCGCCCGCCTCCAGGAGCCGCAGCCGCTCCCCGCGCCCGGTGCCGAGCGCCACCCCGCCGACCAGGCTGAACGGCACGTCGCTGCCCAACTCGGCGCAGATGTCCAGGAGTTCCTCACGGGTGGCGTGCGTGCCCCACAGCGCGTCGCACGCGACGAGTGCCCCCGCGCCGTCCGCGCTCCCGCCCGCCATGCCGCCCGCCACCGGGATGTCCTTGGCGATGTGGATGTGTACGGCGGCATCGAGGCCGCGGCGCTCGGCGAGGACGATCGCCGCACGCGCCGCCAGGTTCGTACGGTCCAGCGGCACCTGGTCGGCGTCCGGCCCCGAGCAGGTCACGCGCAGTTCGGCGGCCGGGGTCACCGTCACCTCGTCGTAGAGGCCGACCGCGAGGAAGACGTTGGCCAGGTCGTGAAAGCCGTCGGGCCGGGCGGCACCGACCGCGAGCTGGACGTTGACCTTGGCGGGGACGCGGACGGTGACGCTCACTGCTCGGCCTGCTCCTTGTTGTCGTCGTCTTCGGCGGCGACGCGGTTCTCGGCGATGCGCGCGAACTCCTCCACCGTCAGGGCCTCCCCGCGCGCCTGCGGCGAGACCCCGGCGGCGACAAGGGCGGCCTCGGCGGCGGCCGCGGACCCCGCCCATCCGGCGAGCGCGGCCCGCAGGGTCTTGCGGCGCTGCGCGAACGCGGCGTCCACGACGGCGAAGACCTCGCGCCTGGAGGCGGTCGTCTTGAGCGGCTCGGCCCGCCGCACGAGCGAGACGAGCCCGCTGTCGACGTTCGGCGCGGGCCAGAAGACCTTGCGCCCGATGGCACCGGCCCGCTTGACCTCGGCGTACCAGTTGGCCTTGACCGAGGGGACGCCGTACACCTTCGAGCCGGGCGGGGCGGCGAGCCGGTCGGCGACCTCCGCCTGGACCATCACGAGGGTCCGCTCGATGCTCGGGAAGGTCTCGAGCATGTGCAGCAGGACCGGTACGGCCACGTTGTACGGCAGGTTCGCGACCAGCGCGGTCGGGTCGGGGCCGGGCAGCTCCCCCACCTGCATCGCGTCGGAGTGCACCAGCGCGAACCGGTCGGCCCGCTCCGGCATCCGCGCCGCGACGGTCGCGGGCAGCGCCCCGGCGAGTACGTCGTCGATCTCGACGGCGACGACCCGGTCGGCGGCCTCCAGGAGCGCGAGCGTGAGCGAGCCGAGTCCCGGTCCCACCTCGACCACCGTGTCGTCGGGGCGGACATCCGCGATGCGGACGATACGGCGGACCGTGTTCGCGTCGATCACGAAGTTCTGGCCGCGCTGCTTGGTGGGACGCACGCCGAGCGCTGCCGCGAGTTCACGGACGTCGGCGGGGCCCAGGAGGGCGTCGGGGGTGGGGCTGTTCACGCGACAAGGGTACGGGGCTGCAGTTGACGTAATTGTCCAGGTGCCCGGCGCTGGGGCTGAGGGAGGTGGGTCGCGGCTGGGGCTGACGGAGGTGGGTCGCGCAGCCCGGCGCCGCGGGGGTGCCGTCCGCGCCCACCCTCCCCCACTCTCGACTTCGCTCGAGCGGGGGGACCCACATCGCCCCAGCGGCACGATTGCCAGCGGGCTCACAACCGCGATCCGCAATGCGGCCAAGGACTCGCCCCCCGCCGCATGTACAGCTTCTTCGCCCGGAACGTCTGTTCCGCCGCCGACGCGTCCTGCGGGCGCCCCTTGCCGCCGAGGCTCTGCCAGGTCCGGGTGTCGAACTGGTAGAGGCCGCCGTACGTCCCAGAGGGATCGACCGCGTCCGGCCGCCCCCCGGACTCGCACACCGCGAGCCCCTGCCAGTTGAGATCGTCGGCGCCCTGCACGGACGTCGGCGGCGGCTTGGTGCCCACCTTGACCACGTGCGAACGCGGCTCCCGCACCACCTCCGTCCGGGTCCGCCGCGGCTTCTGCCTGACCCCGTTGACGATCCGCAGGGAGTACGTGATCCGCCGCACCCCCGGCTGCCCGGCGCGCTCGACGACCTCGGTGCCGCGGAACAGGGAGGGGTCCTCGGTCCGCTCCACCTCGAAGGGGATCTGCTCGTCGCGGACCTCCTTCGTGCGGGTGATGCGCAGCACGGTGACGGTCTGCCCGTCGCGCGGGAAGCTGTCCGGCGCGACGGACATGGCGTCCTGCCCGCGCAGGGTGATCCCGGCCTCCTCGACGACCTCGCGCACGGTCGCCGCGTTGGTGCGGATCGTGCGGGCCCGGCCGTCCGCCATGACCGTCACGGCGCGTTCGGTACGGACGTCCAGCGCGAGCCCTTCGCGCCCGATGCCCCGGGAGCGCGATGCGGAAAGATACGCGCCCTCCGCACGCACCCCCAACTGCTGAAGCGCCCCTTCCACCGTGTGCGCCGTCGTCCACACCTGGCGCCGGTGTCCGTCGAGGGTGAGCCGTACGGGACGCCCGTAGCGCACCGTGATCTCGTCGCCGCTGGCGAGTTCCTCACCGGGGGCGGGCGCGACCACGTCGTGTGCGCCGACCCGGACGCCTTTCTCGGCGAGCAGTTCGGTGACGTCGTCCGCGAAGGTGTGCAGGCTGCGCGGCCTGCCGTCGACGCTGAGCTCGATCGCCTTGTCATCGGCCACGAACGCGGTGGTGCCGCCCGCGAGGAACGCGACGACCAGCGCCTGCGGGAGGAGTCGCCGCATGGTCCCGTCCGAGCGATCGGCGTAGCGGGCCCTGCGTCGGCGCGCGGCCCGCCCGTCCGCTCCGGCCTCCACGACAGGCTTGGGCACACTCCGCGGCGGCGGTTCGGGCTCAAGTGCCGCCTCGTAAGCGGGCGTGTATGTGTCCTGGTAGGACGTCGGCGCCACGTACACGCCATAGGCCGGCGTCTGCGCGCTGTGCACGTCGGTGTACGGCTCGCTCTGGTCGTACGCCTCGTACGTGTCGTACGTCTGGTACTGCGAGTTGCTCACGCCGTCACGCTCCAGGGGCCGGAAGGGTCCAGAGGGGTCCGGATCGGGCCCCCAGAACCTAGCGGAGCCACCGTCACTCTCCAAAGCGACGCGGCTACCCAGAGTTGCCTTCGGGCAGGTCGGTAACGGACTGACAGCGGGTCAGTAGTCGAACGCCCGCGCCGTGTTGGCGGCGAGTGCCGACGCCAGCGCGTCCTCGTCGATGCCGCGCACGGCGGCCATCGCGCGCACCGTGACGGGAATGAGATAAGGGGCGTTGGGCCGTCCGCGGTACGGCACCGGCGTCAGGAAGGGCGCGTCGGTCTCCACCAGGAGCAGCTCCAAAGGGGCCACGGTCACGGCGTCCCGGAGATTCTGGGCGTTCTTGAAGGTGACGTTGCCGGCGAAGGACATGAAGTATCCGGCGCGGGCGCAGATCTCCGCCATCCCGGCGTCGCCGGAGTAGCAGTGGAAGACGGTGCGCTCGGGAGCGCCCTCTTCCTTCAGCACCCGCAGGACGTCGGCGTGGGCGTCGCGGTCGTGGATGACCAGGGCCTTGCCGTGCCGCTTGGCGATCTCGATGTGGGCGCGGAAGGACCTCTCCTGCGCCTCCTTGCCCTCGGGGCCGGTGCGGAAGTAGTCGAGGCCGGTCTCGCCGACGCCCTTGACCTGGGGCAGCCCGGCCAGCCGGTCGATCTCGGCGAGCGCCTCGTCGAGCCCCGCGTCCCCGCCCGGCGTACGCGCCCCCTGCCGCGACCAGCCGTCCGGGTCGCCGTGGACGATCCGCGGGGCCTCGTTGGGGTGCAGCGCGACGGTCGCGTGGACGGCGTCGTACCGCTCGGCCGTCTCGGCGGCCCACCGGGAGCCCGCCACGTCGCAGCCGACCTGCACGACCGTGGTCACTCCCACCGACGCGGCTTTCGCGAGCCCCTCCTCCACGGTCCCCGACTGCATGTCGAGGTGGGTGTGGGAGTCTGCGACCGGCACCCGGAGGGGTTCCGGCAGCGGCGGGGCGGCGTTCTTGTCGGCGGTGTTCGAAGGCATGCCCCGATCCTACGAAAGGGGCATGCCGCCGCCGGTGCCGGAGCTCAGCTCGCCTTGCGCTGGAACGGGTGCAGGAGATCGGACAGGTGCCAGTGGTGGTGCTCCCCGCGTTCCTCCCGTTCCCCCTCGGCCGCCGGCGCCTCCACCGGACCGGCGGGCGGCGTGCCGTGCTGCCGGTGTGCCGCGTCGCGGGCCGACGCGACCCGGCCCGGCCGCATGATCCGTACGACGTGGTTGTCGCAGTTGGTGCACGTGGGCCGGGAGAGCGGGGAGGGCACGACCTGGCCGTTCACCACGTAGAGCACGAACTCGTGGTCGTGGGCGTCCACGTGGTGCTCTATTTCGTACGACTGCTCCCACCCGTGCCCGCACCGCATGCAGGCGAAGGAATACGACTCGTGGACGACGGCCGTGGCACCGGCGCGGAGTCCGGTCTGCCCTGCGATCTCACTCATGCCAGCTCCTGTGGTCCGCTGGATCGAGGGACGGATGAGTCCCTCGACCCAGTGGACGCCTCCACCGGCATGAACGCAGCAAGGCTGTCGAGTGTTGGCGCCGATTTGAGCGTTCCTTGCCAAACGGCCCCGTTGACCCGCTCCCGGCTTTGCCTTCCAAGCTGACTCTTTGCGCACCCATGGGGCGCTCGCTCAGAGGAGATACGCCCTGCTCAGAGGGCATGTGCGCCCGCTCACACGATGCACGCGCCCAGCGCACACGACAGGGCCGTGCGCCTTGCCTGCGCCCCCGGGTGCTCGCCGCTCCCGCCCCCTCGCCGCTCCCGCCCCTGGGGCTTCTCCGCTCACGCCCCCGCGTTCTTCGCCGCCACCACCGCGTCGAACACTTGCCGTTTCGGCAGCCCCGCCTCGGCGGCCACCGCGGCGATCGCCTCCTTGCGCCGCTCCCCCGCCTCCTCGCGCACCCGCACCCGTCGCACCAGTTCCGCGGCGTCGAGTTCCTCGGGGCCGCGCTCCGGCGCCCCCTCCACGACGACGGTGATCTCCCCGCGTACGCCCTCCGCCGCCCACGCGGCCAGCTCGCCCAGCCCGCCGCGCCTGACCTCCTCGTACGTCTTGGTCAGCTCCCGGCAGACGGCGGCCCGCCGGTCGGCGCCGAAGACCTCGGCCATGGCGGCGAGGGTGTCGTCGAGCCGGTGCGGGGCCTCGAAGTAGACGAGGGTGCGTCGCTCCTCGGCGACCTCCCGCAGCCGGGACAGCCGTTCGCCCGCCTTCCGGGGCAGGAACCCCTCGAAGCAGAACCGGTCGACGGGCAGCCCGGACAGCGCGAGCGCGGTCAGTACCGCGGACGGCCCCGGTACGGCGGTGACCCGGATGTCCTTCTCGACGGCGGCGGCGACCAGCCGGTACCCGGGGTCGGACACGGACGGCATCCCCGCGTCGGTCACCAGCAGCACCCGCGCGCCGCCCACCAGCGCCTCGACCAGCTCGGGCGTGCGGGCCGCCTCGTTGCCCTCGAAGTACGACACGACCCGCCCCTTGGGCGTCACCCCCAGCGCCTGCGTGAGCCGCCGCAGCCGCCGGGTGTCCTCGGCGGCGACGACGTCGGCACCGGCCAGCTCCTCGGCGAGCCGTGGCGGGGCGTCGGAGATGTCGCCGATGGGGGTTCCGGCAAGGACCAGGGTTCCGGGCGTAACTGTCACGTTTCCATCCTCGCAGGGGCCCAAGCGCGGGACTCACACAGCGCCGTTCCCTACGATGGCGCGGTGACCAGTACCGCGTCCTCCATGGACACCCGGCAGGAGCAGGCCCTTAAGGACCAGCGGCCGTCGTGGCAGCAGCGGCTGCGCCGTTTCGGTTATGCGGCGGGGCCCAGAAGCGACGTGCGCGACCGCCTCGTGCCGCCGTACGTCGAGCCAAGCCCACGGCTGTGGCAGACCCTCGGGGTGTCGAAGGAGTTCGCCGGGCGGATCGGCCGCTGGTCCGCCTGGGGCGGTCCGCTGCTGGTGACGCTGTTCGCGGGCGTCATCCGGTTCTGGAACCTGGGCAGCCCGAAGGCGGTGATATTCGACGAGACGTACTACGCGAAGGACGCGTGGGCGCTCGTCCACCGCGGCTACGAGGTCAACTGGGACAAGAACGTCAACGACCTGATCCTGTCGAACAACGGGAAGGTCCCCATCCCGACGGACGCGGCGTACGTCGTGCACCCGCCGGTCGGCAAGTACGTCATCGGGCTCGGGGAGCTGATCTTCGGGCTCAACCCCTTCGGCTGGCGGTTCATGACCGCCCTGCTCGGCACCCTGGCGATCCTGATGCTGTGCCGGATCGGGCGCCGCCTGTTCCGCTCGACGTTCCTCGGCTGCCTGGCCGGCGCGCTGATGGCGGTGGACGGCCTGGCGTTCGTGATGGCCCGCACCTCGCTGCTCGACGGCGTGCTGATGTTCTTCGTGCTGGCCGCGTTCGGCTGCCTGCTGATCGACCGCGACCGGGCGCGCGAGAAACTCGCCGCCGCGCTCCCGGCCGACGCCGACGGTCGGATCCGCCCCGACGCTCACATCGCGGAGACCACCCGATTCGGGTGGCGCCCCTGGCGCTGGCTGGCGGGCCTGATGATCGGCCTCGCGATCGGCACGAAATGGAACGGCCTGTACGTCCTGATCTTCTTCTGCGTACTGACCGTGCTCTGGGACGTCGGCTCCCGCAAGGTGGCGGGCGCGGGCCGCCCGTACGTGGCTGTGCTCCGGCACGACCTCGGCTTCGCGATCCTGGCCACATGGCCGGTCGCGATCGCCACGTACGTCATGTCCTGGCTGGGCTGGATCCTCTCCCCCGCCAACGGCAGCGGCGGCTACTACCGCAACTGGGCCACCACCCCTGACGGCAAGGGCAGCAGCTGGTCCTGGCTCTTCCCCGACTGGTGGCGCAGTCTGTGGCACTACGAGCACGAGGTCTACAAGTTCAACATCAACCTCTCCTCGCCGCACACCTACCAGTCCAACCCGTGGAGCTGGATCGTCACCGGCCGCCCGGTCTCGTACTTCTACGAGTCCCCCGCGCCCGGCAAGGACGGCTGCCCCACGGACGCCGGCGAGAAGTGCGCCCGCGAGGTCCTCGCCATCGGCACACCGCTGCTGTGGTGGGTGGGCTGCTTCGCGATCCTGTACGTCCTGTGGCGCTGGTTCTTCCGCCGCGACTGGCGGGCCGGCGCGATCGCCTGCGGTATCGCGGCCGGTTACCTGCCGTGGTTCCTCTACCAGGACCGCACGATCTTCTTCTTCTACACGATCATCTTCGTCCCGTTCCTCTGCCTGGCCGTAGCGATGCTCCTCGGCGCGATCATCGGCCCATCCGGCGCCGGCGACACCCGCCGGGTGGCGGGCGCCGCGGGCGCGGGCGTCCTGGTCCTGCTGATCGCCTGGAACTTCATCTATTTCTGGCCGCTGTACACCGGCACCGCCATCCCGATAGACGAGTGGCGGTCGCGGATGTGGCTGGACACCTGGGTCTAGTGGGGGCTGATCAGCCCTCGTCCGGCGCCTTGATGATCTTTCCGTTCTCGTCGACGGTGTGGGTTTCCCAGTAGACGTCCCACTTGTCGCCGACGTGCTCGGGCTCCTTGCCCTTCGGATAGCGGGCGTACCCCTTCGGCGGGTCCTGGTCGTCGGAGACGCAGGCGGTGCCGGTGCTGCCCACGGCGATGACGCCGTACTCGCCGCCGCCGCAGCTCGCGTCCTCCATCGAGCAGCCGGTCAGCAGTACGGCGGCGGTCGTGCCGGCCAGTGCGAGGCCGAGGATGGTCTTGCGCACGTTGACTCCCCCTTGGTCGGTGTAGGACCAGCTTGGGCGGGGCGGGGAGGGTCGGCATGAGTAGCCGTACTCAGGAGTACGTGGTCGCAGTACCCGAGCGCGGAACCCCCCGGATTCGCTCAACAAAAGTCAAACTCCGGTTACGCCAGCAACCGCTTGCGCATAGAGTGCCACCGATAAGCAGCCTTTCTGAACGCGTTCAGAAGATGCGTGGAAGGCGCAACGGGGAGGGGAAGCACCACATGGGCAGGGGGGTGAAGACGGCTGTCATCGGCGGTGTGTTTGCCGTGATGGTCGGGGGCGCGGGGTACGGGGCGTACAACGTCGTGTCCGCGCTGAACGGTGACGAGGGCGGCGGGACGGGGACGGCGGCGGGGCCCGCTCCGGTCAAGAGCGGGCCGCCGAGCGCGGACGAGGTCAAGGAGACCACCGCCAAGTTCTTCGCGGCCTGGGAGAAGGGCGACGCGGTGAACGCGGCGGCGTACACGAACAACGACACGGCGGCCGAGCCGCTGCTGACGGCGTACGGCGAGGCCGCCCACATCGGCGACGTGAAGATCACGCCCGGTGCGGCGTCCGACGCGACCGTGCCCTACACGGTGAGCGCGAAGGTGTCGTACGACGGGAAGTCGAAGCCGCTGACGTACAAGAGCAAGCTGACCGTCGTGCGCGGGGTCACCACCGGGCGGGCGCTGGTCGACTGGCAGCCGTCCGTGATCCACCCCGAGCTGCAGCGGGACGACACCCTGGTCACCGGGGAGTCGGCGAACCCGCCGATCGAGGCCGTGGACCGGAACGGGACCGTGCTGACGGAGAAGAAGTACCCCTCCCTGGGGCCGATCCTGGACGCGCTGCGCGGCAAGTACGGCGACAAGGCCGGCGGCACCGCCGGAGTCGAGCTGGCGATCCGGCACCCCGAGGAGGGCGCCGCCGACACCCCGCTGGTGACCCTCGCCGAGGGCAGACCGGGCAAGCTGCAGACCACGCTCAGCGCGACCGCGCAGGCCGCGGCGGAGAAGGCGGTCAAGCTGTACGCCCAGTCGTCGGTCGTCGCCGTCAAGCCCAGCACGGGTGAGGTGCTGGCGGTGGCCAACAACCGCAACGACGCCTTCAACGCGGCCTTCGAGGGCACGGTCGCGCCCGGCTCCACGATGAAGATCATCACTGCGGCGATGCTCATAGACAACGGCGTGACCTCGATGAACGGCCCGGCGCCCTGCGAGAACTCGGCCGTGTGGCAGAGCCAGACGTTCAAGAACCTCACGGGTATGAAGCCCAATCCGAACGCCACTCTCGCCAACAGCTTCATGCGGTCCTGCAACACGGCCTTCGTCAAGCTCATCGACGAGAAGCCGCTCACGGACGAGTCGCTGACCACGGAGGCCCAGACCCGCTTCGGGATCGGCCTGGACTGGAAGACCGGCGTCGTCTCCTTCGACGGCCGGGTCCCCGCCTCCGGCGGCCCGGACCGCGCGGCCAACGCGATCGGCCAGGGCCAGGTCCAGATGAACCCGCTGAACATGGCCTCGGTGACGGCCACCGCCATCACCGGCGAATTCCGCCAGCCCTACCTGGTGTCGCCCAAGCTGGACGACCGACAGCCGGCCACCGCCAAGGGTCTGCCGAACAACACCGCCTCCCAGCTCAAGCAGATGATGCGGCTGACCGCGACCCAGGGCACCGCCCAGAACGCGATGGCCGGGCTCGGCGGGGACATCGGCGCGAAGACCGGCTCCGCCGAGGTCGACGGGCAGGCCGTGTCCAACAGCTGGTTCACCGGTTTCCGCAACGACGTGTCGGCGGCGGCCATGACCGAGGAGGGCGGCCACGGCGGCGACGCGGCCGGCCCGATTGTCGCGACTGTGCTACGAGCTGCCGGCTGAAGTCATCTCCGGATGACGGGACTCTAGGCTGTTGCCGTCGTTGGGACTGAAGAGGGCAACGGGGACCCTGGGGTTATTACGGAGGAATCGAAAGCTGTGGGTAACAGAAGGCGCGTCGCCGAGCGACGGAAGACCAAGCCCGCCGTGATCGGCGGGATGATCGCCGTGGTCGTCGCCGGCGCCGGCTTCGGCGTGTACGTGCTCTACGGCGGCGGGGCCGCGGCCGACGACCGGACACAGCCGACGTCCGCCAGCGCCGACGACAAGGCGAAGGACATCCCGTCCGGCCCCCTCTCGGCGACCGAGGTCACCACCGCCGCGCAGACGTTCCTCACGGCCTGGCAGCAGGGCAAGGTGGCCGCGGCGGCCGCCGCCACCGACGACGCCAAGTCGGCCACCGCCCTGCTGACCGGCTACACCAAGGACGCCCACATCAAGGGCGTCACGCTCACGCCGGGCACCCGCACCGGCGACAAGGTCCCCTTCTCGGTGAAGGCCACGGTGTCGTACAAGGGCACCGAGAAGCCGCTGGCGTACGACAGCGCGCTCACCGTCGTCCGCGACACCGGCACCGGGAAGCCGCGGGTCGGCTGGCACTCCGCGGTCGCCCACCCCGACCTCCAGGACGGCGACACCCTGGTCACCGGCGAGTCCGGGACCCCGCCGATCAAGGCGTTCGACCGGAACGGCGGCGAGCTGACCGAGGCGAAGTACTCGTCGCTGGGTACGGTCCTCGACGGACTGCGCGAGAAGTACGGCAAGATCGCCGGCGGCAAGGCGGGCATCGAACTGCGCGTCATCCGCGGCAAGTCGTCGAAGTCGTCCGACAAGACCCTGCTGGAGCTGAGCAAGGGCACGCCGGGCACCGTGAAGACGACCCTGAACCCGACGCTCCAGGCGGCGGCGGAGCAGCAGGTGGCCAAGAAGGCGCGGTCGTCGGTCGTCGTGATGCGTCCTTCCACCGGCGAGATCCTCGCCGTGGCGAACGCCTCGCACGGCTTCAACACCGCCTTCCAGGGTTCCCTCGCCCCGGGCTCCACGATGAAGGTCATCACCTCCTCGCTGCTGATCGACAAGGGGCTGGCGTCGGCGGACAAGGCGCATCCGTGCCCGAAGTACTTCACGTACGGCGGCTGGAAGTTCCAGAACGACGACAAGTTCGAGATCAAGGGCGGCACCTTCAAGGCGAGCTTCGCCCGCTCCTGCAACACCGCCTTCATCAGCCAGGCGCCCGACCTGGAGAACGACGACCTGACCAAGCAGGCCCAGCAGGTCTTCGGCCTGGGGCTGAACAACTGGGCCATCGGGGTGCCGTCCTTCGACGGCTCGGTGCCGGTGCAGAGCGCGGCCCAGATGGCGGCCTCGCTCATCGGGCAGGGCGCGGTCCGGATGAACCCGCTGAACATGGCGTCGGTGTCGGCGACGGTCGAGTCCGGCACCTTCAAGCAGCCCTACCTGGTGTCCCCGACGGTCGACAACCGCACGCTGGCGACGGCCTCGCGGTCGCTGTCCGCGAACACCCTCTCCCAGCTGCGGGAGCTGATGGCGTACACGGCGGCCTACGGCACGGCGGCGGAGGCGATGTCCGGAGTGACCGGGAACGTCGGCGCGAAGACGGGCTCGGCGGAGGTCGACGGCCAGAAGAAGCCGAACGGCTGGTTCACCGCGTACCGGGGCGACCTGGCGGCCGCGGGTGTGGTCCAGCAGGGCGGGCACGGCGGTGACACGGCCGGTCCCATCGTGGCGTCACTGCTGAAGATGGGCGGTTGACTCCCGGGATCCCATCGGGGTCGCCAGGTAGGTCCGCCGCAGGAACCTGAGCAGCGCCTTCGTCTCGAGCTGCACCACCGAGACGCCCTGCGCCGAGTGGAACTCGAGCACGGCCTGCACCCGCCCGCACGGCCACACGCGGACGTCATCGTTGCCGGCCGGGGCACGCAGGCCCTGCTCCAGAAGTGAACGCGAGAAGGTCCACTCGTCGTGGGTGCCGGGCAGTCCTACCCGCACCGAACGCGGGTCGGACTCGGGGTCGTAGCGAAGGACGACCGGGATCGCCTCGTCCTCCACGATGTCGGCGTCCGAAACGATGTGGGCTCGCGCGTACTGCTCGACTACGGACATCGTGACGGCCCTCTCACGCTGCGTTACCTGTGTGGAAGCTGTGCACCCACTCCACCTCCAGCGTCGCATATTTCCTGGATTCCGCCCCTGGGGCCGCACAGCTTGTTCGTTGCTGTTCGCATCGATTCCCTCTTGCAAGACGTTCGCAACAAGCCACTATCATCGAACGGTGCATGTGCCTGACGGATTCATCGACGCCCCCATCTCGGTAGCGACCGGAGCGGTCGCCGCGGCCGCCGTCGCGGTGAGCCTGCGCGGCGCGCGCCGCGAACTGGACGAACGCACCGCGCCGCTGGCCGGTCTCGTGGCGGCGTTCATCTTCGCCGTACAGATGCTCAACTTCCCCGTCGCGGCCGGAACAAGCGGACATCTGCTGGGCGGCGCGCTCGCGGCGATCCTCGTCGGCCCCTATACAGGCGTCCTCTGTATCTCCGTGGTCCTGCTCATGCAGGGCATCCTCTTCGCGGACGGCGGCCTGACCGCGCTCGGCGTGAACATCACGGACATGGCGATCGTCACGACGGTCGTCGCCTACGCCGTCTTCCGCGGGCTGGTGAAGGTGCTGCCCCGCAAGCGGCGCTCGATCACGGTCGCCTCCTTCGTCGCCGCCCTGCTGTCCGTGCCGGCCGCGGCCCTCGCCTTCACCTTCCTCTACTGGCTCGGCGGCACCACCGACGTCTCCATCGGCAAGGTCGCCACGGCCATGATCGGCGTGCATGTCCTCATCGGCCTCGGCGAGGCCGCGATCACCGCACTGACCGTCGGCGCCGTCGTCGCCGTACGCCCGGACCTCGTGTACGGCGCCCGCGGCCTCCAGCAGAAGCTGAAGCTGCGGGTCAACGGCGAGCTGGTCGACGTACCCGCGGCGCAGCCGGCCCCCGTGGCCGCCCGCTCCCACCGCACGGTGTGGATCGCCGGTCTGATCACCTCCGTCCTCCTCGCCGGGTTCGTCAGCTTCTACGCCTCCGCGAACCCCGACGGCCTGGAGAAGGTCGCCGCCGACAAGGGCATCGACGCGAAGGCCGAGAAGCACACGAACGCCGACTCCCCGCTCGCCGACTACGGCGTCAAGGACGTCGACGACGCCCGTCTCTCCGGCGGCCTCGCGGGCGTGATCGGCGTCGGTGTCACGGTCGTCGCGGGCAGCACGGTGTTCTGGGCCGTGCGCAGGCGTCCTACGGATGACACCTCGCCCGTGAGCACGGGCCTCTGACATGGGCGCCGGACACGCGCACAAGCTCTATCGGCACGGGCACTCGCCCGTGCACGGCCTGCCCCCTCATACGAAACTCGCGGCGACCTTCGGCTTCGTGCTGGTCGTGGTGTCGACCCCGCGGGAGGCGATGTGGGCGTTCGGCCTGTACGCCGTGCTCCTGGCGTGCGTCGCGTACGCGGCTCGCGTGCCCGCCGGTTTCCTGCTCAAGCGGCTGCTGATCGAGGTGCCGTTCGTCGCCTTCGCGGTGCTGATGCCGTTCGTGGCGGAGGGCGAGCGGGTCGACGTGCTCGGGATGTCCCTCAGCGAGAGCGGACTGTGGGGCGCGTGGAACGTGCTCGCCAAGGGCACCCTGGGCGTCGCCGCGTCGGTGCTCCTCGCCTCCACCACCGAACTGCGTGAACTCCTGCTGGGACTGCAGCGGTTGAAGCTCCCGCCGCTGCTCGTGCAGATCGCCTCCTTCATGATCCGCTACGGCGATGTCATCACCGACGAGATGCGGCGGATGCGGATCGCGCGGGAGTCACGGGGGTTCGAGGCGAGCGGCGTCAGGCACTGGGGCGTCCTCGCGAAGTCCGCCGGCGCCCTGTTCATCCGCTCCTACGAACGCGGCGAACGCGTGCACCTGGCCATGGTCAGCCGCGGGTACGCCGGTTCGATGCCGGTCATCGACGAGGTGACCGCGTCCCGGGCGCAGTGGTCGTACGCCCTCACCCTCCCCTTCGCCGCCCTCGTCGTATGTCTGCTGGGATGGACGCTGTGACCGCTTCCCTCGAGGTCTCCGGCCTCGCCTTCGCCTACCCCGACGGACACCAGGCGCTGTTCGGCGTGGACTTCTCCATCGCCCGCGGCGAGCGGGTCGCGCTGCTCGGGCCGAACGGCGCCGGCAAGACGACCCTGGTGCTGCACCTCAACGGCATCCTGACCGGCGGCACCGGCACGGTGACGGTCGCCGGGCTGCCCGTAGGCAGGCAGCACATGGCCGAGATCCGGCGCAAGGTCGGCATCGTCTTCCAGGACCCGGACGACCAGCTGTTCATGCCGACCGTGCGCGAGGACGTGGCGTTCGGACCGGCCGCGGCCGGGCTGAAGGGCCCGGAACTGGAGGAACGGGTGCTGGTGGCGCTGCGGCGGGTCGGCATGCAGGACTTCGCCGAGCGGCCACCGCACCACCTGTCCTTCGGGCAGCGGCGCCGGGTGGCGGTCGCCACCGTGCTGGCGATGGAGCCGGAGATCCTCGTACTCGACGAGCCCTCCTCCAACCTCGACCCCGCCTCCCGCCGCGAACTGGCCGACATCCTGCGGTCGTTGGACGTGACCGTGCTGATGGTCACCCACGACCTGCCCTACGCCCTGGAGCTGTGCCCGCGCTCCCTGATCCTGAGCGACGGCACGATCGCCGCCGACGGGAAGACCGCGGAGCTCCTCGCCGACGACGCGCTGATGCGCGCCCACCGGCTGGAGCTGCCGTTCGGATTCGATCCGCGTTCCGCGACGGCTGGTCCCGGCCGTCCGTGACAATGAGCGCGTGATGAACCAAGAGGACGCCGGTGTCGAGGGCTCGCTGCTGCTGGACGACCAGCTGTGCTTCGCGCTGTACGCCGCCCAGCGTGCGGTGACGGCCGCGTACCGGCCGCTCCTGGAGGACCTCGGGCTCACCTACCCGCAGTACCTCGTGCTGCTGGTGCTGTGGGAACGCGGTGAGATCACGGTCAAGGAACTGGCGGGCGCGCTGCGGCTCGACTACGGCACGGTGTCGCCGCTGCTCAAGCGGCTGGAGGGCGCGGGGCTCGTACGCCGGGCGCGCGCGGTGAACGACGAGCGCTCGGTGCTCATCGCGTGCACGGAGCGCGGCGAGGAGCTCAGGGAGCGCGCGGCGCGCGTGCCCGGCGCCCTGCTCGCGGCGACGGAGCTGGACGGTGCGGAGGTAGCGCGGTTGCGCGAGGAGTTGTGGCGGCTCGCGGACCGGGCGGAGGCGGCGGCCGAGCGCGCCCACTGACATCACCCGCCGGCATTCCCTCTGGCATCACCCACTGACATCCCCTCTGGCGCCGCTGACATCGCGTTACCCGCGGTTGCCGCCCCCCGTCGTGGAAGGCATGGCTACCGGCCGGTACCTTGTGCACGATGTAATTGCTGGGGGAGGTTCAGCCGTGATCGAAGAAACCGTCGAAAGCACCGCCGTCCAAAGCACCGCCGCCGACACCCGCCCGTCGAAGATCGTGTACGTCGCCGAGGCCACCGCGCACGGTGGCCGGGACGGCTTTGTCACCAGTCAGGACGGGCAGATCGAGCTGAAGGTCGCGATGCCGCCCGAGCTCGGCGGGGACGGCAACGGCACCAACCCGGAGCAGCTCTTCGCGGCCGGTTACAGCGCCTGCTTCCACAACGCGCTGGTGATGGTCGGCCGCCGGTCCGGCTTCGACCTGTCCGGCTCCACGGTCGCCGCGAAGGTCGGCATCGGCCCCAACAAGCAGCGCGGCTACGGCCTCGCCGTCGCCCTCAGCGTCTCCCTCCCGGTCCTCGACGCGGACATCGCGGCGAAGCTGGTCGACGCGGCGCACGAGGTCTGCCCGTACTCGAACGCGACCCGCGGGAACATCGACGTGACGATCCTGCTTGGCTGAGGGGAGAGCCGGGCGCTGAAGCCAAGTGCCCGGCAGCGAGACGAGGAGTACGGACGTGGACGTGAACGGCACAGTCGCCGAGGGCTTCGAGCCGGTCAGGGAAGCGTTCGCGAGGAACTTCGAGGCGCTCGGGGACCGGGGCTCGGCGGTCGCCGTGTACCGGGACGGGCACCGGGTCGTCGACCTGTGGGCGGGCACCAGGGACATCGACGGGACCGAGCCCTGGCGGCGCGGCACCGCGCAGATCGTGCGCTCGGCGACCAAGGGTGTCGCCGCCGCCGTACCGCTGCTGCTGCACCAGCGCGGGCTCCTTGACCTGGACGCGCCGGTGGGCGAGTACTGGCCGGAGTTCAAGGCGCGCGGCAAGGAGCGGGTACTGGTCAGGCACGTGCTGAACCACCGTTCCGGCCTACCCGTCCTCGACCGTCCGCTCACGCCGGACGAGGCGCTGAACCCGGCCCGGGGCGCCGAGGCGGTCGCCGCGCAGGCCCCGGTCTGGGAGCCCGGCACCGACCACGGCTACCACGCGCTGACGTACGGCTGGATGCTCGACGAGCTGGTGCGCCGCGTGACCGGCCGGTGGGCCGGCGAGTGGATCGCGGCGGAGATCGCCGGACCGCTGGGCGCCGACCTGTGGCTGGGCCTGCCGGAAGCCGAGGAGGCAGCCGGACGGACGGGCCGCGTGGGCCGTATCGAGACGCCGGAGCCCGCCACCGGTGCGGGCCCGCGCGTCCGCCCGAAGCGCGCGGTCACCGAGGCGTACGACGACCCCGCCTCCCTCACCCGCCGCGCCTTCGCCGCGATCACCCCCTTCCCCGACCAGAACGCCCCCGCCTACCGGGCGGCCGCCCTGCCCGCGACCAACGGCATCGCGACCGCCGACGGGCTGGCCCGTTTCTACGCGGCACTGATCGGCGAGGTCGACGGCGTACGCCTCCTCGACAGGGCCACCATGGAGGCGGCCCGCACCGAGGAGTCGGCGGGCCCCGACCGCGTCCTCGTCGTCAACACCCGCTTCGGCCTCGGCTACATGCTGCACGGCAGCGCCTCACCGCTCCTCGGCCCGGGTTCCTTCGGCCACCCGGGCCGCGGCGGCTCCCTCGGCTTCGCCGACCCGGAGACCGGCATCGCCCTCGGCTATGTGACGAACGGCTTCCGCAAGACCGTGACGGCGGATCCACGGGCGCAGGCGCTGGTCAGGGCGGTGCGGAGCGTCGTACGGCCCTGAACCCGGCCGGCTCGGCCCCGCCGGCTCAGACGTGGATCGGGTGGGAGGTCCGGCCGGACGCCTGGTCGATCTCGTCGTGTGCCTTGGTCAGCAGCTGCATGGCCAGTTCGTTCAAAGCGCGGGCAGCGGCGACCTCCTCCCCCACCCTCGGCTGATTCGAGTCAGTGTGGTGGCGGGTGGCGTGTCCTCGCGTACGTACTTCCGTGCCGTCGGGCAGGCGCACCATCGCGGCCGCCCGCGTCTGCTGATCATCCTCCTGGAACTCCAGCTCGATGTGCCATCCCACAGCGCTGTGCATCATGACGATCACCTCCGGAAGACCTCCTTCCAGGGTGCTCCTCCGGGGGCGCGGACGCACGGCCTGGGAAGCCGCCCGCGGGGGCGCGGAACGGGTCGCCCCGCGCGGGAGGGTGGAATGGGCGATGCCACGCGGGAGGTGGAATGGGCGGCGCCACGCGGGACGTTCGCACAGTCATGACGCCCGACCAGCGCACCATCACCAACCCGCCCGCCCTGCACGATCCCACGCCGTTCGGCTACAGCCACGCCGTCTCCGCGCCCGGCGAAACCGTCTTCATCGGCGGCCAGTACGCCTCCGACGCCACCGGCGCCCCGGTGCCCGGCGACTTCGCCGCGCAGGTGGACCTGGCCTTCGACCGGCTGCGGTCGGCTCTGGAGGGAGTCGGGCTCGGCTTCGCACACGTGGTCAGGCTCGGCACGTTCATCGTCGACCACGACCTCGCCAAGCTGGAGATCCTCGGCAAGGCGCTGCACCGCCACTTCGGCGACCGGCTGCCGGCGCAGACCCTGAGCGGTGTCGCCTCGCTCGCGCTGCCCGGGATGCTCTTCGAGGTGGACGCGGTCGCGATACGGCCGTAGCCCGCACCTTGGTACCGGTTACCCGGCGTGGAGCATCAGCCCGATCCCGACCACCAGCAGCCCCGCCGCGGCGATGCGCGGGGCTCCGAACTTCTCCTTGAAGAACACCGCCCCGATCGCCGCGCCCACGATGATCGACGACTCGCGCAGGGCGGCGATCGGCGCGAGTTCCGCCTTGGTCTGGGCCCACAGGACGAGCCCGTACGCCGTCACGGAGAGCGCCGCGCCCAGCAGGCCGACGCCCGCGAAGGGCCGCAGGACGGTGCCGAACTGCCCGCGCCAGCGGTAGAGCGCGTACGCCGGGATCGCCACGCCCTCCACCGCCATCAGCCAGGCGATGTACCCGAGGGACGACCCGGAGGCGCGTACCCCCAGCCCGTCGACGACGCTGTACGCCGCGATGGTCAGCCCGGTCGCCAGCGCCGCGTTGATCGCCGCCCAGTTGGGACGGCGGCCGCGCATCCCCCACAGGGCGACGCCGGTCAGCCCCGCGCAGGAGAAGGCGATACCCGCCGCCGCCCACGCGTCCGGCACCTCGTGCGCGAAGACGGCGGCGAGCAGCGTGACCACCAGGGGCGCGGTGCCGCGCGCGATCGGATACGCCTGCCCGAAGTCGCCCAGCCGGAAGGACTTCATCAGCAGCACGTAGTAGGCGAGATGAATGACCGCCGAGAGGACCAGATACGGCCACGCCCCCGCCGCCGGAACCGGCACGAACGGCATCATGGCCAGCCCGATCAAAGATCCCCCGCCCGCGATGAGCGTGAACCCGACGAGCTTGTCGGTGATCTGATGCGCGATGGCGTTCCAGCTGGCGTGCGTCACCGCGGCCAGCAGCACGGCCGCGGTGACCAGCGGCGTCACGAGGTGCGCTCGCGCACGTCCACCAGGGTGGCGCCGGCGTGGGCGACAAGGTCCTTCGGCTGCATGGGAAAGACGGTGTACGGAGTACCCGCGGCCGCCCACACGACGTCGTGGTCGAGCAGCGACCGGTCGGCGAGAACCCGCGTCCGGGTCCGGTGCCCGAAGGGCGGCACGCCTCCGATCGCATACCCGGTCGTCTCCCGCACGACGTCGGCCTTCGCCCGCGTGACCTTTTCGGCGCCGAGCGCCTCCCGGACCCTGTCGAGATCGACCCGGGATGCGCCGTCCATGAGCACCAGCACCGGCACCCCGTCCGCCGCGAAGATCAACGACTTGCAGATCTCACTCAACTCGCAGCCGAGCGCCGCCGCGGCCTCGGCGGCGGTACGGGTGGCGTCCGGGAAGCGGCGGACCTCCAGGCTCTGAAGACCCAGCTCGCGCAGGGCTTCGGCGAAACGGGGGTGGGCTCCGGAGCCCTCGCTGTCGGTGTCGGTGTCGGTCGTCGTCATACCCGGCACGCTAGCGGTGCGTGTACGGGGCATGCGACCGGGTTACGGCGATCGCCCCCTGGTCTGAAGGTACTGACGTTCATCAGGTGGCGGTACGCCCTAACGCGCAGAGGGCACGGTGGTGGAACGGCCATGACGCCTACCCGGCGTGCACCATCAGCCCGATTCCGACGACGAGCAGCCCCGCCGCCAGCCTATGCGGTCGTAGGTCGCCGACGGACGGTCGGCAGCGGCGGTGTCCATGGGATCAAGCCCATATTCGACACGATGCCCCGGCGCGAACGTGACCGGCACGGGCAGCGAGAATCCTCGCATCACAACGACAAAGCCATGGGAGGACCCGTGAACAGACCGGTCCCGCGCCGCGCCACGGTCCTGTATGCGATATCCGCGACTTGTGCGGCCATAGGCACCCTGCTGTGGGTGCGCGGCCAGACCGCGCCTCCCAGGGTCTACGGGTCCTTCCTGGCAGCCGATGGCTACACCTCGTCAGCTTGGCGGGTGTGGTCGCCGGCAGTGCCCGAAGAACGTTTCGGCCTCTACCTCGTCGCGGCCGGGCTGGTGCTGGCTGTGGCGGCGAGCCTGTTCTCCATCCGGCGTGACTGAGCAGCGCCAAGATCACGCATGTAGGAACGGCAGGGAACGGACAAGGGATGGGATCCGGGGTATACGGAACATTCTCCATGCAGTCTTATGACCAGCGAGGTTATTACAGGCATGAGCCGTGCTTGAGCGATTTATGGGCACCCCCAGCGGTCATCCTGGGGGCGCCCACCATGCGTCTGGATCAGATGGTGTCGATTTGCCAGGCAATCACGCCCGACGACCCCTTAGCGCCGTCGACGTTGATGCGAACCGGCTTCTGAGAGGTGATCCGCTGCTGCACCACCGACTGATCACACGGCACCGTGGCCTTGGTGCCGGCGCTCGCCGGTGTGAACGAAACTTGCGCGCTACCGCTGCCGACGCACACCAGGTTGAGCCTGTACGTCTTACCTTCACTCAGGGTGGGCTCGGTGTGGATGCCATCACTCACACGCTCTGTGCCAGCCTCAACCATGGTCCCGCTGTGGACGGCAGCAAGGGCCGCCTGAGCCTGCGCGGTGAGCTTCTTCTCGGACGATCCAGTCGCCGTCAGAGAGGCACTCGGTACGGGAGACGACGAATCGGCAGCTGTGTCGTCACCGCCGCCGGACGAACACGACGTGAGCAGGAACGCTGACGCCGCCACTGCGCATCCGGCGAGCCAAGCCCGCGGGCTCAAATAGGTCATGACGCGGTTTCCCAGTACTTCCAGCCGGTCTCGGACGTGGGCAACGTGGCCTTGCCGCTGCCGATTTCAACACCGTCGCAACCGTTGCCGCTGGCCCGGTACTTCTTCCACGACACCTTGTATCCCCACGAACCGTACTGCAGGTGGCCGTACTTGTTTCTGCTGATTTCGTGGGTGTATGTGTGACCGGTGGTGATCGACACGCTCCCACCGATCTTGACGCTGACAGTGGCCTTCGCCTTGGTGATGAGCCCCTTCAACTCAGCCTCTGCGCCGACGGTCATCTCCGCCGTGATCGTGCCGGATTTGGTGACGCTCGCCGACATGGTGCCGCCCGGACCATCCTTGAACTTGGTGCCGTTCCACCAAAGGGAATGTGGTAGCTCGTCTTCGACCCTCGATGACCTGCGCGGCTCTCGGCGCTGGTTCGGGTGAGGCCTTCGATCCAGATCACCGAGGCACGCAGGTGAAGCCCGGCGAGGCAGCTTTCCGGGGTCTTGTCGTAGCGGGTCGCATGCCCCGCCACGCCTTGAGCTTGTTGATCAGGCGCTCGACGGTGTTCCTCTCCTTGTAGAGCTCGGCGTCGTGGTCGACGGTCGCCAGGCGGCGGTCCACCTGAAAGGTGTCACATGGGCATCAGCTCACGGCGCGCTTCGACCGGCGCTGCCACTGCTGCATTGCTTCTCTGCCTCGGGACTGCGGGCACTGCTGCCGCCGAGGAAGCGCAGGCCGACGACACGGCCATATCCGCCGACCAGACGGTAGAGATCAACGACAGACAGGGCTGGGAGGATGACACCGAGCGGCCGACTCGGTGCGATGGCCCGTGCTGCATTTCCCGGATGTCGGGATTTCGGCGGCCCGCTGCCGCCCGGGGAGTGGGGATCGTGCGCCACCAGCGCGGTGTCGGCCCGCGGGCTCAGGCAAGGGCGGCGACCAGCAGGGCGAAGGCGGCGACGATGACGGCGACGCGGACGTAGTGCCAGCGGTCCCAACGCGTCATCTGCTCCTTCCAGTCCTCGGGCCGGTTC
>NZ_JBIAHG010000010.1:276807-300663 GCF_042870385.1 Streptomyces sp. NPDC006602 | reverse complement strand
TCCGAACGCGGGAAGAACTCGTACCACGAGCCGTACAGCGCCCGCTCCCGCTCCACCAGCAGCGGCAGCGTCCGCGACGCCGTCACCAGCTCCCGAAGCGGATACCGGGCCAGGACCGCGTCCACCTCCGGCGTCAACGCGGCAGCCAACCGCGTCGCGACCGGCAGGATGTCGTCGCGCAAGGTCTCCGCGGCCGCCAGTACCGCCGTACGCTCCGGGCCCTGCGGCACCCCGGCCGCCGCCCGCTCGTGCAGGTCGGCGCCCTCCTCCAGGACCAGCCCGGTGTCGATGCCGGCCGGGACCTTGATGCCGGCCGTGCGGCGCCAGGTGGCCAGCGGGTCGCTCCACGCCTCGACGCGGTACGTCCAGCGGCCCTCGACGTCGGGAGTGACCTCGGCCCCCCAGCGGTCCGTGCCGGGGGCCAGCTCCCGCATCGGCGTCCAGGGGCCGTGCCTGCCCTCCGGATCCGTCAGGACGACGTTGCAGGCGACCGCGTCGTGCCCCTCGCGGAACACGGTCGCGGTGACCTCGAACGTCTCGCCCACGACGGCCTTCGCCGGACGCCTGCCGCACTCCACGGCCGGCCTGACGTCCCGCACCGGAATGCGGCCGATGACCTGGTTCGAACTCATGGGATGCACCTCCGTCGTGCTCGAAGGCCGGGCTCGTGGCCCGGCCGGGGATCCAAGCTGCGCCGGAAGGTCTCTACCTCCCCGCGGGGGAACGCCGGTCGGCGGCCGGCGGGCCCCGTCTGTCCCGGGCGCGGGTACCGGGCCGCTCGGTCTCCTCCCGGAGGTAGGCGGCCAGAGAGGCCCGCAGATAGCGTTCGGCGGCGTCCGCGGCCTCGCGCGCGCAGCGCTTCCCCATCAGCACACACAGGGTGTAACCCGAGTCCTCGAAAATGGCCCGAACCCCGCGGTCGGTGGGGGCCGCGAGCATCATGCGCTCCCACGCCCGGTACCGCCGCAGATGGCGGGCCACTTCGGCTTTGGCCGGCAGCAGCATGGTGCCGTTCACCTTCCAGGGGCTCGATGGCGCGTCTCCCGACCGTCGGGCGGTGGCCATGCGCGGGCGCGCTCGGATCCGTTGCGGGCATCGAGGTCTTCACACATGGTGCACGCGCAACGACTCAGCGTCTTGTTGGAGCTTCAACCACCTCATGGGTGTCAGCGACCCCCGACACCCCACCGGACCACTCGTGTTGCACGAATGGCGTACCGGACCCACTCTTGAGGTGACTCAGAAGCGATCAGTGCTCACGCTTCGTGTTCGGGACCCCGGGTCCCGCAGGGGGTGAGGGGAAGCGAGAGCTTCGCCGGTGAGGAGCGAACGACGATGAAGACCGCATCGCCCTGCTACTACCACCTCGACGTGGAGGTCAGCCCGGAACGGGTCGGACAGGTCAGGCGCATCCTGGCCGCTCACCTCCGTTACTGGGATCTGGACATCCTGGTCGAGCCCGTCTGCCGCGGTACCGAGATGCTGCTGAAGGCCATCGACGAGCACGCCACGGACAAGAACACGTCGATCGAGCTGTGGTGGAACGGCCAGCACCTCATCACCGCCATCGGTGAGAACGACTGCGACCTGCGCCCGGACCAGGACCTGCGCGGCTGTCTGGAGAGCATCGCCGCGATGAGTGACGGCTGGGGCTGCTGCGCCACCGACACCGGCAGCAAGGTCATCTGGTTCTCGCAGCGCGCCCGCGCCGGCGAGCGGGTCCCGCTCGTCCCCACGACGCCGTGGCCCAGCCTGCCCGAGGTGCTCCAGGTGCCCCGCGAGGTGCCCGTCGCGGCCCTGGCCGGACCCGCGAGCACGCCGGACGGCGTTCTGGAGGACGCGCGGTGATCGCGCGCCGACCGCAGCGGAAAGGGGTGCCCGTGTGGAGCGGGCGCCCCTACCCGTTGGGCGCCACCCACGACGGGAAGGGCACCAACTTCGCCCTGTTCAGCGAGGTCGCCGAAAGGGTCGAGCTGGTCCTCGTCGACGACCACGACCAGCACCTCGCCGTCTCGATGAACGAGGTCGACGGCTTCGTGTGGCACTGCTACCTGCCCGGTATCGGGCCAGGACAGCGATACGGCTTCCGGGTGCACGGCCCCTGGCAGCCGGCCCTCGGCCACCGGTGCAATCCGGCCAAGCTGCTCCTGGACCCGTACGCCCGGGCGGTGGACGGGCAGGTCGACAACCACGCCTCGCTCTTCGAGCGGAAGGCGGACGGCCCGTCCCCGGCCGACAGCGCCGGACACACCATGCTCGGCGTGGTCACCGACCCGGCCTTCGACTGGGGCGACGACCAGCCGATCGGGCGGTCCTACGCCGACAGTGTGATCTACGAGGCGCACGTACGGGGACTCACCCGCACCCACCCCGACGTCCCGCCCGAACTCCGCGGCACCTATGCGGGTCTCGCGCACCCGGCGGTCGTCGAGCACCTGACCTCGCTCGGCGTGACGGCCGTCGAGCTGATGCCGGTGCACCAGTTCGTGCAGGACGGCGTGCTCACCGACCGCGGCCTGTCCAACTACTGGGGCTACAACACCATCGGCTTCTTGGCGCCCCACAACGCCTACGCCGCCCACGGCACTCGTGGCCAGCAGGTCACCGAGTTCAAGCAGATGGTCAAGGCGCTGCACGCGGCCGGCCTCGAAGTGATCCTGGACGTCGTCTACAACCACACCGCAGAAGGCAACGAGAAGGGCCCGACCCTTTCCTTCCGCGGCATCGACAACGCCTCGTACTACCGCCTCGTGGACGGCGACTGGGGCCACTACTACGACACCACCGGCACCGGCAACAGCCTGCTGATGCGGCATCCCTACGTACTCCAGCTGATCATGGACTCGCTGCGGTACTGGGTGACGGAGATGCACGTCGACGGCTTCCGCTTCGACCTCGCGGCCACGCTCGCCCGGCAGTTCCACGAGGTGGACCGGCTGTCGGCGTTCTTCGACCTGATCCAGCAGGACCCGGTGATCAGCCGCGTCAAACTCATCGCCGAGCCTTGGGACGTGGGGGAAGGCGGCTACCAGGTGGGCAACTTCCCGCCCCTGTGGTCGGAGTGGAACGGCAAGTACCGGGACTGCGTGCGGGACTTCTGGCGCGGCCAGCCGCACACGCTGGGCGAGTTCGCCTCCCGGCTGACCGGTTCCGCAGACCTGTACCAGCACAGCCGGCGCCGCCCGCGCGCCAGCGTCAACTTCGTCACCGCGCACGACGGGTTCACCCTGCGCGACCTCGTCTCGTACAACGACAAGCACAACGAGGCCAACGGCGAGGACAACCAGGACGGCGAGAGCACCAATCGCTCGTGGAACTGCGGTGCCGAGGGCGAGACCGACGACCCGGCCGTCCTCGACCTGCGCGCCCGTCAGCAGCGCAACTTCCTGGCCACGCTGCTGCTCTCGCAGGGCATCCCGATGCTGTGCCACGGCGACGAACTGGGGCGCACCCAGGGCGGTAACAACAACGCCTACTGCCAGGACAACGAAGTCTCCTGGATCGACTGGCGGCTGACCGAGGACCAGGAAGCCCTGAACGACTTCACTCGGTACGTCATCGGTCTGCGTGCCGGCCACCCCGTGCTGCGCCGGCGCCGCTTCTTCCGCGGGGAGACCGTGACGCACGCGGGCCAGCCGCTGCCCGACCTGGTGTGGCTGCTGCCGGACGCACGCGAGATGACGGACGAGGACTGGCAGCGCTCCGACGCCCACTCCGTCGGCGTCTTCCTCAACGGCGACGCCATCGCCGAGCCCGACCCGTGCGGCCGGCCCGTGGTGGACGACTCCTTCCTGCTCCTGCTCAACGGCTACTGGGAGCCGGTGGACTTCCTCCTGCCGGACGTCACCTACGGCGAACGCTGGACGACCCTGATCGACACCGCCGAGCCGCAGGGCGCCGACGAGGCCGAGCACAAGGCGGGCACGAAACTGACGGTCGAGGCGCGCAGCCTCGTCCTGCTGTCGAGGCCCTCGCGCAAGCCCCGGTGACGCCCCGCGGGCAGGAGTGGCCCTGGGCCATCCACCCGGGGCCGCGATCCCGCGCCCGTCAGCGTTCGCGTCGCGAGGTCACCGTGAACTGCGCGCCGTCGGGGTCGCGCAGGACGGCCTCCTCGCTGCCCTTCGACAGGACGCTGCCGCCGTGCACCTCCGCGGCCCGCACACAGGTCGCCACGTCCGCGACCGTGAAGTGGACCTGCCAGTGCGGCCGGATCGTGGGATCGGGAGCGGACCCGAGCGCACCCGACTCGATGCGCGCCACCACGGCGCCCCGGCTGCGCAGCACGACCTCGCCGCCCTCGTACTGGACCTCGCAGCAGCCGGGACGGTCCGACGCCCAGTCGAGGACCTCGCCGTAGAAGATGGCGGCGTCGAAGGCGTCGCGCGTGTGGAGCTTGATGAACGCGGGCTGTGCCTCGCGCCAGCTCTCCCAGTTCGCGACGAGCTCACCCTCCCAGATCCCGAAGGTCGCGCCGTCCCGGTCGGCGAGCAGCGCCGCCCGCCCGGGCGGGAACGACAACGGCCCCACCGCCGCCGTACCGCCGCGCTCCTGGGCCCGCGCCGCCGCCTCGTCCGCGCTGGGCACGGCGAAGTACGGCGTCCAGGCCACCGCCATGTGCCACATGGAGGCCACCGCGGCGATCCCGGCCACCGGTGTGCCGTCCGCCAGTGCGACCCGGAAGCGGTCGCCGAGCTTCAACTGCTGCCACTCCCAGCCCAGCACGGCCGAGTAGAACTCCTCGGTGGTCTCCTGGTCGTGGCTGGTCAGGCTCACCCAGCAGGGCGCGCCGAACACGGAATGCGTGGACAGCACGTTCTTGGTGGCGCTGGGTGGTCTCACATCGTGGTTCATGGCGTTCGTGTCCTGCTCTCGTCGGCCGGGGGCCACAGCTCTCGTCCCAGTGTCCGACCGGAACCGCTCGGGGCGCCTGCCGAGTACCCCGGTGGCGGCACCGAAACGGTGGCCTGGCCGCGTCCCGTCCGGTGGCGCGGGGCCGGACGAGTGACAGGATGGAAGCGTGTCAGCTGTACCGGACGAACCCGCCGACCAGTCGGACCGCATCTTCGAGCTGCAGGAAGAGATCGACCAGCTCAAAGAGGCTGTGGCCTCGCACGCCGTCGTCGACCAGGCGATCGGCATGGTCGTCGCGCTCGGCAGAGTCACGCCCGACCAGGGGTGGGAAATACTGAAGGACGTTTCCCAGCACACCAACATCAAGCTGCGCAATGTCGCCGAACTGATCCTCCTGTGGGGCCGGGCCGGGCAGATGCCCCCGGAAATCCGCGCCGAGCTGGAGGATGCCCTCGACCGCTACGGCCCCACGCAGATTCCGGGGATACCGCCGGAGTGACGGCGGCGGCTCACACGGCGGCTCACTTGGCCTCGGTGAGGATCTCCTCGCGCAGCCGGTCGAAGCAGCTGCTGAGCAGCCGGGAGACGTGCATCTGGGAGATGCCGAGCTGTTCGGCGATGTGGCTTTGGGTCATGCCCCGGAAGAAGCGCATGTAGAGGATGGTCCGCTCGCGCTCGGGGAGCGCCTCGAGGCACGGCCGGACGGCCACCCTGTCGACGACGGTGTCGAAGGCCGGGTCCGGGCCGCCGATCGCGTCACCCAGGGCGTACCCCTCGGTGCCGGGCATCTCGGCCTCCAGCGACAGCGCGGTGAAGCACTCCAGGGCCTCCGTCCCGGTGCGCGCCTCGTCCTCCGTCATGCGCGCGAACTCCGCGATCTCGGCGAGCGTGGGCGCCCGGCCCGCAGTCGTCTGCGACAGCTCCTTCGTGGCCTGACGCACCCGGTTGCGCAGGTCCTGGACGCGGCGCGGAACGTGCAGCGTCCACATGTGGTCCCTGAAGTGCCGCTTGATCTCGCCGGTGACGGTCGGCACGGCGTACGCCTCGAAGGCGCAGCCGCGTGCCGGGTCGTAGTGGTCTACGGCCTTGACGAGGCCGAGGGCGGCCACCTGGTAGAGATCCTCCAGGGATTCCCCGCGCCCCCGGAAGCGGACGGCGATCCGCTCGGCCATCGGCAGCCAGGTCTCGACCAGCTCGTCGCGGAGCGCCTTGCGGGCCGGGCCGGCGGGCAGGCGCGCCAGCCGTGCGAACTCGGCGGCGGTGTCGGGGGCGTCGTCGTGCGGGTGCGGCTTCGTTCTGCCAGTGACAGGCATGGTGCGCGCCTCCCTCAGCAGGTGCTGGTGGGACAGAACCGGGGGGGCGCGGACTCGGACCTGGCGGAGGACACCGCGGGTCGGCGGGCCCGCTCCCACGACGTGCCTCCTGTCCGAAGCACTGAATTGCGCATTCCCGCGGCAGGTGGCGCCGAAACAATTCCGTGAATACGTCCGCGAATACGATGACGGCGTGCGACCGCGTGATTCTGGAACGTTGAAAATGCACCAGAATTACAGCCGGAGTGGCACGTGGCGGCACGTTCTGAAATCTGGGGAATCCGCTGGGTGATATCGCGGCCGCCGAGGCCGGTGGCGGCGGCGGGCGGCCTCGTCCCGCCTGTGCGCCTCTTGACCAACCCTTGGGGTCCGTTATCTCTGTTACAGAGGTAATCTCGTGGTGTGGAACCAGAGACCTTCCCCGAGGAGCTCGCCGACGCGCTCGTCGGCGTCCAGCGGCTGATCCGGCGCCGCCTGCGCCGGGACATGCCCGATCCCCGGCTGCGCGGCGCCGAGGTGGAGTTGCTGCGGCTCGTCGTGGACCGGCCCGGCATCGGGATCTCGGACGCCGCCAAGGAGCTCTGGCTGGCGAGCAACTCGGTCTCGACGCTGGTCAACCAGCTGTCCCGGCAGGGCTATCTGGAGCGCGAGACGGACCCTGCCGACCGGCGGGCCGCGCGACTGCTGCCCACGCCCGCGGCCGAGGCCCGGCTGAGCGAGTGGCGCAAACGCCGCGCCGACCTCGTACGACGCCAGGTGTCCCGGCTCGACGCCGCGGACCGGGACGCGCTGCACGCCGCGATCCCGGCCCTGCGCAAGCTCGCCGTCAATCTGCACGAGGAGGCCGAGGAGTCATGACGCGGGACGATCGAGGGGCCGTCGCCTGCACGGGGCTCACCTACTCCTTCGGCCAGGCCAACGCGGTGGACGGGCTCGACCTGTCGGTGGCGCAGGGCGAGGTCTTCGGGCTGCTCGGACCCAACGGCGCCGGCAAGACCACCGCCATTCGTTGCATCACCACCCTGCTGCCCGTCCCCGCCGGGATGGTCCACGTCTTCGGCCGCGACGCCGCCAAGGAGGCCATGGCCGTACGACGCCTGCTGGGCTATGTGCCGCAGCAGCTGTCCGCCGACGCGGGCCTCACCGGCCGGGAGAACATCGCCCTCTTCGCCCGGGTCTTCGACGTGCCCCGCCGCGAGCGCGCCGAGCGCGTCGCGCAGGCCCTGGCCGCCGTCGATCTCACGGAGGCCGCCGACCGGCTCGCCGGCACCTACTCCGGCGGCATGATCCGCCGCCTCGAACTCGCCCAAGCGCTGGTCAGCGCGCCCAGGCTGCTGATCCTCGACGAACCGACCATCGGCCTCGACCCGATCGCCCGCACCGACGTGTGGGAGCACATCAACGCCGTCCGCGCGGCCACCGGTATGACGGTGCTGGTGACCACGCACTACATGGACGAGGCCGACCACTACTGCGACCGGGTCGGCCTGATGCACCGGGGCCGTATCCGGGCCCTCGGCACCCCCGTCGAACTGCGGCGGGGACTCGGTGAGCGCCGGGGCGCCAAGGCAACGGACCCGCTGCCCACCCTGGAGGACGTCTTCCGTGACGTCGCCGGCAGTGGTCTCGACGACCAGTCAGGAGAGTTCCGCGATGTCCGAAGCACCCGCCGCACCGCAGGCCGCGTCGGCTGACCGCGCCCGCGACAAGGGCATCAGCCTGCTGCTGAGCCCGCCCGAGCCCCGCGCGGGCTGGCGGCTGCTGCCCACCCGGATCGTGGCGATGTGCGCCGTCGAACTGCAGAAGCTGCGCCACGACCGCACCGAGCTGTACACCCGCGCGGTCCAGCCGGCCCTGTGGCTGCTGATCTTCGGTCAGACCTTCACCCGCATCAAGGCGATCCCCACCCCCGGCGTCCCCTACATCGACTACCTCGCGCCCGGCATCATCGCCCAGTCCGCGATGTTCATCGCCATCTTCTACGGCATCCAGATCATCTGGGAGAGGGACGCCGGCATCCTGAACAAGCTCCTCGTCACACCGACCCCGCGCTCGGCGCTGATCACCGGCAAGGCGTTCGCGGCCGGCGTGAAGTCATTGATCCAGGCCGTCGTCGTCATCGTCATCGCCGCCCTGCTCGGCGTGGCGCTCACCTGGAACCCGATCAAGCTGCTCGGCGTCGCGGCGGTGGTCGTCCTCGGGTCCGCCTTCTTCTCCTGCCTGTCGATGACCATCGCCGGCATCGTCCTCAGCCGCGACCGGCTGATGGGCTTCGGGCAGGCGATCACCATGCCGCTGTTCTTCGGCTCCAACGCCCTCTACCCGCTGTCCGTGATGCCGGGCTGGCTCCAGGCGGTCAGCAAGGTCAACCCGCTGAGCTACCAGGTCGACGCCCTGCGCGGGCTCCTCCTGGGCACGCCCGCGCACCTGGCGCTCGACTTCGCGGTGCTGATCGTCGCCGCCGCGCTCGGCATCACCGCGGCCTCCTCCCTGCTCGGTCGGCTGGCCCGCTGACCGACGCGTCCGGAAAGTGATGTGCGGCACGCGCGCGAATCCGGCCGTCCGACCGGTCGGCGAATTCTTCCTGCGCACGGCTTGATCAGCGATCAAGGGGACGAATTCGCTGGCCACAGCGCATTCTGCTCATTTGACAGTGCGCGGAGCACACAGATAAGAAGCAGCTCTCTGAGGTCGAGAGGTGGATTGTGTACGAGCCGAATGTGGTCGGGGACTGGCAGGAGTACGACGAGCATGCCGGTCTGCGTGTCCGCGTCCACCGCCTGGAAGCGGCCGAGCCGCCGCGGGGACGGGACGACGCCGCCGAGGGGCTGACGTATTTCCGGGTCCGCGTCACCGTCGAGAACCGCGGCAGCCGGCACGCCACCGTCCACCTGGAGGACGGTCAGATCGATGTGCGCATCGGCCCCGACGGGGAGAGCGCGTTCATCGACTGGCGCAATTCGCAGTTCATCGAGGGCTTCGACGTCTACCCGCTGCGGCGGGCGACGGCCGTGCTGTACGCGGCCGGCCCGGAGGCGTCTTTGAGCCAGGTGGACGTCCAGGTGCAGCTGCGGGCCGACGACGAGTGGGCCGAGCGCCGGTTGTGGGCGGGCGGCATCGGACTGCACGAGCAGGCGGCCGGCTCCGGTGCGGTGCGTGACGGGGTCGCCTGCCAGGTGAGCAACTTCCTGCGCGACCAGGCCGAAGAGGGCACTGCCTGACGCGGACCGCCGCTGATCAGTGCGGGATGCCGTCGATGATCTCGCGGGCGCCCTGACGCAGCAGGGCCACGGCGACCGAGGTGCCGAGCGTCGCCGGGTCGAGGCGGCCCGCCCACTCGTGGGCGTTCAGCCGGGTCTTGCCGTCCGGAGTGAACACACAGGCCCGCAGGGACAGCTCGCCACTGCGGTCCACGCGCGCGTACCCGGCGATCGGGCTGTTGCAGTGCCCCTGCAGGACGTGCAGGAACATGCGCTCCGCGGTCGCCTCCCGATGCGTGTCCGGATCGCCGAGCCCGCTGACCGCGTCGATGAGCTCGCTGTCGCCCTCCCGGCACTGCAGGGCGAGGATGCCCGCGCCGATCGGCGGCATCATCGTCTCGGGGGAGAGGACCTCGCTGATCACGTCCCGCCGGTCGATGCGCTCCAGGCCGGACACCGCGAGCAGCAAGGCGTCCGCCTCGCCGGCCGCCAGCTTCGCCAGCCGCCGGTTGGCGTTGCCGCGGAACGGCACGCAGTCCAGCTGCGGATGGGTGGCCGCCAGCTGCGCGACCCGGCGCACCGACGAGGTGCCGATCCGGGTTCCGTCCGGGAGCTCGTCCAGGGTGAGACCGCCTGGGTGGACGAGGGCGTCGCGGATGTCGTCCCGCTTCAGGAACGCGGCGAACGTCGTGCCCGCCGGGAGTGGCCGGTCGGCGGGCACATCCTTGACGCAGTGCACCGCGAGATCCGCCTCACCGGCCAGCAGCGCGGCATCCACCTCCTTGGTGAACGCCCCCTTGCCCTCGACCTTGGACAGGTCTCCCATCCACTTGTCACCGGTCGTCTTCACCGGCACCACCGCGGTGCGCACCCCGGGATACAAGGCCGCCAACTCGGCGCGGACACGCTCCACCTGGGCGAGCGCCATGGGCGAGTCGCGGGAGACGATACGGATCAGTTCGGGCACCGACATGCGGCCACGATAAACCCTCACGGGGGTCCGTCCGTGCCGTACCGCCCGACTCCGCACGCCCCCGGATCGGCCGGCCCGGCGTGCCGAGTGCGGGCGGCGCCGGGCCGGCGGACGTCTCGGGCGGTCAGGCGTTCGGGTCGAAAGTGATCCCGGACGGCTTGGCCGAGGACAGGTGGGCGTTGAAGTTGCCGTCCTTGAGGCCGAAGTTGGCGCTGCCGAAGTCGTAGGCGCTCAACTTGTCGCGCAGGCCCGACGGGTAGCCGTTCCAGCCGACCAAGGGCGGATACTGCCAGGTGCCCTTGTGGTTCTCCGGCGGCTCGTCACCCGAGTTCGCGAGCCGGAAGCAGTGCGTGCTGACGCCGTCCTTGTGGTAGACGATCTTCGCGTGCGTGCCGTCGAAGCGGACCCCGGACGCCGCGGTCACCGTGAAGGAGCCGTGGTTGGAGGTCGAGACGTACTGGACCTGGTTGTTCTGCACCCACACCACGACATGCTCCCAGTCGTGGCGGTGCCCGCCCAGGCTGCTGCCGGCGACGGCCTGGTCCTTCTCGAAGTACAGGCCGTACATGTAGGCGCACCAGCCGTTGTTGCACTTGTAGCGCGAGTAGCTGTTGGTGTTGTCGAGGTCGGAGGCGTCGCGGCAGCTGCCGTTGAGGGCGCCGGTCGGGTTGAGGCCGCCGTTGACCGTGCCGTCGGGGCCGATGGCGGGAGTGGAGTAGCAGCCGTCCGTGTCGTAGTCGAAGGCCGGCTGGTACGTCTTCTCGACTGCTTCGGCGTTGGCGGGCAACGCCGCCGGCGGGGCCGCGAAGGCGGCGGTGGGGAAGGCGACGACGAGAGCGGCGGCGCCGGCCAGGCCGGTGAGCCATCTCCTGCGGTGTGCCTTGAACGACGGTGACGACACTGCGTCCTCCTCTGGTCCGGGCGCAGCCCAACGGCTGTGGGGGTAAGGGCAGTTCAGCTTCCCCGCTTTTCATGTCCGCGCCAAGAGGTCGCAGGCGACTCTCTGGTTGCCGCCGCACCAACAGTTCGGATCTTGACGGAATGTCAGACCCGGAATGTCACACCATGTCGTCCGGCAGGTCGGCCGCCGACTCCTCGGGCGCGAGGTCCGGCCGCAGCCGCAGCCAGGACGGCTGGCGCAGTATCCCGGCCCGGGTGCGCGTGCTGTAGCGGACCTCGCCGACCAGCCGGGGCAGCACCCAGTGGGCGCCCGCTACCCGCGGCACCGGGTCGAAGGGGCACACGTCCGTCTCGGCGGTCCGCAGCAGCGTGGCGAGTTCCTCCCGCTCCGCCTCGCTCCAGCCGGTGCCCACCCCGCCGACGTACCGCAGCCGCCCGGCGGCGCGCTGGCCCACCAGGACGGCGCCGGGCAGACCGGTGAGCCGTCCCTTGCCGGGCAGCCAGCCACCCACGACGACGTCCTCACTGCGCATGTTGCGGATCTTGATCCAGGCACGCGAGCGGACACCGGGCTCGTACGCCGAGTCCAGCCGCTTGCAGACCAGGCCCTCCAAGCCGTGCTCGAGGGTGGCCCGCAGCGCCTCTTCGCCGTGGCCGACGAGCGCGCCCGGAGTCGACCAGTAGGGTCCGGCCAGTCCCAGCTCTTCCAACGTCGCCCGCCGCCGGACGTAGGGGAGGGAGATGAGGGAACGCCCTGCCAGGTGCATGACGTCGAACAGCACCAGGTGGACGGGTACCTCCGCCGCCCGGCGCGCCGCCCTGCCGGGTGCCTGCACCAGGCCCATGCGGGACTGGAGCAACTGGAAGTCCGCGCGGCCCTGTTCGTCCAGTGCCAGGACCTCCCCGTCCAGCACGGCCGGGGTGGCGCCGAGCGCGTGGCCCAGCGGCAGCAGCTCGGGGTAGGCGACGGTGACGACCTCACCGGAGCGGGCGCGCAGCACCACGCTGTCGTCCCCGGCGAGATAGACCACCACCCGCTGGCCGTCCTGTTTGGTCTCGTACGCCCACCGCGCGTCCTGCGCGGCGGGCGGCAGGGTGCCGGGCGTGGCGAGCATGGGAGGGATCAGCGGGAGGCTCACGGGTCAGTTGTCGACCGGCGCGCCCACCCCCACGCGCCCTCCCGGCAGGTTTCCCCTGAACGGGCGCCGCCCGGCGTCAGCGGCCGGTGGTCGGCGGCAGGGCCCGCACCAGGCCCGACTTGCGGGCCGTGACCACGAGTTGGGGCGGTCGCGGGCGCCCGGCTCGGTCATCGCCCGGTGCGCACGGGCGTGCGGCCAGCGGCTGACGAAGAGCTTCCCGCCGAGTTCCTCGTCGGAGTGCCCCTCCGTCGGTGAGCCGTCGCACCGGACGGCCCGAACGACGCGGTGGGCAACTGCTGCCCCGTGCAGCCAGAGGTCGCCACGAAGACGACTGGGCCGGCACTTCGCGGTCACCGTGCCGAGGTCGGCCACCGCCCAGAGGCCGCGACTGCGCCCTCTGGCACCACCCGCTGGAACAGCTCCCTCTTCACCCCCGGTGCCGCCCCCCGCCTCGGCGTCAAGGGCCCCAGGTCCGCCCTTGAAGGTGGCGCAGAGCTCGTGCGGCGGCGTGGGCTCCGCACATTCCGTGTGCGCCGGGGCCGGGCGGGGTGGCCGCGGAACACAGGTAGTGGCCGGGCAGACCGGTGTCGTACGGGTGCAGGGTGGGCCGCGGGCCGAACAGCAACTGGGGGATGTCTTTGGCGCCAGTCATGATGTTGCCGCCGACGTAGTTCGGGTTGTACGCGGCGAATCCGGGGGTGGTGCGCACCGCGGTACCGACGATCCGGTCCCGGAACCCCGGGGCGAACCGCTCGATCTGCGCGGTGATCGCTCCTGAGGCGTCGCCGGACCAGCCGGCCGGTACGTGGGCGTAGCTCCACACCGGGTGCACGTCTCCGGCCGACCGCGAAGGATCGGCCAGATACTGCTGGCCGACCAGGACGAACGGCCGATCCGGCATCCGTCCGGCGTGGATGTCCCGCTCCGTGGCCGCGATCTCGGCGTACGTGCCGCCGACGTGCACCGTACCGGCCCGCCGCGCCGCTTCGGCGGTCCAGGGCACTCCGCCCTCGACCGCGAAGTCGACCTTGAACGCCCCCGGGCCGTACCGGAACCGCCGGTAGGCACGGGCGACCCGGGGCGGCAGCCGGTCACCCAGGATGTCGGCCAGTGCGGTGGGCGCCACATCCCAGAGGGTCACGTCCGTGGGCGGCAGTTCGGAGGCCGACCGCACCCGCACGCCCGTCTCGATCTTCCCGCCGAGGTCGGTCAGCAGCGCGGCCATGGCGTCGGTGATGCGGCGTGATCCGCCGGCGGCCACGGCCCAGCCGTGCCGGTGCCCCGCGGTGAGGATGCCGAGTCCGACGGCGGCGCTCAGTGGCCGGTCGAGAGGGTGGAAGGCGTGTGCCGCCACCCCGCCCCACAGTGCCCGCGCCTCCTCGGTCGCGAACGCCTTCGCCAGCAGCGACGCGGGAGCCAGCGCGGGGACCCCGAAGCGGGCGAGTCGGACGGGGTGCCGCGGGATGCGCAGCAACGGGCCGAGGATGTCCGCGCCGAAGGTGTCGTATGCCGCCGACGGGCCGTCGAACAGCCACCGCCAGCGTCGGCCGTCGCCGCCGAGACCGACCGCGGTCTCGGCGACCGAGCGGTGCAGCACCCCTGCCGTGCCGCTGTCCAGGGGATGTACGCAGTCGATCTCCGGCAGCGCCCACCGCAGCCCGTAGCGGTCCAGGCCGAGCCCGCTCAGGAACGGCGAGCCGACGGCCATCGGGTGGACGGCCGAGCAGTGGTCGTGGAGCAGCCCGGGAAGGATCGCCTCACCGGAGCGGGTGCCGCCCCCGATCTCGTCGGCCGCCTCAAGGACGGTGACCTGTACGCCCTCCCGGGCCAGGGCGATGGCGGCGGCCAGCCCGTTGGGGCCGGCGCCGACCACGATTGCCTTACTCATGTCGTCAAGCTTTCCACCGTGCCCTGCCCCACCACCGGCGACGACTGCTCGCGGGTCCAGGTCACGTCGAGCGGGATCGGGCCGTTCGGCAGCCATGGCTGCTCCTTGACCGCGTCCGCGACCTTCCACGTACCCCGCTCGACGACCCCGAGCGCGGCGTCGATCACCTGGTAGTGCTGCACCTTGCGGTGAATGGCCTGCGACTCCACCCATACGACGATCCACTCGCCCGGGGCGAAACCGACCCGGGACTGCACGGCGTTGACGAGGTCGATGTTGTGCAGGTGGCCGTCGCCGAAGTTGAACCCGATCAGCGAGTTGCAAGCGAACTCGGCTTCGCGCACGGTCCGTTGGTCGAGGTCGGGAAGGTTCTTCAGGAGGACGGAGAACAGGCCGCGGCCCTGGCTGTGCATGGACCGCCAGGCGATCGTCTGCTGCATGGTGATCTCGGCGACCGCCGACGGGTAGCCCATCGTCTGGAGCTGGTCGACCTGGTTGGTGGTCGGGCGGTGCGGCAGCGAGTTCAGCTTCTGCTCCGCGCCCGGCGCGAAGACCCACAGCGCGGAGGCCCAGTTGCCCGCGTACTGGCGCATCGAGGGAAGGAACGACACCAGGTCCGGGCGCAAGTTGCCCAGCACGGGGAAGAGCAGAAGTGCGGCGGCGATCCCGGCGGTCAGCCACGGCGAGGACATGTCGCCGACGCCGTAGCCCTCCTGGGCCGGGAAGCCGAGGAACAGGAAGACCGACAGGTACGCGAACAGGATGTTCCACTCCAGCGGCACCGCCAGCGGGAACGTCGAGACGATGAAGAGGTGGAAGACGACCATCAGCGCCACGCCGGCGACGGTCAGCCAGTGGTTCGTGGAGAAGAGAAGCACCAGCGGGGTGATGATTTCCACGGTGGTGCCACCGACGTGCGCCATGAAGGTCGCGACCCTCGACGGGCGGATGTCATGGGGGAAGTCGCGGTAGTGGAGGAGCTTGATCCGCTTCGACGGGACACAAGGGCTGTTGGAGACCATCGGCGACACCACGTTGGTGAAGTGGAGGCCGAACTTCGACACCCCGGCGCCGATCCACACCACGCAGATCAGCAGCTTCGCCGCGACGATCATGTCGGTGAGGGACAGGACGGCGAAGAACGCAAGTGCGGGCAGGTACTGCTCACCGCGGGCGGCCAGGAAGAGCGTCTTGTCCCGCAGGCCGCACGCGACGTACAGCACGATCGGCGCGATCAGCAGGGCCGGGCGCACCAGTCCGTCGGTGGGCACCGCGACCGCTGTCAGCAGGGACGCCAGGAAGGCCAGGTAGAGGACGACATCGGCCACCGTGCGGCGGTCGCCGTCGGTGAACGGCACCCGCTTCCAGGGACGCAGCCGGATGGTGCCGGGCCGGGCCCAGAACAGGATGCCGCCGGTCATCGGCTTGAACTTGCCGGCGATCGGGCCCCAGGAGCCGGCCACGCCCAGCGCCTCCAGGAAGACCGTCCAGAGCAGGAGCTTCTGGTAGACGGCCGGCTGGTCCCACCAGTGGGCGACGTCCCAGAAAGGTCCGGCGTCCGAGGTCCAGGTCACCAGGGCCGTACCGGCGAGGACGTACAGGAAGAGGACCTTGACCACGTACGTGGTCGGAATCATCTTCGGGGAGCCGAAACCGTACTCCACCCAGTGCAGGGCCAACGTTTTCATGCGTTCCTGAAGGGGCTTGTCCAGGAATGTGTCCGGATCGACCGGGGGGAAGTCGCCTGTTTTGAACCCCATAGTTCTCGCCTTTCTCGCACCGGTTTTCGGGCGTGCTGATCCACACCCGGAATGCACAAGAAATGCCCGGGTGATGTGGGGTATTACGGGATGATGTGGGGTAATGCGGGGTGGTGCTGGGTGATTGCTTTACGAGCTCACGACGAATGAGCGCAGTCGGGGTTTGTCGATCTTCCCCACCGGGTTCTTCGGCAGCGACTCGATGACCACCACCGACACCGGTACCTTGACGCGGGCCAGCGAGCCGCGGCAGTGGACCACGAGCTCCTCGGCCGTGGCGGCGGCACCCGGCAGCAGCGTGACGTACGCGACCGGCACCTCGCCGAGCACCGGTTCGGGCGCGCCGACCACCGCAGCTTCCAGCACCGCCGGGTGGGTGTGCAGGACGTTCTCGATCTCCTTGGGGTAGATGTTCTCTCCGCCTCGGATGATCATGTCCTTGATCCGGTCGACCAGAACGAGATGGCCGTCCGTGTCGAAGCGCCCGACGTCGCCGGTGTGCAGCCAGCCGTCGACGACGGTCCTGGCCGTCTCGTCCGGCAGCCCGAGATAGCCGCGCATGACGTTCGGGCCACGGACCACCACCTCGCCCACCGACCCGGCGTCGAGGAGATGGCCCTCGGCGTCCATCACGGCGACCGTCTGCCCCGGCAGCGGGAGCCCGACCGTTCCCGGCTTGCGCGGCCCGGCGGGTGGGTTCAGCGTCGACGCGCAGGTGCCCTCGGACAGCCCGTAGCCCTCGACGACCGGCACCCCGAACCGGTTCTCGAACCGGGTGATCAGCTCGGCGGGCATCGGCGCGGCCCCGCAGATCGCCCGGCGCAGCGACGAGGTGTCCGGGCGTACGTCGTCCGGCAGCGAGACGAGCATGGCGTAGATCGCCGGTACGGCCGAGAAGTACGTCGGCCGCGCGGCCTCGACCGAGGCGAAGAAGTCCGACGCCCGGAAGCGCCCCGCGATCGTCGCCCGCCCACCGGCCAGCAGGGGCGACAGCACGCTCACCACGATTCCGTTGACGTGGAACAACGGTAGAACCAGCAGGCTGTGGTCGGTCTCGTCCAGACCGATGCCGTCGACGATCATCCGGCACATCGCGGCGATGTTGGCGTGGTCGAGCATGACGCCCTTCGGGCGGCCGGTGGTCCCGCTCGTGTAGATGATCAGGGCGAGGGCGTCGGAGGCGGGGGAGATGGCGTCGGGGGACTGGGCGTCGGAGGCGGGGGAGACGGAGTCGGGGGCCTGGGCAGCGGTGCCGGCGAACGCGGCCACGTCCAGGGTTCCCGTGCCGCGGGCGTCGGTGATCACCACCTTGGCTCCGGAGTCCTCGATCTGATGGCGGGCCTCGTCATCGGTCAGCCCCGGATTCACCGGCGTGACCGCGGCGCCCAGCCGCCACGCCGCGAACATGATGACGACGAGTTCCAGACGGTTCGACAAAGCGACCGCCACCACATCGCCGACGCCAATTCCGTGAACGCGGAGGACACCGGCCGCGGATCGGACACGTTTCAGAAAAGCGTCGTTGTCCAGCTGCTCACGATCATCCGCGATACAGGGTCCGGTGGGATTCCGGCCGGCCCGGACGTCCGGCAATTCGGCGATGTGCTGCACGATTTCCTCACCATTGAGTCGCGCCGCGACGAAGGTAATAGGCAAACGCAATAACTGAAAGGTAGGCAGGGGATACGCGTCCGGCCATGGGCTCGCGTCCCAGCCCGGACCCACCTTTTTGTGCCGCCGTCACAAAGCGGGAGGCGGACGTCTCGGGTACGGTCCGGCCATGAGCGCCGCCCATGTCAACGTCGACGTGATCGTGCGGGACGTCGCCAGGCGCACCCAGGCCGATCTCGAGAACCTCACCGCCGAGATGACCTCGATGTTCGTCGAACTCATCCCCGAGTTCCGCCACGACGACGCCGTACGACGGCTGATGGTCGCCAGCACCGCGTCGAACCTCGCGGCGATCTTCGACATGCTGGCGCTGAACATCTCCCTCGACGACATCACCGTCCCACCGGCCGCCGCGCAGTACGCCCGCCGCTTCGCCCAGCACGGCCTGTCCCTGGAGGCACTGCTGCGCGCCTACCGCCTCGGCGAGCACATGCTCGTCCAGCGGGCCATGACCACCCTCGGCCGTCTCGACCTGCCCACGGATGCCGCCCTGGCCGCGACCAGCCAGATCGCGCGATTGACGAACCGGTACATCGACCAGGTCATCGAGGGCGTCATCGCCATCTTCGAGGACGAACGCAGCCGGTGGGACGCCCGTTCCGACGCGGCCCGCGCCGCCCAGGTCCGGGCCGTGCTCGACACCGAGGGGCTCGACCTCGCGTCGGCCGAGAAGATGCTGTCGACGTCCCTGCGCGGCTGGCACCTCGCCGCGATCATCTGGACGCAGCCCGGTTCACCCGACCCGGACGCGTCCCAACTGCGCGCCGGCGCAGCCATGTTGTCCGCGGCCACCGGCAAGGCTCCACTGACGATCTCGGCGGACGAGCGAACGCACTGGGCCTGGATCTCGTCAACCGCCAAGCCGACCATCAACCTCCCCCTGCTCGAACACGAACTGGGCAAGCACCCGGCACTCCGGATCGCCGTCGGCGACGACCCGTCCCCCGGGCTCGACGGCTTCCGGCAGACCTTCCGGGACGCGCAGCGCGCCCGCACGGTGGCCGTCACCGCGGCCGATCCGCACCGCGCGCTCGTCCTCCACTCCCGGGTCGCGCTCGCCGGCCTCCTCGTCGATCACCTCGCCGAGGTCAGGACGTGGGCCGGACGCGTCCTCGGCGGCCTCATGCGCGGCGACGACGCCACGCTCCGCCTGCGCGAGACCGTGCAGGTGTTCCTGGACGCCCAGGGCAGTTTCACCGACGCCGCCGCACGCATGCACGTCCACAAGAACACCGTCCACTACCGCGTACGCAAGGCCGAGGAGATCCTCGGCCACCCCCTCACCGAGAACCGCCTGGACATCGAGGTGGCCCTGCTGGCCTGCGCACAGCTCGGAATCGGGGGAGTGGGCACACAGACGGCCCGCGACAACTGATCACCGAGGGCACGACGCCGCCACCGGCCTCGTCGACGCGGTCGTCGGCATGTGGCCGGCGCCGGTCACGTCGGGTTCCTGACCGCTGCCGTGCCTCGGTGCGGACCGTCCTGTGCTGTCCCTTGGTGCCCGCTGTCCTGAATTGATTGAGTCAGGCAAGCAGAGCGGTAGGGTGAGCCGCATGTACGGCAGCACCCGTGAGAAACCGGCGCTCGCCCGCGGCTCCGGTCAGCATCTCCTGGTCGTCGTCGGTGAGCCGGACGACGCCGAACTCCTCTCCACCACCCTTGAGTTGGCGGGCTACCGGATCAGCCTGGCCGACACCGCGACCGAGGCGCTGGCGTGGCTCGGCCAGGGCCGGTGCGACCTCGTGGTCCTGGACGCCGCCCTGCCGGACGTGGAGAGCCTCGGCCGGGACCGACCCGTCCTCGCCCACCGCCCGCCGGTGCTCGTCCTGATCGCGTACGACTCCCTGGACCGGCTCGTGCCCGAACTGGGCCTCGGCGAGCGGGACTACGTCACCAAGCCCTTCCGGATGGCCGAGGTCCTGGCCCGCGTCCAGGTCCTGCTGCGGGGTGCGCGACCGGGCCCGCCCCGGGACGGCGCGCTCGGCTACCGCGACCTGGTGCTGGACGACACGCTGTGCGAGGGGCGCCGCGGTACGCGGACGCTCGACCTCACGCCTGCCGAATACCGGCTGCTGCGTCATCTCCTGGTCAACGCGCACCGAGTGCTGTCCAAGGAGCAGATCGGCCGGTATGTCTGGGGCGACCACCGCGGCGACAACGCCATCGAGCAGCTTGTCTCCCGGCTGCGGCGCAAGGTGGACCGGGAGGCTCCCGTGCTGATTCACACGCGCCGGGGGTTCGGCTACTGGCTGGGGCGTGCCGACGCCGAGGCCTGACGCAAGCGGCCGAGAGGCGGATACGTCTGGTAACTCACTTATAAGACAAGGGAGTTGGCCATCACCCCGCGGTGTGTGATCTGGGTCACGTCAGCTTTCTGTCAGGAAACTGACGGGAAGGCGTCAGCCCCCTCTGTTTGCATGTGCTCATCGAGGCCTCGACCACTTCACCCCGGCGCTCCGCCCGCCGAGCGGAGCCCCCCACCCCGAGGAGAACCATGGCCGACACCCTGACCGGTTCCGCGCCGCAAGCGGCCGCGCCGGTCCCCGAGTTCCCGATGGCGAGGGCGGCGGGCTGTCCCTTCGACCCGCCCCCCAACCTGCGGGCCCAGCAGGACGAGGGCCGACTCGTCAGGGTCCGGCTCTGGGACGGCAGCACACCCTGGCTGGTCACCCGCTACGAGGACCAGCGCGCCCTGCTGCTCGACCCCCGGGTCAGCGCCGACATCACCCGCCCCGGATATCCGCTCCAGGCCCCCAGCAACGGCAAGAACAACATCAGCTTCATTCTCATGGACGACCCGGAGCACGCCCGCCTGCGCCGCATGGTCACGGCCCCGTTCGCCGTGAAACGGGTCGAGGCGCTCAGGCCCGGTGTGCAGAAGATCGTGGACGACCTGATCGACGACATGCTCGCCGTCGGTGGCCCCGTCGACCTGGTGCAGGCGTTCGCCCTGCCGGTGCCCTCGCTGGTCATCTGCCGACTGCTCGGAGTGCCGTACGAGGACCACGACTTCTTCCAGGAGAACAGCAAGATCCTCATCACGCGGGAAGCGGCCATCGAGGACCGGATGGCCGCCCACGGGAAGCTGCTCGGCTATCTCGACGAGCTGATGGGCGAGAAGCTGGCCCATCCCGGCGACGACCTGCTCTCCGGGCTCGTGGAGCGGGTCGAGTCGGGCGAGCTGTCCCGGCAGGACGTCGCCCAGATCGGCGTGCTGCTGCTCCTGGCCGGCCACGAGACCACCGCCAACATGATCGCCCTCGGCACGCTCGCGCTCCTCGAACACCCGGACCAATTCGCCCTGTTGCGCGACACCGAGGACCCCAAGCTCGTCGCGTCGGCGGTGGAGGAGCTGCTGCGCTACCTGAGCATCGTGCACGGCGGCCGGCGCCGGGCGGTCCTGGAGGACATCGAGATCGCCGGACAGGTGATCCGGGCCGGCGAGGGCGTCATCATGCCCAACGACATCGCCAACCGCGACCCGGACGCCTTCGCCGACCCCGACCGGCTGGACATCACCCGCGACGCCCGCCGCCACGTCGCCTTCGGCTTCGGCGTCCACCAGTGCCTCGGCCAGCCCCTGGCCCGCATGGAGCTCCAGGTCGTCTACAGCACCCTCTACCGCCGCATCCCGACCCTGCGCCTGGCCGCCGAGGTCGACGGGTTGCCGTTCAAGCACGACGGCTCGGTCTACGGCGTCTACGAACTGCCCGTCACCTGGTGAACCCGCTGCCGACGGACAGCCCCCCACGGAAAAAGAAGAACGAGGTACAGATCATGCGTGTGGAACTGGACGAGCCGAAGTGCGTCGCGTCGGGCCAGTGCGTGATGGCCGCCCCCGCGGTCTTCGACCAGCGGGACGAGGACGGCATCGCCTTCCTGCTGGACGAGAAGCCCCCGGCGGACTCCCTCGACGACGTGCGCGAGGCCGTGGCGATCTGCCCGGCCGCCGCCATCCGCCTGGTCGAGCAGTGAGGCGGATCGTCGTCGTCGGTGCCTCGGCCGCCGGACTCGCGGCGGTCGAGACACTCCGCCGCGAGGGCTACGACGGCACGCTCACCCTCGTGGGCGACGAACCGCGGGCGCCGTACGACCGCCCGCCCCTGTCCAAGCAACTGCTGGCCGCGGAGTGGGAGTCGGACCGGCTGGCCCTGCGCACCCCGGACGACCTGGCCGGGCTCGGCCTCGACCTGCGGCTGGGCGTGGCCGCGACCGGACTCGAACTCACTGAACGCACGGTGGAGTTGGCCGACGGCTGTGAGGTGCCGTACGACGGACTCATCGTGGCCACCGGCGTCCGGCCGCGCCGGCTGCCCGGCGAGGGCGCGCACGTGCTGCGCACCCTGGACGACGCCCTGACACTGCGGGAACGGCTCACGCCGGGGCGGCGCCTGGTCGTCGTGGGTGCCGGTTTCCTCGGCGCGGAGGCCGCCGCCGTGGCCTGGCGCCTCGGCGCCCACGTGACCCTCCTCGAACCCGCCTCCGTGCCGCTGGCCCACGCCGTCGGCACGGAGGTCGGCGAGGTGCTGTCCCGGGCCCACGTGGAGCGGGGCGTGGACCTGCGCTGCGGCGTCACCGTCACCGAGGTGACCGAGGACGGCGTGCGGCTCGCGGACGGCGAGGTGATCGACGCAGACGAGGTGCTCGTCGCTGTCGGCTCGCTGCCGAACACCGAGTGGCTCGACGGCAGCGGACTGCCCGTGGGCGACGGCGTGGTCTGCGACGAGTACTGCGAGGCCGCCTGGGGGTCCCCCCGGCCAAAGGTCGGGGGAGTGTACGCGGCCGGTGACGTGGCCCGCTGGTACAACCCGCTGTTCGGCACCTCGATGCGCGTCGAGCACCGCACCAACGCCGCCGAACAGGGCATGGCCGCCGCCCGCAACCTCCTCCGCCCCGAGGCCCGCAGGCCGTTCGCGCCGGTGCCGTACTTCTGGTCCGACCAGTACGACATGAAGGTCCAGGCCTACGGCTTCCTGCGCGGCCACGACGAGGTGGCCGTGGTGGACGGGGACCTGGCCGAGCGCCGGTTCGTCGCCGTGTACCGCACCGGCGACCGGGTGAGCGGCGCCCTGGCGGTCGGTATGCCTCCCAAGGCGATCCGGGCGTGGCGGCGGGCGATCGCCGCGGGCGCGGCCTGGAGCGAGGTCGTGAGAACGGAGGTCCCGGCAACCGGGGCCTGACAACAAGGAGGTTGTCCCATGGTGGGTCTTCCGTACGACGCACGCCGTGACGTGGTGGTCGTCACCGGGGCCGGAGGCATCGGAACGGCGGTCGCGCGTCGGCTCGGCAGCGGCCGCACCCTCTTCCTCGCCGACGTCTCGCGCGGCCAACTCGACCGGACCGTCGCCGCGTTGAGCGCCGAGGGCTACGAGGCGCACGGCATGGTGATCGACGTGTGCGACCGCGCGTCGGTACGGAAGCTCGCCGAGGCCGCCGCCGGTGAGGGGCGGTTGGCGGCCGTCGCGCACACCGCGGGCGTCTGCGCCGCGATCGCCTCCGCGCGGACGAACTTCGAGGTCAACATGGTCGGCACCGCCCATGTGATCGACTGCTTCGAGGCCGTCGCCACCCGGGGCACCTCCCTGGTGTGCGTCGCGGGCGTCGCCGGCCACTACGCCACCCTCTCCGAGGAGGAGGAGTCCGCCCTGGCGACGACGCCCGCCGAGGAACTCCTCGAGCTGGACGTCGTCGCCAGGGCCGGGGACGACGCCGTGCCCGCGTACTCTCCAATCGTGCCGTCCAGGTACGGGTCCAGGCCGCCGCGCTCGCCTGGAACCTGCGCGGCGCCAGGGTGAACACGGTCAGCCCGGGCGCCGTCGCCACGGCGATGACGACGGCCGAGGCCGACTCGGTGTACGGGGAGCACCTGCGGAAGATGCTCGACGCGTGCGGTGCCGGCCGCGCCGCGACACCGGCGGAGATCGCCGACGTGGTGGCGTTCCTCGCTGGACCGGATGCGCGGTACGTCACGGGCACCGATCTGGTGGTCGACGGCGGGCAGAGCGCTTGGGCGCGGTGGCACTGAGGGGCGTGGGGGGCGCCGGCCCCCCCCCCCCCCCCCCCCGGCAGCGGCCGAAAGGGCACGGTGTGACCGGGGGCTCCGCCGGGCCCGGGGCGGCCACGGAGGGGGGGGCGGGGGGGACCCACAGCAGGTTTGG
>NZ_JBIAHG010000010.1:262793-276797 GCF_042870385.1 Streptomyces sp. NPDC006602 | reverse complement strand
ACGTGGTGGCGTCCCCCGCTGCACCGTTGGCGGGTTACGCCCCGGCCACCTATCTGGGGGTCGCCGGGGCCCGGGGGGGTGGGGGGGGGGGGGGGTGGGGGGGGGGGGGCCCGCCGCCCCCCGGCGCCCCGCCCCCGGTCAGCGGCCGATACGGACCTGTGTCACCTGGTCCTCGCCGGCGCCGGGGTCGACCACGTAGGCGGTGCCGTCGGCCACCTCCACATGGTTTCGGGCTGGCGCCGGTGGCACGGTCTCCTCGATCCTGTCGGCCGCGTGGATGGGAGCCCTGCTGGTGTCCGCGGACGAATCTCCTCACCCAGCGGGTCACCGGCTTGGCCCTGCTGCCGGTCGGCGTGTCACGGGCGTGGGCGGCGGCGCGTATCCGGCGTGGCTGCTGCGGGTGGAGCGGAAGGCGCGGCGGGTGGAGGCGGGCTGTCAGGGCGGCCGGCGCTTGACGGACTTGCCCCCCAGGCGGTGGGGTGGCAGCACGGCCGATCAACTCCGGGAGTTCGCATGCCACTTGACGCCCCGCTCATCGACAGCAGCGTGCCGCACTCCGCCCGGATCTGGAACTACTGGCTGGGCGGCAAGGACTGCTATGAGATCGACCGGCAGGTCGGCGACCAGATCGTCGCGGCCAATCCGCAGATCCTCGACATCGCCCGGGCCCAGCGGGCGTTCCTGGTACGTACCGTGGAGCACCTCGTCCGCGAGGCCGGTATACGCCAGTTCCTGGACGTCGGCACCGGACTGCCCACCGCCGACAACACCCACGAGGTGGCGCAGCGGATCGCCCCCGAGACGCGGATCGTGTATGTCGACAACGACCCCATCGTGCTGACCCACGCCGAGGCCCTGCTCACCAGCACGCCCGAGGGTGCGACGGCCTACATCGACGCCGACCTCCGCGACCCCGAGACGATCCTGCGGCGCGCCGCTGAGACGCTGGACTTCACCGAGCCGATCGCGCTGGTGCTGCTGGGGATCACGGCGCACATCGTCGACGACGGCGCGTACGACGTCGTGGGCCGCCTGGTGGACGCGCTGCCGTCCGGGAGTCACCTCGTGCTCTGCGACGACACCGAGGTCATCGATCCGCAGGCGATGCGCACCATGATCGAGCAGTGGAACGAGGCAGGAGACAGTCCGCGGGTCAACCGCAGCCCGGAGCAGCTCGCCCGCTTCTTCGACGGCCTGGAACTGCTCGAACCCGGTGTGGTGTCCGTCTCGCGCTGGCGCCCGGGACCGGAGGCCGGGACCGACGCCCCGCAGGTCGATGACTTCGGGGGTGTCGGCCGCAAGCCGTGAGAGGCGGTACGGGTGCTGTGCTCATCGGAAACTCAAGCAGTAAGTTACTTGAGTTACGCAACAAGATGGTAAAGTGCGTCCCATGTCCACACCACCGCTCCCCGACGTCCCCGCGTCCCCGGAAGTCATCGAGATCGAGAGGGCGCTCACCCGCATCACCTACCTGAGCACGCGCGCCCGGCAACACGACCGGCTGATGGCCCTGGCGGACGTCCCGCTGGACCGTGCCGCAGTGGCGCTGCTCCGGCAGGTCGCCGACTCCGAGCCGCTGCGGCCCGGGGAGCTGGCCACCCGGCTGGGAGTGGAGGCCTCCCACGTCACCCGCACCGTGCAGCAGCTGCAGAAGTCCGGGTACGTCACCCGCGTACCGGACCCCGACGACCGCCGCGCCCAGCGCATCCAGCTCACCGAGACCGGGCAACAGGCCATCGACCGCATCCGCGACGCCGGCGCCCGCGGCATGCAGCTGGCGCTGTCCGAGTGGTCGCCCGAGGAGCTGCGCAAGCTCGCCTCGCTCTTCCACCGCATGGTCGACGACTTCCTGTCGCACGCCATCGACGACGAAGTCGAGCCGCAATCCACGGCACCGGCCGGCACCGCCTGAGCGCACCGTCCCCGGCATCGCCGCCGTCCGGACGCGCGGCGATGCGTGCCATCGTCCCGGGGCCGGCAGAGGGGGGCGGTGGACCTGCGCGCTCCTACCCTCCAGTAATGTCGCGCGGCAGGTCGTCATAGGAGGAACCCGTGTCACGGTCCGAACGCTCGCCCCTGCTGCTCGCCGGCCTGTTGGCCGCCGCGGGTGTCGCCCACTTCGCCTCGCCACGCCCGTTCGACGCGACCGTCCCGCGCAGCCTGCCAGGCACGCCCAGGACCTGGACGTACGCCAGCGGAGTCGTCGAACTGGCGCTGGCCGCGGGCATCGCCGCACCGCGCACCCGGCGAATGGCCGCGCTGGCCACCGCGGCGTTCTTCGTCGGCGTGTTCCCCGCCAACGTCAAGATGGCCGTCGACTGGCGCCACCGCCCCGCACCCCTGAAGGCCGCCGCCGTCGGACGGCTGCCGCTCCAGGTGCCCCTCGTCCTGTGGGCCCGCAGCGTCGCGCGAAGCGGGGAGGGCCGGTCATGAGCAAGCCTTTGGAGATCGGCGACAAGATCGAGGACTTCACGCTGCCGGACGAGACCGGCACGCCCCGCAGCCTGACCGGGCTGCTCGCCGACGGTCCCGTGGTGCTGTTCTTCTACCCCGCCGCGCTCACCCCCGGCTGCACCGCGGAGGCCTGCCACTTCCGCGACCTGGCCGCCGAGTTCGCCGCGGTCGGCGCCCGGCCCGTCGGCATCAGCGGCGACGCCGTCGAACGCCAGCAGGAATTCGCCGGACAGCACAACCTCGGCATGCCCCTGCTGTCCGACCCCGAGGGCAAGGTCCGGGAGCTGTTCGGCGTGAAGCGGGGCTTCTCCCTCGCCCCCACCAAGCGGATCACCTTCGTCATAGCCGAGGACCGGACAATCCTGGAGGTCGTCCGCAGCGAACTGCGGATGAACACCCACGCCGACCGGGCTCTCGACGCGCTGCGCGCCCACCGCGGCTGACGGCCGGGACCCCGAAGGCCGCACCACGGTTGATGCGGTGCCGCAAAGGGACCATCCTGGACGACATGGAGCACGCCTCCGCTGCGGCGACCACCGATGCCCAGGGCATCGTGACGGGGTGGAGCGACGGCGCCCTGCGGCTGACGGGATACCCGGCCCAGGAGGTCGTGGGACGCGCGGCACGGGAGCTGCTCGCCGAGGACCCCCCGGACCGGGCCCTCGCGGCCCTGACCGGCACCGTCGTGCTGAGGCACCGGGACGGCTCCCTCGTCCCGCTCGCCCTGACGGCGCACCCCGTACTCGGCGGCGACGGCACTCCGCACGGCTACGTGATCACCGCGGTGCCGCCCGGCGAGACCACGCTCGCCGGGCGGGCATTCCAGCAGGCGTCCGTGTCCATGTCGGTCTTCGACACCCGGCAGCACTATCTGCGCCTCAACGAAACGGCCTGCCGGGTGATGGGCGTGCCGGAGGAAGCCCTGCTCGGCAGGCACTTCCCGGAGAGCGTGGAGGACGCCGAGCACAGCCGGGGCTTCCTCAGCAATCTCCGCCAGGTGGCCGAGACCGGCCGGCCGGTGCACTACGAGAGCTTCACCGGCGCGCCCGCCCTCAACCGGGAGCATGCCTGGAGCATCGAGATGTGGCCCGTGCGGGACGCCTCCGGAGAAGTGAGCGGAGTCGCCCTGGCGGCGCTCGACAGCAGTGCGCAGTACTGGGCCCGGCAACGCCTCGCGTTGCTGAACGAGGCGTCGGCCGCCATCGGCACCACCCTGGACGTTGTGCGCACCGCCGAGGAACTGGTGGAACTCCTGGTCCCGCGGTACGCCGACTTCGCCAGCGTGGATCTGCTGGACTGGGTCCTCGGGGCGGACGAACCGCCCACGGTGCTCACCGGCGACATCCTGCTGCGCCGCATCGCGCACGGCTCCGTCACCGAGGGCACACCGGAGGCCGCCGTACCCCTGGGCGGGGCGGACGTCTATCCCGCCTACTCGCCGCCCGCGCGGGCGGTGCGGCAGGGACGGGCGGTCCTCAGCCAGGCGGGCGAACCGGACTTCATGCGGTGGGTCGCCGAACGCAACGCACGGGCCCCCGCGGGCCGCCCCAAGCGCAGAGGAGCCCACTCGATGCTGGCGGTGCCGCTGCGTGCCCGCGGCACCACGCTGGGCGTCGCGGTGGGCGTCCGGATCGCCAACGTGGACGACTACGGCGCCGACGACGCCGTCCTCGGCGAGGAACTCGCCAGCCGCGCCGCCATCTGCATCGACAACGCCCGCCGCTTCGCCCGCGAACGCACCACCGCCCTGGCCCTCCAGCACAGCCTGCTGCCCCGCGGCCTGCCCGGTCAGGCGGCGGTCGAGGTGGCCCACCGCTATCTGCCCTCCGGATCCATCGCCGGCATCGGCGGCGACTGGTTCGACGTGATCCCGCTCTCCGGCAGTCGGGTCGCCCTGGTCGTCGGCGACGTCGTCGGCCACGGCATTGCCTCGTCGGCGACCATGGGACGCCTGTGCACGGCCGTCCGCACCCTCGCCGACGTCGACCTGCCGCCGGACGAACTCCTCACCCACCTCGACGACCTGGTCACCCATCTGGCGTCCGGCGACGCCGACGACGAGGTCGCGGAACTCGGCGCGACCTGTCTCTACGCCGTCTACGACCCCGTCTCCCGCTGCCTGACCATGGCCGCCGCCGGTCACCCACCGCCGGCCCTCGTCCTGCCCGACGGCACCGCACAGCTGATGCCCCTGGCCGCCGGCCCCCCACTCGGCGTCGGCGGCCTGCCCTTCGAGGCCAGCGAGGTGCGACTGCCCGAGGGCTCCGTCGTCGCCCTGTACACCGACGGCCTCGTCGAGGACCGCGATCGCGACATCGACCATGCCACCGACGAACTGTGCCGCGCCCTGACCGCCCGCACCGAGACCCTCGACGCCCTGTGCGACACGGTGCTGAAGGCCGTACTGCCGGAGGAGCCCGGCGACGACGTGGCCCTGCTGCTGGCCCGCACCCGGGCACTGGGCGCGGACCAGGTCGCCACCTGGGACGTCACGCCGGACCCCGCCCACGTGGCCGCGGCCCGGCAGGCCGCCACCGAGCAGCTCACCGCGTGGGGACTGGACGACGCGGCCTTCGTCACCGAACTGGTCGTCAGCGAACTGGTCACCAACGCGATCCGCTACGGCGAACCGCCCATCCAGCTACGGCTGATCCGCGACCGCACGCTCATCTGCGAGGTCTCCGACGGCAGTTCCACCTCCCCGCACCTGCGCCGCGCCCACGCCTTCGACGAGGGAGGCCGCGGACTGCTCCTGGTCGCCCAGCTCACGCAGCGCTGGGGCAGCAGGCAGACCGGCAGCGGCAAGACCATCTGGGCCGAACAGACGCTGACGCCGGAGTGGTGATCACTCGAACGGGCAGCCCGGGTTCGCCACGTCCTCGGAGAACGGCGAGCCGTGCGGCAGCACGTACAGCACCTCGAGCACGAGCGGCGTGTCGCCCAGGTTCCTGCCGAGGTGCACATCGCTCGGCCCGCCCGGCTCACGCACGGTCGTGCCCTGCGGGTAGACGCCGTCGGTGGCGCAGTCGGAGTGGTAGTGGGTGAGGGTGCCCTGCTTCACGTGCCCGTACACGGGACCGTCGTGGTAGTGCCAGCCGGTGGCCTGACCCGGCGGAACGGTGATCTCTCTCAGCACGTAGTCGGTGTCCCCGACGGTCTTCTGCGCGATCAGCCGGGCGGTCACCCCCGGCCCCGGCGGAGTCGCGTGGGCGCTGCCGCCCACGAAGACGGTGGCGGTGACGACCGCGCCGGTCAGAACAGTGCGAAGCGGGCTGCGCATGCGGAAGGCCTCCTGGCTCGTGTGGGCAGGCAAGGTCGTGCCGCTGCGAACTTAGAGGCATACAGGGCCGGTTGGGGCGGTATTCCGCGGATCGACCGACGCTCGAATCAGTTCTCCCGGTCCTCGGCGCTGACCTGGGCGAGCGTGCGGCCCGAGCGCACGGACCGGGCCCGGCGCGGGTCGGGCGTGCCGTGCCCCTGGGGGCGCCCCTCGGACGCCTTCACCAGCAGCCAGGACTCGTCGTCGCCGCCCCGGAACCGGGTCAGGGCATACCTGCCGTGCAGCTTGGAACCGTGCAGCCGGAACGTGGCGTGCCCGTGCTCCAGCGACTCCCCGAAGTCGACGGGCCGGCCCCTCCGGTCGTGGCTCAGCGGCTCGTAGGTGCCGTGGTCCCAGACGATGACCGTGCCGCCGCCGTACTCGCCGTGCGGGATCACACCCTCGAACTCCTCGTACTCCAGGGGGTGATCCTCGGTGGGCACGGCGAGCCGCTTGTCCTTCGGGTCGTCGGAGGGGCCCTTCGGGATCGACCAGGACTTCAGTACGTCGTCCACCTGGAGCCGGAAGTCGAAGTGCAGGGTCCTCGCGTCATGGATCTGCACGACGAAGCGGGGCTCCTCGCCGAACGAGCCCTGCTGCCCCTGCGGCTCGCCGGTCCGGCCGAAGTCCCGCTTGCCGCGGTAGTCCCGCAGCCGGTCACGCTCGCCCACCGTCGGCTCCTTCCCGGGCGTACCCGCCACCGGGCCGCCCTGTCCCACCGGTCGTCACCACGATCGCCTCGCGGGGCACGCCGCTGCCGGCGACGCCCCGGCCGACACCGGTCTCGTTGCGGTAGTTCGTCGCCGTGTCGATCAGGCGGTAGCCGGCCTCCAGCGCGCCGCGTACCGCCTGTTCCGCCTGCGTGTCGTCCATCGGCCAGGTGCCGAGGCCGAGGGCGGGGATCGTCGTACCGTCGTTGAGGGTGTGGGTCGGAATGCTGATCACTGCGGGACCTTCCCTTGACTGTGTCGTACACCCAGGGTCGGGGACAGGGGCCGCAACGATCAACCGGACGGGGTTCAGGGAGGTGTCGCACATGCGGGATGTGCGGGTGGTGCTGATCGGGGGGACGTCTCACGCCGGGAAGTCGAGCGCGGCCCGGGTGGTCGCCAAGCGGCTCGGGTTCGACTGCCGCTCGACGGACAAGTTGGCCCGGCATCCGGGGCGGCCCTGGCACACGGCGGAGTGGGAGATGCCCCCGCATGTCGCTGAGCACTACGCGACTCTCGACGTCGACGAGCTGATCCGCTCGGTGCTCGGCCACTACGCCCTCCTGTGGCCGCGCATCGAGGAACTGATCACGGACCGCGCGACCGGCGACGGCCCCGGCCTGGTTCTGGAGGGCTCCGCGCTCTGGCCCACCCGCGTGGCCCGGCTGACCGTCCCGCACACCCGGGCCGTGTGGCTCACGGTGGACGACGCGGTCCTGGGCGACCGGCTGCGCGAGTCGGCGCGCTATGCGGAGGGGACGGAACGGGAACGGTACCTGGTGGACAAGTTCCTGGCCCGTGCCCGGCGCTTTCAGCGGCTGACGCACGACGAGCTCCACGGCCTGCCGCACATCGACACGACCGGGCGCTCCGTCGCCCAGGTGGCGGACGCGGTCATGGCCGGCGTGGAGGCGGGATGAGGCCCTGTCGCCAGGCCCGCCGAACGCTGTCACGATCTTCCTGGAACCGGCTCGGACCGAAGCCGGCAGGGACGGACCGACGGAGTGCGCATGACGACGGACAGGGCCACTGCGGACCGCTCGGACGACGGGATCGAGGTGAAACCGGTCGCCGGCCACATCGGTGCCGAGATCACCGGCGTCGACCTGGCCGACGGGCTCGACGACACCGTGGTCGCCGCGATCCGGGCGGCGCTGCTGCGCTGGAAGGTGGTGTTCTTCCGCGGGCAGCGGCTCGATCACGCGGGGCACATCGCGTTCGCGCGCCGCTTCGGCGAACCGGTCGTGCTGCGCAGGCGCGGCAGCGCCTCGCCGCCGGACTTCCCGGAGATCGAGACGACCGCCGACCGGCTGGAGCTGGGCGGCAGGTTCGGCATGGAGCACGACGAATGGCTGCAGCGCCGACGGCACACCCTGCTGCGCGGCTGGCACTGCGACCACGGTGCCCGCATCGACCCGCCGGCCGCGACGATCCTGCGCGCGGAGACCGTCCCGCCGTACGGCGGCGACACCACCTGGTCCAACCTGGCGGCCGCGTACGCCGGACTCTCCGGCCCGGTCAGGGAGTTCGTCGACGGCCTGCGCGCCGAGCACCGGCTCGGCGTCGGCTACCAGCCGCGGCCGGGCGACGACGCGTACGTGCGGCATCTGCTGGACCATCAGGTCGCCTCACTGCACCCCCTGGTGCGCGTCCACCCGGAGACGGGGGAGCGGATCCTGTACGTCAACGGCTACTACGTCGAGCAGATCGCCGACCTGTCCCGGGCCGAGAGCACCGCGATCCTGGAGATGCTCCTCGAACAGGCGACCCGGCCCGAGTACACGGTCCGGTTCCGCTGGGAGCCGGGCAGCGTGGCCTTCTGGGACAACCGGGCCACCATCCACCTCGCGCCCGGCGACAACGCCCACCTCGGCTTCCCCCGGACCATGCACCGGGTGATGCTCGCGGGTGACGTGCCGGTCGGGGTGGACGGCAAGCCGTCGGAGCCGATCACCGGCACCGAGCCCGGGCGCTGGTGACCCGTTCAGGCGCCTGGCCGCCAGCCCAGGGCCGGGCCCAGCTTTGTCGCCATGTCGGTGAGGATCTGCACGTAGTCCTCGTGCTCGAAGGTGAACGGCAGCGCGAACGCGACCTCGTCGACCTCGCGGAACGCGGCGTGCGCGTGCAGCCGCTCGGCGATCTCGTCCGAGGTGCCGACGATGTCGGGCGCGAACATCAGACGGGCGGGGCCCTGCGGCGTGGCGGTACGAGGGGTGCGCTTCGCGGCGAAGTCCTCGTACTTGGCGCGCTGTTCGGGCGAGGCGGAGTCGGTGGGGATGACGACGAGGCCCTGGGAGACGCGGGCGTCCTCGCCGTCGGGGTGGGCGGCGCGGAAGGCGCGGATGTGGGAGAGCTGGATCTCGGCGAAGTCCGGTGCCCCCTCGGCCCCTTCGGCCTTGACGACGCTGCTGACCAGGAAGTTCATACCGTGCTCGCCGGCCCACTTCGCCGAGCCGAGGCTGCCGCCGCCGTACCAGAGGCGGCGGCCGAGGCCGGGGGAGCGCGGCTGCACCCGGTCCGAGAACACCTCGAACCCCGCGACCCCGCTGAAGTCGGTGGCCGGCTCCCCGCGCACGAAGTCCAGCAGCCGCCGCACCCGCTCGTAGCTGAAGTCCTCGGCGTCCGCCGTGTCCGGGTACAGTGCGCCCTTGACCTCGTCGTAGCGCATGGGCGGGCCCACGCTCACCCCGGGGTTGAGGCGGCCGCCGGACAGCAGGTCGACCGTCGCCAGGTCCTCGGCCAGCCGCAGCGGGTTCTCCCAGCCCAGCGGGATGACCGCGGTGCCGAGTTCGATGCGACGGGTGCGCTGCGAGGCCGCCGCCAGGACCGCGACGGGGGACGAGATGCCGTACTGCAAGTGCCGGTGACGCAGCCACGCGCTGTCGAAGCCCAGCCGCTCGCCCAGCTCGATGATCTCCAGCGTGGACTCGTGGCCCCGGCGCGGATCGGCCTCGTCGAACAGTCCGATGGTCAGGAAGCCCAGCTTGCGCAATGGGCGTGAGGTCGGCGGCACGGGCCCCTCCATCGGTCGAGTCGTACAGCGGTTCGGTCTGGATTGTCGCAGGCGGCGGCGGTACGACCGCGATCAGGTCAGCGGGATGGTGATCTCGTCCTCGAGCGGCGGGTCGATCTCCTGGGCCCGGTTGCCGGTGGCCGCGTAGCAGCGCAGCCGGATCGTCTCCGGGGTGACGTCCAGGCGCAGGAAGCACTTGAAGAACGGCGGGCTGTAGGTGGCCGAGCTCGGCGAGAACAACTGCGTGTAGATCTTGCGGACCGGCAGCCGCAGCCGCGAGGTGCGGTCGGGGCGGCCGCCCGCACCCAGCAGGCTCGCGACGAGACGTGTGCGCAGGGTGATCCGCGCGGGCTCACCGGACGTGCGGGTCGGCGGGATGCCGAGCCGTTCGGCGATCACGGCCGTCGCCTCGGCCTCGGTGAGGGTGAAGAAGCGGCGCAGGCGCAGCCGACGGCCGTAGAGCCTGCTGTAGAAGGCGAGGGAGTCGCCGCGCAGCGGATAGCAGCGGAAGTCCTTCTCGGTGACGTTCGCGACCGAGATGTGGGGGATGGTGTGGGTGGCGTGCATGAACGCGCCACCGCCGCCCGAGACGACGTACTGGATGGTGCGGCCGTCCACCTGGACCGGGTAGCGCTGGTAGTTGTGGATGTCGCCGCCGATCGCCGCCACATAGTGGTGGTCGGGGTCGCGGACGATGTCGTCTACCGTGCCGCCGCCGTCTATGGCGCAGGGGTGGTGCTCGCCGTCCACGTACAGGGGCGACCCGGTGATGAGGATCTTCGGGCGGGGGCCCTGGGAGACCTCGCGCAGCCAGGCGCCCTGTTCGGCGTCGACGGTGCCCAGCAGTCCCGTGTCGATGCCTATGATCCGCACCGGTCCGGCGTCGATGGCCCAGTACGGGCCCGGCTGGACGGCCTGTTGGGCTGCGGCCGACCGCAACTGCCGTACCTCGTCGAGGCGTTGTCCGTCGTTCGCGCGGGGCCGGTGCCACAGCAGGGATCGCAGCCAGGCGCGGGTGAGGGGGCGGGGGCCGGGCTCCGGTTCGAGGGGCGGGGCGTCGCCGCAGAAGACGCGCATGAAGGCGCCGAGGTCCTCGTACCAGTCGTGGTTGCCGGGTATCGCGTATATCGGTGCCCGGTAGTCCTGGTAGGGGCGGAAGAACTTCGTGCCGTAGTCGTCCGCGCTACCCACCGGGTAGATCACGTCACTGGCGACCACCGCGAACCGCGTGTCCTGACTGACCTTCAGGAACCCCGGCACGACGGCGTACTGGGGGTCGTCGCCCTCGCCCGTGTCGCCGATGACCATGAAGGAGAACCGGTCCGGGTCGTCGCGCCGGATCACCTTGTCAGCAGGTGCGCCGGCCGCCGCCCGCTGGCCCACCCAGCGGCTGCGGGTACGGCCCGTGGGGTCCCCGAACCAGGATGCCACGACGCCGTTGCGGGCGGCCCACAGCGTCCTCGGGTCGAGCCAGGAGATCTTCTCGACCTTCTGCGGAAGGAGTTGCCGGTACTCGCCGCGTTCCGAGGAGCCCCAGCCGGCGCCTTCGGCGGTATCACGTGAAGAATCAGCCACCGGTGCACCGTAACAACGATCCACAACGAGCCGGGAGTTGGGTCAACTCACCGACGGCGGCTGCGCGGCCGGTCCTCGTGCGGCTCCCGCGGTCGCGGTACGGCACCGGTCGTCGTCCCGAAGGCGGGGCGCGGCGGTTCGGCGGGCGGCGGCGGGGTGGCTCGCCCGAGCGGTGCGGACCGGCTCCGGTCGCCGTCGCCCATGACCAGCAGCGGGTCGAACATGACCACCACACCCGCGAGTACGAGGAAGACGACCGGCCCGAGCAGCATGGGTAACAGCAGCGAGTGGGGCGAGTCGCCGGCCCAGGTGCCGCCGCCTGTGCCGTGCAGGTGGACACTGACGGCGGCCATTCCCGTGTAGTGCATCCCGGACACCGCCACCCCCATGATCAGGCTGGCCCCGAGGCTCGTCAGGAAGCCGCGGATCGTGACGGCCGCCCACAGGGCCGCGGTGGCGGCGATGATCGCGATCAGCACCGAGAGCGCGACGACGAGCGGGTCGTAGCGCACATCTGCGTTCAGGTGCATCGCCGCCATACCCAGGTAGTGCATGGCGGCGACACCTGATCCGGTGACGACGCCCGCGGCGGACAGCGTGACCGGGCTCGCACCGCGATAGCCCACGATGAACACGCCGATGCCGACCACCACGATCGCCACGGCCAGACTGAGCACCGTCAGACTCGCGTCGTAGCGGATCCGGGTCTCCTCGACCTGGAAGCCGATCATGGCGATGAAGTGCATCGTCCAGATGCCGCAGCCGATCGAGGCCGCGCCCAGCGCCAGCCAGCCGGCCTTCCACGACTGTGTGTCGAGCAGGGACCGAACCGTGCAGCGCAGCCCCAGAGCCCCTCCCAGGCACGCCATCACATAGGCGGCCAAAGGAGTCACCACCCCGTAGCGGAACCCGTCAACCGTGCCTTCCATATGCGAACTCCCCCAGAGTCACGGCTTGAGAGGGAAGAGTTACTGGTAATGGACAAGCAAAGCAAGCGGTTCCAGCAGGTAACCGGGGGTAAGGAGTGAACTCACGCCTGGCGGGGCTCAACTCCGGTCACGCAGGGACGAGTTCCGGCCAGACATGCGCTTCGGGGCGCCCGGTGTGACACGCTCCCGGCTCACGCCCCGCGAGACGCCGCCGGATCAGAAGGTGCGCTTCAGGAGATCGAGCAGGGCCGCCCAGTGACGCTCGTCGCCCGCTCGGTCGTACGACGCGGTGTCGGCCTGCGTGTAGCCGTGGCGCGCCCCGGAGTAGACCTCGCAGGTGTGGCGGACGCCGGCCGCGGTGAGCGCCTGCTCCAGGCGCTCCATCTGCTCGACCGGCAGCGACGGGTCCTCGTCGGCGTGCCCGAAGTACAGCTCGGCGGTGACGTCGCCGGCCACCAGATGCGGGCTGTCCGGGGCCTCGGTCGCCAGCCGCCCGCCGTGGAAACCGGCCGCTGCCGCGACCCGCTCCGGGTAGGTGCCGGCGGTCAGGAGAGCCAGCCGGGCGCCCATGCAGTAGCCGGTGACGGCGATCGGGCCGTCGGCGGCCGCGGGGGAGTCGGCCAGCCAGCGCAGATACGCGCCCGCGTCCCGCATCGCCGGTTCCGGGGTCAGCGTCTGCATGACCGGGCCGATCCGTTCGAAGATCTCCGGCCGCGCCCCCGGGTCGATGAACTCCGGCAGCTCCACGACGGGCGCCCGCCCGTGCCGGTAGAAGACGTTGGGCACCAGCACCGTGTAGCCGGCCTCGGCCAGCCGGTCGGCCATGGACATCAGCTGCGGGCGCAGCCCGAAGGCGTCCATGTAGAGCAGAACCGCGGGGTGCGGGCTGCCGTCACCGGGATGCGTCAGATACGCGTCGGCGGTGCCGTCGTCGGTGGGGATGTCGACTGCGGTTCCCTGTACGGCGGTCATGACGAGGGCTGCCTCTCTGCGGGGTGTCGGCCGGCGGGACCGCCCGGCCGTCCGGGTGGATCATGGCATCGTGACACGCCCGCTCAGAGGCGCATCCGGCACCCCTGGCCCTCTGACCTCGCCGTTAACGCCCCTTTGCGAACCCGTTACTCGAACCGTGAGGTGTCGCCCGCGCCCTTGCGGATGATCTCCGCCTCGCCGCCCGAGAAGTCGATGACCGTCGTCGGCTCGGTGCCGCAGTCCCCGGAGTCGACCACCGCGTCCAGGACGTGGTCCAACCGGTCCTTGATCTCCCAGCCCTGCGTCATCGGCTCCTCCTCGTCCGGCAGCAGCAGCGTGCTGGACAGGAGCGGCTCGCCGAGCTCGGTGAGCAGGGCCTGGGTGACGACGTGGTCGGGGATGCGCACGCCGACCGTCTTCTTCTTCGGATGCTGGAGCATGCGCGGCACCTCCTTCGTCGCGGGCAGGATGAAGGTGTAGCTGCCGGGCGTCGACGCCTTGATCGCGCGGAAGACGTCGTTGTCGACCCGTACGAACTGGCCGAGCTGCGCGAAGTCCTGGCACACGAGGGTGAAGTGGTGCCGGTCGTCCAGCCGGCGGATCGTCCGGATCCGGTCGATGCCGTCACGGCTGCCCAGTCGGCAGCCCAGGGCGTAGCAGGAGTCCGTCGGGTACGCGATGAGCGCACCCGAGCGGACACTGTCGGCGACCTGGGAGATGGTGCGCGGCTGCGGGTTGTCGGGGTGCACGTCGAAGTACTTGGCCATCTGTCGAGCTTATGCCGTGCGGGGGCGACGACCGCGTAAGCCCGAGGGGGCCGCTGAGGGCAACGGCGTGAACGCGGCGACGAACTCAGCCACCTCGGGCCGGACGTCGTCCGCGCGCCACACCAGGGCCAGCTCCGCCGGTGCCAGTCCCCGGACGGGACGGCAGACCACGTCGGGGCGCGGGTAGAGCCGGGGGGGGGGGGGGGGGGGGGGGGGGGGGGGGGGCGCCGGGGGGCGGGGGGGGGGGGGGCGGGGGGCGGCGCGG
>NZ_JBIAHG010000010.1:0-262783 GCF_042870385.1 Streptomyces sp. NPDC006602 | reverse complement strand
GCCGGGCCCCGCCGCCCGGCGCCGGCCCCCCCGCCGCCCCGCGCCGCCCCCCCCCCCCCCCCCCCCCCCCCCCCCCCCCCCCCCCCCCCCCCCCCAGTCCGGAGGCGACGGACTCGAACGTGTCGGCAGGAGACGTCACCTCGGTACCGATCCGGGGCTCACGGCCCTCGCGCGCGTCGGTGGCCAGCCAGAAGTCCCGCACCGGTCCGGCAGAGGGGGGCAGCGCCACGAAGGGTTCGTCGGCGAGGTCGGCGAGGTCCACCTCCGGCAGGGCGGCCAGCCGGTGGTCGGGCGGCAGAGCGACCCAGCGGCCTTCGCGGACCAGCGTGCGGGAGACGAGGCCCGGCGCCGGGAGCGGCAGCCACAGGAACGCCACGTCCGAACCCCCGTCGCCGAGCCCGGCGGTCGGATCTTCCCAGCTCACCAGCCGCAGGGAGATCCGCCAGCCCTGGTCCCGGAACCGGGCCAGCGCCTCACGCTGCAGGTCGCGGCCGACGGCCGTCTGCATGCCGACGGTGAGAGAGAACGTCGGCCCGGCGGCCCGCGCCTGATGCCACGCCCTGTCCCATGCCGCCACCAGGTCCCGGGCCCTCGGCAGCAGGGCCTGTCCCTGGGGCGTCAACACGACCTCGCGGGGCCTTCGTTCCAGCAGCGGGAAGCCCAACTGCCGCTCCAGCGCCCGGATCTGCTTCGACAGGGCGGGCTGCGAGATGAAGAGCTTCTGGGCGGCCACGGTGAAGTGCAGATGCTCCGCGAGCACCGTGAAGTACCGAAGGTCGCGCACATGAACGTCCATAACCAACGGTTATAGCGAAATGTCTTGGACGGCGGCAGGGAACCGAGGAGAGGCTGGGGCCACAAGAGATCACACGAGATCACCAGAGATCCACGAGACCGGACGACCAGGAGCAACCGATGACCACCCTGCCCCACCGTTTCCTCGGCGACCTCGAGACCTCCGCGATCGGCTTCGGCGCGATGGTGCTGTCGCCCGGCATGTACGGCGAGATCGACGACGAGCGTGCCGTCGCCGCGTTGCACGCCGCACTCGACGAGGGCGCCACCCTCATCGACACCTCAGACGGCTACGGCGCCGACGGCCACAACGAACGCCTCGTCGGCGAGGCCCTCAAGGGCCGCCGGGACGGCGTGGTCGTCGCCACCAAGTTCGGCTTCCGCGTCCCCGAGGGCGCCGAGGGCCACCGCTTCCCGGTGTCGTACGCCTTCGGCGAGCTCGCCGTGAACGCCGAGCCCCGCTACGTACGCGGGTACGCCGAGCAGTCGCTGCGCAACCTGGGCACCGACGTGATCGACCTGTACTACCCGCACTTCCCCGACCCGCAGGTCCCGCTGGAGGACACCGTCGGCGCCGTCGCGGACCTCGTGAAGGACGGCCTGGTGCGCCACCTGGGCCTGTCCAACGTCACCGCCGGCCAACTGCGCCGGGCCCACGCGGTCCACCCGGTCGCCGCCGTGCAGACCCAGTGGTCGATGTGGCAGCCCGCCGACCCCGAACTGCACGCCGCCGCCCGCGAACTGGGCGTGGGGATCGTGGCCTGGAGTCCGCTCGGCAGCGGGTTCCTGGCCGGCAAGGTGGACAACCTCGCCGAGGACGACTTCCGCCGCAACATCTCCCGCTTCGACGAGGCCAACCTCAAGGCCAACAACGACCGTTACGCTCCCCTGCGCGGCATCGCGGCCGACCTCGGCCTGACCCCGGGCCAGTTGGCGCTGGCGTGGCTGCTGCACCAGGACGACCACGTGGTGCCGATCCCCGGCAGCCGTACCCCGGCCCACATCGCCGAGAACCTGTCCGCCGCCCGCGTCGACCTGCATGCCGACAGCCTTGCCCGCATCGATGAGGCCCTCGCCGGTTTCGACCCCCAGGGGACGGGCTCGCTGCTCACCTGACCGAGGCCCCGGCGAGCCGACTTGAGTCTCCCGGCGGCCACCGGCAGGTTCGCGTACGCGACGGGGCGTGTAACGTCCCCGACCGACATACCGGACGATGCGAGGGGGGAGGAGAAGGCCGACGTGGCTGGCCGAGAGGACGGGTTCCGTCACCCGGAGGTGACGGGCCCGCAGGACGCGGTGTGGGCACAGGAGTTGCTCGACCATCTGCGCCCGACCGGGCGCGACGTACGCCGGGTCGTCGCATGGCTCGCCGACACCGTGCGGGGCGAGGCCTCCCTCCAGGACCACACCGGCGCGCTCCTCGGCGGCACCCGGCTGCCGAGGGAAGCCGACCTCGACGCGGATCTGGTCGCGGACATCGTCGCCGGGCGCATCGCCTCCGCCGCGTGGGAGGGAGAGGGCCGGCATCTGCGGATCGTCAGGGTGGAACGGCCGGGCCCGTCCTCGGCCGGAGTGCTCGCGGTGGCGCGGACGACCCCGTTCGACCGGCGGGCGTCCGAGATCGTGACGCACACCGCGCAGGTCGTCGAAGTGCTGCTGCGGGCACGTGAGACGGCCCTCGCCGGACGCCGGCTGGAGCGGGCGACCTCCGACCTGAGGCTGGCGATCCTGCAGCTGCTGATGGTGGAGGACACCGTGTCCGCCCGCCGTGTCGCCGCGGGTCTGTGGCCGGGCCTGCTCGACACGGACACGGCCTGCGTCTACGTCCTCGAAGGCGACGCCGCGGAGCGCGACCGCATCGCCGAGGAGTGCCTCGACGCGACCCGGGAGCAGGCCCTCGTGGTGCGCTGCCCCGCCGTGGACGGGCACGTGATCGTCGTGACTCCGGGTGAGGCCGCCGGAGCGGCCCTGCGGTCGCTCATCGAGCGCCACCCCGGCGTCTTCCTCGGCGGCAGCGTCCGGCAGAGCCTGGCCCGCACCGCCACCGCCTACGGGCAGGCCGTCAGCGCCCTCGCCGTCGCGCATTTCCGGCCCGACAAGGCGGCCGTCTACGCCGAGCGCACCCACCCCGAACGCCTGATGGACCCCTTCGCCCTCCGTGACTGGACCGCGCGTGTGCTGCGTCCGCTCGACACGCTGCCGCACCACACCCGCGCCGAACTCCTCGCCACCACCCGGCTCGGCCTGGAGTTCACCGCCGTGAACGCGGCGAAGGTCCTCGGCGTCAGCCGCAACACGGTCCGCGCCCGCATGGAACGCGTCGAAGGCCTGCTGGGCACCGACTTCTCCGACCTCACCGTCCGCGCCGCCGCCCACCTCGCTCTGAACACCCAGATCGGCCTCGCGGAGATCCCGGCCGCGCGGGGCGACACACAGCAGGCCCCCACCCGGCTCGCCGATCTCCTCGCCGGGACCGCGGTACGGGCCTGGGCGCACGCCCTCCTCGGCCGGCTGGACAGCGACGCCCGTGACCTGCGCCGGACGCTGCGCACGTGGATCGCGGCCGGCGGGAACTCCGAACGGGCCGCCCAGACACTCGGCATGCACGCGCAGACCGTGCGCGAGCACGTCCGCAGTGCGGAACCCGTCCTCGAACACCGGCTGCTCGCCGCCGGCAGCGATCTCTACGAGGTCGTCCTCGCCCACCTGGTCCTGGGAGACCTCGAACCGCCCGTCCTCGACCGGGCGAATCCGGGCCATCCGGACTCACCTGTGCACAGGTGAGCCATGTGCGCGGCACAGCGGGCATCGACGCGATTCACAACGGTTCCGTTCCACACGTAAGTTCTAGGCACCGCGGGGGCACGACCGGAACGGGGGACCGGTCGCGCTCTCGCGCTTCGGCTCGGTGCGCCGGGCGTCCGCCGCTGTCGTGAGCGTCGGCAGCGGACGGGCGAACCGGCCCACCGGATCGGTCTCGGCCCGTGGCCCGACCCGGCCGACCAAAGACGCACCGCCCGATCCACCCGCGCCCGCAGATCGTGCGGCTCGACCCGCTCGAAGGTGTCGATCGGCGAGGCGCCGTACCGGAGGTGGGCGGCGCCGTCCGCGGCACAGCGAGTTGGGCCGCGGCCGTCATGCCGAGCACCGGCGAGTCGTCCGCGGCCGTCGCGTCCCACGGCCGGGGTCCGCGCGCCGCGCGGCCTGTTGCACCGCGAGCGCGGCGACCCGCTGCCGATGTGGAGCGAGAAGCCCTCACATGAGGCACCCGCAGCACAGTACCCACCGTCGTCGACCGGTCTCGCACGGTCGATGGACACATCGCTTCGAAAGTGCCGGTGCTCTGTTCGTTTCTGTGGCATCTGTCGGTATTGCTGGGCGGTGTGTCCGGCCGGACGGCGGGTACCCGGGCGGTCCCGGAACGTCTACCGCTGGAGGAGGCCCGAATGACCAGCAGCACGGAGACCGGCGGCGTGACCGGTACGCCGGACAAGGACTACAACCTGATCTGGTATGTGGAGGCGTGCCTGAGCAACGCGCTGCGTCTGGAGAGCTACATCCAGGACGCGGAGCGCGAGAAGGACACCGAGGTCGCCGACCTGTTCCGCAAGGCCCAGGCGGACAGCCGCAAGGGTGCCGAACTGGGCAAGGGGCTTCTGCGCGCCCGACTCGACGGCGGCTGACCGCAACCGGCCATCCAGGCCCGGACGACCGAGAGCTGCTCGGCGTCCGGGCCTTTTGCCTGCCATGTCGTTGAGCTCTCAAATTCCGTTTGACGCACAGGGTTTACACTGTGGCCTCCGCCGCGCCCGGGGACTTGCTAACGTGTTACTCGCCGGTAGCAAGCTGTATCGCGGCACCTTCGGGCGAGTGGTCGAGAGGGACGGACGGCAAGGGGGCCGGTCCGCCCGCGGCCTCCGCGTACACCCATGACGCGGCCCTCGAACTCCAGTTCCCTCGCCACCTATCCAGACAGGTGAGACACGTACATATGGCTCGTTCCCTCGTCGACCTGCTGACCACGCACGCCTCGCACCAGCCCGACCGGATCGCATACCGCTTCCTCGTCACAGGCGACTGCGACGGGGAGATCCAGGACATCTCCTACGGGCGGCTGGCCGGACGCGCCCGGGCGATCGCCGCCTGGCTCCAGGAGCGCGGCCTGACCGGATCCCGCGCCATGCTGCTGTACCCGCCCGGCCTGGAGTTCATCAGCGGCTACCTGGGCTGCCTGTCCGCCGGGGTCGTCGCCGTCCCGGGCGTGCCCCCGCAGGGCCGGGCGCAGAACCACCGCGCGCTGACCCGGACCAAGCGCCTCATAGCCGACGCGGACGCCAAGGTGATCCTGGGCGGCCGTGAAGTGATCGCCGCCCTGACCGGCATGGCCGAGCAGCTGCCCGAGCTCGCCGACATCACCTGCGTGGCCACCGAGGACATCCCTGACGAGTCGGCCGCCTCCTGGCGTGAACCCGACCTCGGTGCCGACTCGGTGGCCTTCCTCCAGTACACCTCCGGCTCGACCTCCGCCCCCAAGGGCGTGGTCGTCACCCACGGCAACCTGCTCGACAACGAACGGGTCATCACCGAACGGATGGGCCACACCCCGGACACCATCGAGGAGTACGGCCGCGAACTGATCGTCAGCTGGCTGCCCACGTACCACGACATGGGCCTCATCGGGCCGGTCCTCAACACGGTCTACCTCGGCCTCACCACCACCCTGTTCTCCCCGCTGCACTTCCTCCAGCGGCCCGACCGCTGGCTGAAGGCCGTCAGCCGCTACCGCCCGCACACCAGCGGCGGCCCCAACTTCGCCTACGAGCTGTGCCTGAAGCACGCCGGCCCCGAACTCGTCGACGAACTCGACCTGACCTCCTGGAAGGTCGCCTTCAACGGCGCCGAACCGGTGCGCCCCGCCACCCTGCGACGGTTCACCGCGACCTTCGCCCCGGCCGGCTTCCGCCGCGAGGCCTTCTACCCCTGCTACGGCCTCGCCGAGTCCACCGTGATGGTCACCGGCGGCACGGTGGGCGCCCCGCCCACGCTCCTCGCAGCCGCGGACACCGGACCGCACGCGGGCGAGGCGGACGCCGCGGCGGTCGGCTGCGGGCGCCCCGGCCCGGGCGTGACCCTGGTGATCGCCGACCCCGAACTCCACAAGGAACTCCCCGAGGGCGAGGTCGGCGAGATCTGGGCGGCCGGCGCGAGCGTCGCCAAGGGCTACTGGCGCAACACCCTCGCCACCCGCGAGACCTTCCGCGCCACCCTCGCCGGCCGCGACGGCCGCTTCCTGCGCACCGGCGACCTCGGATTCCTGCGCGACGGCGAACTGTTCGTCACCGGCCGCCTCAAGGACCTCATCGTCATCGACGGCCGCAACCACTACCCCCAGGACCTCGAACTGTCCGCCGAGATGGCCCACCCCGCCCTGCGTCCCGGCTGCACCGCCGCGTTCTCCGTCGACGGGGGAGTGGACGGTGAACAGGTCGTCCTGGTCGCCGAGGCGGCCCCGGACGCCGAGGGCGAGGCGGAGAAGATCACCGACCTGATCCGCAGCGCGATCGGCGAGGCCCACGGCGTGTCCGTGCGCGACGTCGTCCTCGTCCACCCCGGCACGATCCCCAAGACGTCCAGCGGCAAGATCCAGCGCCGCGCCACGCGGACGGCCCACCTGAGCGGCACCCTCGCCGTGCTCGCCGCGCCGGCCACCCGCTGACACCGCCCGCCGTCGGCGCACACCCCCGCGCCGACGGTGCCCCAACGGCCGTACCCCGGCCACGTGTTCAGCCGTAAGCCCGCCTTGCCGGCCGTATCGCCATCGCCCGTACGGGAAACAGCCCGAGCCCGACTTCACGAGGACCTGCCCAGATGCCTGCGAACGAGTCCCCGAAGCAGTCCGTCACCACACCCGAGGCGGTGCGTGCGTGGCTGGTGTCCGCCGTGGCCGAGGCGTCCGGGCTGGACCCGCTGACCGTCGACCCGCGTCGGCCGATCGCCGAATTCGGCCTGGGCTCCCGCCAGTTGGTGACCCTGGCCGCGGAACTCTCGGAGCGGACGGGTCAGGCCCTCGACCCGTCCATGGTCTTCGACCACCCGACGGTCGAGGCACTCGCCGAGGCCGTGTTCGGCGGCGCCCCAGCTCCTGCCGTCGTCGAGTCCTTGTCCGTGCATCCCGCACGCGCGGACGACGACATCGCGATCATCTCCATGGCCTGCCGCTTCCCGGGCGGCGCCGACGACCCCGAGGCGCTGTGGCGACTGCTGTCCGCCGGCGAGGAGGTCGTGACCGAGGTGCCGCCGGGCCGCTGGAACACGCAGGACCTCTACGACGCCGACCCGGAGGCCACCGGCACGGCGTACTCCCTGCACGGTGGCTATCTCGACGGTATCGACCGCTTCGACGCGGCCTTCTTCGGCATCTCGCCGCGCGAGGCCGCCGCCATGGACCCGCAGCAGCGGCTGCTCCTGCAGACCGCCTGGGAGACGATCGAGCGCGCCGGGATCGTCCCCGAGACACTGAACGGCAGCTCAACGGGCGTCTACGTCGGCCTGTACGACAGTGGCTATCTGGCCTCTGCCCCGTTGGCCCAACTCGACGGGCACGTAGGCACCGGCTCGGCGTCCAGCGTGGCCTCCGGGCGCATCGCCTACACCCTCGGCCTCCAGGGCCCGGCGGTCACCGTCGACACCGCCTGCTCCTCCTCCCTCGTCGCCCTGCATCTGGCGGCGCGGGCGCTGGCGGGCGGTGAGTGCGACCTGGCGCTGGCCGGCGGGGCCACGCTGCTGGTGACGCCGCGCGGGCACGTGGAGTTCAGCCGGCTGCGCGGGCTGTCGCCGTCGGGGCGGTGCAGTGCGTTCGGGGCCGGTGCGGACGGTGTGGTGTGGGCCGAGGGGTGCGGCCTGGTCCTGCTCAAGCGGCTGACGGACGCCCGCCGGGACGGGGACCGGGTCCTCGCGGTCGTCAAGGGCTCGGCGATCAACCAGGACGGCCGCAGTCAGGGCCTGAGCGCGCCCAACGGGCCTGCCCAGGAAAGGGTGTTGCACGCCGCGCTGGACGCGGCCGGTCTCCGGCCCGGCGACCTGGACTACGTCGAGACCCACGGCACCGGTACCCCGCTCGGCGACCCCATCGAGGGCCGCGCGCTGGCCGCCGTGTTCGGGCCGGCCCGCCCCGCCGACCGACCGCTCGGCATCGGCTCGCTGAAGTCCAACATCGGCCACACCCAGGCCGCCGCGGGCATCGGCGGCATCATCAAGACGGTGCTGTCCCTCGCCCACGAGCAACTCCCGCCGTCCCTGCACGCCGACACCCCGACCGACCGCGTCGACTGGACCGACAGCGGCCTGACCCTGCTCACCACCGCCCGAGCCTGGCCCCGGAACGACGAGCGAATACGGCGGGCCGGCGTGAGCGCGTTCGGCATCAGCGGCACGAACGCGCACGTGGTACTGGAGGAGGCCCCGAGGGACCCGGCGCGGCCGGGTGGGGAGTCGGAGCGGGGCCCCGCCCGTCTGTCCGAGGAGACCGCGTCGAATCAGGTCGGTCCGAGAACCGACGACCGTCCCGCGCCGAGCCTCTTCCCGCTCTCCGCCCGTAGCCGGCCCGCCCTTCAGGGGCAGGCCGACCGCCTCCGCCGGGCCCTCGCCGCCGAGCCGTACGCCCCGCTGTCGTCCGTGGCCGCCACGCTGGCCCATCACCGCACGCACTTCGAGCACCGGGTCGTCATCCAGGCGGGCGACCGCGACGAGTTGCTGGCCGCCCTGCACGGGCCGGCCGAGGGACAGGCCGACCCCGATCTGGTCGTCGGGCCGCAACAGGCCGGACAGGACGGCAAGTTGGCCTTCGTCTTCCCCGGCCAGGGGTCCCAGTGGACCGGCATGGCCCGCGACCTGCTCGACGGCGACCCGGTGTTCGCCGACGAACTCGACCGCTGTGACGCCGCACTGCGCCCCTTCACCACCTGGTCGGTCGCGGCCGTCCTGCGCGGCGACGCGGGCGCACCCTCCCTGGACCGCGTGGATGTCGTCCAGCCGGTCCTCTTCGCCGTGATGGTGTCGCTGGCGGCCGTGTGGCGGGCCCGCGGCATACGCCCCGACGCGGTGATCGGGCACAGCCAGGGCGAGGTCGCCGCCGCCTGTGTCGCCGGGGCACTGAGCCTCAACGACGCCGCAGCCGTCGTCGCCCTGCGCAGCCAGGCCCTGACCGACCTGTCCGGCACCGGCACCATGGCCGTCGTCGCCCTGCCGCACACCGAGGTGACCGCCCGCCTCGCGGAGCACGAGGGCCGTATCTCGGTCGCCGCCGTCAACAGCGGCCGCTCGACCGTGATCGCCGGTGACGTGGACTCCGTGGAGACCCTCCTTGCCGACCTCGACCGGCAGCAGGTGTTCGTCCGCCGCCTCGACGTCGACTACGCCTCCCACAGCGCTCAGGTCGAGCCGGTCCGTGCAACGATCCTCGACGAACTCGACGGCGTCACCACCTACCCGACCTCCGTCGCCTGGTACTCCACCGTCACCGGCGAACCGGTCACCGAGGAACTCGAAGCGGACTACTGGTACACCAACCTGCGCGAGCCCGTCCGCTTCGCCGCCACCGTGGAGCGCATGGCCGCCGACGGCTACCGCCACTTCGTCGAACTGAGCCCCCACCCCGCCCTGTTGACGGCCCTGCGCACGGTCGCCGAGGACACGGACCTGGACCTGGTCGCCGTCGGCTCGCTGCGCCGCGACGAGAGCGGCCCCGCCTGCCTGGACCGCGCCGCCGCCGAACTCCACGTCCACGGGCGGCACCTCGACTGGCGCCGCCTGGTGCCGGACACCGACCCGGCGAACCTGCCGACGTATGCCTGGGACCAGCAGCGCCACTGGATCGAGCCCGCGAGCGTCGGCGGGGGCGTCGGCTTCTTCGACCGCGCCGCCCACCCGTTGCTCGGCATCCAGCTCCAGTCCCCGGACGAGACCCGCTGGACGTTCCGCAACGAGTGGTCGACGGCCACCACGGACTGGCTGCCGGACCACACCGTCTTCGGCCGCACCGTGGTGTCGGGCACCACCTTGATGGAACTGTGCCGCGCGGCGCTCGCCGTGGCCCGCCCGGGTGACGTCACCGACCTGCTCCTGCTCGCGCCCCTGACCCTGCCCGCCTCCGGCACGGTCGAGGTGTCCGTCGAGGTGACCACCGCCGGCCCGGTACCGGAGATCACCGTGCACAGTCGCCCACGCGGCGACGAGTCGGCGGGATGGACGCTGCACGCGACGGCGTCGGCCGCCGAGCCGGCCTCCGCGACAGCGGGGCGGCCGCCGGTGTGGCCGGAGACCGCCGAAGACGCTTGGGGCGAGCAGACGTACGCCCGCCTGACCGGCCTCGGTCTGGGCTACGGCCCCGCTTTCCAGGCCGTAAGGCAGGCCGTCACGACCGGCGAGGGCGAACTGCTGGCCCGCCTGTCCCTGCCCCCGGTGGCCCGTGACGCGGACGACCCGTATCCGGTCCACCCGGCGCTCCTGGACGCCGCGCTGCACGTCGCCGCCGCGTTCGACACGTCCGAGGACCGGGTCCTGCTCCCCATCGCGGTGGGCCGCTGCGTCCTGCCGCCCGGCGGCGCCACCCAACTGACCGCGTCCGTACGGCGGACCGGAGGCTCGGGGACCGACCTCACCCTGGACGTGACGCTGTGGGACGCCGACGGTTTCCCCGTCGGCCGCCTGGAGTCCGTACGGCTGCGCGCCGCGAGCCCCGCGGACCTGCGGGGAGGTTCGGAGAACGGGCGGCACCTGTACGAGCTGGCGTGGACGGCCGTCGACGCGCGGTCGGGCGGGACGCCCGGCACCTTCTGGAGCGTCGTCGGTGACCGGCACGATCCGCTGGCCGCCGAAGCCCTCCGCGCTCTCGACGCGTCCGGGATCGAGGTGCGCGAGACGGGCACCGACGTTCTCGTACGGTTCTGGCGGCACCCGGCGCCGGACGGGGAAACCGCCGCCGCGGCACAGGAGCTGGCGTCCACCGCCCTCCGCGAGCTGCAGGCGCTGATCGCCCTGCCGGCCGAGGAGGCGCCCGCCCGGGTGGTGTGGGTGACCCGGGGTGCGGTCGCGGCCGGCGACGGCGACACCGTCCCCGGTCTGTCCCAGTCGGTGCTCTGGGGACTGGCCCGCAGCGCCCGCGCCGAGCACCCCGACCTCGGACTCACCCTGCTGGACCTCGATGACCCGGACCTCGACGGGGTGGCGCTCGCCGCCGCGCTGACGGCAGCCGTCGGGCAAGCCGATGAGCCCGAACTGGCCGCACGCCAAGGCGCGTTGCTCGCACCCCGCCTGGTGCGGGCCCGCCCGGCCGACGTGGCCGGAATCCCGACCGAAATCCCCACCGACGGCACCGTACTGGTCACCGGCGGGCTGGGCGCCGTCGGCTGCCACATCGCCCGCCTGCTCGCCGAACGCGGCGTTTCCCGCTTGCTGCTGACGTCACGTCAGGGGCCCGAAGATCCGCGCACCGCCGAGGTCACCGCCGAACTGACCGCGCTCGGCGCCCAGGTCGAGGTGGCGGCGTGCGACATCGCGGACGCCGAGGCGGTGACCGACCTGCTCGCCCGCGTCGGCCACGACCTCCCCCTGCGCGGTGTCGTGCACTGCGCCGGCGTCCTGGCCGACGGGATCGTCGCCGAGCTGACCCCCGAGCGCCTCGCCCAGGTCCTGCGCCCCAAGGTCGACGGCGCCGCCCACCTGCACCGCCTCACCGCCGGCCTGCCGCTCGACCTCTTCCTGCTGGTCTCCTCGGCCGCCGGTGTCCTCGGCACCGCGGGCCAGGCCAACTACGCGGCCGCCAACGTCTTCCTCGACCAACTGGCCCACCACCGCAAGGCGTCGGGACTGCCCGGCGTCTCGGTCTCTTTCGGCGCATGGGCGGGCGAGGGCCTGGCCGCCGCGCACGCGGACCTCGATCGGATGGCCCGCCTCGGCCAGCGCGCCCTCACCGCGGACCTGGGCCGCGACCTCGTCGACCTCGCCCTGCGCCGGAACCGCCCGCACCTGGTCGCCTGGGCCCTGGACCTGCCGCGCCTGCGGGACAACGCGGCCGCGACCGACGGACCGGGCGCCGCCCTCTGGCGCTCGCTGCTGCCCGCGCCCCGCACCGGGCACGACGTCGGCCGGCGCCTCGCGGACCGTCTCGCCCGACTGCCCGAGGCCGAACGGGCCGCCCGCGTCCTCGCCCTGGTCCGCGAGGAGGCATCCCTGGCCCTCGGCATGCGCTCCGCGGAAGCCGTTCGCCCCGACCAGCCGCTGCGTGAACTGGGCATGGACTCGGTGACTGCGGTCGAACTGCGCAACCGCCTCAGCACCCGTCTCGGCACCAAACTCCCCGCCACACTCCTCTTCGACCACCCCACACCGGCCCGCCTCACCGACCACCTCCTGACCTCGGCCCTCGCGACGACCCGCCCCACCGCACCCGCGCGGGCGACAACCCGCCCCACGACACCCGCGACCGACGAGCCCGTCGCCCTCGTCGCCATGGCCTGCCGTCTGCCCGGCGGCGTGAGCGATCCGGAGGGTCTGTGGGAGCTCGTCACCCAGGGGCGTGACGCGGTCGGACCCTTCCCGGCCGGACGCTGGGACGTCGAGTCGCTGTACGACCCGGACCCGGAGGCGATGGGCAAGTCGTACGCCCGCGAAGGCGGGTTCCTCGACGACATCGAGTCCTTCGACGCGGGCTTCTTCGGCATCACCCCGAAGGAGGCCGCCGCCATGGACCCCCAGCAGCGACTCCTGCTGGAGACGACCTGGGAGGCGCTGGAACGCGCCGGCATCGTCCCCGCCCGGCTCGCGGGCAGCACCACCGGCGTGTACGTCGGCATGTTCGGCAGCGACTACCTGTCCGGCTCCCGGCTCGAACAGCTCGACGGATACGTCGGCACCGGCACCGCCCTCAGCGTCGCCTCCGGCCGGCTCGCCTACACCCTCGGCCTGAACGGCCCCGCGCTGACCGTCGACACCGCCTGCTCGTCGTCCCTGGTGGCGGTCCACCTGGCGGCACAGGCGCTGCGCGCGGGCGAGTGCGACCTCGCCCTCGCCGGCGGAGTGACGCTGATGGTGACACCGCAGACCTTCGTCGAGTTCAGCCGGCTGCGCGGTCTGTCCCCGACCGGCCGCTGCCGCTCCTTCTCCGACGGGGCCGACGGCGCCATCTGGGCCGAGGGCGCGGGGATGGTCGTACTCAAGCGGCTCGGTGACGCCCGCCGGGACGGCGACGAGGTGCTGGCCGTGCTGCGCGGCACCGCCGTCAACCAGGACGGCCGCAGTCAGGGCCTGTCCGCGCCGAACGGCCCGGCGCAGGAGCAGGTGATCCGGCGGGCCCTGGACCTGTCCGGGCTGGAGCCCGCCGACATCGACTACGTCGAGGCCCACGGCACCGGCACGGCCCTCGGCGACCCGATCGAGGCGAACGCCCTCGCCGAGGTGTTCGGCGACGCCCGTCCCCAGGGCCGTCCGCTGCACCTGGGCTCGTTGAAGTCCAACATCGGGCACGCGCAGGCCGCTTCGGGTGTCGCCGGGCTGATCAAGGTGGTGCAGTCGCTGCGGCACGAGACGCTGCCGCGCACCCTGCACGCCGGTACGCCCAGTCGTCACGTGGACTGGGACGACAGCGGGCTGCGTCTGCTCCAGGAGCCGCTGCCGTGGCCGTCGTCGGCCGAGCGGCCCCGACGGGCCGGGGTGAGTGCCTTCGGGATCAGCGGAACCAACGCGCACGTCATCGTGGAAGAGGCCCCGCGCACGGAGGCCGAACCTCCGAAGTCCCAATCCGGCCCGGGTGCAGGGCTGTTCGTGCTGTCCGGACGCGGTGACACCGCCGTACGGCAGCAGGCCGCCCGCCTGGCCGCGCACCTCACTGCGGACACCGACCTGCCCGGCGTCGCCCACACGCTGGCCCGACACCGCAGCCACTTCGAGCGGCGCGCGGTGCTCGTCGCGGGCGATCGGGGCCAACTCCTCGCAGGACTCGGCGCGTTGGCGGACGGGCGGAGCCCGATCGCGCCGACCCGCGAGGAACAGACGGGCAAAGTCGCCTTCGTCCTCTCGGGGCACGGCGGTCAATGGCCCGGCATGGGCGGGCAGTTGCTCGCCGAGTCGGAGGTGTTCCGCGACGAGCTGACCCGGATCGACGAGGCGGTGGGCAGGCACGCCGGCTGGTCCGTGCTCGATGTCCTGCGCGACACCGAGGACACCGCGTGCTTCGACCGGACCGAGATCCTCCAGCCGCTGCTGTTCGCCGTCAACGCGGCACTGGCCGCCGCCTGGCGCTCCCTCGGTGTCACGCCGGACGCCGTGATCGGACACAGCCTCGGCGAGATCGCCGCCGCGTACAGTGCGGGCGCGCTCACCCTGGACGACGCCGTCACCGTGGTGACCGGGCGCGCTCAGGCCGTCGTACCACTGACCGGCCGGGGCGGCATGCTGGCTCTGGAACTGCCCCGCCCGCAGGTGGAGGACCTGCTCACGCCGTACGCCGGCCGGCTGTTCGTCGCGGCGGTCAACAGCGCCCACTCCACGGCCGTCTCCGGAGACGCCGAAGCACTGGCCGAGCTGGCCGGGCACCTGGAGGAGCGGCGGATACCCGCCCGCCGGCTGTCGACCCCGTTCGCCTCGCACACGCCCTTGATGAACCCACTGCGTGAGGAACTCCTCGGCCGTTTCGCCGCGGTCCGCGGAACCTCGACGCCGACCCCGCTGTACTCGACGGTCCTGGCCGAGCCGATGCCCGGGGAGCGGCTGGACGCCGGGTACTGGTTCGAAAACCTCAGCGAGCCGGTCCGCTTCGCCGACACCGTCCGGCGGATGCTCGCCGACGGCTACCGCTACTTCGTCGAGCTGAGCCCGCACCCCTCCCTCGGCGCGTCGATCGAGGCCGTGGCGGCCGAGGAGGGCGTCGACGCGGTCGGCGTCGCGTCACTGCGCCGCCGCGACGGCGGACAGGATGCCCTCCTGCGCGGGCTGGGGGAGCTGTACACGGCGGGGCACACCCCCGACTGGTCGGCCCTGTTCCCGGCCGGGCGCCGCGTCGACCTGCCGACGTACGCCTTCACCCGGGAACGCCACTGGCTCGCACCCGCCCCGACGAGCAGCGGCTCGCCGCTGATCGGTACCCACGTCGAGTCCAGCGACGAACCCGACCGGCACCTCTTCCAGACCGACGTCGACCTGCGCGATCCCCGCTTCGCCTATCTGGCCGACCACCGGGTCACCGGCGAGGTCTGGCTCCCCGGCGCCGCCTTCCTCGACATGGCCCTGGAAGCCGCCACCGCCGTACAGGAAGGCCGCCGAGTCCGGCTGGCCGACGTCAAGTTCGTACAGCCGCTGCGTCTCGACGCGGAGACGCCCGTACGACTGCAACTCGTCCTGCACCCGGCCGCGGACGGCTTCCGGGACTTCACCATCGCCTCCGCGGCCACGGGTGCACCGTGGGAGCGGCACGTTCTCGGGCGGGTGGCGGTCACCGCACCCGCCGAGGACACGGGCGACGACCTTGCCGCGTGGCGCGAGCGGTGCGACGAGACGGCCGACCTTCCGGCCGTCTACGCCGGTCTCACCGCCCTCGGCATCGACTACGGGCCCGCTTTCCGCGGTCTGGAGGAGGGCCGCCGTTCGGCCGACGCGGCACTGGGCAGGCTGACCCGCAGACCCGCCGACGGCCACCTGCTGCACCCCGCCGTCCTCGACGCCGCCTTCCACACGGCCGCCCTGCCGGGCGACGCACCCCAGGGGCGGGCGTTCGTGCCCGCAGGAGTCGGCCGACTCCGCTTCACCGGACGCGGTACGGCACCCGCCTGGGCGGCCTGCACCCTGCGCTCCCTGGACGGCGACACGGCGACCCTAGACCTGCGCCTGTACGACGAGGACGAACAACTCCTGCTGGCAGCCGAGGAGTTCACGCTCACCGCCCTCTCGCCCCTGGACGGCGCACTGTTCGAAACCCGCTGGCAGTCACGCCCGGTCGCCAAGGAGCCGCCGAGCCAGGGCAGTTGGCTGATCCTGGCCGACGGGACGGGCGTGGCCGACGCACTCGGCGAGCGCCTGCACTCCGCCGCCGTGCCGCATGTCGTCGCCCGCAGGGGATCGACGTACGGCACGGAGGGGCCCGGCCGTTACGTCCTCGACCCGGCCGATCCGCGGCACCTGGCCCGACTCCTCGACGAGGCCTTCGCCGACGCGCCGCCCGAACGCGTCGTCCAGCTGTCGGCGCTCGACGCCCCGCCCGTCGCGGACGCCGGTACGGCAGAGCAGGCGGCCCGGGTGTGCTGCCTGGACACCCTGCACCTGGTCCGGACGTTCGCCGACCGCACCCAGGGCCGGGCACCCCGCCTGTTCGTCGTCGTACGAGGCAGCCAGGCCGCCGGAGACAGCACCCGGGTCACCCACCCCGAGCAGGCGCTCGCCTGGGGCTTCGGACTCGCTGTGGCCCAGGAGCACCCGGAACTGTCGACCACACTGATCGACCTGCCGCCCACGGACGGCGTCGACGCGCTGTGGACACAGCTGCGCCACGCCGACGACGAACGCCTCGTCGCCCTGCGCGGCGAGAGCCGCCTGGTCCCGCGCCTGACCCGAACCCGCCCCGACGACGAAGGCCACGGCGGGATCACCCCGGACGGCGTGTATCTGATCACCGGCGGTCTGGGCGGCCTCGGCCGGGTCGTCGCCGCACGACTGGCGGGCCGGGGCGCCCGCCGGCTCGCCCTGCTGAGCCGCGGCACGCCCAGCGAGGACGCCGTCGGCTGGATCGGGGAACTGGAGGAGCGCGGGATCGCCGTGCACCTCGCCCGCGCCGACGTGGCCGACCGCGACAGCCTGGCCGCCGCCCTGGACGCCGTACGCCGCGTTGCCGGCCCCATCGCCGGAATCGTCCACGCGGCCGGTGTGCTCGACGACGCCACCGTCGCCAACCTGACCGACGAACGCGTCCTGCGCGTCCTCGCCCCCAAGGTCCTCGGCACCGCCCTGCTCACCGAACTGGTCCCGGAGGCCGACAGCCTCGTCCTGTTCGCCTCGGCCGCCGGCCTCCTCGGCTCGCCCGGCCAGAGCCCCTACTCGGCGGCCAACGCCTTCCTCGACGCCTGGGCCCATCACCTCTCCCGCACCGGCCGCCGGGCGCTGAGCCTGGACTGGGGCGCCTGGGCGGGCGTCGGCATGGTCGCCGCGTCCGGCACCCGGGCCGCCGAGACCGGCCGGTCCGGCCTGGTCGCCTTCTCCCCGCAGGAGGGCGGCGAACTGTTCGACCGGGTGCTGGGCACCGAGCGCCGCCAGCTCGCGCCCCTCGCCCTGGACTGGGAACTGCTGGCCCTCGATCCGGACGCGGCACGCACCCGCCCGATCCTCGCCGACCTGGTCGGCGCCCCGGCGGCCACGACCGGCTCCGACGGCCTCGTCAAGAGCGTGTTCGCGGCGACGACGGACCACGAACGCGCCGAACGGCTCGAAGCGTACGTACGGGCCCGGGCCGTCCAGGTCGCGGGGGGAGCCGTGGACGTGTCCGCGACCACGGCCCTGAAGGAACTGGGCCTGGATTCCCTCATGCTCGTCCGCCTGCGCAACGCCTTCGCCCGGGAACTCGGTGCCGAACTCCCGGCCGCCGCCGTGTTCTCGGCGACCGACATCCGCGGCCTGGCCCGGGCCCTGGCCACCGCGCTGCCCGACGGAAACCGCGAGGAACGCCCCGCCGAGGCCGTCGCCGAGGTACCCGAGACCGCACTGCGGCCCGCCACCCGTGACGTCGTACGACTCCTGCGCAGCGCCCAGCCCGGCATGCCGGACGCGGCCCACGCGGTCGGACTCGCGGTAACGCTTGCGATGCCGACCAGCCGTGAGGCCCTCACCGGCATCCTCGACCGGCTCACAGCACGGCACGCGGCACTGCGTACGGCGATCGTCACGGGCGCGGAGGCCGGGCGACAGCTGCTGGTCGAGCGCGAGTTGGGGCAGCCCCTGCTGCGCTGGACGACCGTCACCGACGGGCCGCTCGACGCCGCCGACCGGCTGCGGCGCCTGCTGGAGCCGCCGTTCGACCTGACGGCCCCGCCGCTGTGGCGATTCGAGCTGCTCGACGCCGGTGCCCAGGGCCAGGTCCTGGTGTTCGGCGCGCACCACGCCGTGAGCGACCTCCAGTCGCTGCTGCTGGTGGCCGGGGAGATCGACGCGGAGCTGTCCGGGACCGTGCTGGGCGACACCGTCACCAACCGCGACATCGACCTGCTGATCGAGGCCCAGCGCACCGGCGAGCCCGGCGCAGGTACGGCCGAGTGGCGCGAGGCGTTCCAGGGCAGCGCCCGGCTCGACCTGACGCTCGCTCACCCCCGCCCCCAGACGCGGTCGTATCGCGCCGGGAGCGTGACCGTGAAGATCCCCGACGGGCTCATGGAACGTGTGTCCGCGACCGCGAGCAAGCTCGCCGTGACCCCCGCCGCGTTCTGCCTCGGCACCCTGACCGTCCTGCTGGCCAGACTGCGGGAGCGGGAACGCTTCGTGCTCGCCGTGCCCGTGGACACGCGCATCCACGTCGACGCCTTCGACGCGGTGGGCTTCTACGGCGTGCCGGTCCCGTTCCCGGCCGAGGCCCGGGCGGACGAACGGATCGAGGACGTGCTGCGCCGGACCGACGGCCGCCTCGAGAAGATCCTCGCGAAGGGCGCGATGTTCTCCGACGTCCTGGCGACGCTGGCGAAGCAGGGGCTGTACCGGCCGAACGCGCCGTTGGTGGAGGTGTACTTCAACTACGTGCGCTCCGCCGCGAGCCCACTCACCCACCTGGAGGTCCTGCCCGCCGGCACCGGCTGCTCCGACCTCGACCTGATGATCACCATGACCCCGGACGCGGGCCGTATCCGGCTCGACCACAACCTCGACATCCTGGACGCGGCGAGCGCGGGCGAGCTGGGGGAGGAGCTGGTGCGGCTGCTGGAGGAGACGGCAGGCGAGCCGACGGCGCCGGTGCGGACGACTCCGCCCGTTGTCGCGCCCGGCACGCTCGCCCTCGCCGCCACCTTCGCCCTCGGCAACCTGCCGCGGCTGTGCGAGGCGGCGGTCGACGAAGGCGCGCAGGGCGGGGAACTGACGGTCGCGGAAGCCCCGTACCACCACGTGCTGGCGGGCCTGCGGGACCCTGCCGGCGTGTTCGCTGAACCCTCAACGGCGGTGGGTGCCGTGTTGCTGCGGGCGGCGGACTTCGAGCGGTTCGGGCCGGTGGACGACGAACTGCTCGCCGAACTCCGCACCGCCTACCCCGCCGCGCTGCGGGCCCTGGCGGAACGCACCCGCAAGCCGCTGATCGTCGGCTTCCTGCCGTCCGCGCGCTCAGCGGACCGCCTCACCCGCTGGGAACGCGAAGTCGCCGCGGAACTGGACGAGTCGCCCGGCATCGCGGTGCTCGGCCACGACGACTGGACCCGGTACCACGAGGTCGACGAACGCATCGACGAGCGGACCGAACGGCTGGCCCACCTGCCCCTCACCCCGCACTTCCAGGCAGCGGTCGCGCTGCGACTGGCCGACATCGTACGGGCGGTCCGCCGCCCCGCACCGAAGGTGATCGCGGTCGACGGCGACGAGACGCTGTGGGGCGGCGTGGCCGGGGAGATCGGCCCCGAGGCGGTCGACCTGACCGGTCCGCGCGCCCTGCTGGCACGCAGGCTGCTGCGGTGGCGGGAGGCGGGCGCGCTGCTCGCACTGGTCAGCAACAACGACGAGGACACCGTCCGGGCCGTCCTGGACCGCCCCGACAGCCTGCTGAAGGCCGAGCACTTCAGCGTGCTCTCGGCCACCTGGGGTCCCAAGTCGGGCCGCCTGGCGGACGCGGCACGCAGGCTCAACCTCGGCCTCGACAGCTTCCTGTTCCTCGACGACAACCCCGTCGAGATCGCCGGCATGCGCTCCGCGCTGCCGCAGGTGCTCTCGCTCACCTGCCCGCCGACCGGCCAATTGGAGGAGTTCCTCGGCCGGTTGTGGCCGCTCGTCCCCGCGCCGACGACAGCCGAGGACGCCCTGCGCGCCCGGTTCTACGAACAGGAACGGGAACGGGACGCCGTACGCGAACAGGCCGGTTTCGAGGAGTTCCTCGCGCAGCTGGAGTTGCGGGTCGACATCCGTGCCCTGGCCGAGGCGGACGTGCAACGGGCCGATCAACTCGTGTGCCGCACCAACCAGTTCACCCTCCGGGCCCGGTCCGCCGACGGCGGCGACCTCGCCCGGTGGCGGGAGCACGGCGAGGTGTGGACGGCCGCCGCGCGGGACCGGTTCGGCGACTACGGCCAGATCGGCCTCCTGGCCGTACGCGCCGACGGCGACCGACTCGACGTACTGGCCTGGCTGATGAGCTGCCGCGCACTCGGACGGGGCGTCGAGGAACGCCTGTTGCAGTGGCTGGCCGACCGGGCCGAACAACTGGGCTGCACCAAGGTCCGGCTCACGGCGGAGCGGACCCCACGCAACGTACCTGCCCGGCGCCTGGTGGCCGCGCTCGGTGGCGGCGACCAGGACGACGAGCGACTGGAGACCGTGGTCACGCCGGAACAGCTTCGGGAGTTCCGGTCCTGGCGACAGCGGTGATCGGACCGGCAGCCGCATGGAAAACGATAGCGCACATCATGAAGGGCACTCATGCGTGAGGTGAACGAGGCCACGTCGGCACACGCCGCACAGCGGGCCACCGCCGAGGCGATCGAGCGGGGCGGTACGGGGCTCAGCGTGACCGAGCTCCTGGCAAAGGTGACCCGACCGAGGGAGGGGGCCCGCACGGCCGACTCAACGGGACAGCAGGCCGGGCGCACTGCTGGGCCGCCGCCCGGCAAGGTTCCCGAGGCCGGCGTTGAGCCTGCGCCCGGCATGGTGCCCGAGCCCAGCACGGGGTTCGCGCCCGGCAGTGCCCCCGACCCCGGCGTTGGGTCCGTGCCCGGCATGACGACCGCGCCCGGCACTCAACCGGTGGCCCGCAATGGGCCCACCCTCGGTGTTGAGCCCGTGCCGGGCACGGATCCCGCCCTCGGCAAGGTGCCCGCCGCCGAACCGCCGTCCGCCTCCGCGGCCGACGGCACGCCCGCCTCCGCGCCCTCCCCGGACACCGACGCGTTGGCCGCCCTCATCGCCTCCGCCGCCGCCCGCCACCTCCCCGGCGGACACCTCTCTCCCGACGCCGACTTCTTCGACGCCGGCGGCAGCTCCGTGAACGCCGTGGAACTCGTCGCGGAGCTGGAGGACCAACTGGGCCTGGAGATCGACCTGGACGAGGTGTTCGCGGACGCCCGCCCGCGTAGCCTCGCCCAGCGCTGGCTCAAGGCGTCCCCCGCGGCGGGACTCCGCATACCCACGACCGCAACGGCCCCCGGCGCGCACAGGACCACGCCGGCACCGCCGACCGCCGTGACCGCCATCCCGCCCGCCTCGCCGACCACCGTCGCCGCGACCACACCCGCACCCCCCGCCACCCTCCCCTCGCCCGACACGGCACCGACCCCGGTCTCCGCGGCCGTCCCGGCGCCACCCGCCACCGCCCACGCCCCGCACACCACCGCCCACGCTCCGCACACCACCGCCCACGCTCCGCACACCACCGCCCGCCGCGAGGACCTGGACCAGATCCTCGCCGACCTCGCCCTCGCCGACCGCCTGCCCTTCACCGGCTCTCCCGAGCCGCTGCCGCCCCGCCGGATCCTGCTGACCGGCGCGACCGGCTTCCTCGGCGGGCACATGCTGCTGGACCTGCTGCGCCACAGCGACGCACACCTCTACTGCCTGGTCCGCGCGGCAGACGAGGACGCGGCCGTCGCCCGTCTCGGTGAGGCGCTCCGGAGCTATCACCTGCCCTGGTCCTCGGAGGTGCGCCGCCGGATCACCGTGCTGCCCGGCGACATCCGCCGCTCGCACCTGGGCCTGTCCGACGAGGTCTGGAACACCCTCGCCCACGAACTGGACAGCGTCGTGGGCGTCGCCGCCGCAGTGGACTTCCTGCGCGGCTACCAGTCACTGCGGCAGAGCAACGTCCTCGGCACCCTGACCCTGGCCGAACTCGCCGCGACCGGCCGCCCCAAGCCGCTGCACCACATCTCGTCCATCGCCGTCTTCAACGAGGTGGGCATCACCGCCATGGGTGAGGACGACCCGCTGGCCCACGTCGACCGCCTCATCGCGGGCTACGACCAGACGAAGTGGGCCGCCGAGGTCGCCCTGCGCCGCGCCCGCGACCACGGACTGGTCGTCACCGCCCTGCGTCCCGGCGGTATCGGCGGCCACACGAAGACGGGCGCCTACAACCCCCAGGACCTCAGCAGTGGCCTGTTCTCGGCCTTCGCCCGCTTCCGGACCGTCCCGGCCTTCCGGCATCTGAACGCCGCCCCGGTGGACTGGGTGAGCCGGGCCGCGGTCGCCGCCGTATGCGAACCCGACGCCTGGGGCTACGACTACAACCTGACCGGCGTCCCCAACACCCTCGACGACGTCGTACGGGACATGGCACTCGGCGGCATGCACGTACGCGTCCAGGACTGGGACGAGTGGCGCACGGACACCCTCGCCCGTCTCCAGTCCGACCCCGTACCCGAACTGTCCTTCTTGTCCCGGGTGTTGCAGAGCCCCGCCGCTCTCAAACTGTGCGAGGCGACCCTCACCGGCCCGGCCGCCACCATGGACCGTACCGCCGCTCTCCTCGAGGCACTCGGCCTCGAACCCGCCGCCCGTTACGACGCACGGGCCCAGCTGAAGACGTTCGAGCGGCTCGCCGGCGACGGTCTGGCCCGGCTGCCGCACAAGGACGACCAGCCCTACCTGTGGTTCAAGGAGACCGCCGAGGGCGCCGTACGCCCGATCGGCACGTCGGCGCCCGCCACCCCCTGTTCGACGGAGCTCACCCTCTCCATCGCGAGCATGCACCAACTGGTCACCGAGCGCCGCGTGGACGTGCGCGGCGAACTCCGCTGCACCGCCCTCCACCCCGAACCGCTCGTCGTGGAGCGCGGCGACGTCTGGATCCGCCCCGAGGAAGGCATCCCGCACCAGCACGGCCTGCGCCACCAACTCCTGTGCTACCGGCTTCAGTTGCGCGACCCCGACGGCGGACGCTGGTGGCTGGAGGGCCGCAAGTACGCCCGCGCCCGCCGCGACGTCTGGCGGCAGACCCGCGCCCTGAGCGTCGAGATCGGCCGCGAGGGCGAGGCCGCCCACCTGGCGGGCGAGATCGTCGTCCCCGCCGACAGCTACGTACGCGACCAGATCGACGGCATCAAGGTGGACCCGCGCCTGACCGGCCAGGAGAAGCGGGCCGCCAAGCTGACCTGGCTGGCCTGGTTCGGCCTGGAGATGGGCCGCGGCCTGCTCGGCCCCTTCGCCAGGGCCGCCGCCGACCTGCTCGACCTGCGCCGCACCCAGACCCCCACGGAGCACAACCGATGATCTTCAAGGCTGCCGGCCCCAGGACCAGGCCCGCGCTCCGCAAGGTCCGCACCACCACGGCCCTGCGCCCGCTCCGCCACCGCCTCGACCCGACGAGGGTCGAGGAGATCCCCTTCCGCGCGGGCGACGGCGTCCGCCTCGGCCTGACCCGCGTCGACAGCGGCGAGGCCGACCGTCCCGCCGTCCTGCTCCTGCACGGCCACACCGCCTCCGCGGACATGTTCCTGCTGCCGGAGACCCGCAACCTCGTCGATGTCCTCCTCGACGACGGCTACGAGCCGTGGCTGCTGGACTGGCGCGGCAGCTGCCGGCTGCCGTACAACGAGACCGGCCAGAAGTACACCTACGACGACGTCGCCCTGTACGACATCCCCGAAGCCGTCGCCCACATCCGCGCCCGCATCGGCGACCGGCCCCTGTTCGTCGTCGCCCACTGCATCGGCTCGCTCACCCTCTCGCTGAGCATGACGGCCGGCCTGGTGCCGGGCCTGGCCGGTGTCGTGTCCCAGGGCGTGTTCCTCACTCCGAAGCTCGCCGGCCGCACCTCCCTGCGCATGACCCTGGCGGGAGAGCTGCTGAAGTCCCGCATCGACCACATCCCCGTCGACATCCGCAAGGTCGGTCTGTGGTCGAAGTACACCCCTTTGTTCGCGCTGGCCTCCCGCAAGGCGAGCTGTCCCGACCCGACCTGCCAGATCCTGCACAACTCGGCCTGGGGCACGGGCGCCTCGCTCTTCGTCCACGAGCACCTCACCGAGACCACCCACGACCGCCTCGCCGAACTCCTCGGCCCCGCGCCCCTGTGGATTCTGCCGCACCTGCGCCGCATCGAACTGGCCCGCACGGTGGTCCGCTGGCACGACACCGACCTGCGCTACCGGACCCTGCCCCAGAACGCCCTGGACGCGGCCGCCCGCATCGACACCCCCGTCCTGCTGCTGTCCGGCAGCGAGAACGGCCTGTGGCAGGACTCCCAGAAGCTCTGCCACGACGTCCTCGCCCACCGGCAGCCCCAGCTGGACGTCACCTACACCGAGATCCCCGGCTACGGTCATCTCGACACGTTCCTCGGCCGGGGCGCCGCCCTCGACGTGTTCGGACACATCCTGGATTTCCTCGGGCGGCGACGGTGACGGCGGCCCCAGCGCCCATTACCGTACTCGGCAGTAACTCCATCGACACCGCAGGAGGCCAGGCCCCATGCCACAGCTAGCCCTCGACGCCGCCACACTGACGTACGACGACGAGGGCCCCCGCGAAGGTGACGCCACGCCGCTGGTGTTCATCCACGGCTGGACGGCCAACCGCCACCGCTGGGACCACCAGATGGCCCACTTCGCTCCACTGCGCCGGGTGATCCGTCTCGACCTGCGCGGCCACGGCGAGAGCACCGGATCGGGCGCCCGCACGATCGAGGACCTCGCCGGTGACGTCCTGGCCCTCCTCGACCACCTCAAGGTGGACCGCTTCATCCCCGTCGGCCACTCGATGGGCGGCATGATCGCGCAGACCATCGCCCTCGCCCACCCCGACCGGGTCGAGCGCATGGTGCTGGTGAACTCCATCAGCAAGATGGCCTACAGCCGGGGAAGGGCTCTGCTGATGGCGGCCTCCACCCTGGTCCCGTTCAAGCTCTTCGTCGCCGCCAACATCCAGCGCGCCTTCGCCCCCGGCTACCCTCGCGAGGAGATCCGCGCCTACATCGGCGCGTCGGCGGCCACTCCGCGCGAGGTGGTGATGACGCTCTACTCCGCCATGCGCGCCTTCGACGTCCTCGACCGCGTCGGCGAGATCAGCGTCCCCACCCTGCTGGTGCACGGCTACCACGACGTTCAGCTGCCCGTCGCCCCGATGCTGCGCATGGCGACGGCCTACCCGAACGCGGTCATCCGCATCCTGGACGCCGGCCACGAACTCCCGGTGGAGAAGCCCGCGGAACTCACCGCTGCGCTCGACCGGTTCGTGAGTGGCCGGGACTGAGGAGGCCGGCCACGGACCCGTTCGCTCCCGCCGCGCTCACGGATGCCCAGGACGTCGACCCCGAGTTCGACGACGGCTTCTGCACGACCTACGCCGGCCCGGTGTACATCGGCCACCCCAGCCACTGCGTGACCTACTGGGGGCGGATCGGCAGTCAGAGCGGCGGTGCGAACAACGTGCACTGCGCACCACTGAGCGACTGAACGACTGAGCGGTCGAGGGGCGGCGGTCGCACAGGCCGAGAAACGGCGGCCGCCCGGTCGCCGTTCCCTTGGGCCGTATGCAGCAGCACGAGGAGCAGGCGGCCTTCGCGTCCGGTGAGGCTGGATCCGCACCGGACCTCACGCTCAGGAGCCGCCATGCCTCCACGCCCCGCACCGCCCCGCCGCACCGCCATCCGTCGCACTCGGCTGCGGGCGGCCGTCGTCGCCGTCTGCCTCGCGGGCCTGACCCCGGCCGCCGTCAGCGCCGCCGCCGACACCACCCCGAGACCGTCGGACGACCGGACGCTGCAGCGCCAGCTCGACCAGTTCGTACGCAGCCCCGGCGGCCCGCCCGGCATCATCGCCGTGCTCCGCCGCGGCGACGACAAGCACATCCTGCGTGCCGGTGTCGCCGACCTCGCCACGGGCCGGCCGCCCCGCGCGCACGACCACATGCGCATCGCGAGCACGGCCAAGGCCTTCAGCGGAGCGGTGGCGCTCACCCTCGTCGACCACCGCGCCCTGCGCCTGGACGACACCCTCCGCAAACGCCTGCCCCGGCTGCCCAGCGCCTGGGGGTCGGTGACGCTGCGGCAACTCCTGAACCACACCAGCGGCCTGCCGGACTACACCGAAGACCCCGCCTTCATCGAGGAGCTGACCGCCGACCCGCGGCACCACTTCGACTCCCGTCGCCTCCTCGACTACGTGGCCGACGAACCGCTGCGGTTCCCGCCGGGCAGCCGGTACCGCTACTCCAACTCCGACAACATCGCCGTGGCCCTGATGGCGGAGGCGGCCACCGGCACGACGTACGAACGACTGCTGCGTGAACTCGTCTACGAGCCGCTGCGCCTGCGCGACACCAGTCTTCCGCAGGGCTACCGGTTGCCCGAGCCCTATCTGCACGGATACGACGTGACGCCGCCCGGCCCTCCGGAGGACGTCAGTGAGATCCTCGGCGCCTCCGGCGTATGGGCCTCCGGAGGCATCGTCTCCACCCCCGCCGACATGACCCGCTTCGTCCGCGGCTACGCCGGGGGAGCGCTGTACGGCAAGGGCGTGGTACGGGAGCAGCGGCGCTGGATCGCCGGCGCGTCCGAACCGGCAGGCCCGGGACGCAATTCCGCGGGCCTCGCAATCTTCCGCTACGCGACCCGCTGCGGTGTCGTACTCGGCCACACCGGCAACTTCCCCGGCTACACGCAGCTGATCGCGGCCACTTTGGACGGCAGCCGCTCACTGACGTTCTCCGTCACCAGTCAGATCAACCGGACCCAGGCCCCCGCCCAGTTGCGGCAACTGCGTGCCATCCAGGAGAACTTCGTCTGCGCGCTGCTGCGCGGCGGCCATTGAGGCACACGGACGGCCGCGGTGGACCCCACGGCTCCCGGTCCCGAGGGGACCGGGAACCGAGCCGTGGCCTGAACGGTCCGGCACCGGGTAGGCGCAGCGACGAGGGAGTGAAACCTGCCGACCGGAGGAGGGACGATCATGCCGAGCGTCATCCAGCGCATCAAGCAGTACACGAGGAGTCCTCAGGGACGGCGCACCGTGGAGCAGGTGCGGCGCACCGCGTCCGACCCGCGCCGCCGCGCCCAGGCGAAGCGCCTGCTGAGCAAGTGGCGTACCGGCCGGTGACCGGACGGCCGTGACGGTTCGTCAGCCGTGGAAGGTGATCTAACCGTTGCGGTCGGGGTCGGAACCGCTCTTGGTGTACGCGTGCACGTCCGCCCGGCTCCCGGACGGCTTGTACAGGTAGATCGTGTCCTTGTCGTTGTTCCGGATGAAGTTGCAGTTCTGGCGGTAGACGACGTTCTTCGCGTCCGAGTCGGTGCCCTTGCCGCCGCGCAGCTTCACGTAGTCGCCAGGCTGGAGACTGTGATCGGCGGGGAAGCGAAAGCTGTTGCCGACGGCGTCCTTGACGACGTGGGCAGGCGGCTTCGAGGCGTCGCTGCCGACGGCGATAGGGTCCCGGCATGCTTCATACCGACGTGGGGATCGTGCACCCCGGAGCCATGGGTGCACAGGTGGCGGCACAGGTGATGGCTGCGGGCAGCAGGGTCTGGTGGCTGCCGCGGGAACGGTCGGACGCAACCCGGCGGCGGGCAGCCGAGCTGGGACTGCGATCCGCCGGAAGCATGGCCGAGCTGACCGCCCAGTGCACGCTGCTCCTCAGCGTGTGCCCTCCGGCCGCCGCTCTCGACGTCGTCCGCCAGGCGGCGGCCGCCGGCTTCGACGGCGTCTACGTCGATGCCAACGCGGTCAGTCCCCGGCGCATGGCGCAGATCGCCGAGGCGCTGCAAGGCACCGGGGCGCGACTGGTCGACGGGGGTATCACCGGACCGCCACCCCGTGAGGTGGGGACAACCCGGCTGTATCTGTCGGGCGACGACACGGTCGTGGCGGGGGTCCGGGCGTTGTTCGACGGCACGCTGCTGACCCCGGTCGTCCTGGCCGGCCCGGTCGGCCGCGCCTCGGCGCTCAAGCTGGCCTTCGCCGCCTACAACAAGATCTCGTACGCGCTCGCCGCCGAGGCCTGCGCCCTGGCCGAAGGCCACGGCGTCCTCGACGACCTCCTCGACATCGCCGCACACCTGCTGCCCGGCACCCCACTGGCCCGGCCGGAACAATGGGCGAGCGCCGGACCCCGGGCTTGGCGCTGGGAGCCGGAGATGCGGGAGATCGCCGAGGCCTGGCGGGGGAGCGGCCTGCCGGGCATCTTCGCCGACGCCGCGGCGGACACCTTCGAGCGGTGGCACGCCCACAAGGACGACACGACCGTGACCAGCGACCAGCTGCTCGCCGACCTCATCGGGCGAGGACCGGACGAGGCGGGGTGAGGGCCGGCGGACCGTTCCGCCGGGGGCTCAGTTCCACAGGGCGTACGTCACCGTGCGCGCCGGCCGCTCCGGACGGTCGCCGGGGAAGGTGAGCGTCATCCGGCCATAGCGCTGCTGCTGCGGATCCTTCTTCCAGCTCTGCGGCCGGTCGAGCCGGACGACGACGGGATACGAGCGGAAGGTCCCCGCCGCGCAGTACGGATCGCAGTCGTTCACCCAGTTGACGCCCTTGGCCTTGGCCGACGCGGGGGCCCAGTGGGTCCACCGGAGCGAGGCGAGGCGGCTGTTGCCGTCGCCGCAGGCCAGGATGAAGTCGGCGGGACGCACCTGAGGCCGCGAGAAACAGTCGACGAGCACGGTGGCCCTGACCGGCTGCGTCGCGGCCCGCCCCGTCGACGACGGCGCCGCCGCGGGGGAGGCGGAGGCCGGGCCCATGGCCGCCACGAACGCCACCGCGGCACACAGCGCCGCCGCCTTGGTCACCGCGAGTCTCCGCATGTCCGCTCCCGGCCGTCCGCACCCGTACCTGTGTCGACGCTACGGCGGGGTCGGGCCACGCACCACTCGAACGGCGCAACGACGGCCGGAGCAGTTTTATGGTCCACTCAACCCCGCACGCTTTGGCTCTGTCCGGCGGGCCATGACCGCGACAGGGTGAGGGGACAACGAACCCTGCGGAGGCCCACCTTGAGTATCGCGTTCCTGCTGACCAGCCTCGTCGTGGTGGTCACCCCCGGCACCGGCGTGGTCTACACCCTCGCCGCCGGGCTGTCCCACGGCCGCCGCGCGAGCCTCGTCGCCGCATTCGCCTGCACCCTCGGCATCGTGCCGCACCTGATCGCGACGATCACCGGCCTCGCCGCACTGCTGCACGCCAGCGCCGTCGCCTACGAGACGGTGAAGTACCTCGGCGTCGGATACCTCCTGTACATGGCGTGGGCGACGCTGCGCGACAAGGACGCGCTGACGGTCGAGACGGAGTCCGAGCCCCGGCCGGCGTCCCGCGTGATCCTCTCCGGCGTGCTGCTCAACCTGCTCAACCCCAAGCTCACGATGTTCTTCGTCGCGTTCCTCCCGCAGTTCGTTCCCGCCGGAGAGTCCGGCTCCGGTTCCCTCGGCGCGATGCTCCGGCTCAGCGGAGTCTTCATGGCCCTCACCTTCGTCGTCTTCGCCGCGTACGGCATGTGCGCCGCGGCCGTACGTCACCGGGTGCTGGCCCGGCCCCAGGTGATGACCGGCATCCGCCGGGTGTTCGCCGTCTGCTTCGTGGGCCTGAGCGCGCGACTGGCGGTGGCGTGAGCATGCGCTTCCGGCACACGGACGCCCTCTGGGCCGACTACCCCGAACTCTCCGCCGGCGCGCTCTGCGCCACCGGCGTCGACACCACCGCCGACGTCACCGGGCGCGTCGCCGAGTACACCTCCCGCGCCACCACCCGGCTGGCCGGCGCCTCCGAGAGCGCCTTCCCCGAGGTACTCGCCTGGCGGCGGGCCTTCTCCCGGATGGGGCTCAAGCCGACGCAGTACCGCTGCGCCTCGGAATCGCTGTTGCGGCGACTGCGCAAGGAGGGCGAACTGCCCCGCATCCACCCGGTGGTCGACCTGTGCAACGCGCTCTCGGTCGCCTACGGCGTACCGGTCGCGGTCCTCGACGTCGACCGTATCTGCGGCCCCCTGCTCGAGGTGCGCCACGCCCACGGTGACGAGCTCTACACCACCTTCGGTGGCGGCACCGAGCACCCCGCACCCGGCGAGGTGACCTTCGCCGACTCCGCCGGCAGGGCACACGCCCGCCGCTGGACCAACCGCCAGAGCGGCCACTCCGCGGTCGGCGAGCACACCAGCCGGATCCTCGTGGTCACGGAAGCGATGCACGAGGGCGGCGCGGAGGCCGTACCGGAACTGCTCAAGACCGCCGCCGAGGAACTGACCGCGCACTGGCCGACCACCACGGCATCGGCCGTCCTCAGCCGCTCCGCACCGGAGTTCGGCTTCGCCGACTGATTTCCGCGCGAGGAGCCGAGGGACGCGTGACACCATGGACCCGATGAACGAGGGGGACCGGACGACGCACGAACGCGGCGCCACCGACCCCGCGCCGGCGGGCGGCGGCTCCCCGTCCCGGGGCACGGCCCGGTCGACAGTCCGCGGCGCCCTGTCGTACGGATCCGACGAGGCCCCGTCCGCGGGCGGCGGCTCCGCCACAGCTCGGACGGCGGACGGGCAGAGCCTGGTGTACGGCGCTGACGAAGCCCCGTCGGCGAACGGCGGCTCCGCGTCCCGCGCCTCCGGCAAGGCCACGCCGCCGGACCCCGGGCCCCCGTCCTACGGCTCCGACTTCCTCCAGCTCGACGCCGGTGACGCATCGGGTTCCGGCAAGGCCGACTGGCTGGCCCGGCGGCTGCGTCAGGCGATAGCCGACGGCCGGCTCGCGGTGGGCAGCAGGCTGCCGCCCACCCGCGTGCTCGCCGGTGAGCTGCGCGTGTCTCGCGGGGTGGTCACCGAGGCATACCGGCGGCTGACCGAGGACGGTCACGTCGAGGGACGTCGGCGCGGTGGCACGGTGGTGGTCGCGGCCCCCGCCCTCCCGCCGTCCGCGTCCCCCACCGGCCACGCTCGTGCGGCCGACGGTGCCGGACCGGGCACGCTGTTCGCCGGCGAACCCGGCGCCGAGGTCTTCGAAGCGCTGCGCGCCGTCCGCGCCCGCGTCGACTTCACCCCCGGCCAGCCCGACCTCGCGTCGTTCCCCCGTACCGCCTGGCTGCGAGCGGAACGGGCCGTACTCACCGACCTGTCCGCCGAGCAGCTCGGCTACGGCGACCCGCGCGGCGCCCCTCAACTGCGCCATGCCGTCGCCGGCTGGCTGGCCAGCAGCAGGGGCATCCGGGTGGAACCGCACGAGGTACTGATCGTCGCCGGCACCGCACAGGCGCTCACCCTGCTGCACCCCGTACTGCGGGCGGCGGGCATCGACAGCATCGCGGTGGAGGATCCGGGCTCGCTCGGCACCCGCCAGCACCTGCGGAACGGAGCCCTCGACACCCCACCGGTACCGGTCGACGACGACGGCGTGCGCGTGGACGCACTGCGCGCCACCGGCGCCCGCGCGGCGCTGCTCACCCCCGCCCACCAGTTCCCCACCGGCGTGGTCATGAGCGGCGAGCGCCGCCGCGACCTCCTGCGCTGGGCCGAGGACGGCGGGCTGATCGTCGAGGACGACTACGACGCGGAACACCGCTACGACCGGCCCCCGGTACCCGCGCTGCGCGCCCTGCTCGCCGACCAGGTCTGCTACGCGGGCAGCGTCTCCAAACTCCTGGCACCCGCCCTGCGCATCGGCTGGCTGGTACCCCCGCCCCGCTACCGCGACGCGCTGATCGAAGCGAAACGCTTCACCGACCTGGGCAACGCCGTCCTGCCCCAGCTGGTACTCGCCCGCCTCATGGACTCCGGCGACCTGGAACGCCATCTGCGCCTGCTGCGCGGCCGTCACCGCCGCCGCCGCGACGCGATGATCGACGCCATCGCCCGGCATCTGCCGGGCGCGACCGTACACGGCGCCGCGGCCGGCCTCCATCTGACCGTCACGTACGAGCCGCACGTACCCGACACCGAACTGGCCGCCGCCGCGCTAGCCCGGGGCGTGAAGTGCCAGCCCCTGTCCTGGCACCGCCAACTCCCCGGCCGCCCCGGCCTCGTCCTCGGCTACGCGGCCACCCCGCCCGGTGCCATCGCCGAGGGCGTGGCAGCGCTCGGCGAGGCACTGCGCACCCTGACGTAGGCAGGGCCTGACCGGCGGACCACGCCGCGGACGCGGGTCCGAGCTGTTCAGACAGGAGCCGACGACGGCCTCAGGCCGAGTGGGCGGTCGGCGAATGCCTTCTCCGAGTCGACTCGTGGCAGACGTTGACGCCGTCTGCGGATTCAGGATTTCGTGCTGGACCACGACATGCACACGGTCCTCCTCGATTGCCGACGTGTCGGTCACCACATCCGTTGTGGGTCGGCCCAGACCGGCTCGCACGCCACGAGCGCCGCACCGCGGCGGGGCGGAGAAGCGGCTGCGCGCGGAACCCGGCGCCACCGTTCTCCGGACTGGACCCCGCCTCCTACCTGCGAAACGGAGGCATTAGCATATGAGCGCCACCTAGCTCGAAAGAGAAAACTGTGACTGTCAACGAGGACTCGTTCACCAACTGGAAGTACCGCGAGGAGATCGCGGAGTCGATGATCCCGATCATCGGGAGGCTGCACCGAGAGCAGGACGTCACCGTGCTGCTGCACAGCCGTTCCCTGGTGAACAAGTCAGTGGTCAGCATCCTCAAGACACACCGGTTCGCCCGGCAGATCGCCGGGGAGGAACTGTCAGTCACCGAGACCCTGCCGTTCCTCCAGGCCCTCACCACCCTTGACCTCGGCCCGTCCCAGATCGACATAGGCATGCTCGCCGCGACGTACCGGAGCGACGACCGCGGCCTGTCGGTGGCGGCCTTCACCGCCGAGGCCGTCGCCGGTGCCACGGGCGCCAACAAGATCGAGCGCCGTGAGGGACGCGACGTCGTGCTGTACGGTTTCGGCCGCATCGGCCGCCTCGTCGCCCGCCTGCTCATCGAGAAGTCCGGCTCCGGCAACGGCCTCAGGCTACGCGCCATCGTCGTCCGCGGCGGCGGGGAGCAGGACATCGTCAAGCGCGCCTCGCTGCTGCGCCGCGACTCCATCCACGGCCAGTTCCAGGGCACGATCACCGTCGACGAGGCGAACAGCGCGATCATCGCCAACGGCAACGAGATCAAGGTGATCTACGCCGACGACCCGTCGGAGGTCGACTACACGGCGTACGGCATCAAGGACGCCATCCTCATCGACAACACCGGCAAGTGGCGCGACCGCGAGGGCCTGCGGCAGCACCTGCGCCCGGGTGTCGACAAGGTCGTCCTGACCGCGCCGGGCAAGGGCGACGTCCCCAACATCGTGCACGGCGTCAACCACGACACCATCAAGCCGGACGACCAGATCATCTCCTGCGCCTCCTGCACCACCAACGCGATCGTCCCGCCGCTGAAGGCGATGGCGGACGAGTACGGCGTCCTGCGCGGCCACGTGGAGACCGTCCACTCGTTCACCAACGACCAGAACCTGCTGGACAACTACCACAAGGCCGACCGCCGAGGACGCTCCGCGCCGCTGAACATGGTCATCACCGAGACCGGTGCCGCCTCCGCCGTCGCCAAGGCGCTGCCCGACCTCAAGGCGCCCATCACCGGCAGCTCGATCCGCGTTCCGGTGCCGGACGTCTCGATCGCGATCCTCAACCTCCAGCTCGCTCGCGCGACGACCCGCGAAGAGGTCCTCGACCACCTCCGCGACGTGTCCCTGACCTCGCCGCTCAAGCGCCAGATCGACTTCACCACCGCCCCCGACGCGGTCTCCAGCGACTTCATCGGCTCCCGCCACGCGTCGATCGTCGACGCCGGCGCCACCAAGGTCGAGGGCGACAACGCGATCCTCTACCTCTGGTACGACAACGAGTTCGGCTACTCCTGCCAGGTCATCCGCGTCGTGCAGCACGTCTCCGGGGTGGAGTACCCGACCTACCCGGCCCCGCTGGCCTGATCCCTGAGGCGGCGCGCCCCTACGCACGGGGCCGCCGCCTCCAGGTCCCTTGATCACTACGAAGTGGTAACAGGGCGCAACCCTAAGGGCAGTTGTCGTGGTCTAGCCCGCCATGAAGATTTCTTTCCTGCTTCACAACGCCTACGGAATCGGAGGCACGATCACCACCACCTTCAACCTGGCCCAGGCACTGGCCGAGCGGCACGACGTGGAGATCGTCTCCGTGCTGCGGCACCGCGAGCACCCGAACTTCACCCTCGATCCGAAGGTGTCGCTGCGGCCGCTGGTGGACCTCAGACAGGAGAAGGAGCATCCCTTACACCTGAGACCCGCGAAAGTGTTCCCCCGCGCCGAGTACCGGTACCGGCAGTACAGCGAGTTGACCGACCAGCGGATCGGCGAATGCCTCGCCACGACCGACGCCGACGTGGTCATCGGCACCAGGCCGGGGCTCAACGTCCATCTCGCGCTCCAGACTCCAAGCCATGTCGGACGCCTCGGGCAGGAACACCTCACCCTCGACAACCATCCGCCACGGCTGCGCAACACGCTGCGCCGGGCCTACCGCGGACTCGACGTGCTCAGCACGGTGACCGAGGCGGACGCCGCCGCCTACCGACGCAAGATGAGGCTGCCCGGCGTGCGGGTGGAGGCACTCCCCAACAGCGTGCCCGATCCGGTGCTCCCGGCCGCCGACGGCAGTGCGAAGGTGGTCGTCGCGGCCGGCCGGCTGGTCCCGGTGAAACGATACGACCTGCTCATACAGGCCTTCGCCCTGGTCGCCGCCGACAACCCGGACTGGCAGCTGCGCATCTACGGCAAGGGGGAGGAGCACGATCGGCTGCGGCAGCTCATCGCGGACCTGCGCCTGTGGAACAACGTCTTCCTGATGGGTGCCGCGACCCCCATGGAGGCCGAGTGGGTGAAGGGCTCGATCGGTGCGGCGGCCTCCAACTTCGAGCCGTTCGGCATGACGATCGTCGAGGCGATGCGCTGCGGCCTGCCGGTGGTGAGTACCGACTGCCCCTACGGACCCGGTGAAATCATCGAGGACGGGGTCGACGGCCGGCTCGTGCCCGTCGGGGACCGCGACGCTCTGGGCGCCGCCCTGCTGGACCTCGTCCGCGACGACGACCGGCGCCGCCGAATGGGCCGCGCGGCTCTGGACAACGCACGGCGGTTCGCTCCCGGTCCCGTGGTCGAGCAGGCCGAACGGCTTCTCGCGGAGGCGGTCGCGGCGAGGCAGGCGGGGCGGCCGACCGCACCGGAACGCGCCGGCGCGGGCCGAGTCCTGGTCAGCCAGGGCTTCGCCGCCCGCGACGCCGCGTTCACCGCGGCCAGCGGTGCGCTGCGCATCGTACGGAAGGGACAGCGGTGAGCATGGAGCAGCACACGGAGCCCCCGCGCGTTGCCTGCGCGGTCGACGCGGACGGCCGGATCACCTTCGACCTGCCGCCGGGCTCGGCCGACGGGCAGCAACTGCTGCTGCGGCTGCGCCCGAAGAAGGGACAGGCCGAAAAGGTCCTCCACGTCCTTGACCTCGAGCCCCTCGCCGGCGGTCGCCAACGCGTCGTCCTCGGGCCGCAACCCGTCCTCGCGGAGGGCCGGTGGGACGCGTACCTCCTCCGGGAACCGGGTTCCGAGCGGCAGCGACTGCGCCCGGGCCTACGCGACCTGCGGGCCCTCGTCGACGGACACCTGCGGGACCGGCAGACCCCACTGGCCGTCCGGATTCCCTACGCCACCAAGGACGGCTTTCTCGCCGTACGGACATGGCTGCGCCCCGCCCACGCGGAGGTCGATGCCATCGACCTCGCCGACCGGTCGATGACCGTGGGCGCACGCCTGCACGGCGCCACCCTCCAGGAGGGATCCGTCGTGCGCCTGCGCCGACGGGGCGGCAGCGGCAGCGTCCTGACCCTGGACCCACGGGCCGGGAAGGACGGCCGAAGCTTCTCCTTCACGGTCGACTACGGCGAGTTGGCCGAGGCGACCGGCACCGGGGGCGGCATATGGAACGCCTTCGTCGAGCCCGCCGCGCAAGCACCCGCGATCCGGATCGCCCGTCTTCTGGACGACGTGACGGACCGCAAGGAGGTGTTCGTCTACCCGGCGGCCACGGTCGGCGGCGCCGTCCTGCGCCCCTACTACACGCTCGACAACGACCTGTCCGTGGAGGTCACGAAGGACGCGGTGTGATCTCGGCGTTCCGGCCCCGGCTCGGATCACCCGCGTGAGCAGCCGCCTGGTCTCGCGTCTCACCGGTGTGTTACGGCGCGGTCCCGGACGGACTCGGCGCTCGTGTCCCGCCGGAACGCCCAGGCCATCGTCGGCTCCATCACGCAGCGCACGACACGACGGACGGGCGGCGCGCACAGCGCGGTCACGACCGCGCCCGCGATGAGGCTGACGGCGATCTCGCCGGGCGGCCGGTGGGTCCAGTCGAGGCGGGACCAGTGCCAGTGGTTGGCGGCCTGGACGACGAAGCCGTGGAGCAGATAGCCGTACAGCGTGCCCGCCCCGAGCGCGGTGAACCACGTCCGGCGCCCGGGCACCCAGGCGAGGAAGCAGGCGACCAGGGTGAGCGAGCAGCCGAAGAGGGCCAGTGTCATGACGGGCCCGTACCAGGCGGGCACGCCGAAGTCCTCGGCGGCATAACGGTGGAAGAACCAGGCGTAGTCCATCCGCGGGACGGCCCAGTACGCGAAGGCGAACGCGCCTGCGAATACCGGCGCGGCCAGGATGCGAACCCGTCGGCGGCGCACCAGCCGGAAGTGTTCCGGCTTCAGGCACAGACCCAGCACGAAGTACGGCAGGAACTGCAGGGTGCGCTGCAGGTCGAGGTCGCTGCCGATGGACGGCGAGAGGGTGGCCAGCGCCGCGATGCCGAGCGCGAGCGGCAACGGACAACGCACGTTCTTCCAGATCGGGGTGGTCAGCCGCCAGATGAACAGGGCGGCCAGGAACCACGTCAGATACAGCGGATCCAGCAGGCTGACCGGGCGGTCCGGGACGCCGTCGCTCCACCTGGTGAAGTAGGTGTACGCCGTCTCGAAGACGACGTAGGGGACCACCACACCGGTGACCAGGCGTGTGATCTTCTGTGGGCTCGCGTCGAAGCCGCGCGAGAAGTAGCCGGAGATGATGATGAACGCCGGCATGTGGAAGGCGTAGACGATCGTGTAGAGCGCGGTCACGGCACGGCTGTCGGAGCGCAGCGGCTCCCAGGCGTGGCCCATCGCCACCAGCACGATCGCCAGGTACTTGGCGTTGTCGAAGAAGGCGTCGCGCTGCTTCGTCGGCCCGGGCGCGGTGCGGGCCGCAGGCGTTGTCCCGAGCGCCACCGCACGACCGTGCGGGGCGTGCGTGGTGTCGCTCACCTCGCCCCCCGCACGCCATGCGTCGAACGCGCACAGGTCAGTACGCGTGTCACTGGTGTTACGGCTGTGACGGGGGAGCACGGCATTCCCCGCGCCTCACCACTTCCGCGGGACGTAAACCCGCCTTCCTTCCTTCTGGCCAAGTCGGCCGGGTGGGGGAACTGTGGGCGTGGAAGCCGTTCGAGGGCTGATGCTTACTGTCTACTGCCGGTGGCTGTCGGGTTGGCGTGCCGGGGTTGGTGCGGAGGTGGGTGGATGGCCGGAGGAGCGTGGCGGGTGGCCGTGGCCGTCGTCCTCGCCGGCGCGGTGAGCGCGTGCGGCACGGTGTCGGAGCGGCGCGACGAGGTGCGGGACGCCGCGATCGCGTTCGAGAAGGCGGTCGACGACGGCGCGTACGGGCGTATGTGCACAGCCCTCGCGCCGGGAACCGTGCAGGAGTTGGAGCAGTCGGCGGGCAGCCCGTGCGCGAAGGCACTGAGCGAGGAATCACTGGCCTCGGGTGGGGCCCCGCGCGTGGTGGACGTGTACGGCAATCAGGCGCGGGCGGTGTTTGCCACGGACACGCTGTTCCTTTCCCGTTTCGCCGCCGGGTGGAAGGTCGTGGCCGCCGGGTGCAGCCCGCGGCCGGAACAGCCCTACCAGTGCCGAATCAAGGGTGGGTGAGCCATGAGGGCCATGTTTACCGCGGTCGTCCTGATCATTGCGGTCGGTCTTGCGTACCTCGCCGTCCTGGGACTGATGCAGCGATGACCCAGCACTCGTCCCGGACCACGCCCCCCGAGCACCGTGGCCCGCGGGGCTTCGCGCGGGACAACGGGCTCGGCCTGTTCTTCACCGTCACGTTCCTCCTGGCCCTGGCCGGGCAGGCGATCGCCGGACACGCCGACTTCAACAACCAGTTGGTCGCCGATCAGCTCCGACCGGTCAGTCTCGCCGAGTACCTGACGTCGTCCGACTTCGCGGTCGACGTGGCGGAGAACTGGCAGTCGGAGTACCTCCAGTTCTTCCTGTACATCGGCGTGACCGTCTGGCTGCTGCAGCGGGGGTCCCCGGAGTCCAAGGAGTTGCACAAGGGCGGCACCGAGTCCGACAAGCAGCAGTTGATCGGCAAGTACGCCAAGGAGGGCTCACCCAAATGGGCCCGGGTCGGCGGATGGCGACGCGCGGTCTATTCACACTCCCTGCTGCTGGTCATGGGGACGGTCTTCCTGCTGTCCTGGCTGGTCCAGTCGATCACCGGCGTGGCCGCCTACAACGAACAGCACTTGCGGCAGCTCCAGGCCCCGATCAGCTGGTCCCAGTACCTGGGCGCCGCGGACTTCTGGAACCGGACGCTGCAGAACTGGCAGTCCGAACTGCTGGCCGTCGCCTCGATGGCGGTGCTGTCGATCTACCTCCGGCAGCGCGGCTCACCGGAATCGAAACCGGTCGGAGCCGCCCATGGCGCCACCGGCGTGGAAGGCTGACATCGCCTCGAAGGGGACGCGGGTCCCATCGAGTGGGCGCATCCGGTCGTCCTGCCGGTGGTTCAGCCGTGCAGCAGGGCTCGTCCGAGCCAGTCGGACCGGTCGCGTACGCCCGGGAGGGTGAAGAAGTACCCGCCGCCGGTGGGGGTGATGTAGTCGACGAGGGGCTCGTCGATGAGCCGTTCCTGGGTGGCCTCGAACTGGCGGACCACGTCCTGCTGGTAGCAGCAGAACACCAGCCCCATGTCGAGGTCGCCGACCTGGTCGATGCCGCGGTCGTAGTTGTAGCCGCGGCGCAGGATGCGCGAGGAGTCCGTCTGGGAGGTGCGCGGGTTGGCGAGCCGGATGTGGGCGTCGAGCGGGATGGCCCGGCCGTGCGGGTCCTTGGCGTAGTGGGGCGTGTCGGTCTCCTGGGCGCCGTCGAGCGGGGCGCCGGTGTCCCGTCGCCTGCCGATCATCTGCTCCTGCTCGGTGAGTGAGACCCGGTCCCAGAACTCGACGCGCATGCGGATGATCCGTATCACCTGGTAGCTGCCGCCGACTGCCCAGGACGGCTCGGCGTCGGCCTCGGTGACCCAGACCAGCTTGTTCATCTCACGGGTGGATGACGTGTCGGGGTTGGCGATGCCGTCCTTGAAGCCGAGGAGGTTGCGCTGGGTGCCGGACGGGCGGGACGGGTTCTGGAAGCCGTCGATACGCCATTTGACCTGCATGGCGCCGCGGGTGTGCCGGGCGATGTCCCGCAGGGCGTGCAGCACGGTGTCGGAGTGGTCCGCGCAGATCTGCAGGGACAGGTCGCCATGGCACTCGGCCGCGTCGAGGTCGTCGTTGGGGAAGGTGCGCATCGGCGCGAGGTGCCGCGGCTTGGCGGCGGCGAGACCGTAGCGCTCGTCGAAGAGTGAGGCGCCCAGTCCCACGGTGACGGTCAGACCGTCGGCCGGGATGTCCGGGCCGAGGATGCCGCTGTCGGAGGGCGGCGCGCCCACGCCCAGGTCCTCGGGGGTGCCGCCGGAGGTCAGGAACCTGGCCCGGGCGGTGAGGGTGCGCATCAGGTCGGTGAGTTCGGCGCGGTTGTCGGCGACGACATCGAAGGAGACGAAGGCGGCCGCGGTCGGGTGAGGGGTGGTGATCCCGGCCTGGTGGACGCCGTGGAACGGCAGCCTCCCGCCGCCCGTGGTGGCGCCGTCGGCGGCGACGGCAAGCCCGCCGGTGAACTCCGCGCCGGCGAACCCGGCTCCGGCCAGCGCCGCTCCGGCCGCGCCGATACCGAGTGCGGTCCTGACGAACGTACGACGGCCCGCGGGGCGGGCACCCTCGTGACCTGCTTCGGGGGCCGGCTGGTGGGGCGTCATCGGGGTGGTCCTTTCCTGGTGCGGTGGTGCGGTGGTGCGGTGGTGCGGTGGTGCCGGTGGTGCCGGTGGTGCCGGCGGTGGTGAGACGCAAGGGTGCTCAGGCGGCCTTCCGGATCTCCAGCAGGTCCGGAATCGGGGCGAGTTCCTCGAGCAGTTGGCCCATGGCGCCGTCGATCCTCTGGCGGGTGGTGGCGGGTAGCTTGCCGACCGGCGTCCAGCTCCCGTCCTCTTGGCCGGCGGAGAGCACCAGCTGCTCGGTGCGGCGCAGCCAACTGTCCACCGCGGGAGAGACCTTGGGGTCGCGCTTGTCGACCAGCGGGCGCAGGAGGCCGAGAAGTTCCCGGGTGCCCTTGATATTGGCCTCGGCGGTCGCCAGACCGGTGCCGCTGCCGTAGTCGGTGGCACCGGTCAGCTCGTGCTGGAGCGTGCCCTCGAGGATCTCGTGGGTGCGCAGCGGCAGGTCGGCGGGGTCGAAGTCCTGGTGGGGGAAGTCCTTCCGCAGCGCGGCGACATCGGCGGTGAGCCGCCGGGCGGCCCGGGCGAGCGAGTCGGCCGACTCGCCGTGCCACAGCCCGTACTCGACGCGGTGGAAGCCGGTGAAGCCGGAGTCCTTCACCCCGCCGGGCAGTCCGGCTGTCGTCCCGTTGATCTGCGCGTCGAAGTCCCCGAACGTGCCGTAGGCGGCGCCGAGCGAGGCGTACTGCTCATGTGCGGACAGCCAGTCCTTACGCGCCCGGCCGAGCCGGCCGGCCTCGATGTCGCCTTGGAGGTTCCGGGTTCTGGCCAGCAGGAGGGCCAGACCCTTTTGTACGTAGCCCCGATAGGAGGCGAGCGGCGCGGCGAGATCTCTCTCGGAGACGGGCAGTACGGCTCTTACCGTGCCGCCGCCCGTGACCCGGACCGGGGCGGAGGTGACGGCGTCACCGGTGGTCGGTACGCAGCGCCAGGCGTAACTCCCGCCGCCGATCGTGGCGATCAGCGCGCGGGTGGTGCCGGGCGCGATGCCCTCGACCTCGCCGTAGACGGCCGCGGTGGCCGGGTCGATCAGATACGCCTCGACGGTACGGCTGCCGCTGTTGCGCACCTGGAAGGACTGCCGTCCGGGTCTGGGGGCGGTGAATCCCTTGCCGCAGTGCGCGGGGGAGACGGCGATGGTGGCGGCGGACGCGGGCCTGGAGTCGCCGACCGCCACCAGCACACCCGCGAGCAGGGAGGGAGCGGCGAGGGCGGCCACCGGCACGACCCACCGGGGCAGGAGTCGCCCGGGAGCGACGGAGGGAGGAGAGCCGAACGCTTCGGCGACGGCCGGACGTGGCGCGACCGCTTCGGCGACGGGCGCCGAAGGAGGTGCCGCCGGTACGGGTGCGGCGACGGGCGAGGCGGCGACGGGCGCATCCGCGCCGCGTACTCCGCGGGCGAACAGCGTCATCACCGCGGCGAGGTACCCGCCGTAGGCCGTGATCTGCAGCCATGTCATCTGCGGCGTGAGGTTGAGCGTGCCGCTGAGCAAGGTGGCGTACCAGGAGCCGGAATCGATGCCTGCCGAGAGGTCGAAGGCATATGTCGTCGCGCCCGGCAGCACACCGCCCTCCTGCAGATCGCGCAAGCCGTAGCCGAGCACCCCGGACGCGATCACGATCAGTGCGGCGCCGGTGAGCGTGAAGAACCGCGTCAGGTTGAGGTGCAGCACCCGCCGGTACAGACCCCAGCAGACGGCGCCGGCCAGCAGCAGGCCCGCCCCCGCACCGACGAGCGGCCCGGCGGACTCGCCGGCCGACTGCCCCGTGGTCCACAGGAACAGGGCGGTCTCCAGCCCCTCGCGGCCGACGGCGAGGAACGCGGTGACGACCAGAACGCCCGAGCCCATGCCCACGGCCGCGGTGACCTTCTCCTTGATCTCACCGGAGAAACTCCGCGCCGATCGGCGCATCCAGAACACCATGGCGGTGACGAAGGCGACCGCGACCACGCTGAGCGCACCGCCGAACGCCTCCTGCGCCTGCCCGGACAGGCCGGCCGAGGTGAAGGTCAGCACCGCGCCGAACCCCATCGACACCCCCACCGCGGCGAGCACCCCGGTCCACACGTGCGGCAACCGGGAGCGGTGGCCGGAGCGGACCAGGGTGGCCACCAGAACCGACACGATCAGGCCGGCTTCCAGGCCCTCACGCAGGCCGATCAGGAAGCTCGGGAGCGCGTTGTCCCACACCGGTGAACTCCTCTCGGGCACGCCCCGGCAGATCACCTTCCGGCCAGGGCGGACTGAGTGTAGGCAAACCTAACTAGCAACGACGATGACCCCCGGAAGGGATCGCGCGGTACTCAGGCCCCAGAGGCCGGTCAAATGGGTTGCCAGGCAGGGGAGTTGGGAGAGGAGTAAGAGTCCGGTAGGAAGCCGGGACGTGCTACGCACAACGGCACATTTCGACAGCCGCGCTCCATGCGCCGCAGTTGCGTTCAGGCCCGCAAGGGGTTGGTGCGTGTCGCTGCCAGCAGGTACCAGGCAGTGGCACCCGTGTGCCGGTAGGGGTAGTAGCCGAACCCGAAACCGGTGTCGAGCGGGCTGCTCGCCGAGACGACTCCGGAACTCGCGGCGACCGCCTTGCTCCCGAGGGTCTGGCCGTCGCCCAGAAGCTCCTGGGCCCGCTCGATGGAGGCGATCAGCCGTCGGGCGCGTGCCTCGTCGCCGGGGGCATGCCGGTTCCGCAGGGCGAGCGCGAGGTGGGCCGTTCCCTCGAACCAGACGCCGTTGCGGTTCGGCTTGGGCTGGCCCTCGGCGATCGGGGCGTCCTCGTTCGCCAGAAGACTGGCGGAGCTGAAGGTGACTCCTTCGTAGGACTGACCCGCGGGTACGGAGCTGTTGGGCCGGTCGGCCGTGTCCAGGACAGCCAGTTCGGTCGTGGCCCAGTCCACCGACCCGGCGTGGGCGGGGGAGGAGAGGGCGAGCTGGGTCCAGGTCTGGGTGTCCTCGGGGACAGGGGACTTGTTGATGGTCACGCCGTCGTTGGTGCCGGTGTAGAAGAAGCCCCCGGACGGCTCCCACATCTTCCTGACGAAGGACTCGGCACGCGCCCGCCGCTCCAGCCACACCGTGTCCCCGGTGAGCCGGGCCAGCTGTCCGAACAGGCCGATCAGGTCGGTGTTGTGCTCGGTCGAGGTGAACGGCAGTTTCTCGTTGGCCCCGTTGACCCCGAACTTGTAGCCGCCGAGGGGTTCGCCGGCGCGGCCGACGCGCTCGATCCACTCACCGATCCGCACGGCACCCGTGAGGAAGCGGCGCTTTCCGGTCCGGCGGGCGAGTGCGCTCAGGGAGATGCCGGCCCAGGCCATGTCGCCCACGGCCGTACCGGTGAAGCCGAACTGCGTTCCGACGTTTGCCGTGCCGTCCGCTCGCACGAAGCCGTCCGGCTGCGGCGAACCGTCGTAGAAGGTGTACGGCCCGACGTTGTAGGCCTGGCGCAGCCTGCCGTCGTCGTACCCGGGGTCATGGGCCTGGGCGTAGAGCAGCGCGTCGCCGAGGGCCACGGCCCTGGAGCGGCCGTCCGGGGTGCGGGAGGCGAGGTGGGCCAGGATAGTGAGGGCGTTGTCGTAGGTGAACGCCGTGCTGAACAGGCCGGCCTGGTCGGTGTAGCTCTGTGCCAGCCGCATGGTGCCGTGATCGGGATAGGCGTCCATCGCGGCGGCGAGGAAGACGTACGCCCGACGCTGCGCGGAGCCTGCGCCGGAGGACGTACGTTCCGCAGCCCGGGCCGCGCCGGAACCGGCCGCGGTGAAGGCCGCGGCGCCGACACCCAGTCCGGTCCCGATGAGCGCACGGCGGCTGAGTCCCGGTCCTGGGCTGCCGGTCATGGGTCTCCTCGAAGGTGGGGGTTGTTGAAGCGCGGCGCTGAGAGCGCTCTCACGTGCGCGCGCTCATTGTGCTGTTGCGCCAGGTCCTGGTCAACGCCTGTGACAGGCATGCCAATTGGGGACGGAGGGAAAGAATTTCACGCCGGGCTGCTCGCCTCGCTGCCAACGACGCCGGCCACCGACTCTGCGTGACAGACATCTGATCCGCGTCACGAGGCCCGGAAGCGCTGGGCGTGCGGGGGTGGACGCCCGCAGGTCTCGGCCGCGCCGTGTCAGGCCCCAGGGCTTGAGGACCGAGATCACCGTCATGAAGACGTAGCCGGTCAGAGAGACGACCGGCCCGAACAGGATGTCGCCGGTGTCCGGCCGCCCGCGGAGACGGCGGAGACGGCGGAGTTCACGCCGGGGCGCAGATTGTCCGGCGGCCCTCGTGGCACCCGGGCCGGCGGCGGAGCGCGACGTAGCGTGACCCGAACGGCAAGGCGGACACCCGACGGTCGGCCTATGGTGGCGTGATGTGCTGGAGTGCGACGGCCGATCTCGTGGCAGGCGTCGGTGTCGGGGGCGTCGGGGTGGCCTGTGTGGCGCGGGTGCGCAGCAGCCGGGACCTGCCGCTCGCCGCGCTGCCGCTGCTGCTCGGGGCCCACCAGATCGTCGAGTCGGTGGTCTGGGCCTCGGACGGGGGTGATGGACCGGCCACCGTGGTCTGGGCCGTCATCGCGTTGCCACTGTTGGCGGTGTGGGTGCCCGCGGGAGTGTTGAGCGCCGCCCCACCGCCCGCTCGGCCCCGGCTGATCCTCCTGCTCGCGGCCGGAACCGCGACCGCCGCGATGCTCGCTTACGGCATTGCCACCGGCCCGGTGTCGGCCGAGATCCGCGGCCGCACGGTCGGCTACGCCCTCGACCTTTCCCATCCAGGCCTTCTCGTCGCGGGCTACCTCCTGGCCACCGTGGGCTCCCTGCTGCTGTCCGGGGACCGGCGGCTGCTGGTGCTGGGGATTGTGGTCGCCGTGGGCGCGATGGCCTGCTGGGCTCTGTGGCGGCTGGAGTTCGTATCCACCTGGTGCGCGTTCGCGGCCATCTGCTCGGTGGTGCTGCTCGGTTGGGTACGCGCACGGCCGACCTCCTCGAAGATGCCCACTGGCTACTGAGACAGTTCGACGGAAATGTGCGGAGACAGCGCCCGGACCAGGGCGGGCGCGTCGAACATCTCGCCGGCGGAGGCCGACACCGACCGCCTTGGTCTGCCCGTTGCGCCGCTCCTGGACGGCCTTGCTCGTGGCCCGCGTCCCGGTGGTCGGGTGCCAACTGCTCAGCCCGTAGGCCACGTGCGCCTCGTCGGCCGCCGTCCAGTCAGCGATCGCCGCGGTGGCCAGCAGGTCGCCGAGGCCGCCGTAGAAGGCCATCGAGGGGACGATCATCGTTCCCGCGGCACGGGCGCGGTCCGTGAAGTGCGCGAACGTGTCGACGTATGCCTCGATCTCGGCCGCCACATCCACTTGCGCACACGGTCCCGCTCGGGCCCGTCTCGGCTGTTAGAATGAGCGCGTTGGCCTTCGGCGCCCCAGCGGGTGCGTCCGGAGGCTTTTTTCATGCCTTCTGACACATCAGCACCCACCGCACCGCCCCCTGCCAACTACCGCGCCCTGGTCCGCAACAGTGAGTTCGCCGGCCTGTACGCCGGCTTCACGCTGACGGTCGCCGCGACCACCCTGTCGGGCTTCGCCCTCGGCACACTGGTCGACGACCAGACCGGTTCTCCGTTTCTGACGGCCGTGAGCATGTACGGCGCCACGTTCGCGACGGTGCTCGGTGCGTTGACGCTGATGTCGGTCGCGGACGGGCGCCGTCCTCGCCGGACCCTGGTCGCGCTCCAGTGTGTCGCCCTGGTCGGCGTTGCCGCGCATGCGATTCCTGGGCTGCCGTTGGGCGCCCGGTTCGCTCTGCTCCTGGTGGTGGGATTCTTCCAGTCCCTGGGGACGGGCACGCGGATGGGGCTGCTCGCCGAAGTCGTACCGATCTCCAGCTATGCGCTGGCACGTTCGCTCATGAACATCACCTCGGGCGGCATGGCCGTCCTCGGCTATGCCATCGGCGCCCTGCTGCTGCGGCACATCGGCCCGCAGGAAGTCTTCGTCGTCGCCGCAGTCCTCACCGGTCTGGGGTTGGTCGTAGTGGCGACGACCGTTCGGGAACACTCGATCCGCCTGACCCGGCGCCCCGGACTGCGTCAGACCTGGACGACGAACACCGCGCTCTTCTCCCACCCCGGCCGGCGGTCGCTGCTGCTGAACCTGTGGGTCCCCAACGGGCTGATCGTCGGCTGCACGGCTCTGTTCATCTCCTACGCCCCTGGGCACGCCGGCGCACTCCTCGCCGCCGGATCGGCGGGCATGCTCCTCGGGGACCTGACCGTAGGGCGACTGCTCACCGCCGACCAGCGACGCCGCTGCGCGTTCGCCCTGCGGTTGCTGCTCGCCGGGCCTTATCTTCTGTTCGCACTCCATCCGCCCATGCTGGTGGCGACGACCGCGGTGTTCTTCGCCAGTGCCGGATACGCCGCCACCCTGCCCCTGCAGGAGCAGCTTCTCGCGCTGACGCCCGATCCGGTCCGCGGCCAGGTCCAGGGTGTCGAGTCCGCCGGCCGGATGACCTGGCAGGGCATCGGCGCCGCGCTTGCCGGCGGCGTCGCCCAGTACCTCACTCCCGGCACGGCGGTCACCGCTCTTGCCGCGGTCTCCGTCGCCGTCACCGTCGTCTCCCGGCCCTTCGTGGTCCGGGCCCGGGCCGTCCGCGTCGAGAAGGCGGACGCATGAAGGGAAGGCTGCTTCAGGTCTCCGGTTCGGCGCCGGCGCGTCTACTGGCTCAGCGCCTCGCGGGCGGCGGTGCGGGCCGCCACCGACCGGGGGAAGCCGGCGTAGCCCGTGGCGTGGTAGAGGACCTCGGCGAGTTCGTCCTCGGTCAGACCGTTGGCCAGCGCGATGCGGACGTGGGTCTTCAACTCGGTCTCCGCGCCGAGGGCGATGAGGATGCCCAGCGTGACCAGGCTGCGGTCGCGGCGGCTGAGCCCGTCGCGCGCCCACAGCGCGCCGAACACACTGCTTACGCCGATCTCGACGAGGTCTTCGCCGAGGCGGCCGTCCCGGAGATCGATGTCGTCCCCCTCGGGGAACACGCCCGGCAACAACTCGCGCAAGGTCTTGAGACCTGCGGTCCGCAGATCGGATCCGCCGCCGGGTTCGGCGGGTTCGGCCGAAGGATGGGTGGGCTGTGTACCACCGGACGCGGAGTCGGAGTCGGACTCGGCTGCGGGAAATCCCTTGACCGTCTTGGCTCTCATGCGTGACTTCCGTCCCATGCGTTGTGCGAGGATGCCGGGCTCGGAGCGATGTCGCTCCGAGCCCGGCCTGCGGCTCGGTCGGGACTCAGGCGTCCTCAGCGACCGGAGCCAGCTTTCGGCCCTTGTCGAAGCCCACGACGTCGGCCAGCGTGCCGCCCAGGATGGCGGCGCGGTCCTCGTCGGACACCGAGTCGTCGAAGTTGTACGCGATGCAGTCGGCGCTGCTGCGGAAGGTGCCCTCGGCATGGGGATAGCCGTTGCCCCACATGATCGTCGACACACCGGTGATGTGGCGGGCCTTCACGGCCGTGGGGTCGTCCGCGAACTGGACGTGGATCTGGCGCTGGATGTACTCGCTCGGCTTGAGGGGATAGGGCCACTTCTCGTTGACGGTGAACAGCCGCCCCATGGCCGGCTGCTCCTTCGGCGAGCGGCTGTCGTCCCAGAAGCCGAGCCACCAGTCGGGGTCCTGGCCGATGCCGGTCCTGAAGGACTTGTCCATGAAGCCCATGTAGGAGACCAGCCAGCCGGCGCTGAACTCGATCAGGTTGAAATGAAGGTTCGGATACCGTTCGCAGACACCGCCGCCGACGAGGTCGGCGATGATCCGCTGCGGGTTGGCGAACCCGGCCGCGGAACTCTGCAGCCGGCCCGACACCATGTCGTCGGTCAACTGGCCCTTGCCCATGTTGACGGCCGTCATCATGCTCCGGACGGTCATCGCCGTCTCGGACGTGTCTTCCTTGGTCTTCACCCCGCCGGTGGCGACGTGGATGAACACCGGCATTCCGCTCGCCTGGGCGGCCGCCCACACCGCGTCGTAGTGGCGAGAGGCATACGACAGGGGCGGGGTCTCCGGGACCAGGATCGCGCCCAGCCCGAGGCGCGCGCACCGCTCGATCTCGGCGACGGCCTCGGGGATGTCCGTGACGGGGATGGCCGCTGTCGGGCGCAGTCGGTCCTTGTACTGGAGGAATCGCTCGGCGATGTAGTCGTTCCACACGCGTGCGTGCGCCATCGACAATGCGTGGTCGTCGGTGAACAGCACGAACAGCGACAGGTTGGGGAACATCACCGAGGCGTCGACGCCGTCGAGGTTCATGTCCCGGATGATGTGCTCCGGCTCGCCGTCCGGGGTCTCCCCGCCGAACTGCCGGTACTTGGAGATGGTCCAGCCGTCGTACCCGATGGTGTGCAGCTTCTTGAACTCGGTGTGCCCGCCCTCCACGATCGGCTCCTCGAGCGTGAACTCCTCTTCCCAGAGGGCTCGTTCCCGAAAATGCCTGGGGAGCCTGGTCCTGAACAGATCGACCGGCTCGATGATGTGGGAATCGCCGGACACGACAAACTCTTTGAACCAGGGCTTACCTCTTTCCGAACCTCGTCGTTCGTTCCAGAACGTGCCCCCGGATGATGGGTGAAGTTACCTGTACCGTGCGGTCCAGTCAACGATTCAGTGCATCCAATGGCCATGTGCCGTTGGGGAGTTCCGGTGCGACCGACCCGGTTCATCGCGTCCGCCGGGGGCAACAAAGGCCGGTTCTTCGGGTCGTATGTGCGAGGCGCCCAGCCGCCTGCCTGATCGTGATTAGGTGTACTGAAATCAGGTGGCGTGGCGGACTGATCAGGCAGCCACGCCACGCCGACGAGCGCGGATTACCGATGGGGCCCTTGCGTTCGGCAGGATGACCGCCATGATCGAGATTCGTACGCCTCGCCTCCTTCTCCGCCGCTGGCATGACGACGACCTCGCGCCCATGGCGGACATCAACGCGGACCCGCAGGTGATGCAGTGGGTCGACGACGGCTCGGTGCGCGACCTGGAGCGCACGGCGGAAGACATCGAGCGGTGGGAGGAGGAGTGGGACGAGGAAGGCTTCGGCCTCTTTGCCGTCGAGCTGCTGGCCTCGGGCGAACTGGCCGGCTTCACGGGCCTGTCCGTGCCCGAGTTCCTGCCGGAGGTGGCGTCCGATGTGGCGATCAGCTGGCGGCTCGGCTCACCGTTCTGGGGCCAGGGGTACGCCTCCGAAGCTGCCCACGCCACGCTCGAGTTCGCGCTCCAGGACCGCGGCCTCGACCGCGTCATCAGCATCATCCGGGCGGGTGACGACGCCTCGGAGAACGTCATCCGCAAGCTCGGCATGGTGCTGGAGCGCGAGACCGAGCACCCGGTGTTCGGCTTCCCGCTGCACGTTCACGCCATTGACCTCACCGAGTTCCACGGGTGAACCGGCGCATGTCGATCACTGGGCAATGATCACCTCGCCCCCCGTGTGCCGGCAGAGGTCAAGGGTGTGCGGGTCGGCGCCGTCGGTCGTGAGGAGGACGTCCACATCGGCGAGCGAGCAGATGCGCAGTGAGCCCGTGCCCGGGAACTTCGCCTCGGACGCGATGAGGACGACTCGGTCGGCTGCCTCGATCATGGCCTGCTTGATCGGCGCCTCGACGGCCATGTCGTCCACGACGTGCCCGTTGGTGCGTACGCCCGTGCAGCTCAGCATCACCAGGTCGGCGCTGACCTGACGCAGTGCCGTCTCGGTCAGCGAACCGACGAAGGACTGGTAGTTGCGGCGCAGGACTCCGCCCAGCACGATCAGCCGGACGGCCTCGTCGTCCCGCAGTTCGTCCACGACGGCCAGGTTGCTGGTGATGACGGTGACGGGCCGGCCCTTCAGCCGGCGGGCGATCCGCTGGGTACTGGTGCCGATGTCCAGCACGATCACACTCTCGTCCGGCACGAGCGCCGCCGCGCGCTCGGCCATGGCTTCCTTCATGGATCCGTCGTGGGACGCCGAGATGCCGAAGGGCTCCTCCCCGGCCGGCGCGCGCAGTGACAGCGCCGCGCCTCCGTAGGTACGGATCAGCTCGCCGTTGCGGTCCAGCAGCTTCAAGTCCCGGCGGATCGTGGACTCGCTGACCTGGAGGCGTTCCGCCAGTTCGCGTACGGAGGCCACTCCGGTCGTACGGAGGGCCTCGACGATCCGCGCATGTCGTTTGCTCGAAGTCACGGGGTGAGACTAACCGGATGACCGACTTCGGTCATACCACCCAGGAAACAGGCTCGTTACTGACCGACTCTTGTCATGTCATGGCGCTCACGCTCATAGTTGAGCAGCATCCGAGAGTGTCCCCCTATCTGCTCAGGAGCGTCTGGGATGTTGGCACAGTTGCGAAGAGCCCGAGCCGCGGTGGGGGTGTTCGCCCTCGGTGCGGCTCTGGTGCTGGTGGCGGGGGCGCTGCCCGCGCAGGCGAGTACACCGAGTACGTCGGGTGCAGCGGGAGCGGCCGTGAGCGCGCGCGACAGGGCCACTGCGGCCGTCGAAGCGATGATGGGGTTCTACGACGAGGACACCGGCCGCTGGGATCCGCAAGCACCGTGGTGGCAGTCGGGCAACGCGCTCCAGGCGCTGCTCGACTACACGGCGAAGACCCGGTCCAGGAAATACCTGCGGCAGATCGAGAACACCATCGAGCGGCAGCGGGCGCCCCTGCCCTGGTGGCCGGAGGGCGGCGGCGAGTTCCGGGCCGACTCCACCGACGACACCGGTTGGTGGGGCCTCGCCATGACCAGCATGTACGACCTGACCCGCGATCAGGAGTACCTGAAGATCGCGAAGCTCGACGAGGAGTACATGCACAAGTACTGGGACGATGTCTGCGGTGGCGGCATCTGGTGGGACATCCCGGCCACGACCTACAAGAACGCCATCAGCGTCGAGCTGTACATCAAGCTCGCGGCGGCCCTGCACAACCGGGTTCCCGGCGACACCGTCTACCTGACGCGCGCGCTCACGGCATGGAAGTGGCTCAGGAACAGCGGCATGATCAACGGCGACAACCTGGTCAACGACGGGCTGAACACACAGGGCGGCGGCTGCGCCAACAACGGCGGCACCACCTGGACGTACAACCAGGGAGTCGTGCTCGGCGGACTCGCCGAGCTCTACAAGGCCACCGGCGACCGAGAACTGCTCGGGGACGGACGGAAGATCGCCGATGCCGTGGTCGGCAGCCCCCTGCTGTCGCCGAACGGGATTCTGACGGAGCCCTGCGAGGCGACCCACACCTGCGGGTCCGACGCGGCGGCGTTCAAGGGAATCTTCGCCCGCAATCTCGGCGAACTCGACGCCCTGCTGCCCGCCCGTCCCTACCGGGGCTACCTCCTGGCCCAGGCCCGCTCCGCCTACCGGTACGACCGCAACAGCTTTGACCAGTACGGGATGAGCTGGTCCGGTGCGTTCGACCAGGCGAGCATCGGCAGACAGGAGTCCGCCGTGTCGCTGCTCGTCTCCGTTCTCTGATCCAGGCCCTTGTGACCTTGCACAGTGGTGAGCCGCGCGGCCGGTGTTCCGGCGCGCGGCTCACTTCTCGCGCCTGGCCACGGCGCGGTGGTGGTGCGCGGCCGTCAGAACGGGCGGTCGCCCGCGATGGCGACCCGTTCCGCGACCCGCCGGTGCGGGGCGTAGTCGTTCACCGCGTAGTGCAGAAGACGGCTTCTTTCGGTTGCGGGCCGCCCGGTCGGGATCCAGCTCCGGACCTTCACAGCGATTTCGTCTGTGACACGACTGTGGCCGGAGGTGTGGCTTCCACCACGTCGGATCGATCACCGCCGGAACAAGATCAGCGGATGCTGAGAGACTCCGCGAACCCCAGACGTCCCTTACTTACCGCGCCGGGCCGCCCCGCTGTCGTGGTCCTCGCCGCCGTCGGCGTCGTCGCCGGTGTACTGACGGGCTGGCCGGCATTCGACACCGTCAACGGCTGCGGGTTTCCCGTCAATCCGTATCCGTCCGAAACCGCCCGGGACTGGGTCGACCACGCCGATGTCGTGATCGTGGGACGCGCCGTCCGGGAACGGGAGAGCGACCGCAGCGAGTTGGACGCCGGCGCCTACCGCTACCGGCTCGAGCGCACCGTCGAACTGGCCCGCGAATCCGTTCCCTTCAGCTCCCGCACCCGTTCGCACCCCACCGTGGGCCCCACCGTCGACTACGTCGCCCCCGGCTGGAAGATCCTCCGCTCGGACGGCACCACCCGCGTCGACGAGCTCGCCGGAGACGCTCCGCGTGTTGTCCCCGGCCATACCTACGTCCTCGCCCTGCGGTGGCAGGACGACCACTGGGTGGCCCTCGGCGAGGGCGCCGTCGTACCGTTCGACGACCAAGTCGTGGGCCGTGGTGAGTGGTGCGGGAGCAACCTGGACACCGACGGCTTCGCCGAGGGCGAGCGGATCTCACGGCACGACGACCACAGCCTCGAGAAGGCCCTGGTCGGCCAGGGCGAAGACGCGCTCACCCGCGAACTCGACCGTGCGGCACGGCGGAAGAGCGCCGGCTGAGCAGCTGTGGGCCGCCACAGGGGTTGGCGGTCAGGCTGTCTGTTCGGTCGGCTCCGAGGCGGCGGTTCGTGCGCTGATCACGGTCCGTCCGCGCTCCGACTCCGGGAAACGGCCGAGCATCGCTCGCAACTCCTCGGCGTCGACGAATGAAGCCCGGCGAGTGGATCCCGACCGGGTGGGCGGTCGTGCCGAACTTGTCTGTGGCGCGCTGGTAGAGGTCGATGTAGGGCGCGAAGCGTTCCGGGCTGCCGCCGATGATGGCGATCATGAGCGGGAATCCGTAGCGCGCGGTGCGGACGACCGACTGGGGGGAACCGCCGACACCGACCCAGGTCGTCAGGCGCCCGGACTCCGTCTTGGGGAAGACGTCGGCGTTGTCGAGCGCGGCCCGCTTGGTGCCGCTCCAGGTGACGGGCTTCTCCTCGAGCAGCTTGGCGAAAAGCTCGATCTTCTCCTCGAACAGCACGTCGTAGTCGCTCAGGTCGTATCCGAAGAGGGGGAACGACTCGGTGAAGGAACCGCGCCCGAGGATGACCTCGGCCCGGCCGTTCGAGAGCGCGTCCACGGTCGAGAACCGCTGGAAGACCCGGACGGATCGTCGGAACTGAGCACGGTCACGCCGGAGGAGAGGCGGATCCGCTCGGTGCGGGTGGCGATGCCGGCGAGCACGGTCTCCGGTGCCGAGATCGCGAACTCCGGACGGTGGTGCTCACCGAGCGCGAGGACGTCGACGCCGGTCTCCTCCGCGAGAACGGCCTCCTCGACGACCTGCCGGATGGCCCTCGCGTCGGACACGAGGGTGCCGGAGTCGTCCTGCGGTACGTCGCCGAACGTGTCCAGGCCGAAGACGAGATCAGACATGGGTGGGCTCCTTCGTGAACAGTTGCTGCACCAGTGCGACTTCGCGGCCCAGCGGTTCGATCGTGCGGGCGCGGGCTTCGCGGGGGAGGTTCATGACGTCGTATTCCGAGGTCGAGACGGTCGGGCTCAGGTCGCGGACCACCGTGGTGGTCTCGCGGCTGACTGGTTGACGCATCAATCATCGCGCAATATGATTGACGCGTCAACTAGAGCAATGGCGGCCACATGTCAGAGCGACGCAAGCTGTTTCCCACCGCCGAGGAGCTGCGGATCTGGCGCGACTTCATCGAGACGACGGAAGCGCTCCGTTCCGAACTGGCGTCACGCCTGCAGGATGAGTCCTCCTTGTCGCTCAGCGACTACGCCGTGCTCCTCGCGCTGCGGGAAGCGGAGGGGCACAGGCTGCGCCCCTCCGAACTGGCGGCCCGCATCGGCTGGCAGCGCAGCCGCCACTCACACCAGCTCGGGCGGATGGAGCGGCGAGGGATGATCCGGCGTGAAGAGTGCGCGACCGACAGCCGAGGCGCTGAAGTGGTGCTCACAGCCGGGGGCGCGGAAGCGTTCCGGGACGCATCCGTGCCTCATCTGCGGGCCGTCCGGGAACTGTTCGTCAGTCCCCTCACGCCGGACCAGCTCGCCGCGGTCGAACAGATCGCGGCGACGCTTCGTACCCGACTCGAGGCGCTGGGCAGGGTCTGAGTGCCCCGATGTCCGCTCCGGCGCTGGGGTCGCCGTTACGGGCTGGGGGCGTGCGTCGGCCGACGGTAGCCGTTCCGGCGATCGTGCGGCGCGGGGACGGGGTGTCCGCCGGTGGCGCCTACGACTTGCGGGGTGCCGGAACCGGGTGCTTGCTCATGATCGAGACCCGGTTGAACGCGTTGATGGTGATGGCCACCCAGATGGCGGCGGAGGTCTGGTCGTCGGTGAGGACCTGTCGGGCCGTCTCGTAGGCGGACGTCTGCGTCTCGGTGTTCGTCGGATCGGTCGTTGCCTCGGCCGGTGAGAGTGCCGCGCGCTCCGCGTGGGTGAACACGTCGGTGTGCTGCCAGGCCGCGAGCACTCCGAGTCGCTGTGCCGACTCGCCGGCGCGCAGGGCCGCCCCGGTGTGGATGTCGAGGCAGTAGGCGCAGCCGTTCAGCTGTGACACGCGGAGGTTGATCAGCTCCACGGTGGTCCGGTCCGGCGTCGGCGGCGACCGCGCGTACCGCCGTAGAGGTCTCCACCATCGCCTTGTAGGCCTCGGGGCTCTGCTTGTCGATGAAGACCCTCCGGAGCGCGGATCCGGTGGTGTGGCCCCTGCTCTTCATGTCATAGTAGTTGATGCGACAACTAGAACGTGTCGGGAGGTGGTCTCGGCGAGCGCCGTGGGAAGGGAGGCTGCTGTCCTGTCGCTATGGCTTGGCCCTGACCAACCCCGCGTCGTAGGCCATGATCACGGCCTGGATGCGGTCCCGCGCGCCGATCTTGGCGAGGACCCGGCCGACGTGTTTTTTCACCGTGGACTCGGTGAGCACGAGGCGTTCGGCGATCTCGGCGTTCGTCCAGCCCTGGCCGATGGCGACCAGTACTTCTTGTTCCCGGTCACTGAGCGCGCGCAGCCGGGGATCCTCGGGTGCGGGGGCGTCGGACGGTGCCAGCACCTGGTGGGCGTAGGCGTCCAGCAGTCGCCGGGTCAGGCTCGGGGCGACGACGGCGTCGCCGGTCGCGACCGCGTTGATGCCCGCGACGAGTTCCTCGGGGCGGGCGTCCTTGAGGAGGAACCCGCTGGCACCGGCCCGCAGCCCCTCGTACGCGTACTCGTCGAGGTCGAAGGTGGTCACGATGAGCACGCGGGTACGGCCGCCACCGGCGACGATCCGGCGGGTCGCCTCGATGCCGTCCATGCCGGGCATGCGGATGTCCATCAGGACGACGTCGGGTCGCAGCTCCGCGGTGAGGCGGACGGCTTCTGCGCCGTGCCCGGCCTCGCCGACCGGAGTCATGCCGGGGGTGCCCTGCAACAGCATGCGGAAGCCGAGGCGTTGCAGGGGCTGGTCGTCGGCGATCAGCACGGTGGTCATGGCCGATGTTCTCCTGACGCCGACAGGGCGGGTGCGGCGGGCACGTCGAGGACCACGTCCACGATCCAGCCGTTGCCGCTCCCGCGTGGGCCGATGGTGACAGCACCGCCGTACATGGCGGCCCGCTGGCGGATGCCGACAAGACCGTGCCCGGGTTCGTCGGCCCCGGTTCTCGGCTCCGTTCGCACGCCCGCCCCGGGCGGTGCTCCCGTGTCGGCGACCCGGATTCGTACGTCCCGGGTGTCGGCGGCCACGGTGACCTCGGCGGCGGAGCCCGTACCGGCGTGCCTGAGCGTGTTGGTGAGCGCCTCCTGGATGATGCGGTACACGGTGAGCTGGACCCCGCTGCCCAGCGCGTCGAGATCGCCCGTCGTCCGGTAGGTCACCGTCAGTCCGGCGGCGCGGACCCGGGCCAGCAGCGCGTCGAGATCACGGATCCCCGGCTGCGGGCTGAGCAGCCGTACGTCCTCCTGCTGCTCCTCACGCAGAACGCCCAGCATGCGGCGCAGTTCGCCCATGGCCTGCCGGCCGGTGTCGCCGATGATCCGCAGGGCTTCGGCCGACTTCTCGTTCCTGCTGGCGGCGAGGGTCGAGGCGCCGTCGGCGAGTCCGACCATGACGGAGAGGTTGTGGCCGACGATGTCGTGCATCTCGCGGGCGACCCGGGAGCGTTCGGCCGCGGCGGTGAGCTGGACGCGCTGGTCGCGCTCGATCTCCAGTCGCGCGGCCCGGTCCTCCAGCGCTGCCAGGTACATCCGGCGGATACGGAGCGTGAGACCGACGGCGACGGCCGCGGTCGCCGTCCCCACCAGGAAGAAAAGTCCGGGCAGCGGATGCTCGACGGGCACCAGGAAACAGACGGCCGGTACCAGTTCGACGAGTGTCAGTGCCGCGGCCCAGCCCAGCGCCCGCAGCGAACCGTGCAGGGCAAGGCTGTACAGGGCGACGAGCAGGCTGATGCCGGCCTGCTGCCAGATGCCCAGTGACCACTGGGCGAGTGCCACCAGCGCGACCACGAAGAACGTGACGGCCGGAGCCCTCCGACGCCACCACAGCGGCGCGATGAGCGCGACGGCGAATCCGAGCAGGACGGCGGTCGGCAGATCGCCGCGGTTGCCGGTGTCCCCGAAGGGACCGTCGTGTGAGCCACCGGAGAACACGTCGGGCAGGCTGACGAGGGCGACGGCCAGGACCCCCGCGGTGTCGAGCAGCCATGGATGTCGTCGGTCCAGCCGCTGCTGGCGACTCTGCCCGCGCAGCAGACGGCCCAGGAGCGGGTGAGCCCAGGCGGCGTCGAGCCCAGGGGAGGGCGGGAGCGCCGTCCCCTGGGCCGTGTCCGCGGCGGCTGCCGACGGTTTTGGATTCATATAACCCATTGTCATCGGTTCGCTGGTCAGGCGTCGGTTCGCACCAGCCGGTACGCCGCTCCGGCGAGCGTCAGCGCCACCCAGCCGGCGAAGACCGCGAGCCCGGCCCCTGGTGAGAGGGCGTCCGAGGTGTCGTGCAGGGCGTACATGGCGGACCCCGCGTTGCTCGGGAGGTAGGGGGTGATCGTGTCCTCCCACGAGTCGGGCAGCAGGCTGGTCAGGCCGGACAGGATGAGCAGGACGCCGACCAGGATGGCGATGCCGCCCGCGGTGGAGCGGACCAGGACTCCCAGAGCCACGCCGAACACGCCGACCAGGCCCAGGTAGAGGCCGGCGCCGGCCACACTGCCCAGCCCTGCCAGCTCGATGACCACGTCCACCCGCCGGCGCGAGATGCCGTGGGTGTGCGCCAGCGCCATCAGGTGGTTGACGGCGGTACGTCCCGGGTGGACGGACTTGGCCTCCAGCAGGGCGCCGATCTCGTGCAACGGGGCGGCGTGCTGGGCGTAGCGGCGTCCGTTGACGGTGACCGAGCCTCCGGTGGGGGAGTCCAAGCCGATGATCATGCGCATGGTCGTGGACTTGCCCGCGCCGTTGGGGCCCAGGAAGCCGGTCACCTCACCGGGTTTGACGGTGAAGCTCAGACGGTCGACCACCGTCTTGTCCCCATATACCGCTTCGTCAGCTCATGCGATTCGATCATGGGTGTGGGTCTTCCTCGCCTTGGACTCGGCCCCGCCTGTACCGCGGGCATCTCTGTGTTCACCGTAGGAAGGTGGCCGGCCGGAACTCTGGGACCACGGGGGACACTTCCGCGCCCGAGTGGTACCGCGGTACCACTCGGGCGCACTTGTGCGGCGACTCCCGGTGGAGACCCGGCGGGGGAGGGTGCCCGGTCAAGCCGTCAGGCGGTAGGTCGTCGAGCCGTCGTGTCGCCGCCCTCCGCGTACCGACACCGCGGCCGGGACCCCTGCGTACCCTGTCCCCGTGTCTGCCTCCCGCCTGCGTCGTGTCGCCGTTCTTGTGCTCGAGGGCGCCAAGCCGCTCGACGTGGGCATTCCGGCGCAGGTGTTCACCACGCGCGCGAGCATGCCGTACGAGGTGCGGCTGTGCGGTGCGGCACCTGGTCTCGTGACCGGCGGCGACGGCCTTTCGTACCACGTCGCCCATGGCCTCGACACGCTTGCGTGGGCCGACATCGTGTTCCTCCCCGGCTACCGGTTCCCGGACCGCGACGATCCGCCGCAAGCGGTCGTCGATGCGCTGGTCGCCGCCCACGAGCGGGGCACCCGACTCGCCGCCATCTCGACGGGCGCCTTCGCGCTCGCCGCGACCGGGCTGCTCGACGGCAAGCGCGCCACCACGCACTGGCATTACACGCGGCCGCTGATGGCGAGGCATCCGCTTGTGCAGGTCGACGAGAACGTGCTGTTCGTCGACGAGGGCAGCGTGCTCACGTCGGCCGGCGCCGCCTCGGGCATCGACCTGTGCCTGCATATTCTGCGCGGCGACCTCGGGGTGGCCGCGTCGAACCACGCCGCCCGGCGACTGGTCGCGGCCCCTTACCGCAGCGGCGGACAGGCGCAGTACGTGCCGCGCAGCGTGCCGGAGCCGCTCGGTGAGCGCTTCGCCGCCACCCGTGAGTGGGCGCTGCACCGGCTCGGCGAGCCCCTCACCCTGGAGGTACTGGCACGGCAGGCCGCGGTCTCGCCGCGCACGTTCTCACGGCGCTTCGTCGAAGAGACCGGCTGCACGCCGATGCAGTGGGTCATGCGCGCCCGTATCGACATGGCCCGCGAGCTGCTGGAGCGTTCGCAGCGCGGCGTCGAGCAGATCGCCGCCGATGTCGGCCTCGGCACCGGTGCGAATCTGCGGCTGCACTTCCAGCACCTCCTCGGCACCACACCGAGCGAGTACCGGCGCACCTTCGCCCAGGGCGAGTAGTCCGCGACCCCATGGCGCGATCCTTTTGAACCGTGGCAACCACGCCACTGTCGACGGTGGAAGCCGCGAGCGAGCCTGGTGGCAAAGGGAAGGGACACCACTTATGACTCGCATCGCCGTCAACGGATTCGGCCGCATCGGACGCAATGTGCTGCGCGCACTGCTCGAACGCGACAGTGAACTCGAGGTCGTCGCCGTCAACGACCTCACGGAGCCCGCCACCCTGGCGCGGCTGCTCGCCTACGACACGACGGCCGGCCGACTCGGCCGTCCGGTGACCGTCGACGGGGACGCCCTCGTCGTCGACGGCCGGCGCATCACGGTGCTGGCCGAACGCGAACCGGCGCAGCTGCCCTGGGCCGAACTCGGCGTCGACATCGTCCTTGAGGCGACCGGCCGGTTCACGTCGGCCAAGGCTGCCCGCGCCCACCTCGACGCGGGTGCGAAGAAGGTGCTCGTCAGCGCGCCGTCGGACGGCGCCGATGTCACGCTGGCCTTCGGGGTCAACACCGACGCGTACGACCCGGCCATGCACACGATCGTCTCCAACGCCTCGTGCACGACCAACGCGCTTGCCCCGCTGGCCGCGGTTCTCGACGAACTCGCCGGTATCGAGCACGGCTTCATGACGACGGTGCACGCCTACACGCAGGAGCAGAACCTGCAGGACGGTCCGCACCGCGACGCCCGTCGGGCCCGAGCCGCCGCCGTCAACATCGTGCCGACCACGACGGGCGCCGCCAAGGCGATCGGCCTTGTGCTGCCGAACCTGGAGGGCAAGCTGTCGGGCGACTCGATCCGCGTACCGGTTCCGGTGGGCTCCATCGTCGAGCTCAACACGACCGTCACGCGCGACGTCACGCGCGACGATGTGCTCGCGGCGTACCGCTCCGCGGCCGATGGGCCGCTGGCCGGCATCCTCGAATACTCCGACTTCCCGCTCGTGTCCTCCGACATCACGGGCAATCCGGCCTCGGCGATCTTCGACTCGGCCCTCACCCGCGTCGACGGCCGCCATGTGAAGGTGGTCGCCTGGTACGACAACGAGTGGGGCTTCTCGAACCGTGTGATCGACACGCTCGAGCTCCTCGCAACCCGCTGACCTGGCAGTTCCCGCTTCCTGGAGGCGCTGTCGCTCAGGCCTTCGCCTTCGGGGCTGTCGCCCGGGTCGGCACGCCCCGGGCGGCCGGCGGGCCGGCAGCAGGGTCATGAGGCAGGAGAGGGCCAGGAAGGTGCTCGTGCCCGTCAGGGTGATCAGCGGGCCGCCGGCCAGTAGGCCGACCGGGGCGGGGACCGTCGATCCCGTCGTCCAAAGGGTGACGAGCGGCTGCTGCTCGCGCCGAGCAAGGGGCGCTGCGGAAGGGATCTCGATCCCGTGGCCTGACGGGCCGGCAGACGCCATTGCCGGATGGGCAGTTCTCCGGGGCCAACGGACTTGTCCAGGCCGTCGGCACCAGCCGGTGTCGCGGTCATGACGGTACCGAGTCGGGGAACTCGTAGGAATATGAAGGCGATGCCGACGAGTCGGGGGCTGCGGGTGACCGTCGTGCTGACGGTCGTCCCCGTCGTCGTGTCGTGCGGCGACCACGGACGCGGGGAGTCCAACGGCTCGGTGGCGGTGGGACCCGCCCTTGCGGCATCCGGTCGTCACCTTGTCATCATCACCGACAACGGGCTGCTGCTACGCCCCACGGACGGCCACCGCGTCACCGTGGACGACCGTGTCGATGGCCACTGGTCGCACCGCGACAGCACCTGGACCCTCGACCTCTCGTGCTCGGACCGGTCCCAGAACGAGGGCGCGTGTCCCCGCATGCCCTACGTGAAGGTCCCGGACGGCGTGAGCGTCACGGTCAGTGCCCGCAACGCGGGCGTCGACGTGGCGGGCATCGCTGCGGCGTTGGACGTGACGACCGTCAACGGCGATGTGACGGTCACCCGCTCCGGACGCGAGGATGCGGCGGTGCGGCTGTCCACCCGCAACGGCTCGGTGCGCGCCACGGCCCTCGACACGGCTCGGCTGTACGCGGCAACCACCAACGGGGACGTCATCCTCGCGAGCGCCACCGCGCCCTCGAGCGTCACCGCGACGACGGCCAATGGCTCGGTCGGCGCCACCGTCCCGCGCAACGCCCCTGCCTACCGGGTCACCGCAGGCACGGACCATGGCCGCGTCACGGTGGCCGTCCCCACCCGGGATGTCCCCGACAGCCACACCATGACGCTGACCACGGTCAACGGTGACGTCGACGTACGTCGGGAGTGAACCTGGCGCAAGCGTCGGCCGAAGTACGCAAGAGGACCCGGCCGACGCGGCCGGGGGTGGTCAGCCCAGGCACAGCACGAGCAGGCAGATTTCCTGCGGCGAGGTCGTGGTGGGCTCGGTGCGCGCTTGAGACGTTCCTGAGTCCGTGCCGCTGGTGGTAGCGGGCGCAGGCGTCTGCGTGGGCGTCGTATTCACCGTGTCGGTGGTGTCGGACACCGTGGAGCCGGAGGGTGTTGCGATGGACTGTGGCTGCGGGTCCGACACTGTCGTACGGGGAGGGGCAGAGGCGTCCGACTGAGCCTTGGGCGGCGTGCCGTAGAGGGAGGCGGTGGTGTATCGCCGCTGCGTGCCCTCGGGCGCGGACGACCGTGTGGGCGGGGTGGGCGAGGAGCGGTGTGCGTCCGGCTGTGTCGATGTCGGTTGTGCGTCCTGCGCCGCCTGTTCTTCCGGGGCGTTCGCTCCCGGGACCGTCGGCGCCGTGGCCGCCTGTGTCTGGTCGCTGGACTGCCGATTCGTCGAGGCCAGCGTCAGGCCGCCACCGACGAGTGCGACGGCGGTTGCGACCACGGCCCGGCGCTGGTTCTTCTTCCAGCGGGCTCGCTGTCGACGCCGTGCCGCCCGCCCCTGCGGCACGCTCGGCACGTCCTCGACATCGCCGGACGGGTCGGTCTGCGGGCCCCTGTCCATATCGCCGCCGACCGCCGCCTCGTCCACCTCGCCATGGAGTCGGCCGCCGTGCCACGTGCCCCAGGCCGTGGACTCCGATGCTTCCGCCGCACCCGTCACTGCTGTGGCGGCAGGCGTCGGGACGATGTGACGGTCGAAGTTGGCCGGAGCGATGTCGGGGGCGTAGGCGCCGCACCCGGGACACACCAGGGCGCCATTGAGATGCCTGCGACACGTGGAGCAGTAATCCATCTGCGGTCTTTCTGAGTTGACATGCCGTCGGCCCGCCGGGCCACCGCCCGGTCACGTTTGCATGTGAAGCCGACTGGCCAGTAACACTAACGACGCTTTCGAAAGGGCATGTGCAGACCAAGTGAGGCTCGTGCAGGGATTCTCGGGCTTGTGCGTGTGCGCGGTGGGTGTCCGGCCGTCCGAGCCCTCGTGATGGGGAGATGCGCGAGTGTGGAGGTCCTCCGAGGCGGCGGGGCCCCGACGTACCGCAGGTGTCCAGGAGCACCGCGCCCGCACATTCAGTGGGAAATCCGCAGCACTTGTGCCCGAATGCGGAATGTCTGGGGAGCGTGTAACGCGGCGGCGGTTGCGTGACGCAGACCTACACGGACCCGTGCGAGAGTCGCCCGCGGGGCGCAGAGACATTGCCTTGCTCCGGCTTGCCGGATCATGCGTCAGAACGGGAAATCAGTGAGCAATCAAGAAGTACGACACCGAGAAGGATCAGCTCTGTGACACCCACCCCAGCCGAAAACGATCACCTGCCCGTCTACGAGAGCTTGGTGCGTGAACGCGGGGACGCCGTTGCGGAAGCCCGGCTGGTGGCTGAAGAGACGCAGCACCAGGTCACGCAAGCACTGAACTGGCATGGCACGGATCGGCCCGAGTCTGCGTCCTGAGTGAGCCGGACCCAGGTCACCGCCGCCTACGGCGTCTGGCCTCCGGTCAACGCCTCCCGCTCCTGCCGTCGTTGCCTTCACTTCGCCGACGACGCAAGAGGCTGGCGCGGTAACGTGTTGATCATGGTGGACTGGGACATCCGGCCGGCGTCGGTGGCGGACATCGAGGCGGTGGCCGAGTTGCGTGCCGTGGTGCTGCGGGCGGACCTGGAACGGCTCGGGCGGTACGACCCGCATCGAGTGCGACAACGGCTGCGGGACGGCTTCGACCCGTCGTACACCTGGGTGATCGAGGTGAGCGGCGCGTTCGCCGGCTGTGTGGCGTTGCGACCGGCCAGGGATGCTCACTGGCTGGAGCACTTCTACCTGGCTTCGCATCTGCAGGGCAGTGGTATCGGTTCGGGTGTGCTGCGCGAGCTGTTGGAGAGGTGTGACCGCGACGGAGTCCTTGTACGGCTGAACGTCCTGCAGGGCAGTCCGGCCCGACGGCTGTACGAGCGGTACGGGTTCACTCTCGATGCCGAGGACAGAGTCGACGTGTTCATGGTGCGCAAACCGTCCCAGGACCGGACCGGCGATTGATCATGCCGACCCCCACATCGCCTCTGCTGGTGGCCGGTCCATCGATGCTTCGTCCGCCGTCATGACCCCAAGCCCGCGAGCAGGACTGTGAGCAGCCCGGGCTGGACGACCGCGGCCGGCCTCACCAACCGGCGCATGGGCCATGCGGGCATGAAGGTCATGGATGAGGCCCGGGCAGCAGGGTCCGGCAGGACGGTGACATCGGACAGGATCAGCGGCGTCCACTTCTCCCCGACCACGTCGAGCGTGCGCTGGACCGCGCAGTGCTCCCGCTCACCTCAAGCCACCTCACCCGCTATCGTTGGCCACCTGACTTCAGCATCGACAGTCAGGTCACGCCGCGACCAGCCTCACTTCACGAAACCGGCCGCGACCGGCGTGCCGGGCCGCTCCGACTGATGGAGCATGCTGGCGGAGGACGTCCGGCCGGGTGGCCGTCGCCGAATTGATGAATCAGCTGTTCGACCGGGAGCGCGCCGGCCCCTCGTACGAGGTCGGCCACCCCAGCAGAAAGGAATTTTCCATGGATGAGCAGGGCGAGCACTTCGACGTCGTCGTCCTCGGAGCGGGCCCCGGCGGATATGTCGCAGCCGTCCGCGCCGCCCAGCTGGGCAAGAGCGTGGCAGTGGTGGAGGAGAAGTACTGGGGTGGCGTCTGCCTGAACGTCGGCTGCATCCCCACCAAGGCCCTGCTGCGCAACGCCGAGCTGGCGCACATCTTCACACACGAGGCGAAGACCTTCGGCATCAAGGTCGAGGGGCAGGTGTCCTTCGACTACGGCGAGGCGTTCCGGCGCAGTCGCAAGGTGGCGGACGGCCGGGTCAAGGGCGTCCACTACCTGATGAAGAAGAACAAGATCACGGAGATCAGTGGGCGCGGCACGTTCCGCGACCCGCACACGCTCGACGTGGCCCTGTTCGACGGCTCGACGCAGACGATCGGGTTCGACCACTGCATCATCGCCACCGGTGCGACGCCGAAGCTGCTGCCCGGCGCCCGCCGCACCTCCCGCGTGGTGACGTACGAGGAGCAGATCCTGGCCGAGGACCTGCCGCAGTCGATCGTGATCGCGGGCGCCGGAGCGATCGGCATCGAGTTCGCCTACGTTCTGCGCAACTACGGCGTGAAGGTCACGATCGTCGAGTTCCTGGACCGGGTCGCGCCCCTGGAGGACGCCGAGGTCTCCGCCGAACTGGCCAAGCAGTACCGGCGCCTGGGCATCGACGTGCTCACCTCCACCCGCGTCGAGTCCATCGACGAGTCCGGCCCGCAGGTCCGTGTCACGGTCACCGGCAAGGACGGCACCCAGCAGGTCCTGGAGGCCGACAAGGTCCTCCAGGCCATCGGCTTCGCCCCGAACGTGAGCGGCTACGGCCTGGAGAAGACCGGCGTGACGGTCACCGAGCGCGGCGCCATCGACGTCGACGGGCGCTGCCGCACCTCCGTCCCGCACATCTACGCCATCGGCGACGTCACCGCGAAGCTGATGCTCGCGCACGCCGCCGAGGCGATGGGCATCATCGCCGCCGAGACCCTCGCGGACGCCGAGACCATGGAGCTCGACTACGCGATGATCCCGCGCGCCACCTTCTGCCAGCCCCAGATCGCCAGCTTCGGCTACACCGAGGCCCAGGCCCGCGAGAAGGGCTACGACGTCAAGGTCGCGAAGTTCCCCTTCACCGCGAACGCCAAGGCGCACGGCCTGGGCGACGCGAGTGGCTTCGTGAAGCTCATCAGCGACGCGAAGTACGGCGAGCTGATCGGTGGCCACCTGATCGGCCCTGACGTCACCGAACTCCTCCCCGAGCTGACCCTGGCCCAGCAGTGGGACCTCACCGTCCACGAGGTGGCCCGCAACGTCCACGCCCATCCGACCCTGAGCGAGGCCGTCAAGGAGGCCGTCCACGGCCTCGCGGGACACATGATCAACATGTGAGAAGGGCAAGGGCCCTGACCCGCAAGGGCGCGGCAGAAACCAGCTGATCCCAAGGGCGGCCGGTGACCACAGACCGTGCCCGTCCGCTCACAGGGACCTCGGCTCACCGGTGGCGATGAACCGTGGTCCGTCCGGCGTCAGCGGCCCTTGCGTACCCGGGCCGCCGCGCGGGCTTCCGCGGTCTTGCGGGCCTCGGCGGTCTTGCGGGACTCCTTCGCGGGGCGGCCCGTACGGGTGCCGAGGCCGCGGAAGGGGGCGTTGCCGCTGGACTTGGCCGCCGTCGGCGGGCGCTTCGCCCCGGTGATGGCGGTCAGTTTCTCCTCGCCGGAGCGCACTTGTGTGACCGTCGGCCGGATCCCGGCGTCGGACATCATCTGGTTCACATCGCGCCGCTGGTTGGGGGTGACCAGGGTGACCACGCTCCCGGACTCCCCGGCGCGCGCGGTGCGCCCGCCACGGTGCAGGTAGTCCTTGGCGTCGGCCGGCGGGTCGACATTGACGACGAGGTCGAGCGCGTCGATGTGAATGCCCCGCGCCGCGACGTTGGTGGCCACCAGCACGGTGATCTCACCGTCCTTGAACTGGCCGAGCGTGTGCGTGCGCTGCGGCTGCGACTTCCCGCTGTGCAGGGCGGCCGCCCGTACGCCGCTGGCCCGCAGGTGACGGGTGAACTGGTCCACGCCGGCCTTGGTGTCCAAAAACATCAGTACCCGGCCGTCCCGCGCGGCGATTTCGGTCGCGGTCGCGTACTTGTCGGCGGCGTGGATGTTCAGCACGTGGTGTTCCATCGTGGTGACCGAGCCCGCGAGCCGGTCGACCGAGGCGAGAACCGGGTCGTGCAGGTAGCTGCGCACCAGTTGGTCGACGTTGCGGTCGAGCGTGGCCGAAAACAGCAGGCGCTGCCCGTCGGAGCGGACCTGGTCCAAAATCTCCGAGACCTGCGGAAGGAAGCCCAGGTCGCACATCTGGTCCGCCTCGTCCAGCACCGTGATCCGCACCTGGTTCAGGAGGCAGTCCCGCCGCGACACCAGGTCGGCCAGCCGCCCCGGCGTCGCGATGACCACCTCGACGCCGGTCTTCAACTGCGCCGACTGCCGGTTGATCGACAGCCCGCCGACCACCGTCGCCATGCGCACGTTCAGCGTCCGCGCGTACGGCTCCAGCGCGTCGCTCACCTGCTGCGCGAGCTCCCGGGTCGGTACCAGGACCAGCGCGAGCGGCCGCTTCGACTCCGCTCGCAGGCCTGCCGTCCGGACGAGCAGCGCAAGCCCGAAGGCCAGCGTCTTGCCGGAGCCGGTCCGCGCGCGGCCGAGGACATCGCGGCCGGCCAGCGCGTTGGGCAGGGTCGCCGCCTGGATCGGGAAAGGCTCCGTCACCCCGAGGCCGGTCATCGTCTTGACCAGCTCCGGAGGCAGCCCGAGTGCGTCGAAGGACGCGGCCGGCGGCAGGCCCGGGGACACCGTCTGCGGTGTCGGGAGTTCGCCCAGCGGCGCTGTCGCCCGCTGGGGCTTGCCGGCACGGGAGAGCCCAGGGGCCGACGGCTTCGCGTTCATGGGGAACCTTCCTGATCCGACGCCCGGAACGCGCCGGGGCCCGTACCTGGTGGTACGGGCCCCGGCGGTTCGAAGCGTGGCCCCATTTTACCAGCGGGCGTCCGGCCGCGATTCGACGCCCAGCCGGGTGCTGTCCGCATCGACGGAACTCACCGCACCGATCCAGCCAATCGATCTTTTGTCAGCAAGCCGGCGGCGAGTTGTCAGGTTCGCAGGATTACCTGGCGGCGACTCTCTTTCCCCCACCGAGGAGTGACATGACCAACGACCTTGCCGACCCCCAGGACGAGGCCGTGCCCGACTTCCCGATGCCCAGGGCGGCCGGATGTCCGTTCGCCCCGCCGCCGGAGATGATGAAGCTGCACGCCGAGAAGTCGGTCTCCGAGGTCCGGCTGTGGGACGGCAGCACGCACTGGCTCGTCACCCGCTACGAAGACCAGAAGGCCCTGTACGGCGACCCGCGCCTCAGCGTCGACACCACCCGGCAGGGCTTCCCCTACCTGAACGAGGCTTTCCGGGAGACCGCGTCCAAGACCCCGCCGTCCTTCCTCAACATGGACGATCCCGACCACGCGCGTATCCGCCGGATGGTCACCGCCCCGTTCGCCATCAAACGCATCGAGGCCATGCGGCCCGCCATTCAGCGGATGACCGACGACCTGATCGACGCCATGCTGGCCGGGCCGAAGCCGGTCGATCTGGTGGAGGCGCTCACACTGCCGCTGCCGTCGCTGGTGATCTGCGAGCTGCTCGGTGTCCCGTACGAGGACCACGACTTCTTCCAGAGCAACAGCAAGGTGGGGCTCCGCCGGGACGTGAACCCCGAGGAGGTACGGGCCTCCTTCGGCGCGCTCTTCCAGTACCTGGACGGCAGGCTCGACGCGAAGCTCGCCAACCCGGCCGACGACATGCTCTCCGAGCTGGCCGCCCGGATGCAGGTCGGTGACCTCACCCGCACGGAAGCCGCCATGCTGGGCATCCTGCTGCTCGGCGCCGGGCACGAGACCAGCGCCAACATGCTCGCCCTGGGCATCCTCGCGTTCCTGGAACACCCCGACCAGCTCGCCATCGTCCGCGACACCGACGACCCGAAGGTCCTGGCGGCCGCGACGGACGAGATGCTGCGCTACCTGACCGTGGTCCACAGCGGCCAGCGCCGCCTCGCCCTGGAGGACCTGGAGGTCGGTGGCCGGCTCATCCGGGCCGGCGAGGGCGTCATCATGCCGGGGGCCACCGGCAACTGGCAAGGCGACGTCTTCCCCGACCCCGAACGGCTCGACGTCCGCCGCGACGCCCGCCGCCACCTGGCCTTCGGCTTCGGTATCCACCAGTGCCTGGGCCAGCCGCTGGCCCGCCTGGAACTCCAGGTCGTCTACCAGACCGTCTTCCGCCGCATCCCCACCCTGCGTCGGGCCGCCGAGCTGGAGAAGATCCCGTTCAAGGACGACGGAATCGTCTACGGCGTCTATGAACTGCCGGTGACCTGGTAGCGCCCCACCGCTTCCCTGCCCTGCCACACGGACGCCGGTTCCGGGCCACCACGGCCGCCCGGAACCGGCGCGCGCACGTGGCCGCGGTGCGGCAGTACTGCCACTGCTCCTTATCCGCTAACATAGAATAATTAGATAGATGAATAGCCTAGTGCTGGCGAGGAGTGGCCGTGGACTTCGGGCTGACCGACGAGCAGGACCTGTTGCGCGCGACGGCTCGGCAGTTCGTCGCCGACGTGTGCCCGGCCGAGAAGGCCAAGCAGTGGGACGAGGAGGGCGTCGTACCCCCCGAGCTGTTTCGGGGCATGGCCGACCTCGGGTGGTTCTCGCTCCCGTTCGCCGAGGACGAGGGCGGCGACGGCGGCGGGCCGCTGGAGCTCATCCTGATCGCCGAGGAGCTCGGGCGGGCCAGTTTCGACGTCGCCATGTGCTACATCGGGGTGCTCATCCCCGGGATCACGGTGTTCCGGTGGGGGAGCGAGGCCCAGCGCGAGTTCATCCGTACGCAGGTCATGACGGGCCGCCACCGGCTCGCTGTCGGCCTCAGTGAGCCGGACAGCGGGTCCGACGCCGCGGCGCTGCGTACCACCGCGGAGGATCACGGGGGCAACTTCCTCGTCCGCGGCCAGAAGGCATGGTGCACGGGCGGCGGCCTGCCCGACACGACCATCGCCACGTACGTGCGGACGGGGCCCCGGGAGCCCAAGCACGGCGGCATCAGCCTGCTGCTCGTCGATCCCGCGACCGAGGGCGTCGAGGTGCGCCGGACGCCGACGCTGGCCCGGCACATCCTGGGCACCAACGAGGTCTTCTTCAACGACGCCCTGGTGCCGAAGGAGAACCTCGTCGGCCCGCGCGACGAGGGCTGGAAGGTGATGCTCTCCAACATCGAGCTGGAGAAAGTGATCATCAGCGGGGGCTATCTCGGCGCCGCTCAGGCCACGCTCGACGAGATGCTCGACTACGCCCGCACCCGGCACGCCTTCGGTCGTCCGATCGGCAACTTCCAGGCGCTCGCCCACGCCATGGCCGACCTGCAGACCGAGATCGACTCCGCCCGGCTGCTCGCCCACCGCGCCGCCTGGCTGCTCGCCCAGGGCAAGCCGTGCACGCGGGAAGGGTCGATGGCGAAACTGAAGGGATCCGAGACGTACGTGGCGGCCGCCCGGCTCGGGATGCAGGTCTGCGCGGGTCACGGCTTCTCCACCGAGAGCGTGATGAGCTTCCGCTACCGGGAGTCGATCGTGGCCACGATCTCCGGGGGCACGAGCCAGATCCAGCGCAACGGCATAGCCCGCAGCATGGGGCTCAGGTCCTACTGAGCCCCGCCGCCCTGGCCTGCCGGCCATTCCTTCTGAGCCTCGCCGTCCTGACCGGCCAGCCACTCCTGGTGCCGTGCGAAGTGGCCCTGGTCCCGGGTCACCCAGATCCCGGAGGCCCGGGCCAGCACGGCCCGGGTCGGTAGCAGCACCATCTCGCCCGCGATGTACCAGCGCCTGCCCTCCCGCTTCTCCACCCAGGCCCGGACCTCCAGCGGCCGCTGAACCGGCACCGGCTTCACGAAGCTCACGGTCAGTTCGGCCGTCACGCTCAACACCCGGTGCAAGAGCGGCAGATGGCCGAGACAGTCGTCCAGGACGGCCGCGGTCCAGCCGCCGTGCGCGACATCGGGCCCGCCCTCCTGGTCACGCGGGCAGGACAGCTCGAACCGTGCCGAGCCGTCCTCGTCGAGCCGCTCATGCTCCACGCCCAGCCGGCAGGAACCGGCGGCGCGGCACGCCCCGCACAGGGCCACCCCGCCAGGAGTGCGGGGCGGCTCCTGGAAGTCCGCGCCCGCCCAGGGTCCGGTCGGTGGCGTCGTGGACATGGTGTGACTCCTCTTGTCGGGCGTCGGAGTGTCGGGTGTCGGAGTGTCAGACATCGGCGAGCAGCGGACGCAGCTTCCCGGCGATGAGCTGCACCTGCCGGGCCACCATCTCCTCGGGCATCCCGGCCAGCGAGGCCCACAGGAACACGCCCTCGACCGGCAACCCTGCCACGTACGCCTTGATGGCGTCGGCGGTCTCCTGCGGTGTGCCGTAGAGGAACTGACCGACACCGGTCGCGCTCAACCCCGTCTCCCGCCACTTCTCGGGGTCGATGGGGCGGGGTGCGGGCTGGTCGGTCCCCTCCACCATGTACCGGCGGTAGCTGTCCCACTGGTACGCCAGGTGCCTGCGTACGACCGGCCAGTCGCCGTCGGGGTCCTCGGTGACGAACGTGGTGAACGAGCCCTGCATACGGGCCGCCGACAGGTCGTACCCGCTCTCGGCGAGCCCTTCCCGGTACGGCGTCAGCAGCGCGGGATTGAGCGACAGCAGCCCGGTGCCGAGCCGGCCGGCCCGGCGGGCGCCCTGCGGGCCCTGGTAGCCGAGCCAGATCGGCAGCGGATCCTGGACCGGGCCGGGGGTGACCAGGGACTCGGCCCACAGGCCGCGGATCTCCCGTACCCGCTGATCGGTCGTGGTGTAGCGCTTGGCGAGGTCCGCTCCGTAGAGCCGGTACTCGGGCACGCGGTAGCCGGTGCCGAGGCCGAGGTCCAGGCGGCCGTCGCTGATGATGTCCACGATGGCGGCCTGTTCGGCGATCTCGGGGGCCGCGTGCAGCGGTGCGGGGATGACGGCGGTGCCCAGGCGGACCCGGCGGGTGCGGGCGGCGGCCGCGGCGGCCATGGTGAGCGGCTGGGGGAGATAGCCGTCCTCGAAGCCGTGGTGTTCGGAGAACCAGACCGAGTCGAGACCGAGGCGGTCCGCCTCCTCGCACATCTCCAGGGCGAACCCGTAGACCCGCGACCAACTCTGCTGCCATGGCGGCGGGTTGCGCAGGTCGAAGTAGATGCCCACCTTCACGAGGAACCTCCTGCTGCTGGGTTGTCGGCAAGCCGGATCGTCGCGTGCGCGACGCTCACTCCGTCCCCGGGCCGCAGGAGCCGTACCGGGCGCAGTTCCAGCGCCTCGATCTCGGGGTGGTCCTCGACCATCGCCGAGATGCGCAGGACGGTCTCCTCAAGGGCCGCGAGGTCCACTCCCGGGCCCCCGGTCCTGCCGTCCAGCAGTGGGGTGGCCCGCAGCGAGCGGACCATCTCGCGGGCGTCGCGGTCGCTGAGGGGGGTGACGCGGTGGGCGACGTCCGCCATGAGGTCGGCGTAGTCCCCGGTGAGGCCGAAGGCGACCACCGGGCCGAAGACCGGGTCGGCTCGGACGGCGAGGAACGCGTCCGGTCCGGTGCCCGGTTCGCTGTCGCGTACGGCGATTCCGTACGAGGCGAGCAGCTCGGCGGCAACCGCCGCGGGGACCGGGCCGGGGGCGGCGGAGGCGATCAGTGACCGGGCGCGCTCGGCGTCGACTCCCGGGAGGTCGGGTACCACGCCCGCGGGGGTACTGCGCCAGGCCTGGTAGGCCGCCGCGTGTCCGAGCGAGGTGGCCGCCGCCTCGGGGAATGTGTACGTCGGTACCACCAGGTCGCCCCGGTGCAGGAGATCGGCGACGCCCGCGCCGCCCAGGAAACTGGCCAGCACGGGTTTGTCGGGCCGGGCCGCGGCCGCGTCGAGGATCGCCGACGCCACCTCGTCGGGCTTGTCCGCCAGTGGCGGCATGAACAGGACGACGGCCGCGTCGATGCCGTCGTCCGCCAGGGCGGCGTCCAGCGCCTGCCGGTAGTGGGCGGCCGTGGCGGTGGGCGTCAGGTCGATCGGGTTGGAGACGTCCGCATGGGGTGCGAGGGCCGAACGGAGCGTCTGCCGGGTGCGCTCACCGAGTGCGGGCACGCACAGGCCGCTCGCCGCGCACGCTCCGACCGTCAGCGCCGCGGGGCCGCCCGCGTTGGTGATCACGGCGACCCGGTTGCCGGGCGGGGGAGGCTGATGGGCGAGCAGGAGGGCGACGTCGAACAGCTCTTGGAGGCTGCGGGTGCGGATCACGCCGGACTGGGCGAACAGCGAGTTCACCGCCGAATCCGCATGGCCCGGGTGGACCGCGACGATCGGTTTGCGCGGCGCGATCCGGCGGGCGACGCGGGCGAACCGGCGGGGATCGCCGAAGGTCTCGACGTGCAGCAGGATCACCGAGGTCCCCGGGTCCTCCTCCCACCACTGGAGCAGTTCGTCGGTGGACACGTCGACGGCGTGGCCCACCGACACGAAGCCGGAGAAGCCGAGCCGCAGCCGCCGGGCGAAGTCGAGTACCGCGAGCCCGAGCGGCCCGGACTGGCTGGACATCGCCACCCGGCCGGGCGTCGGCAGGGCGGGCGAGAAGGTCGCGGCCAGCCGCGCCGCAGGGGTCGTGTTGACCACGCCCATGCAGTTCGGTCCCACCAGCCGCATTCCGGAGGCACGGGCGAAACGGGCCAGCTCCAGCTCGCCGGCTCGTCCTTCGACTCCGGTCTCTCCGAAGCCCGTTGAGACGACGACCACCGCCTTGACCCCGACCTCCGCGCACTCCCGTACGACACCGGGTACGGCCTCGGCCCGTACGGCCACCAGCGCCAGTTCCGGCGGCTCGGGAAGGTCCCGGACGCTTGCGTACGCCCGCGCCCCGGCGATCTGCCCGGCCCGTGGGTTGACCGGGAACACACTGCCGCCGAAGCCGCCCCGCAGCAGGTTGGCGACGATCTCGTGGCCGATCGTCAGCGGGTCGCGGTTGGCGCCGATCACGGCGACCGAGCGCGGTTCGAGCAAGGGCCTGAGCGAGCGCCGTACGGCCGTCTGCTCGCGGCGCTCGGCCCGCGCCACGGCCTGGGCCTGTGGGTCGACGGCGATCTCGAAGTGGATGATCTGGCCGGGCGGGCCGGTCTCGATCCGGTAGCCGGAGCCGAGGAACACGTTGATCATCCGGGCGTTGTCGGCGAGGACGTCGGCCTCCAGCACCCGGATGCCCCGCGCACGTGCGGCGGCGGCGATGTGCTCCAGGAGCAGCCTGCCGAATCCCTCGCTCTGGTGGTCGTCCCGGATGGTGAACGTGACCTCGGCGTGTTCCGGTTCCTCCGGGTCGCGGACGTAGCGCACCAGGCCGGCGATCTCGTCACCGGCCAGGGCGACGAGCGCCAGCTCGTTGAGGTAGTCCACGTGGGCACCGCGCCGGATGACGTCGTCGCGGGCGCGGACCACCGGCCCGAGGGAGCGGTAGGCCAGGGTGGCCCGGGACAGGGTGCCGACGAACGCGACCAGGCGGTCGGCGTCCTCGGGCCGGATGGGACGGACGAAGGTCGACCGCCCGGTCCTGACGAGTCCGGGCCGTTCCAGGTCTTCGGGATACGAAGGATACGAGGGGTATGAGGGAGTGGTCACACGTGGTCCGTCCGCACGCCTCGCGTCGTCGGCGCCGCTCAGACGGCCGCCTCCTGGGGAGTCTGCTCCGGCAGGCGGAAGAGCTCGTTGAAGGTGCCGCGCGTGACGCGCTCGCGGATGTCGTCCGGCACGCCGTCGAACAGGTCGTGGAGCGTGGACTGGGTGTGGCCGTAGGTGCCTTCCAGGTGGGGGTAGTCGTCGCCCCACATCACGTTGCGGTAGCCGGTCGACTCGACGATCTCCACCGAGCTCTTGTCGTGCTGGAAGGAGGCGTACACCTGCTGCCTGATGATCTCGCTGGGCAGCCGGCTCAGCTTCGGCCGGACGAACATGCCGTGCTGGCGGTACGCCTCGTCCATCCGGTCGCCGATGGCCGGAACCCATCCCGCGCCACCCTCCGCGATGAGGATCCTGAGGTCGGGGTGGCGGTCCAGAGCGCCGCCCGCGACCATGTGGGACACGACCCGCATCCCCGGGTAGGTCGTCTCCATGTAGTTGACGACCGCGCCGCCGGGCCCACGGAAGACGACGTTCTGAGCGCCCGTGCCGATGTGGAAGCCGAGCACCAGCCCCGCCCGCTCGACCGCTGTCCACAGCGGCTCCCAGCGGTCGAGGGCGTATTCCTCGCCCGGTCGTGTCGAGCACGGGAGGAAGATCGCCTGGAAGCCCAGTTCCGCCACTCGCTCGACCTCGGCGACCGCGTCGTCGATGTCGGCCGTCGAGACGCAGGCCGTGGTGATGACGCGCTTGTTCTTGCGGAGGATCTCGTCGTGGGCCCAGTCGTTCCAGGCCCGCACCGTCTCCCGGGCGAGTTCCCGGTCGGTGATCGACACGAGCCAGAATCCCATGGAGGGGAAGGCCAGTTGGCCCCACACGCCCTCCTGGTCGAGGTCCTTGAGCCTGACCTTCAGGTCCCAGGCACCCGGCGGGCGCATCGCGTCCATGAAGTCGCCGAGCTGGCGGTCGATGCGTTCGCCGTCGATGTAGAGCATCTCGTACTTCTCGCCGCGCTCACTGCGCGGCGCTCGCGCGCCGAGCCGCGCGGACATCCGCTCGGTCCACACGTCGGCGGGTTCCATCACGTGGGAGTCCCCGGAGTTGACCCAGATCTTCGTCATGACGTCCCTTCGGGTCAAGGCTGCAAGCTCAATGGATGCAATCAGTTAGCGATTTTAGTTGTATGGATGGCTGAAGGGAAGGCCGGACCCTTGAAAGATCAGGTCCGGCGCCGCTCGATCTCGCCCACCAGCTGCGGCAGCACCTCGAAGAGGTCCCCGACCACGCCGTGGTCGGCGAGCTCGAAGATCGGGGCGTCGGCGTCCTTGTTGACGGCGACGATGGTCTTGGACGTCTGCATGCCCGCCCGGTGCTGGATCGCGCCGGAGATGCCGGCGGCGAGGTAGAGCTGCGGGGAGACCTGGGTGCCCGTCTGGCCGACCTGGTGGCTGTGCGGGTACCAGCCCGCGTCCACGGCCGCGCGGGACGCCCCGACGGCCGCGCCGAGTGCGTCGGCGACCCGTTCGATGAGGGCGAAGTTCTCGGCGCCGTTCACGCCGCGACCGCCGGAGACCACGATGTCGGCCTCGGTCAGCTCGGGCCGGTCGCCGCGCTCCCGCGGTCTGCGGGACAGGATCCGGACGGCGTGCGAGGCCGGGCCGAAGGTGACGTCCTGCTTCTCGATGACGGGGTCGGCGGGGGCGGCCTTGGGGGCGGCGGCGTTCGGCTTGACCGTGATCACCGGCACGCCCTGGGTGACGTGCGCGGTGACCTGGTACGTCGCGGCGAACGCCGACTGCTCGGTGACCGGGCCATTCGGACCGGCGGTGACGTCGACGGCGTCGGTGATGAGCCCGGAGCCGAGCCGCAGCGCGACCCGCGCGGCAATCTCCTTGCCGTCCGGACCGGACGGGACCAGGATTGCCGCCGGGCCGGTGCGCTCGGCTATCTGTGTGAGGGCGTCGACGGCCGGGCTGACGAGGTACTCGTCGACCTCGGGGGCGTCCACGACATGGATCTTCTGTGCGCCGTACCGGCCGAGAACCTCGGTCGCGGTGTCCGCGCGCGGTCCCAGGAAGACGGCCGAGGGCTCGCCCAAGCGGCGGGCCAGGGTGAGCAGTTCGAGGGTCGGCTTGCGTACGGCACCGTCGACGTGGTCGACGAGGACGAGGATCTCGGCCACGGTGATGCAACTCCTTCTGGACGGCGATGGACGGCGATGAACGGGCGATGGATGGGGCGGTAAAGGCGGCGCGGTAAAGGCGGCGCGGTCAGATGAACTTCTTGGTGGTGAGGAACGCGGCCAGTCCGACGCCGCCCATCCCCTCGTCGGCGGCGATCTCGCCCTTGGTGCGCGGCGGGCGCCTGGTCGCGGTGTCCACGGCCGACCGCGCGCCGGCCGGGCCGACCTGGGCGGCCTCGATGCCGAGGTCGGCGAGGTCGAGGGTCTCCAGCGGCTTCTTCTTCGCGGCCATGATCCCCTTGAAGGAGGGGTAGCGGGCGTCCCCAGAGCGGTCGGTCACCGAGACGACGGCCGGCAGGGCGCCCTGGATCCGTACGGTCGCACCGTCGCCCTCGCGGCGGCCGGTCACGGTTGCGTCCTCGATCGCCAGGTCTTCGAGGTGGGTGACGGCCGGGACGCCGAGCCGCTCGGCCAGCAGCGCCGGCAGGACGCCCATGGTGCCGTCCGTCGAGGCCATCCCGCACAGGACGAGATCGAAGCCGTGCCGCTCGATCGCCCTGGCCAGCACGAGTGACGTGCCGAACGCGTCGCTGCCCTCGATGTCCTCGTCGCTGACATGGATCGCCGCGTCACCGCCCATGGCCAGTGCCTTGCGCAGGGCGTCGCGTGCGTCGTCGGGTCCGACGGTGAGATAGCTGATCTCGGCGTCGGCGTCCGATTCGGCCAGGCGCAGCGCCTGCTCGACGGCGTATTCGTCGAGTTCGGACAGCAGCGAGTCGACCGACGCCCGGTCGGTGGTGCCGTCCTCGGTGAAGGTGCGGTCCGCCGTGGCGTCGGGAACGTGCTTCACGCAGACAACGATCTTCACGGCAGCCCTCCTGTGGTTCAATGAGTACTAATAGTTAACTATATAGATCGGCGGAGCGCGAGTCTCGCGCTCAATCCGTCGAATTGGTTGACTGATTGCGCTGATAGCTGGAAGATCTGGGCACTGAGCCGCGAGGAGGCGCCATGGTCGGTGACAGGGACACCGCTGACAGGTACTTCGAGCCCCGGGTGGAGACCATGCCGCGCGAGGAACTGCGCGCGCGGCAGGAAGAGAAGCTCCTGGAGCTCGTGGAGTACGCCTACGCCAACTCGGCCTTCTACCGCGAGCTATGGGACGAGCATGGGGTCCACCCGCGCGACATCCGGTCCCTGGAGGACTTCCGGGCACGCATCCCGTTCATCACCAAGGACGTGATCCGCGCCTACCGGAGCCGCACCGGCGATGCCTTCGCCGGCCTGCTCTGCGTCCCGGTCGAGGAGCTGACCTCGGTCTCCTCCAGTTCGGGAACCACCGGCGACCCGGAGTTCTTCGCCGAGATCTGGCAGGACGCCCCGCCCCTGGTGACCGCACAGGTACGTGACCTGTGGGAGCTGGGCCTGAGGCCCGGGGACCGGGTCCTGAGCCCGCCCGGAACCTTCCGCAACTTCATGGACGCCGGCTTCCAGGCGCTGGGCGCGGTGGTCATCGAGGTGGACACCTGGATGGGGAACATGCCCGAGGTCGTCGAGGCCCTGCGCACCTACCGCCCCGCCTACCTGCAGATGATGTATCCGCAGATGGTGGAGCTGGAGCACCTGGCCGAGAAGACCGACCTGAGGGAAGCCTTCTCCTCCCTCAAGGGCGCCTCCTGCGCCGGCCAGCCCCTCAGCCGGAAGATGCGCGAGCGGATCCGCGACGACTGGGGCATCGACGTCTACGAGTACACCAGCGCCGCCGACACCGGCACCGCCTGGGAGTGCCGCGAGCACGACGGCTTCCACCTCTGGGAGGACACCGTCTTCGCCGAGTGCGTCGAGGTGGACGAGCACGGCTGGCACGACGTCCCCGAGAGCGACCTGGGCGAACTGGTCGCCACCGACCTGGACAACCGGGCCGCGCCGCTGATCCGTTACCGCAGCGAGGACCTCGTCCGCCTCTCCCGCGACACCTGCGGCTGCGGCCGCACCCACGCCCGCATGTGGGTGGCCGGGCGGCGCGGCGACGAGACGGTGGTCCAGGGACGCTCCGTGGTCCTGCGGGATGTCTGGCAGGCGGTGGAGGACCAGCCGGAGACCGTCGCGGGCGTCTTCCAGATCGTCCGGGACCGGCGCGAGGTCGACGAACTGCGGCTGCGCGTCGGCTACGACCCCCATCTCACCGGCGACGTCGACGCCCTGGCCGGACGCCTGAGCGAGGCCGTGCGCGAGCGGACCGGAGTCAAGCCGGTGCTCGACATGCGCACCGAGGAGGACCTGTTGAAGACCATGACCAGCGTCGCCAAATTCCCCCGGGTGGTGAAGACCTGATGGCCCGCGCCGACACCCTGGCCCGTGCCAGGACGCTCGACCGCCCCGAACTTGCCTATCTCATGCGCTTCCCCACCGCCGACGGCGTCCGGGACCTGGAGCTGACCTGGGCGGAACTCGCCCGCGACACCGAGTGGGCCACCGCACGGCTGCGGGAACACGGCCTCGCCGCCGGGCAACGGGCCCTGCTGACCGCTTCCGGCTTCGAGGGCTTCTGGGGCCACGCGGTGATCGGCGCACTGCGCACGCTGAAGGTGCCCTACGGCATCGCCGAGGCGATGGGCTGGGACCACCGTCGCACCGCGGTCTTCCACCGCGAGCTGACCCCGCACGCGGTGATCGGCCTGTCGGCGGAGACGCTGGAGGGGCTCGCCGGCATGGCCGACATCGGCGAGATGTTCCGGTCCACGCCCGTCGTGCTGGCCCGGCCCGCCGCCGTCCCCCTCCTGCGCGGAGTGGGGGTGACCGCCTCCGTGATCTCGGCGGTGGGACCGGCTCTCGCACTGGAGTGCCCCGAGCGGAGCGGCGCACATGTCAACGCCGCCGAATGGCGGTTCGGCGAGCGCGACGGACAGCTGACCGTGGAGGCGGGGGAGGGGCGCACCTCGCCACTGCCCGAGACACCGCTCGGCATCACCGGCCGCGTCGTCGTGGGCCGGTGCGGCTGCGGCAGCGACAACCCGCGAGTCCTGCTCGCCGAGGCCAACTGACCTTTCCGATGGAGGAATTGAGCATGTCTGAAGGAGTGGTCGAAGGCCGGATCGCGGTCGTCACCGGCGCCGGCAACGGGATCGGCCGGGCGCACGCCCTGGCGTTCGCCGCGCACGGGGCGAAGGTCGTCGTCAACGACCTGGGCGGCGGGCGGGACGGCGCGGGCGCCTCCGCCGGGCCGGCGCAGACCGTGGTCGACGAGATCGTCGCGGCCGGTGGCGAGGCGGTGGCCAACACGGACGACATCTCCACCTGGGAGGGCGCCGGCCGGCTCGTCCGGCAGGCCGTGGACACCTATGGCGGCCTGGACGTACTGGTCAACAACGCCGGCATCCTGCGCGACCGGATGATCGTGTCGATGACCGAGCGGGACTGGGACAGTGTGATCGCCGTCCACCTCAAGGGCAGCTTCGCCACCCTGCACCACGCGGCCGCGTACTGGCGCGAGCGCGCCAAGTCAGGCCAGGACAACGACGCCCGGGTGATCAACACGACCTCCCCGTCCGGCATCTTCGGCAACCCCGGCCAGTCCAACTACGGCTCCGCGAAGGCCGGCATCGCCAGCCTCACCCTCATCGCCGCCGCCGAACTCGCCCGCTACGGCGTGACGGTGAACGCCATCGCGCCCACCGCGCTGACCCGGCTGACCGAGGACATCGAGATGATGAAGCAGGCCGCCGAGAGTCAGGACCTGACCCCCGAGGCCATCTCGCCGCTGGTGGTGTGGCTGGGCTCAGCCGCCTCACGTGAGGTCACCGGCCGGGTGTTCGGCGTCGTCGGCAACCGGATCAACGTTCTGGAGGGCTGGGTCAACGGCCCCGCCGCGAGTGCCGACACCCGCTGGACGCCGGAGGAGCTGTCCTCCGTCGTCCCGAACCTGGTGGCCAAGGCGGCTCCGAACGCCGACGTCCTGGGCAACCGGAACGGGGCCTGAGATGACGACGACACAACGCCCTGTTGCCGAGGGCCTGTTCACCTGGCCGCCGGCCGCCGCGCCCCTTCGGCTGATCGGTTCCGAGTGCGGGGAGTGCGGCCTGGTGAGCTTCCCGGCGGCCGCGATCTGTGTCCGGTGCGCGAGCGACGAGGCGAAGGAACGGCTCCTGGCGGACCACGGCACGCTGTGGACGTACACGACCCAGGGCTTCCGCCCGCCGTCCCCGCCGTACGACGGCCCCGAGACCTTCGAGCCCTACGCCGTCGGATACATCGAACTCCCCGGCGAGCTGCTGGTCGAGGCCCGGCTCACCGAACCCGACCCGGAGAAGCTGCGGATCGGGCAGGACATGCGGCTGACGCTCGTGCCCTACACCGTGCAGGACGACGGAACCGAGGTCGTCACCTTCGCGTTCGCCCCGGTCGAAGAGTCCACCGAGATCGAGGAGGAGGCGTCATGACCGAGGCCGTCATCATCGGGGTGGGGCTCCACCCCTTCGGCCGGTTCCCCGGCAAGCCCGCGCTGGACATGGGCGCGGACGCGGTACGGCTGGCGCTCGCCGACGCGGGCGTGAACTGGCCGCAGATCCAGGGCGGTTACATCGGCAGCTACGAGGTCGCCAACCCGGACGCGATCGTCGGCCGGCTCGGCCTGACCGGCGTACCCCTGCGCGGTGTCTTCAACGGCTGCGCGACGGCCGGTACGGCGGTGGCGCTGGCCGCCCGCGCGATCGAGTCCGGCGAGCACGACCTGACCATCGCGATAGGCCTGGACAAGCACCCGCGCGGCGCGTTCGCCGCCGACCCGTCCGTGGCCGGCATCCCCTCCTGGTACGGGCAGACCGGGCTCTTCCTCACCACCCACTTCTTCGGCATGAAGATCAACCGCTATATGCACGAGCACGGCATCTCCCACGAGACGCTCGCCCGCGTGGCCTCGAAGAACTTCCGCAACGCGACCGGGAACGAGAAGGCCTGGCGCCGTACGCCCCTGTCGCCCGAGGAGGTCCTCGCCTCCCCGGTCCTCAACTACCCCCTGCGCCAGTTCATGTACTGCGGCCCGAACGAGGGCGCCGCGGCCGTCGTGATGTGCCGGGCCGACCAGGCCCACAAGTACACCTCCACCCCCGTGCGGGTCCGCGCCTCCGCCCTGCGCAGCCGTAGGCTCGGCGCGTTCGAGGTGCAGAGCCCGTCGTTCCCGGTCGGGGAGTCCGTGGACAGCCCGTCCGTGGACGCCTCCCGGGAGGCGTACGAACGGGCGGGCATCGGCCCCGAGGACGTCGACGTCGCCCAGCTCCAGGACACCGACGCCGGGTCGGAGATCATCCACATGGCGGAGAACGGCCTCTGCAAGGACGGCGAGCAGGAACGCCTCATCGCCGAGGGCGCCACCGAGATCGGCGGCCGGCTCCCGGTCAACACCGACGGCGGACTGCTCGGCAACGGGGAGCCGATCGGCGCTTCAGGGTTGCGCCAGATCCACGAGATCGTCCTCCAGCTGCGCGGTACGGCGGGCACGCGCCAGATCCCCGGCACACCGCGCGTCGGCTACACCCACCTGTACGGCGCGCCCGGTGCGTCGGCGGTGACGATCCTCTCGACCTGAGATCGACCTGAGAGCAGCAGGGACCCGCGATGGAACAGGACATGAAGGACTTCGTCGCCGAGGCGCGCCGGTTCCTCGACGCACACGTGGCCAAGGCCCCCGACCGCACCGCCCGCCCCTGGGGCGAGGGCGACGACTCGATGGCGTACTTCAGCAGCCTCCCGCCCGACGAGGAGCAAGAGTTCGTGCAACGGGCCCGGGAGTGGCAGCGGATCCGCCACGAGAACGGCTTCGGCTGGATCACCGGACCGGTGGAGTACGGCGGCCGGGGCCTCACCCCCGTCCACGACCTGCTCTACGACGCCGTCGAGTCGGAGTACGACGTCGCCGACACCGGTGTGCTCGGTGTGATCGGCCTGGGCATGATCGGGCCGACGATCCTGGCCCACGCCCAGCCCCACATCAAGGACCGCTGGCTGCCCGCGATGTACCGCGGGGACGCCATCGCCTGCCAGCTGTTCAGCGAACCCGGCGCGGGATCCGACCTGGCGAGCGTGGCGACCCGGGCCGTCCGCGAGGGCGAGGACTGGGTGCTGAACGGGCAGAAGGTGTGGACCTCGGTCGCCCAGCACAGCCAGATCGGCCTCGCCCTCACCCGGACGAACCCGGACGCGCCCAAGCACCGTGGGATCACCGCCTTCCTGGTCCCCATGGACGCCCCCGGAGTCGAGGTCCGGCCGCTCAGGCAGATGACCGGCGGCGCGGACTTCAACGAGGTGTTCCTCACCGACGTCCGCATCCCCGACGACCACCGACTCGGCGAGGTCGACGGCGGCTGGACGGTCGCCCTGACCACCCTGATGAACGAGCGCGCGACAGTCGGCAGCGAGGGAGCGGGCCCGGTGGCCGCCGCCCTGTCCCCGGAACACCTTTCGGCGCTCATGCGGGCCACCTGGACCTGGGACGACCGCGCCCTGCGCGCCCGCCTCGCCGAACTCCTGGTGGACGCTCTGGCCACTGAGCACCTCAACGCCCGCGCCCTGCGCAAGCTGCGCGGCGGGGTCGCGCCCGGCCCCGAGATGTCCGTCTCGAAGCTGATGTACGGCCAGAACCTGACCCACGCGGCGCACTTCGTGTCCGACGTGCTCGGCCCCCGGATCATCGCCGACACCGGCCAGTGGGGCACGTACGCCTGGACCGAACTGCTCCTGGCCACCCCGGCGTTGCGCATCCTCGGCGGCACCGAGGAAATCATGAAGAACATCCTCGCGGAACGCGTCCTCGGCCTGCCCAAGGAACCGGTGACCACCGCTGCCAAGGAGGTGCGGTCGTGACCGCCGACGAGAGCGAACTGCGGGAACTGCGGGCGTCTGTACGGGAGTTCCTGGAGGCCAAGTCGCCCGAGGAAGCGGTACGCAAGCTCATGGAGAGCGAGCCGTGCTTCGACCCGGCGGTGTGGTCCCAGGCGGCCGACCAACTGCGTCTGCCGGGCCTGGCGATCCCGGAGGAGTACGGCGGCGACGGCTTCGGCCTCGTCGAACTCGGCGTCGTCCTGGAGGAGATGGGCCGTGCGCTGTTCTGCGCCCCCTTCTTCGCCACCGTCGTCCTGGCGGCCCAGGCCCTGCTGGCCTCGGGGGACAAGGAGGCCTGTGCGCGTCTTCTCCCCGGCATCGCGGCCGGACGGACCACGGCCACCCTCGCCGTCGCCGAGGACCACGGCTCCTGGGACCCCGCCATGGTCTCCGCGCGCGCCGTGCCGGACGGCGACGGCGGCTGGACGGTACGCGGCCGCAAGTGCTTCGTCATCGACGGTACGACGGCCGACCTGATCCTCGTCGTCGCCCGTACCGTTGCCGGCCCCACCCTCTTCGCCCTGGAGCGGGACGCCACGGGACTCGCGGCAGAACCGATGGAGACCCTGGACGCCACCCGGGCCATGGCCCGGCTGACCTTCGACGCCGTGCCCGCGACGCGCCTTGGGGCGGAGGGGGCGGGCGGGCGCATCATGGCCAAGGTCCTGGACATCGCCTCGGTGGGGCTGGCCGCCGAGCAGGCGGGCGGAGCACGCCGGTGCCTGGAAGCGAGCGCGGAATACGCCCGTGTCCGTCATCAGTTCGGCCGGCCGATCGGCTCCTTCCAGGCGGTCAAGCACAAGTGCGCCGACATGCTCGTCCAGGTGGAACTGGCCGAAGCCGCCTCCCGTGAGGCGGCCCGGCTGGCCGACGAGGACTCCCCGGACTTCCCGGTCGCCGCGGCCGTGGCCCACGCCTGCTGCTCACGGGCGTACATGGTCGCCGCCATGGAGAACATCCAGGTCCACGGCGGCATCGGTTTCACCTGGGAACACCCGGCCCACCTGTACTTCCGACGGGCCAAGTCCTCGCAGCTGCTCTTCGGCGGCCCGGCGGTGTACCACGAGCGGTTGCTGGACCGGCTCGGGATCTGACAGGCGCGAAAAGGTGAAGGCCCCGGACCGGGGCCTTCACCTTTTCGTCGCTGGGCCGCTGGGCCGCTCAGTCGCTCAGCCGCGCGCCGCCTCGCCCAGCAGTGCCTTGGCGATGATGACCTGCTGGATCTGGCTGGTGCCCTCGTAGATGCGGAACAGCCGGGCGTCGCGGTAGAAGCGCTCGACGGCGACCCCGCGCATGTAGCCCGCGCCGCCGTGGATCTGCACGGCGCGGTCCGCGACCCGCCACACCATCTCGCTGGCGAAGTACTTCGTGCAGGACGGGCCGATCTTGGTGTCCGTGCCGGCGTCGAAGGCGCGGGCGGCCTCCAGGACGGTGGCGCGGCCCGCGTAGTAGTCGGTCATCGAGTCGGCGATCAGGCCCTGGATGAGCTGGAAGGAGCCGATGAGCTTGCCGGACTGGCGTCGGGTGCGGGCGTATTCGACGGACTCGTCGACCAGCCGCTCGGCCATGCCCACGCAGAGGGACGAGATGTGCACGCGGCCGTGCGCGATACAGCCCATCGCGGTGCCGAAGCCCCGGTTCAGGCCGTCCTCACCGCCGACGAGCGCGGAGGCCGGCACACGGACGTCGTCGAAGAACACGTCGGCGGTCCAGGCGCCGAACTGGCCCATCTTGTGGTCCTTGGGGGCCACGGTGAGGCCCGGGGTACCGGCCGGGACCAGGAAGGTCGAGATGCCCCGGGTGCGCGGGGCGTCGGGGTCGGTACGGGCGAAGACCATGAAGACGTCGGCGAGCGGGGCGTTGGTGATGTAGCGCTTGGCGCCGTTGATCACCCAGTCGTCGCCGTCGAGATGCGCCTTCGTGGTGAGCGTCGAGGGATCGGAACCCGCTTCCGGCTCGGTGAGCGCGAACGACGCCAGAACGTCGCCCGAGGCGATCCTCGGCAGCCACTGAGCCTTCTGTTCCTCCGTACCGCCGACCATGAGGACATGACCCGCGATGCCGTTGTTCGTGCCGAACATCGAACGCAGCGAGGGGGTCGTGTAGCCCAGCTCGAACATCAACTGGGCCTCCTCGAGCATCGACAGACCCAGTCCGCCGTACTCCTCGGGCAGCGCGAAGCCGAACAGGCCCATCTTCTTGGCCGCCTCGCGGATGTCCGCGGGCATCTCGTCCTTCTCGTCGATCTCCGCCTCGAGCGGCACGACGCGGTCCCGGACGAAACGCCGGACCTCGGACAGCACCGCGCTGAAGTCAGCCGCGTCCATGTCGACTCCCTGATATTCCCGGTTGCACTCAGTGATCTGCTTCGGTCTCGTCCGGCTTCTGCTGCGGCCGGTAGCACAGCGCCAGCAGCGCCGCCGCGCTCGCCGTGCCGATTCCGGCCGCCAGCAACGCGTGCCTGGTGCCCGCACGTTGGCGGCGCAGCAGGCCGTCGAGCGAGTACCGGCCGTTGCCCAGGGCCGCCAGTGCGACGGCCGCGCCGCCCACGACACCGGCGTACTCCCAGCCGCCCTTGAAGACGAAGAAGCCCTTGCCGCGGTGGTCGGTCCGCGCGGCCACGGTCATCAGGCCGACGGCCGCCGCCGCGGGGAGCGGGTTGGCCGCGCCGAGCGCGATGCCCACCCCGGCCGCCATCTCGGTGCCGGCCGCCATCCGGGCGTGCACCTCGGCCGGCTGGAGACCGAGCGCCTCGAACCAGCCCGTGGTGCCCTTGAGCCCGCCCGGTCCGGCGACCTTGTTCCAGCCGTGCGCGAAGAGCATCGGGCCGAGGGTCGCGCGCAGCACGAGGGCGGCGGTGTCGTGGCCCTTCACTGGCCGGCTCCCGTCGCCCGGCCGGCGGGGACAGCGCCGTACAACTGCGGTACGGCGTCGACGAGTTCGTCGTAGGTGAGGGCCTGTCCCGACTGGCTGGGGTGCACGCCGGCCACGGTCCAGCCCTGCAGGCGGTTGAGCCGGTTGCCCTCGATGCGCAGGACCTGGCCGGTCAGCCAGGCCGCGCTGTCGGAGGCCAGGTAGACGACGACACCGGAGGCGTTGGCGGGATCGCGCGGGTCGAAGCCCTCGACGGCCTGGAGGGACTCGCCGACGGCCAGCCCGTCGGTCATCCGCGTGGCCGCGATCGGCGAGATGGCGTTCGCGGTGACGCCGTACCGGCGCATCTCCAGGGCGGTGAGGACGGTGAGCCCGGCTATTCCGGCCTTCGCGGCCCCGTAGTTGGACTGGCCCTGGTTGCCGAACAGGCCGGTCCCGGACGTCGTGTTGATCACGCGGCCGGCGACCCGCTCGCCCCGCTTCGACGCCTCGCGCCAGTACGCGCACGCGTGCCGCGTGAGCGCGAAGCTGCCCTTCAGGTGCACCGCGATGACGGTGTCGAAATCGGCCTCGGTCATCGAGAACAGCATGCGGTCGCGCACGATGCCCGCGTTGTTCACGACGATGTCGAGGCGGCCGAACTCCGCGACGGTGTCCGCGACCATGGTCTCGGTCGCCGCCCAGTCCGTCACCGAGGAGTGGTTGGCGATCGCCCGGCCGCCGAGCTTGGTGATCTCGGCGACGACCTCGTCGGCGGGGGAGTCGCCGGTCTGCTCGCCGTGTATGCCCGAGCCGAGGTCGTTCACCACCACGGTCGCGCCGGCCTCGGCGAGCGCCAGACAGTGCGCCCGGCCAAGGCCTCTGCCGCCGCCGGTGACGATGGCGACCTTGTCGTCGAGGATGCCCACGCCGTACCTCCAGATGTGAGAGTTCAGTTGAGTTCGCGGAGCACTTCGTCGGTGTGCTCGCCGAGCGTCGGCGCGCCGCCTCGCGGTTTCTCGTCGACGCCCCAGAAGGCGACGGGAGTCGCCACCGTCCGCAGCGGCGGCGCGTCACCCATACCGGGCTGTTCGACGAACGCCCCTACCGCCTCCGCCTGCGGATCGGCCGCCACCTCCGCCAGGGTCTGCACAGGGGCCCACCACACGCCCTCGGCGTCGAAGCGCTCGGCCCACTCCTCCAGCGGCCGCTTCGCGAACTCCTCGTCGAACACGGCGATCAGCTCGCGTACGTGCCCGCGCCGGGCCTTGCCGGTCGCGAACCGCTCGTCCGTCTCCAGGTCCTGGCGGCCGAGCGCCTTGACGACACCGGGCCAGTGCCGGTTGCCCTCCAGGCCGACCAGCCAGAACCAGCGGTCGTCGGCGGCCCGGTAGGAGTTGTAGAGCGGCGACTCGTGCTCGGTGCGAGGACGGGTACGGCCGCGCTTGCCGAAGAAGTTCTGCAGGGCGAGGTCGTTGCCGTTGGCGTAGGTGCCGGACCGCAGCAGCGACACGTCCACCACCCCGCCCTCGCCGGTGCGTGCGCGGCGCAGCAGCGCGGCCAGCACGCCGGCGACCAGGTTGGCCGCGGCCGTACGGTCCCCGAGGCCGGGCCGGATGCCGGGCGGCGGCTGACCGGCCGGGTTGAGCATGGCGGCGATGCCGGGCCGGGCCCAGAACGCGGAGACGTCGTACCCGGCGCGGTCGCGCTCGGCGCCCGTCCAGCCGTAACCCGTCAACGTGCCGACGACCAGGCGGGGATGGCGGGTGCGCAGCGCGTCCGGAGACAGGCCCAGCCGCTCCAGGGCGCCCGGGCGCAGGTTGGTGACGAACACGTCGGCCCGCTCCAGCAGCCGCTCGAGCACGTCCTTGCCGTCCTGCGAGCGCAGGTCGAGGACGATCCCGCGCTTGCCGCGGTTGTCGGTCTCGAACGGGGGCGCGCTGTCGATGTCCTGGCCGACGTGCTTGAGCGTGTAACGGTTGGGGTCGCCGGTCGGCGCCTCCACCTTCACCACGTCCGCGCCCCAGTCGGCGAGCATGGTGGCCGCGGCCGGTGCCGCCACCCACATGCCCAGCTCGACCACGGCAATGCCCTCCAGTGGCCGCACGGCCCACCTCCAGATCTGTCGGGACGCCTGCTTCACGCCTGCTTCACGCCTGCCGTACGCCTGCTATACGCCGCGGAAGTCGCCCGGTCGGCGTTCCCGGAAGGCCTTGAGTCCCTCGGCCCGGTCCTCGGTGGAGAACAGCACCGAGACGGTCTCGCGCTCGTACGCGATGGCCGCCTCCAGGTCCATGCCGAGCCCGTAGTCGATCAGCCGCTTGCCCGCCGCGAGCGCCAGCGGAGCTCCGGCGGCAAGCCGCGCCGCCAACTCCTCCGCGGCCTTGAGCGCGCCGCCCGGCTCGGCCAGTTCGTTGACCAGCCCGAGCGCGTGGGCGCGCTCCGCGCCGATCGGCTCGCCGGTGAGGATCATCTGTTTGGCGATCGCCGGCGGCAACAGGCGCGGCAGCCGCTGGGTGCCGCCCGCGCCCGGCAGCACGCCGAGCTTCATCTCGGGCAGGCCGAGCCGTGTGCCCCGCTCCGCCACCCGCAGGTCGCAGGCGAGGGCCAGCTCCAGACCGCCGCCGAAGGCGAACCCGTGGACGGCCGCGACCGAGGGCTTGGGGAAGTCCTCCAGGAGCGCGAACGTCTCGGTCAGGCGCCCCACGAAGTCACGGAACTGCCCGGGCGCCGTGAACGACTCGATCTCACCGAGGTCGGCACCGGCCGAGAAGGCCCGTCCCGCCCCGGTCACAACCAGGGCACGCACGTCGTCGTCGTCGCGGACGCCGGCGAGGGCCTGTCTCAGTTGCGCCACGGTCTCGGAGCCGATGGCGTTGAGCTGCCCCGGCCGGTCGAGGGTCAACACGGCGATCCGGTCCCGGAGTTCGACACGCAGCACGCAGCTCACCTCAGACCATCGTGAGTCCGCCGCTGACCGAGAGCGTCTGCCCGGTCATGTACGCGGCGTCGTCGGACGCGAGGAAGGCCACCACACCGGCGATCTCGTCGGGCTGGGCGACGCGGCGCAGCGGGATGGCCCGCACGGTCGCGTCGTACATCTTCTGGCTGTACTCGGCGACCTGCCCGAGGAGGGCCGTGTCGGTCGGCCCCGGGCAGACGCTGTTCACGGTGATGCCGTACCGGGCGACCTCGCGGGCCAGCGCCTTGCCGAAGGCGATGACCCCGCCCTTGGTCGCGGAGTACACCACCTCGCCGGACGAGCCGACCCGGCCGGCGTCGGAGGCGATGTGGATGATCCGGCCGCCGCCGCGTCCGGTCATCGAGTCGAGCACGACCCGGGTCATCGTGATCGTGCCGCGCAGATTGACGGCGATGATCCGGTCCCAGGTGTCCTCGGCGCTGTCGAGGAAGCGGCCGATGACGTCGACAGCCGCGTTGTTGACCAGCACGTCCACCGGACCGAGCTCGACGGTCACCCGTTCCACGGCCGCGTGGACGGCCGCGCTGTCGGAGATGTCCGCGCCGACCCCCGTCGCCCGCACCCCGTACCGCTCGACGAGCCGGCCCGCGACCTTGGCGGCGGCCTCCGGGTCCAGGTCGCAGACGGCGACCGCGGCTCCCTGGGCGGCGAGGCGGTCGGCGATCGCCTCGCCGATGCCGCGTCCCGCTCCGGTGACGAGTGCCACCTTGTCCCGTACGCTCACGCGCCCTCCCTCGCCCAGGTCCCGATACAGCGCTATCGTATAACTACTTCAGCTAAATAAGCGAGATATGTGAGTGGAGTCGAGCATGCGCCGAACGATCTTCACCGAGGAGCACGAGCTCTTCCGCGAGACTGCCCGAACCTTCTACCTGCGCGAATGCGCCCCGTATGCCGAGCAGTGGGAGCGCGACGGGCAGGTGAGCCGGGCCGCCTGGGCGGCGGCGGGCAAGGCCGGACTCATCGGCTGGCAGTTCCCGGAGGAGTACGGCGGCCAGGGCATCCGGGACTTCCGCTACAACGCCATCATGGCGGAGGAGATGGCGGCGACCAGCTCGGTCGGCATCGGACTCGGGCTGCAGAACGACGTCATCCCGCCCTATCTGATGAACCTCACCACACCTGCGCAGAAGGCCCGCTGGCTGCCCGGGGTGATCAGCGGCGAGACGATCTGCGCGCTCGCGCTGTCGGAGCCGTCCGCCGGGTCCGATCTCAAGGGCATCCACACCACCGCCCGCCGGGACGGCGACGAGTGGGTGATCGACGGCTCCAAGACCTTCATCACCAACGGCATCCTGGCCGACCTGGTCGTCGTCGCCTGCAAGACGGACCCGGAGGCGGGCCACAAGGGCATCAGCCTGATCGTCGTCGAGCGCGGCGCCGAGGGCTTCGAACGCGGGCGCAAGCTCGACAAGGTCGGGATGAAGGCCCAGGACACCGCCGAGCTCTTCTTCCGCGAGGTCCGGGTCCCGGCCGAGAACCTCATCGGAGAGGAGGGCCGCGGTTTCTACCACATGATGGGAAACCTCCCCACGGAACGGCTCGCCATCGCGGTCTCCTCGCTGGCGGCTGCCGAGCGGGCCTACGCGCTGGCACTGGAGTACGCCAAGACCCGTACCGCCTTCGGGCAGCCCATCGGGGAGTTCCAGGCCAACAGGTTCGCGCTCGCCGACATCAGGGCCAAGCTGAACGCCGCCCGGGTCTACGTGGACGGCTGCATCATGGCCCTGGTCCAGGGCGAACTCACGGCCGAGGAGGCCGCCGCCGCCAAGTACTGGACCTCGGAGACCGGCTGGCAGGTCATCGACCGCTGCATGCAGCTCTTCGGCGGCTACGGCTACGTCAACGAGTACGAGATCGCGCGCATCTGGCGGGACAGCCGGGTGCAGCGGGTCTTCGGCGGAACCTCGGAGATCATGCTGGAGATCATCGGGCGGTCGCTGGGCCTGTAGTCCACGGTCAGGGGGTGTTCTGAACTTATTGACTACCTTGGATAAATAGGTTAGCTATTTAGCCTGGATGTGCGCAGTGTTGCGCGGTCTCTAGGAGGTATCCGTGGTCACGGTCGATGTGAAGCTGCACCAGGACAGGGCGGAGCACGACCTGCCGCAGCCGCGTCTGGTCATCGGCGGCAAGGACGTCACCGACACCAGCGGCGGACTCTACGAGCACCGCAACCCGGCGACCGGCCTGATCCAGGCGCACATCCCGCTCGCCGGGCCCACCGAGGTGGACCAGGCAGTGGCGGCCGCCCACCAGGCCTTCGAGGTGTGGGGCACCATGCGCCCCGCCGAGCGCCGCCGGCTGCTCACCCGCTTCGCCGGACTGCTGCGCGACCACATCCCCGACTTCGCGGCCATCTGCCCGCTGGAGAACGGCGTGTGCATCGGCGGCTGGGCGGAGAACGTCGGACCGCACGTCGCCGAGTGGACCGAGTACTACGCGGGTTGGGCCGACAAGATCGAGGGCATGGTCGGCGCGGCCTACAGCCCGCACGAGAACGTCGAGTACACGATCGCCGAGCCGTACGGCGTCATCGGCCACATCATCACCTGGAACTCGCCCGCGCTGTCACTGGCGATGAAGGTCCCGCCGTCGCTCGCCGCCGGCAACACCGTGGTGATCAAACCGGCCGAGTCCACGCCGTTCTCCGCGCTGCTCTTCGCCGACCTGGCCCGCGAGGCCGGCATCCCCGAGGGCGTCATCAACGTCGTCACCGGGCTCGGCGACGCGGGATCGGCCCTGGTGACCCACCCCGGCGTCGACAAGATCTCCTTCACCGGCGGTCCCGCCACCGCGCGCCGCATCATGGCCGACGCGGCACTGAGCCTCAAGCCGGTGGTGTTCGAGCTCGGCGGCAAGTCCGCCAACCTGCTCTTCGCCGACACCGACCTGGACACCGTCGTCCCGTACTGCGCGGCCTTCGCCATGAGCAACACCGGGCAGGGCTGCGCACTGCCCACCCGGCTCCTGGTGGAGCGCCCGATCTACGACGAGGTCATCGCGCGGGTCACCGGTGTGATCGCCCACCTGCCCGTGGGTGACCCGCTCGACCCGACGACGTACATCGGACCCCTCATCAACGAAGCCGCCCGCGAACGCGTGCAGGGCATGATCGACAAGGCGGTCGAGGACGGTGCCGGCCGGCTCGTGTTCGGCGGCGAACGCATCGAATCCGACGGCTACTTCGTCTCGCCGACCGTCTTCGCGGACGTCGACAACCGCAGTGACCTCGCCCAGCAGGAGGTCTTCGGCCCGGTCCTGGCCATCACCCCGTTCGACACCGAGGACCAGGCCGTCGCCCTGGCCAACGACAGCGAGTACGGCCTGTCCGCCTACATCCAGTCCCGTGACATCGCGCGCGTCAACCGCCTGGTGCCGCGCCTGAAGGCCGGGACGGTCTACGTCAACCCCGGGCCGAATCCCATCACTTCGCCTGCCACGCCGTTCGGTGGTGTCGGCGTGAGCGGGTTCGGGCGGGAAGGCGGCAAGGCCGGTCTGGACGAGTTCATCAACGTCAAGGGCGTGGGCATCGGCCGCGTCTGACGGCCCCCACCTCTCCAAGCCTTTGGAGCCAACAGCATGCATTCCGCCCGCCGCCTGACGTTCGGCGACATCATCCGTGAGCACCGAAGGTCCTTCCCCGACCAAGTCGCCCTCGTCGACGGCGACGTCCGGCTGACCTGGCCCCAGTTGGACGAGCGCACCAACCGAATCGCAGGCGCCCTCACGGACGCGGGCGTCGGCCCCGGCGACCGCATCCTGTGGCTGGGCCAGAACTCCTTCCGGATCTGGGAGCTGCTCGGCGCCGCCGCGAAGATCGGCGCCATGGTCTGCCCCGGCTACTGGCGCTGGGCAGCCCCCGAGATGGCCTTCGCCGTCGAGGACTTCGACCCCAAGGTCGTCGTCTGGCAGGACGAGGAGATCGGCGACACGGTCGCCAAGGCGCGCGCCGAACTCGGCAGCGACCACCGGGCGTTGTGGCTGCGCCACGACTCCGAAGACGCCGACTCCTACGAGTCCTTCCTGGCCTCCGGCTCGCCCGAGGACCCCGTCGCCGAGGTCGACCCCGACGCCGCCCTGCTGGTCATCTACACCGCGGCGATCTCCGGCCGGCAGTCCGGCTCGATGCTCTCCCACCGCAACCTGCTCGCCATGGGCACGAGCGGCGCCTGGATGGGGGACATCGGCACGGAAACCGCCTTCCTCGGCGCCGGACCGATGTTCCACATCGGCAACTACCAGTTCTGGGGCGTCCCGGCCTTCGTGCACGGCGGCAAGAACGTGGTCGTCCGCCGCGTGGTCGCCGAGGAACTGCTCCCGCTCCTCGCGGCGGAGCAGTGCACCCACGCCTATCTGATGCCGCCGACCATCGCGCAACTCGTCGAGCTGAACCGCGAGGCCGGCCACGACCTCTCGCACCTGCGCGCGAGCGTCGCCGCACCCCTGTGGCAGGGCACCATCCCCACCGACACCAGCCGCTTCACCCGCAACGGCGGTGGCGAGGGCCGCGGTTATGGGCAGACAGAGGTGACCGGCTTCGCCGTGACCGGCGCCTACGGCGGCTCGGGCACCGGCAACGCGGGGCGTCCGGGGCCCTTCACCGCCGTACGCGTGCTGGACGGCACCGGTCAGGAGTGTGCGGCCGGCGAGGCCGGCGAGATCTGTGTCCGCGGCGACCTCGTGCACCTCGGCTACTGGAACCGGCCCGAGATCAACGAGGAACGCTTCCGCTTCGGCTGGTGGCACACCACCGACCTCGGCCGGCGCGAGAGCGACGGCACGATCAGCTTCCTCGGGACGACGACCCGCATGCTCAAGTCGGCGGCCGAGAACATCTTCCCGGCCGAGGTGGAGAACTGCATCGAGTCGCATCCGGCGGTCAAAGAGGCGGCCGTGATCGGCGTGCCCAACGAGCGCTGGGCGCAGGACGTCAAGGCCGTGGTGGTGCTGCAGCCGGGCGCCGAGCCGGTCACGGCAGCGGACGTCATCGAGCACTGCCGGGCGCGGATCGCCTCGTACAAGAAGCCGAAGACGGTCGAGTTCGTCGAGGCACTGCCGCGCACCAAGGACTACGCCAAGGACTACGAGGCGCTCGACGAGCGCTTTGGCGGGGGCGGTTATCCCGGCGGCGACACCCTCGGCGCGGGACGGTGACCACGTGAACGGCCGCCAACCCGTAGTCGTCGGCGTGCACGCCACCGAGCAGGCGCTGATGCTGCCCGACCGTGACGCCATGGACCTCGCCCTCGAAGCGGTGCGCGGTGCGATCGCGGACGCCGGGCTCATCCCGGCCGACGTCGACGGCGCCCAGGTCGACTGGCCCGGCCCGGGCGGCGTACCCGGCGAGGGCAGCTCCTGGGCGCGGATGCTCGGCAGGGACCTGCGTTGGACCAGCGACTCGATGCTCGACAACGCCGGCTCACGGGGCCTGCTGAAGGCGGCCGCCGCCATCAGTGCCGGATACGCGGACACCGTCGTCGTCGGCGGCTGCAAGCTGGTCTCGCGCGGAGCCGGTCCCGTCGGAGCCGGTGTGCCCCTGGAGTTCGCCGACGTGTGGGGCAGCTATGTCGTCGCCCAGTTCGCGCTGGTGGCGGCACGGCACATGCACGAGTACGGGACGACGTCCCGTCAGCTCGCCGAGGTCGCCGCCACGATCCGCAACAACGGCACCACCAACCCGGAGGCGATGATGTACGGCCGCGGACCGTACACCGCCGACGACGTCCTCGCCTCCCGGATGGTGGCCACGCCCTTCCACCTGCTGGACTGCTGCATCGTCGGCGAGGGCGGCGCCGCACTCGTGGTGACCACCGCCGAACGGGCCCGCGACCTCCCCCACCCGGCCGTCGCCGTCCTCGGCGGCGGCATGGAGTACCACCAGGCCGCGTACGCCAACCCGGCGCTGTACCGAGAAGTCGGGCAGCTCGGCCGGGACGCCGCGTCCCGCGCCTACGCCATGGCCGGCGTCAGCCCGCACGACGTGGACGTCTTCTCCCTGTACGACCCCAACTCCTTCGAGATCATCCGGCAGTTGGAGGCACTCGGCCTGTGCGGCGAGGGAGAGGGCGGACCGCTGGCGGCCAGCGGTGCCATCGCCGTGGGCGGCAAGCATCCCGTCAATCCCGACGGCGGCTGTCTGTCGTACGCCTGGAACGGCACGCAGCAGATGACGCTCAAAGTCGTCGAGGCCGTACGGCAGTTGCGCGGCACCGCCGTGCACCAGGTCGAGGGCGCCGAGCTGGCGGTCGTCGGCAACGCCGGGTCCGGCGCACAGCACTACGAGATGAGCCTGCTGGGGAGAGCGCGATGAGCCGGCCCGTACCCGTCCCCACCGAACTGTCCGAACCGTTCTGGGACGCGGCCCGACGCGGCGACCTGGTCGTCCCGTACTGCTCGACCTGCGACCTGCGCTTCTTCGTTCCCGAGCCCGCCTGCCCCGGATGCATGGCGCCGGACTGGCGGTACGTGCCCAGCGCGGGCCGGGGGACCGTCTACTCGGTGACCGTGGTGCACCGCGCACCCGGCCCCGGCTTCGACACGCCCTTCGCGCTCGCCGTGATCGACCTCGACGACGGCGCCACCCTGCTCTCCCACGTCGACGCAGGCGATCCGGACGGCGTCGACATCGGCATGCGCGTACGCGTCGACTTCCGGCCCCTCACGGACGAGATCACGCTGCCCTGTTTCGTGCCGGAGTGTTGAAGGCATCCGTTCAAACCGATGCCTGTGAAACAGTAGTGCTCTAAGTGTATTTAGATAGCGGTATCAGCGGATAGCATCGGCCCGTCATCGTGCGGGCCCATCGGAGCGGCCTGTCACTTGGAGCATCGCTGGGGACCTCAGTGGCAGTGCACGCGCGTGCGTCGAAGAGACAAGGCCAAAGAGGCAGCGGAACCCGGCGACAGCCATCGCTGCGCACGGTTCTGCTCATCCTGGCTCTGGTGCCCAGCGTGACACTCGTGGCCCTGTGGCTGGCGAGTTCCGCGCAGCTCTACACGGACTGGAAGAAGCAGAAGGACCGCAACGCGGCCTCCAACGCGGCGGCACGTCCGATCATGGCCGCCTTCTTCGACCTCCAGGAAGAACGGCGGCTCAGCGGCGCGGAGTTGGCTGATCCTGCGGGCTACCGGAAGGCGCTGCGCGAGCAGCGCAGCCGTACCGACGCGGACGTCAGAAGCGTCCAGGAACTGCCCAACAGCAACTGGAGCGCCCCGGACGACATCCGCCGCAACGTCGTCCAGGTGGGCAGGAACCTGCGGAAACTGGCCGACTACCGGGCGGGGGTGGACCAGCGGACCGCCTCGCAGCAGCAGACGTTCGACCGCTATACGAGCCTCATCTCCGGCCAGCTGAACCTGTTCACCGTACTGAGCCACGTGGGTCTGCCCAACATCGACTATCTCGCCAGGCCGGCCATCGACTCGGTCTGGGGCATGGAGATGATCTCGCGGGAGAACGCGCTCTTCACCCGCGGCTCGGTGACCGGACGGCTTTCCGACACCGAACGCGGGCAACTGGCCGGATGGATCGACTCGCAGGGATTCCTCTACGACAACAAGATCGTGCCCCTCGTTCCGGGCGACCAGGCCGCGCTCTACCGGAAGCTGATGGCGGGCGGCGCGTGGAAGCAGAAGACGACCGCCGAGCGGAAGGTGCTGTCCGGCTCAGCCTCCGGGACCGATCCGGACAAGTTCTCCGAGGGACTCGGCACGACGTGGCGCGACAGCGTCGGGCCGGTCGCCGCCCAGCTGCAGGGGCTCAACGCCGCCTACTCCGTGACCCTGACGGCCGCCACCGAGAGGGAGCTGCACTCGATGGTGCGGCGACTGATCGTCACCAGCGTGATGGGCGCGGTGGCGGTTCTCCTGGTCGCGCTGGTCACCGCACTGCTCACCCGGACGCTGCGCCGGCGGATCTCCGCGTTGCGCGCGGCCGCCCTGGACCTGCAGACCCGCATGCCGGACGTGGTCGAACGCCTGCGCAGAGGAGAGGCGGTCGATCTGGACGCCGAACTCCCCGCGATCCAGCACGGCGGCGACGAACTGGGCCAGCTGGGCCAGGCGCTGAACCTCGCGCGCCACAGCGCACTGGACACGACGATGGCTCAGGTGTCGCAGTTCCGCGGCTTCGAGAAGCTGCTCCAGCGCATCGCCCGGCGCACCCAGCTGCTCATCGGACTCCAGATGAAGAAGCTCAGTGAGCTGGAGCGTCGGCATGAGGATCCCGAGGTCCTGGAGGGCCTGTTCGACCTCGACCATCTGACCGCCAGGCTGCGGCGCTACGAGGAGAACCTGGTGATTCTCGGGGGCGGCCAGCCGCAGCGACGCTGGCGCAAGCCCGTCCTGCTGCTGGATGTGCTGCGCTCCGCACAGAGCGAGGTGCAGGACTACCGGCGGATCCAGATCGACGTGGAGGAGCGCGTGTGGCTGGCCGAGCGCGCGGTCGGTCTGGTGATCCACGTGCTGGCCGAACTCATGGAGAACGCGGTGGGCTTCTCGAAGCCGCCGACGCCGGTGGAGGTGTACGCCGCCCGGGTGGGGCGCGGTCTCGCCGTGGAGATCGAGGACCGCGGCGTCGGCATGGACCCGGAGCAGTACGACGAAGCCAACCGCCTGATGACCGAGCCGCCCCGCCTGGACGTCATGTCCCGGGCGGACGACGTCAGGCTCGGCCTCTATGTGGTCGCCCGGTTGGCGCGCGGCCTCGGCATCCATGTGGAACTGCGGCCCTCCTCGTTCGGTGGCACCCGGGTGGTCGTCCTCATCCCCGACGAACTCGTCGTCGACGTTCCTGGGCCCACCGGACCCATGCCCGAGGGAGCCGACGCCGCCCGGCCGGCCCACGACGGGGCCGTGGAGGACGCGCCCGGCCCGGAGAACGGGACGGCCCCGGACGTGGACACGCTGGTGACCGGCCGCGTCGGCCCACCCGGAGCCGCGGTTCCCCCCGGTGACGTGTGGACCCGGCCGCCGCGTCCCCGCGGAGTGCCGCAGATGGCCGGCGCGCCGCACGTGAACGGCGCACCGCGCGTGAATGTCGCGCCGGATGTGCAACCGCTCCCCAAACGGGTGCGCCTGGCCAGTCTCGCCGACGAACTGCGGGACCCGACCGCGGCCCTGCGGGCGCCGGCGACCGACGAGCAGATGCCGGCTCGGCGGTCCGCGCCCGCCCGCTCCGGCGCGACGATCGGCGCCTTCCAACGCCAGTCCCGGATGGTCCGGCGTGACGCTTCCCCGACCGACCACGAACCCACCGACGTGCTGCCGCAGCGTAGACGGATCCCTACGGAAGACTGACCATGACAATGCGAACGACCGCCACTCATCCGGACCTCGACTGGTTGCTGGACGGCCTGGTCGAACAGGTTCCCGGCACGCACCATGCCATCGTGCTGTCCGACGACGGGCTGGTGGTCAGCCAGTCCCGCACCATCGCCCGCGGCGACGCCGAGCGCCTCGCCGCCGTGGCCACCGGTCAGCAGAGCCTGGCCCGGGGGGTCGGCGAGCTGTTCGGCGGCGGTTCGGTGCATCAGGTGATCGTCGAGATGACCGACCTGTGGCTGTTCATCTCTGCCGCGGGCCGAGGCACGCATCTGGCAGTCGTGGCCTCCCAGGAAGTGGACGCCGAGTTGATGGCCGTGGCCATGCACACCCTCATGCAGCAAGTGGGCCAGCGCATGAGCACCGAGGCACGCTTCGGTGCGCCCGCCGACAAGGGCGGTGTACGTGAGTGAGCCACTGGATGGACGGCCTGGAAGCGGGGGACGCTGAAGAGCTGTCGGTAAGGCCCTACACCATCACCCAGGGCCGCACGGCACCCGCGCGCGACGACCTCACGCTGATCACCCTCGTGACGACCGTCGAACCGCCACCCGGCCGGGCCGGTCTGCGCGGCCTGCAACCCGAGCACCGCTCGATCCTCCAGCAGTGCCGCACACCCGCGGCGGTGGCCGAGATCGCCGCGGAACTGAACCTGCCCGTGGCGGTGACGAAGATCCTCATCGACGACCTGGTCGCGCTGGGCAGGGCGACAACCCGTCCACCCATCGCTGTAGCAGTAGGAAACACATTGGACATGACACTTCTTCGGGCGGTGAGGGATGGCCTTCGCAGACTCTGATCCCGCGGGCCGGGCCTACGACGGCTCGGCGCCGGCGGCGGTCAAAATCCTTGTGGCCGGTGGCTTCGGCGTGGGCAAGACGACCCTGGTCGGGGCGGTGAGCGAGGTGGCGCCGCTGCGCACCGAGGAGTACCTGACCGTCGCGAGCGTGGGCGTCGACGACATCGAAGGCGTCGAGCGGAAGTCCACCACCACGGTGGCCATGGACTTCGGCCGGATCATGGTGAACCCCCGCCTGGTGGTCTACCTGTTCGGGACGCCCGGACAGGAGCGCTTCTGGTTCATGTGGAACGACCTCGTGCACGGCGCGCTCGGTGCGGTGGTCATCGCCGACACCCGACGGCTGGACTCCAGTTTCGCGTCCATCGACTTCTTCGAGAGCCGCGGCATCCCCTTCGTGATCGGCGTCAACTGCTTCCACGGCCGCCAGGAACGCGACGAGTGGGAGATCCGCGAAGCGCTGGACCTCGACCCGGAAGTCCCCTTGGTCATCGGGGACATGCGGCAGCGGTCGGTCGGCCGCGATCTGCTGCTCGCACTGGCCGAACATCTCATTGCGACGAACTCGGTAACCTAGTTCAATCAGTTATCTAGTAGGGTTGGCCGTCTACCCGGTGCTCGGGGCGGTGTCCCGCACCTGTGGGTCGGACGGAGGTGAGCCCGGTGATGAGTACGGGGCAGCAGGGCGGTGGCGGTCGCGGAGTGAACGGTGTCCAGGTCCGGGTCCCCAAGATGGCCGAACTCGTGGCGGCACAGCTGCGTCGCAAGATCGTGCGCGGGGAGCTGACGGAGGGGCAGGCGCTGCCGGCCGAGACGGCGCTGATGGCGGAGTTCGCCGTCTCCCGGCCGACGCTGCGTGAGGCGTTCCGGGTGCTGGAGTCGGAGTCGCTGATCAGCGTGCGCAGGGGCGCCCGGGGCGGGGCACGGGTGCAGATCCCGGAGGGCACGGTGGCAGCCCGGTACGCCGGGGTGGTCCTCGAATATCGCGGCACGACCCTCAAGGACGTCTACGACGCCCGTACGGTCATCGAGGCGCCGTGCGCCGGGCTGCTGGCCGAGGGGCGCACGGACGAGGACCTGGAGCGGCTGCGGGCCGCCGTCGCCGAGGCCGAGCTGCTCATGGACGACCCCTCGGCCTTCATCCGCGCCCACATGGAGTTCCATGCCCTCGTCGTCGAACTGGCGGGCAACGAGACGCTGAGCGTCCTCAACGGCATGGTCCGGCACATCATCGACCAGGCGAACTGGTCCCACGTCGACCTCGACGCCGGCAGCCCCGAGAACGTACGGGCCAACCGCCGGGGCTTCCGCGCCCACGGCGCCCTCGTCGAGCTTGTCGCCGCGCGCCGGACTGAGGCCGCCGAGGAGCTGTGGCGCCTCCACCTCCAGGAGGCCGAGGACTACCTGCTGCGGAACAGGTCCATGACCACCGTCCTGGACCTGCTCGGCTGACGCGACGTCAACTGCCGTGGAGTTCCTCGACGATGGGCTCCCACACCTCGGCGCCGATCTCGTACGCGGTGTAGAAGGACACCCGGTCGACGAGCGCTCCGTACCGGCGCCGGATCTCGCCCGCGACCTGTTCCGGCTCCGCGACGACGGCGAAGGTGTGCAGCACCTCGTCGTCGACGAGCCCGCTCATCGCCTCCCACTTGTCCTCGCGCCGGGACGTCGACAACGCGTGCAGCTCGTCGCCGAGTTCACCCCACCCGTGCAGCTCCAGCACTGCGCGATAGGCGGGCGTGCTGCCGTAGAAGGCGATCTGACCACGGGTGCCGTCGATCGCGCGGGCCATCTCCTCCTCCGTGCGGCCGGTCGCGGTCAGCAGCAGGTGGGAGACGGAGAAGTCGCCCCGTGTGCGGCCCGACGCGACCAGTCCTGCCTCCACGGTCGGCAGGGTGACCTCCCGCAGGTACCGCTCGGTGGTGAAGCCGTGGGCGAGGAGCCCGTCGGCGACCTCACCCGCCACCCGGGTCATCGCCTCGCCGACCGCGGCCACGAAGACCTTCGGCGGGCCGCCAGGTGCGGGCGGGGGAGAGAAGAAGGGTGACATGAGCGTGTGCGAGTAGAAGTCGCCGCGGAAGTTGAGCCTCTCACCCTCGTTCCAGGCGGCCCAGATGGCGTGCAGCGCGCTCACGTACTCCCGCATCCGGGCCGCGGGCCGGCTCCACGGCATGTCGAAGCGCCGCTCGATGTGCGGCTTGATCTGGCTGCCGAGACCCAGCGAGAACCGCCCGTCGGCGTAGGTCTGCAGGTCGTGCGCGGTGTACGCGAGCTGCATGGGGGAGCGGGCGAAGGCCACCGCGATGGCCGTCCCCACCTCGAGGCGGTCGGTGTGCTCGGCCGCCAGCACCAGCGGCAGGAAGGGGTCGTGCTTGGACTCCGACGCCCACAGGCCGTCGTAGCCCGCCTTCTCGTGGTGCCGGGCCTCCTCCACGACCGCCGCTGTGCCCCACACGTTGAGCTTGCCGTCGACCTTCATGCCGCTCCCTTGTTCGTGTCCATGCCGATTCTCCGTGCGAGCAGTTCCCGGTGGTACGCCGGATCCCCGAACAGCAGCTGTGACGTCTTGGCCCGCTTCAGATAGAGGTGGGCCGGATGCTCCCAGGTGAAGCCGATGCCACCGTGCACCTGGATGTTCTCCGCCGTCGCCTGTACACACGCGTCGGAACAGAACGCCTTCGCCAGACTCGCCACGGCGGGCAGCTCCGGGTCGGCGCTGTCGGCGCTGTCGGCGTTCTCGGCGGCGAGCAGTGCGTAGTGGGCGGCGGCGCGCGCCGACTCCACCTCGAGGAGGACGTCGGCGAGCAGATGCTTCACGGCCTGGAAGGAGCCGATGGGACGCCCGAACTGGTGGCGCACCTTGGCGTATTCCACCGCCATGTCGAGCGCGCGGGAAGCCACTCCGACCTGCTCGGCGGCCAGCGCCACCGCGGCCCGGTCGAGCACCTCCGACACCAGGGTCCAGCCGTCGCCGTGCGTACGCAGCCGGGTCGCCGGTACGTCCCGGTAGTCGAGGCGCGCCTGCCGGCGGGTCGGGTCCATCGTGGGCAGCGGCTCCCGGGTCAGGCCGGCCGCCTCGCCGTCCACCCGGAAGACGCCGATGCCGTCGCCGGTGCGGGCGACGGTGAGGACGACATCGGCGGTGGCGCCGTCGAGGACGAACATCTTCTGCCCCGTCAGCAGCCAACTGCCCTTGGTTTCACGGGCAGTGAGCTGAACACCGGCCGCGTCCCAGCGGGCGGAGTCCTCGGTCAGGGCCAGCGTCCCGACGAGCTCTCCGGAGGCCAGGCCCGGCAGGAGGGACTTCCGGGCGTCCTCGTCGGCGCAGCGCAGCAGCGTGGTCGTGGCGAGCACGGCCGAGGACAGGAACGGCGCGCACAGCAGCGCGCGGCCCATCTCCTCCATGACCACGCCCACTTCGACCGGCCCGCACCCGGCACCGCCGTACTCCTCGGGGACGGTCAGCCCCTGAAGGCCGAGCTCCGTCCCCATGCGGTGCCACAGCGCCCGGTCGAAGCCCTCCGGGGTCTCCATCAGGCGCCGCACCTCGGTCGCGGGCGAGGTGTCCGCCAGGAACGCCCGTACCGTGCGGCCCAGTTCCTCCTGCTCGTCACTGAACGCGAAGTCCATACCTCAGCCCTCCTCGCGGGCTCGTCGACGACCGCGCGACGCGATGATCTTCTCGACGGCAGCGATGTGGTCCGGTGCGTGCATGCTGTCCCGCTCGGCGAGCAGGGCGGGTTCCAGCACCGTCGCGAGTGCCTGCTCCAGATGCAGATTCACCGCCCGCTTGGTCTCGCGCAGTGCCTGCACGGGCAGTGCGGCCAGCCGTCCGGCCAGGTCCATGGCCTCGTCCAGGAGCTTGTCCTTCGGTACGGCACGGTTGGCGATGCCCAGCCGGACCGCGTCCTCGGCACTCACCCGGTCGCCGAGGAACAGCAGTTCCTTCGCGCGGGTCAGGCCGACGAGCAGGGGCAGGACAAGAGCGCCGCCGTCGCCCGCGACGAGCCCGACCTGGACGTGCGGGTCGGCCACGTAGGCGTCGTCGGCGATCAGCACGAGGTCGCTGAGCAGGGCCAGGCTGCAGCCGAGGCCGACGGCGGGCCCGTTGACCGCCGCGATCACCGGCAGCGGGCAGCGGACCATCCCGGTGATGATCCGCCGCGCCTCGTCGACGTTGTGCTGCCGGAAGGCGCGGTCGCGCTGGACCCGGGTCATGATGTCGAAGTTGCCCCCGGCGCTGAACGCCCGCCCGCGCCCGGTGAGGACGACCACCCGGGCCTCCGGGTCATCGGCGAGCGAGTCCCAGACCGACGCGAGAGCGGAGTGCAACTCCTCGCTCATCGCGTTGAGCTGGTCCGGCCGGTTCAGCTCGATCAGCCGGACCGGCCCGACGGCCGTCACCACCAGGTCGGTCATCTCCACCGCCATCAGTCATCCATCGTTCAGAAACGAGTTAGTAGAGTTGAATGCTATAACTAATTAAGCTTTCTGGAAACGGCTCGCTGGAGTGACGGAGGACGCGTATGCCCGAGCATGAGTACGAGACCGTGCGGGCCGAGGTGGCGGACCGGATCCTCACCGTCACCCTCAACCGGCCCGAAAAACTCAACGCCTTCAACCCCCGGATGATGGCCGACCTGATCGACGTCCTGGACGCCGCAGACGCCGACGACGACATCCGCGTGATCGTGGTGACCGGCGCCGGACGCGGCTTCTGCGCCGGCGCCGACGTCAGCTCCGGCGGCTCGTCCTTCGACCACCGCGAGGCGGGCGCCTGGCACCGGGACACCGGTGGCCGGGTGGCGCTGCGGATCTTCTCCAGCACCAAGCCGGTGATCGCGGCGATCAACGGCCCGGCGGCGGGCGTCGGTGCCAGCATGACCCTGCCCATGGACATCCGGCTGGCGTCGACCTCGGCGAAGTTCGGCTTCGTCTTCGCACGCCGGGGCATCGTGCCGGAGTCGGCGGCGAGCTGGTTCCTGCCGCGGGCCGTGGGTATGCAGAGGGCCATGGAATGGGTGGCGACCGGCCGGGTCTTCGGCCCCGACGAGGCGCTCGCGGCCGGGCTGGTCCGCTCCGTCCACGCGCCCGAGGAGCTGCTGCCGGCGGCGTACGAACTCGCCCGTGAGATCGCCGAGAACACCTCCGCGATCTCGGTCGCCCTGTCCCGCCAGATGATGTGGCGCATGCTCGGCGAGCCCCACCCGATGACCGCGCACCGGCTCGACTCGCGGATCATGAGCCAGATCGGCGGCGGCCCGGACCCCGTGGAGGGCGTCCAGTCGTTCCTCGCCAAACGGCCGCCCGCATTCCCGGGCCGGGTCAGCAAGGACATGCCACCCCTCTACCCCTGGTGGCAGGAGGAGGAATTCCGCCCCCTCGATGAGCAGGCGCAGACGCAGGAGGGTCAGCGATGACGACGTTCGACTACATCGTGGTGGGCGCGGGCTCCGCGGGCTGCGTGCTCGCGGGCCGTCTCTCCGAGGACCCGAAGACGTCCGTGCTGCTGATCGAGGCCGGTGGCCGGGACGCCACACCGCTGATCAGGATGCCCAAGGGATTCGGCAAGCTGCTGGGTGATCCACGGTTCGCCTGGCACTACCCGGTCGAGCCGGTGGGCCCCAGCCGCCGCGTCGAGCACTGGGTCCGGGGCCGGACGCTCGGCGGATCCAGCTCGGTCAACGGCATGGTCTACAACCGCGGTGACCGCGCCGATTACGACGAGCTGGAGCGGCTCGGCAACCCCGGCTGGGGCTGGGACACCATGCTGCCGGTCTTCAAGCGGATCGAGGACAACGCGCTCGGCGCCTCCCGGGCCCGGGGCGCGGGCGGCCCGCTGCACATCTCGACCGCACCGCGGCCGGAGCCGCTCTGCGAGGAGGCGATCGCCGCCGGGACCGGACTCGGCTGGCGCCGCACCGAGGACCTGAACGCGAGCGACGACGAACGCATCGGCTACGCCATGGCCACCATCAAGAAGGGGCAGAGGTTCAGCGCTGCCCGCGCCTTTCTGCACCCCGTCGGGGACCGGCCGAACCTGACCGTGGCGGTGGACACCGTCGTGACGCGCGTCCTCGCCGAGCAGGGCAGAGCAGTCGGCGTGCACGCCCGCGGCGACGGCCGGGAGACCGACTTCCGGGCTCGGCGCGAGGTGATTCTCTCCGCCGGCAGCATCGCCACGCCCAAGATCCTCCAGCTGTCCGGCATCGGCCCGGCCGAGACGCTGAAGTCGGCGGGCGTCGACGTCCTGGTCGACAGTCCGCACGTGGGCGGCCGGATGCGCGAGCACCGCTGTTTCGTCGTCCAGTACCGGCTGAAGGACGACCTCGGCTACAACAAGGCCCTGAGTACACCGCTGCGGCAGGCCCTGTCGGGGGCGAGATACCTGGCCACCCGCCGTGGACCGCTGTCCACGCCCGCCTTCGACGTCATCGCCTTCTTCAAGACCCGCCCCGAACTCGCCCGCCCGAACGCCCAGTTGCTCATCGCGCCGGTGTCCCTGCTGCCCGACGTCCCCGGCAAGGAGACCGGCGTGGAACGCGAGCCCGGGGTGATGGGCCTCGGCTACATCCTGCGCCCCACCGCCGAGGGCAGCCTGCACATCACGTCGGCCGACCCCGACGCCCCTCTCACGATCACGCCGAACTACTACGGCTCCGACCACGACCGCACGGTGGGGGCCGCCCTCTTCCGGCGCATGCGGGAACTGTTCGAGACCGATCCGATCGCCGGCCGGATCACGGCCGAGACGCTGCCGGGCCCCGGGGTCCGCGACGACCAGGACATCATCGACGCAGGTCTCGACCAGGGGCGCTGCGGCTACCACGCCATCGGCACCTGCGCCATGGGCCCGGGCGACGACGACGTCGTCGACGGCCGGCTGCGCGTACGCGGCATCGAGGGCCTGCGGGTCGTCGACTGCTCGGTCATGCCGACCATGGTGTCCGGCAATCTGAACGCACCGATCATGGCCATGGCCTGGAGGGCGGCCGACCTCATCCTGGGGACGGGCTGATCCCGTATCGGGAGATCTGGCCGAAACATTGTCGTAGTTTGCTTGAACTGTTAGCGTCCGGTCGGCGGACATTCAGTTGAATGCGCTAAACCATTGACCGCCTGGACGGTAACCATGAGCGATGGTTTCCTGCACGAATCCCTGCGCGATGTCGACTGGGGGGTCGCCACCGCGGACACCATCGCGGCCCCGCCGCCGCCCCTGCCGGAACGCGGCGGGCACTTCCGGCAGTGGACCGACGACATCCGGCAGTTGACCGGCGTCGCCGCGGACACGCACCGCATGGTCGCCGGATGGCCGCAGCTCCAGCCCGACGGCCCCGGTAGCTGGGACCCGGACGCCCTGGACCGCTGCGACCGCGCGCTCGATTCCCTGCTCGCGCAGGGCCTGCGGCCCAGCCTGACGCTGCTGCACCGCTCACTGCCGCCGTGGCTGGACGCCGCCGGTGGCTGGCTCGCCCGCGACTGCGCCGAGCACTTCGCCGCGTACGCCGCCGAACTGGGCCGCCGTTACGGCGACCGGGTGGAACGCTGGATCACCTCCACCGACCTGGCCGGGCCGACGCTGGCGGACCACGTGGCCGGAATGTATCCACCGGGCCGGGGCATCGGCCTGGCGGGACTGCCCACGGTCCACCACATCCTGCTCGCCAACGGGCTCGCCGCTCAGGCCCTCAGGGCCGTCGGCGTGAGCGGACGGATCGGGACCACGGTCACCCTCGTCGGCGGCTACGCGGCCACCGACGACCCGTACGACCGTCTGGCCCTGGAGCGCCTGGAGAGCTGGACCAACCGCCTCTTCCTCGACCCCCTGCTGCTGGGCCGGCACATGGTGACCGAGGACGACGTCTCACCGGTCGAGGCCACCGGCTGCGTCCGCCTCGGTGACCTGGAGGTCATCGCCACCCCCCAGGACCTGCTGGGCCTGTCCTGGCACACCCCGTTCCGCGTCACCGCACCGGAGAATCTGCCCCGTGTGCTGCCGTCAACGAAGTGCCAGAGCGCCCTCAACGACGTGAACCGCCTGCTCGTGGGCCTCGGCTTCGCGATCGTCCCGTTCGACGACGTGGAGACGACCGCCTACGGCTGGCCCATCATTCCCGAAGGGCTCGCCGACGCCGTCTCCGGCCTGTACGAGCTGTACGGCGATGTGCTGCCGCCGCTGTCCGTCATCGACAACGGCATGGGCGACCTGGACCTGGTCGACGACACGGGACACAGCGACGACGACCGGCGCCGGGCCCTGCTGCGCGCCCGCCTCTCCTGGCTGGCCGGACTCACCGCGGCCGGTGTGGAGGTGTGCGGCTACGAGTACTGGTCGGTCCTCGACAACCTGGACGCCAAGTTCCGCTACACCCGCCTGTACACGATGGCGGTCCCGGACCACGAGGCCCCGCCGCGCCCCCCGATCCCCTCCGACTGGCTGCACCGGGGCGCCTTCGCCGGCGCCGCCGTGCCTGAGGCGGGGCGCGCCGCCGGTCTGAGTCTGGTGCCGGCCACGCCCCGGACTCGGGGCAGCGGAACCTCGTAGTCCCTGCTCCGGACTCAGGATGCCGGAGCCTCGTAGTCCCTGCCGCGGATCAGCCGCACCGGCGTGTAGACGAGGACGTCCTCGTCCCGCTGGTTGCGTACCGTGATCCGGCTGGTCACCACGCCCCGGCCGGGCTTGCTGGAGGACCGGGAGTCCGTGGTCTCCACGACGGCGTACACGGTGTCTCCGACGTACACCGGACCCCGCACGGTGAGTTCCATGTGCAGGAAGGCGAGGCCCGTGCCGTGCAGCACGTTGGTCTGGAGGACGAGCCCTTCGGCGATGCAGTACGTCAGTCCCCCCGGGACCAGTCGCCCCGTGTAGCCGCCGTCCGCGGCGTGCGAGGCGTCCCAGAAGAGGGGCTCGGTGAAGCCGCCCCAGGTGATGAAGTTGACCAGATCGGTCTCCGTGATGGTGCGGCGGGCGGTCCGGAAGACCTGCCCGACCGGCATCTCCTCATAGGTCAGCCCCTTCACCAGCAGGGGGGCCTGGGTGGTGGTCTGCTGCGGCGCCATGATCGGTTCCTCTCGTACGGTGGTCACAGGTCGAGCGGGTGCTTGCCGCCGACGCCCTCGAAGTCCGCGGTGCGCTTCTCGCGATGTGCGGCGAGTCCCTCGACGACCTCGTGCCCGCCGAACCCGAAGAACTCCAGCCCGAGCGAGGCCTCGAAGATCGGCTGGGCGGTGCGGTACCAGTGGTTGAGGGACCGCTTGGTCCAGCTGATCGCGCTGGCTGGCCCGGCGGCCAGCGCCGTCGCCACCCGCAGGGCCTCGGTGTGCACGTCCGCGTCGTCCACGCACTTCGACACCAGCCCGATCCGCTCGGCCTCCTCGCCGGTGAGCGTCTCGCACGTGAGGAGGTAGTACTTGGCCTTGGCCATGCCGCACAGCAGCGGCCAGCAGATGGCGGCGTGGTCACCGGCCGCGACGCCGAGCCGCGTGTGCCCGTCGACGATCTTCGCCGTGCGGGCGGCGACGGAGATGTCCGCCAGCATGCCGATGACCAGACCCGCCCCGACCGCCGGGCCGTGGATCGCGGAGACCACCGGTTTGGAGCAGTTGAGCACGCCGTAGACCATGTCCCGCGCTTCCCGCATCACCCGGGCGCGCACCGCGTAGTCCTCGGTCAGGGCCTCGATGGAGTCGAAGGTCCCGCCCGCCGAGAACGCCCTGCCCGCCCCCTGGACGAGCACCGCTCGGGTCTCCTCGTCCCGGTCCACGACGGACCAGATGTCGGCGAGCTCGCCGTGCATCCGCGGATCCACGGCGTTGAGGTTCGGGGCGTCGAGCACGATCCGGAGCACGCCGGGCGCGGGCCGCTCGAAGGTCAGGCTCGTGAACGGGGCGTAGGGATCGGTCACGTCGCGCTCCTGGTGTATTCAGTGTGGATACTATAATTATCTAACTGTATCGAAGGGTGGGCGGCAAGCGGGCCGCACGTGACGTTGCACGGAGGACGGGAAGCTCGGCATGGATCTCACCTTCAGCGAGGAACAGGACGAACTGCGCAAGGTCGTCCGCTCGTTCCTCGCCAAGCACTCCGACGAGGCGAACGTGCGTCGCCTGGCCGCCGACCCCCGCGGTCACGACCCGGTCGTCTGGCGGCGGATGGCCGGCGAACTGGGCCTGCAGGGACTCGCCGTACCGGAGGAGTACGGCGGCTCGGGCTTCGGCTACGTCGATCTCGGCATCGTCTTCGAGGAGACGGGCCGCGCGCTGCTGTGCGGGCCGTACTTCGCGACGGTCGCCCTGGCCGCCGAGGCACTGCTGCGCTGCGCCGACGAGCAGGCGCGACACGACCTCCTGCCGGGCATCGCGTCCGGCGAGACGGTGGCCACGCTGGCGCTCACCGAGGACAGCGGCCGCTGGGACGAGCAGGGCATCCGGCTCACCGCAGCCGCCGCCGACGACGTAAGTGGCGGCTGGCGACTGACCGGCGTGAAGACCTACGTCCCCGACGGACACCTCGCCGACCTGCTCCTGGTCGCCGCCCGCACGCCCGGTGGCATCAGCCTCCTGGCTGTCGAGACCGCCGACGCACCAGGCCTCACCCGCACCTCCCTCCCCACCCTCGACCAGACCCGCAAGCAAGCCCGGCTCGATTTCACGAACACCCCCGCCCGCCTCCTGGGTCCGGAGGGCGCGGCATGGCCCGCCCTGGAGCGCACCCTCGCCACCGCCGCCGTACTCCTGTCCGCGGAACAGGTCGGGGGAGCCGCGGCCGCCCTGGACGCCGCCGTGGCCTACGCCAAGATCCGCGAGCAGTACGGCCGGCCCATCGGCTCGTTCCAGGGGATCAAGCACAAGTGCGCCGACATGCTCATGGAGATCGAGTCCGCACGCTCGGCCGCGTACGGCGGACTGTGGGCCCTGGACGCGGGCGACGAGACGGAGATCGCGATCGCCGCCGCCCTCGCGCAGGCCTTCTGCTCGGAGGCGTTCACCAAGGTCGCCGCGGACAACATCCAGGTCCACGGCGGCATCGGCTTCACCTGGGAGCACCCCGCGCACCTGTACTTCAAGCGGGCCAAGAGCTCCGAGGTACTGCTCGGCACACCGTCGTACCACCGGGCACTGCTCGCCACCCGGCTCGGTATCTGAGACTCAGGGAGAAGCAGACATGGAGCTGGACTTCGGGCCCGCCGTACGCGACTTCCGCGAGGAGGTGCGGGACTGGCTGGCGGACCACCTCGTGGGGGAGTTCGCCGAGCACCGGGGCGTGGGCGGCCCCACCGACGGCGCCGCCTGGGAGGTACGCCTCGCCTGGGACCGTGAGCTGTCCGCAGGCGGCTGGCTGGGCGTCGGCTGGCCCCAGGAGTACGGCGGACGCGGGCTCGGGCTGCTGGAGGAGATCGTCTTCGAGTACGAGTACGCCCGCGTGAACGCCCCGTACCGGGCCACCGTCAACGCCCTCGACCTGCTCGGTCCGATGCTCCTCAAGATGGGCAGCGAGGCGCAGAAGAAGCGCTTCCTGCCGCCGATCCTCGCCGTCGAGGAACTGTGGGGCCAGGGCTTCAGCGAACCCGGCGCCGGCTCCGACCTGGCGTCCGTACGCACTCGGGCGGAACGGGACGGCGACGAGTGGGTGGTCAGCGGACAGAAGGTGTGGACGTCATTCGGCCTCCACGCCGACTGGCTCTACGTCCTCACCCGCACCGACCCGCAGTCCGCGCGGCACAAGGGCTTGAGCCTGCTGCTGGTGCCCACCGACCAGCCCGGCGTGGAGATTCGCCCCATCCGCAACCTCGCCGGCCAGGACGAGTTCGCCGAGGTGTTCCTCTCCGACGCCCGCACCGGCGCCGACATGGTCGTCGGCGAGGTCGGCCAGGGCTGGCGCACGGCGATGGCCACGCTCGGCATCGAGCGCGGCACCACGCTTCTGCCCCAGCAGCTCACCTTCGAGCGGGAGGCCGAGGCACTGATCGACCTGGCCCGCGAGCGGGGCGCGCTCGACGATCCGATGCTGCGCCGCCGCATCGTCGACGCCTGGATATCCGTACGCATCATGCGCACCACCAACCTGCGCACCATCGCCGAACTGACCGCCGGCCGCACGCCGGGCGCGCAGGCCACGACGGCGAAGCTGTACGCCTCGACGCGGCACCAGCAACTCGGTCATCTGGCCATGGAGTTGGCGGGCCCAGCCGGACAGGTCGTCGGCGAGGACTACGGCCTGGACACCCCACAACGCTCCTTCCTGCTCTCCCTCGCCGAGACGATCTACGGCGGGTCGAGCGAAATCCAGCGCAACATCATCGGGGAGCAGGTCCTCGGTCTGCCGAAGGAGCCGCGCCCGTGACGTCGATCGAGGACCGTCTCGACCGCATCGAGTCGCAGCTCGCCATCCAGCAGCTGCCCATCCGCTATGCCCTCGCCGTGGACGGCCGCGACCTGGACGCCTGGGTCGGCTGCTTCCGACCCGACGTGGACATGGGGCGCCACGGCCGTGGGCGGGATGTCCTACGGCAGCACATCGAGCCCCAGGTGCGCGGCTTCCACCGGTCGGTCCACCAGATCTGCGGCCATCGCGTCGAGTTCACCGGCCGCGACACGGCGACCGGCGCGGTGTACTGCCGGGCCGAGCACGAGGTGGGGGAGCGGTGGATCGTGATGGCGATCTGCTACGCGGACGACTACGCGCGCGTGGACAGCGAGTGGTACTTCTCCCGGCGCCGTGAGCGGCACTGGTACGCGGCGGACGTGACCGAGCGCCCCCAGTCGGTGGGATTCAAGGGCTGGGAGGGCGCCGGAGAGCCGGCGCTGCCCGATGCCTTCCCTTCTTGGTCGGCCTTCTGGAAGGAAACGTGATGGCACGGTTGTCAGGGAAGACAGCGCTGGTCACCGGTGGAGGGCAGGGCGTGGGCCGCGGTATCGCGCTCGCGCTGGCTGCCGAGGGGGCGGCCGTGGTGATCACCGGTCGCACCGAGAGCAAGCTGAAGGACACGGCCGGGGAGATCGTCGAGCGTGGGGGGCGGGCGCACACCGTCGTCGGGGACGTGGGGGAGCGGGACGACGTCGACCGCATGGTGGCCGAGACGGTACGTGAGTTCGGTGGCCTCGACGTGCTCGTCAACAACGCGCAGTCCTCGGTGCAGCGCAGGCTGGCGGAGACGTCGTACGACGACGTGGAACTCACCTACCGCAGCGGACCGTTGGCGGCCTTCCACGCGATGCAGGCCGCCCTGCCCCATCTCAAGGAGAGCCGTGGCAGCGTGGTGAACCTCGGTTCCTCGGCCGCCGTGCAGGGCGAGGCGACCTTCGCGGCGTACGCGATGGCCAAGGAGGCGATCCGCGGCCTGAGCCGGGTCGCCGCACGCGAGTGGGGCGCGTACGGGATACGCGTGAACGTCATCTGTCCGGCCGCGTTGAGCCCGGCGGCACAGGACTACCTCGCCGCGCACCCGCAGAAGGCGGACGAGCTCGCCCGGCAGATCCCGTTGGGCCGGCTCGGGGACCCGGAGGCCGACATCGGCCGGGCGGTGGCCGCGCTGGTCAGTGACGACATGGCCTATCTGACGGGTGCGACGCTGATGCTGGAGGGCGGCCGGACCCTGATCGGGTGACGGCCGTTACACAACGCCCCGGGCCCGCAGCCCTGCCAGCTGATCCTGCGTCAACCCCGCAAGGCCGGTGAGTACTTCGGCGGTGTGCTCGCCCAGCGCCGGCGGCGGGGCGTACCCCTCGACCGGCGTCGCCGTGAACCGGATCGGGTTGGCGAGCATCGGCAGGTGCCCGGAGGTGGGGTCCCCGACCTCGATCAGCATCCCCCGGTGCTGGATCTGCGGGTCGGCGAAGACGTCGGGCATCTCGTTGTACGGGCCCGCGGGGACGTCGTGTTCGTCGAATACGGCCAGCCACTCGTCCCGGGTGCGGGTGTGCAGGATCGCCTCCAAAACCGGCAGGATCTCCTCGCGGTGGGCGATCCGGGCGGAGGTCGTGGCGAACCGGGGGTCCTGCAGGAGGTCGGCGCGGTCGGCCGCCGCGCAGAACGCGGCGAACTGCTTGTCGTTGCCCGCGACCAGGAAGATCGGCTTGTCCTTGCAGGGGAAGGCCTGCGAGGGGATCCCGCCGTACCCGCCGTTGCCGCGCCGCTGCGGAACCTCGCCGGAGACCAGGTAGTTCATCGCGAAGTGGGACAGCGAGGCCAGGCCGCAGTCCAGCAGGGACAGGTCGACGAACTGGCCCTCGCCGGTGACGTCCCGGTGGCGCAGGGCCGCGAGGACGGCCGTGGAGGCGTAGAGCCCCGTGAGGATGTCGATCATGCTGACGCCGACCTTCATCGGTTCCTCGGGGTGCCCGGAGACGCTCATCATCCCGGACATGGCCTGGAAGATGCCGTCGTAGCCGGGGCGGTCGGCGTACGGGCCGGTCTGGCCGAAGCCGGTGACCGAGAGGTAGACGAGGCGCGGGTTGAGTGCGCGCAGGCTTTCGTGGTCGAGGCCGTACTTCGCCAGCGTGCCCGTCCGGAAGTTCTCGACCAGCACGTCCGACCGCGCGGCGAGGGCGCGGATCACCTCCTGCCCCTCGGCGGTGGCGTGGTTGACGGTGACCGACCGCTTGTTGCGGTTGCAGGAGAGGTAGAAGGCGGCGGTGTCGGTCCGGTCGCCTTCGGGCCCGGGCGCGAAGGGGGGGCCGTACGTCCGGGAGTCGTCCCCGGATCCGGGCCGCTCGACCTTGATCACCTCGGCGCCCAGGTCGGCCAGCATCTGGGTGGCCAGCGGCGCGGCGAGGATGCGGGACAGATCGAGCACGCGGATCCCGGCCAGTGCGGTCGACGGCATCTGGGTCTCCCTCTGTTCACGGACAGCGAATCAGTTATATAAATAATACATCTGGACCGGTGATCGGCCCCGCTTGATTGCTCCATCTATCCAATTCATGTAACTATATGGATCGGCCGACAGGCCGGGACCGGAGGGCGTGCTGATGACCGTCGCGGCGAGGACCCTCACCGAACAGGAACAGCGCGAACGCCGGGCGTGGTTCCGGACCCGCTGGGAGCGCGGGGTCGCCTTCAACCGCCGCTGCCGCATCCGGGTGACGCGCTGGGACCCGGACGGGGTCGAGATCGTGCTTCCCTACGCCGAGTCCCTCTCCGCCCACGAGGACGTCTTCCACGGCGGAGTGATCTCTTCGCTCATCGACACCGCCGGCGCCGGTGCAGTGATCGCCGGGCACGACTTCAGCAAGGGAAGCCGGCTCAGCACCGTGTCGATGTCGGTGCAGTACCTCGCCCCCGCCCGCGGCCGTGAGGCGGTCGCGTACGCGCGCTGTGTGCGGCGGGGCGGCCGGGTGCACTTCGCCGACGTCGACGTGATGGCCGACGGACGCATCTGCGCCCGCGGGCAGGTGGTGGTGACCATCTCCGGGGAGCGGGCCGGCGTCGGCGACCCGATCGAACCGCTCGACGAGGAGTGACGTGATGCCCGAGGAACCCGTGGTGTCTGACGAAGACCTGGATCTGGTGCTGTACGAGGTCGACGAGGACGGCGTCGCCACCGTCACCCTCAACCGGCCCGAGCGCAAGAACGCGTGGAGCATCCCCGTGGAGCGCCGCTTCTTCGCGCTCCTCGACGAGGCCGCGCACGACCCCGCCGTCAAGGTGGTGATCATCACCGGGGCGGGCAGGGCCTTCTGCCCGGGAATGGACATGCAGCGCCTGGAGCAGAACTCGCAACCGGGCGAGTCCCTCAACCTCCATGCCCGCGTCCCCATGTACAGCCGGCGGAACATGCCGAAGCCGATGATCGCCGCCGTCAACGGCGCCTGCGCGGGCATCGGTCTGGTCCAGGCACTCATCTGCGACGTCCGCTTCGCCGCCCGCGGGGCCCGCTTCACCACCGCCTTCACCCGTCGCGGCCTGGCCGGCGAGTACAACCTGCCGTACGTGCTGCCGCGCGTCATCGGTCTGGAGAACGCGCTCGACCTCCTGCTGTCCGGCCGCGTCTTCGACGCCGACGAGGCGAAGGACCTCGGCCTGGTCAGCCGTGTCGTCGAACCCGAGGACCTGCTCGACGCGGCCCGCGCCTACGCCCGGGACATCGCCCGCAACTGCTCGCCGCGGGCCATGGCCGTCCTGCGTCACCAGGTGTACGGCGACCTGGACCGCACCTTCACCGACGCACTCGCCCGCTCCTACTCCGCCATGGAGTTCTTCGCGGGCTCACCCGACTTCCGCGAGGGCGTGGCGAGCTTCGTGGCGAAACGGGAGCCGAAGTTCGAGGGACTTCCGCCGGACTTCGACCCGGACGAGGCCACGCGCGACGCGTTTCTGCCGTACTGATTCGAGGAGCACACGCAGATGACAGGGCAACCGTTCCCCGTCGAGGCCGGGCACATCATGATGTTCGCCCGAGCCATCGGCGACGAGAACCCGGCGTACCAGGGCCAGTCCGCGCTCGCACCGCCGACCTTCACCATGGCCGGCGCCCAGTACGACCCCGATTACCACCTGCGTCCCAAGCCGGACGAGGAGTGGTTCGGGTCGGGGCGTGACGCCGGTGTCATGGCCGAGGGCGGTGGCGGGCTCCACGCCGAGCAGCACTTCGAGTACCACCGCCCGGTGCGCGCCGGCGAGACCCTCTACGCGCACAACAGCACCGGACGCAGCTGGGAGAAGCAGGGCCGCACCGGCCGCCTGCTCTTCAGTGAGCGCATCACCGAGTACCGGGACGCCGACGGCGAGCCGGTCGTCAGCGCCGTGACCGTGGCCGTCGTCCCCGAGGGCCCGGCAACCCCGAAGGACCCCCGATGAGCCTGAGCCCGGACGACATCAAGGTCGGCGAGACCCGCGAGAGCGTCCTCGTCGACGACCTCAAGCGCACCCGCATCGTGCAGTACGCCGGCGCCTCCGGCGACTTCAACCCGCTGCACACCGACGAGCGGTTCGCCGTCGAGGCCGCGGGCTATCCCGGCGTGTTCGCCCACGGCATGCTGACGATGGGCATGACCGGCCGGGTCCTGACCGACTGGGTCGGCCCCGAGGCGCTGCTGCGCTACGGCGTGCGCTTCAAGGCGCAGGTCTGGCCCGGCGACACCCTGACGGCCACGGTCACCGTCGAGTCGATCGAGGACACACCGACCGGCCCGGTCGCCCGCTTCGTCCTGCGCACCGTCAACCAGGACGGCGCCGAGGTGGTCTCGGGCACCGCGGCGGCCCGCCTGGAGCCCTGAGCCGATGGCCGCCGCGCAGGAAGGGGTGCAGGCGGCCACCTGGACCGCCATGGTGAGCCGCGCCTACGACCATGCCCGCCCCGCCGCCCGGTTCGGCGACCTCGCCTGGACCGGACGTGAACTTCTCGACCGTGCGGCCGGCGCGGCCGACTGGCTGGACACCCTCGGCCTGGAGCCCGGCGAACCGGTGCCGGCACTGGTCGCCACCTCCGCCGACGCCCTCGCGCTGGTGATCGGCGGCGCCGGATCCGGCCACCCGCTCGCACCGCTGGGCGTGCGGATGACGGCGTACGAGATCGCCGCCGTGGTCAAGCAGACGCGGGCCCAAGTCCTGCTGGCGCAGCCGGAGTTCGCCGACCTCGGCAGGCAGGTCGCCGAACTGTCCGGCCGGCGGATCGCCATCGTGCCCGAAGTGCCCACCAGCGCGAGGACGTTGACCGCCGATCCCGACGACCTCGCTGCCGTCCTGCACACCTCCGGGACGACGGGCCTGCCCAAACCGGTCCCCATGAGCCAGCGGCGGCTGGCCGCCCGAACCCGCGTGAACGGGCGGCTGTGCGGGCTCGACCCCGACAGCTTCTACGGCGGCAGCGCGCCCTTCCACCACATCGCGGGCCTGGGCAACATCGCCGTCGCCCTCGCCGCGGGCGCGCTGATCACCGGACTGCCCCGCTTCACCGTCGAGGGCTGGGCCCTGCTGCGGGACCTCGGCATCACGCACACCAGCATGGTCCCCGCGATGCTGGAGACCCTGCTGGCGGCCGGACAGGCCCGCCACGAGACGCTGCGGACCCTCCAGTACGGCGGCGCGCCCGTCCGCCCCGGCACCCTGCGCCGGACGTACGAGGCGATGCCCGGCGTCCGCATGCTCAACATGTTCGGCCAGACCGAGGGCTCGCCCATCAGCGTGCTCACCCCCGAGGACCACCGGGAGGCGGTCGCGGGACGCACCGAGCTACTGCGGTCAGTGGGGCGGCCCGCCCCCGGCGTCGAGGTCAGGGTCCACAACCCCGGCCCGGACGACATCGGAGAGATCCACGCCCGCGCCGACCACCTCTTCCGGATCGACACCGAAGGCTGGCTGCACAGCGGCGATCTGGGCCGCGTGGCCGAGGACGGGTACCTCTACCTGCTCGGCCGACGCACCGACATGATCATCCGTGGTGGCGAGAACATCCACCCGCTGGAGGTGGAGACGGTCCTGTCCGCGCATCCCGGCGTGGCGGACGTCGCGGTCACCGGCGTTCCCGACGAGCGGCTCGGCCAGACCGTCGTCGCCTTCGTCGTACCGGCCGATCCCGACGCCCCGCCGCAGCCGGCGGCGCTCAGAAGCCACACCCGCGCCCGGCTGTCCGGGTTCAAGGTCCCCGTCCGCTGGTGGTTCGTGGACGACCTGCCGCGCAACGCGAACGGCAAGGTCGTACGCCGCCGCCTGCGCGAGCCGTGCCAGGGAGGAACACATGACGCTTGACCACGCTGTCGTCAGCCCGGAGACCGCGGGTGTCGACCCGCACCGGCTGGACGTGCTCCTGCGCCGGATCCGTCTGGAGGTCGAGCAGGGACCGCTGCCCTCCGCGCAGGTCGCGGTGGCCCGAGGCGGAAGGCTGGTGGCCTTCGAGACGTGGGGAGACGCCGAACCGGACACCCGGTACGTCCTGCAGTCCGTCGGACGGTCGATCGTCGCCGGCGTCGTGTGGAAGCTGATCGGCGAAGGGCTCCTGGACGTGGGCGAGCACGTCGCCGCGATCATCCCGGAGTTCGCGCCCAATGGGAAGGAGACGGTGACGGTCGAGCAGGTGCTCACTCACACCGCCGGCTTCCCCTTCGCACCGCTCGGGTACCCGAAGATGCTCGACCGCGACCAGCGCCTCGCCGCCTTCGGCCGCTGGCGGCTGGACTGTCCGCCGGGCAGCCGCTTCCAGTTCCATCTCACCTCGGCGGCCTGGCTGATCGCCGAGATCGTCGAACGGCGTACCGGCCTGGCCTTCGCCGACTACCTTCGCGAGCGGATCGCCGGACCGCTCGGCCTGACCTCGATGGAACTCGGCGTACCGGTCGACCGGCAGCCCGGCACCGTCGCCCCGATGACCGCCACCGACCGCACGAGCGACGACCAGGAGGCAGATCCCTGGGGCCCCTGGTATCTGTCCGACCCGCGGGTACTCGCGGCCGGGGAGCCCAGCCACGCGCTCGTCGCCACGGCCGCCGATGTGGCCCTGTACTTCCAGGCGCTGGAACACTCCGGCCTGTGGAAGCCGGAGGCCGTGGCGGAGGGCAACCGGATCCGGCTGACGGACCACCCGTACGGTGAGCAGATCTACGGGGGCGGCTCCGACCGCCGTACCAGCATGGGTCTGTTCGTCACGGTGGCCGGACCCGACGCGGGCAGCAACCTGCCGTCCACCGGTTCGCCCGCCCTCTTCGGCAGCGCCGGAGCCGCCTACCAACTCGGCTTCATGGACCCGGAGACCGGCCTGTCCTTCGCCTGCCTGAGCAACGGCTACCCCCTCGCCGGCTACGACCACTCCCGGCGCGGCACGGCACTGGTCACCAACATCGCGAACCTCGCGGCGGATCTCACTGTCTAGTCGGACCTGAGCCCGGTACCGCGTTCCGGTACCGGGCTCGACATCTCTTTCCCCGCGACGCTCAGCGGCTGATGAGCTGCTGGGCGTTGTTGTACATGATGTCGTCCTGCGCGGACTCGTCGAGCCCCGCGAGGAGCTTGCGGAAGTCGGCCGGGTTGGCCAGGCCCTCCGCGTGCGGGAAGTCGGAGCCCATGACGATGGACTCGTGGTAGCCGAGGCGCTTGACGAGGCTCACGGTGTCGTCCTCGGGGTAGGGCACCACGCGGACGTGCTTGCGGAAGACCTGGCTGGGCCGCTCGGCCAACTGCCCGCCGATCCACGGGCCGTTGCGGCCCATGCCCCGGCTCTTGTCCATGTGTCGCACGAAGTGCGGCACCCACTCCGCGCCGAACTCGGACACCAGGACGTTGATGTCGGGGAAGCGGCCGAAGAGGTTGTCGAAGATCAGCGCGGACAGCGTCTCCTCGATGGGGCGCTGGCCGTAGGTGTTCTGCCACTGCCAGGCCGACATCCGGAAGTGGATGGGGTGGGGGTCGTAGCCCCAGGAGGGCGCCACCTGCGAGTTGTAGTAGAACTCGCTGATGTGGTAGCAGACGCTCGCCTTGGCCTCGTTGACCAGCTTCCAGAACGGGTCGAAGTACGGGTCGCCGGGCGAGCGGCCGTACACCGGTCCGGTGGGCAGCAGGATGAAGCGGGCGCCCTGGTTCAGGACGAACTCCAGCTCTTTGACGGCGCTGGGCAGGTCGCGCAGCGACAGCAGCGCGGGGGCGTAGATGCGGCCCTGGTGGTTGAAGCCCCAGACCTCGTTCATGTACCGGTTGAAGGAGTGGTAGTTGGCGTAGAGCGGCTCCACGCCCTTCACGTACTCCTCGGCGACCAGTGCCCAGCCGCCCGGGTAGATGATCGTCTGATCCAGTCCCTGCTCGTCCATGACCCGCAGCCGCGCCTCGCGGTTCTGGTACGACTCGTGCATCGGCTCGAACTGGTACGTCTCCTCGGGATTGCCCGAGGCCATCGCCTTGAGCATCTCCTTCAGCGAACCGGGACGGTAGACCTGCCCGAACTCCGGTTCCAGGCACACGACGATCCGGTCCCCGGCGAGGATCACCTCTCGCCCGTCCGGCAGGGTCACCGGCGCGACCGCCGCACCGAGGAACTCCTTGGGAAGGTAGCGGGTGAAAGAGTCCCGCTCCTCATACATGTGCTGGTCGCAGTCGAAGATGCGCTTGCGCTGTTCGGCCATGGCGTCGCCTCCGGGCCCCAGGAACTATTCAGTACGCCTTCTATAATTATCTAACTGATTAGAGAGCGCAAGGGGGTGGGGATACGGGGTCCGCCGTGCGGTGAGGCCGGTCAGTCGAGGAGTTCGAGCACCGTCTTGGGTCCCGCGGCGTTCACGACGTCGTCCGCGCTGGAGATGTGCCGCTGCCACAGCTTCTCGGCCTCGTCCGCCTTGCCGGACTCGATCAGGCCGACCATCCGCACATGTGCCCGGTGTCCCTTGAGGGCCTGCGTCTTCTGCGCCTCGGCATCGGCCGCGCCCGCGGTGTACGAGGCGTTGGCCCGGTCGATGATGTTGCGCAGCATGCCGCACAGCAGGATCAGGGTCTGGTTGCCGGTGAGTTCGACCAGCAGGGCGTGGAAGGCGTCCTGCGCGTCGACCAGGGCGAGCGGGTCGTCCATGACGGCCTTCTCGGCCGCCACCGCGTCGCGCAGGCGCTGGATGTCGTCCGCCGTGTGCTTGGTGGCGAGCTGGCGGGCGCAGGGCGGCTCGATGAGGGCGGCGGCACGGTAGATGTCGCCCAGGGTGGCGCCGCGGTACTCGAGGATCAGGCCGGCGAAGCGGGCGGCGACATCCGAGTCCGGCGCGCTCACCCGGGCGCCGCCGTGGGCGCCGCGGCGCACCGTGATCAGGGACTCCGACTCCAGCACGCGGAACGCCTCGCGCAGCGTGGGCCGCGAGATGCCGAACTGTTCCATCAGCCCGGACTCCGGGGGCAGCGCGTCGTCGGGCTTCAGTTCACCCCGTACGATCTGGCGACGCAGGTGCGCGGCGACCAGCTCGGCGGTCTTCGGCACCCGCACCTGGCGTCCGACGCGGGTGCGAGCGGGGACGGGCACGGTCGCCGTTTCTGCGGTGCGGGCTGCCTCGGCCACGGTGGGCTCCTCGTATAGCTAAATGAATCGTCTTAGTGCATCGAGGGTACCAGGTCAAGGCATGGGTGATCTTCTCTTTGCGCGACCTGACCTGGTGCCCGGGGCGGCTGGTGGTATATAGATGATTCATCTATCTATTAGCCCGAGCCCAGCAAACGGACCCCGTGGGAGTGACCTCGATGACCGAGAACCCGACCCCGGTGATCCTCACCGAGCTCACCGACGACGGGGTCATGCTGCTCACCCTGAACCGGCCCGAGCGGCACAACGCCTGGACGCTGGACATGGAGCTGCTCTACAACGAGCTGTTCGACCAGGCGGAGCAGGACCCGCGGGTGCGGGCCGTGGTGCTCACCGGTGCGGGGCGCAGCTTCTGCCCGGGCATGGACATGAGTGTGCTCGACGCCGCCTCGTCGGGCGCCCGCCCGTGGCCGACGGACCAGCTGCCCCCGCGCACCCGCCCGATGTCCTTCCCGAAGCCCGTGGTGGCGGCCGTCAACGGCGCCTGCGCGGGCATCGGGTTCAACCAGGCGCTGATGTGCGACGTCCGGTTCGCCGTGCCGCACGCGAAGTTCGCCGCCGCCTTCAGCGCGCGCGGGCTGGTGGCCGAGGACGGCGTGTCCTGGATCCTGCCCCGGCTGATCGGCTACGGCAACGCCGGCGATCTGCTGCTGTCCTCGCGCCGCATCACCGGGACGGAGGCCCTGGCCATGGGTCTGGTCAACCGCCTGGTCGAACCGCAGGACCTGCTCCCGGCGGCGCTCGCCTACGCGACCGATCTGGCCCGCTCGGCCAGCCCGTACGCGATGTCCCTCATCAAGCGGCAGCTCGCCGACGACCAGGCGAGGACCTTCACCGAGAGCCGCGACCACGCGGCCGCCCTCCTGGCCACGGCGAAACGCGCCCCGGACTACCGCGAGGGCGTGCGCAGCTTCATCGAGCGCAGACAACCGGAGTTCGCGGGGCTGGGGGAGACCCCGGCCCCGGCCCCAGTCCCGGCCCCGGCCCCGGCCCCAGCCCCGGCCCCGGCCCCAGCCCCGGCGCTCCCGCGGGAGGCCTCCTCATGACGCGCTCCGAACTTCCGCTGCACCGCCGTACGATCACCGTCACCGCGTACGCGGAGGACGGCGACGAGATCTCGGTCGAGGCGGAACTGAGCGACGTGCGCCCCTGGGCCGAGCCGTCGGCCGGCGTCGTCCACCGGATGGCGCTCGCAGTCCGCGTACGCCTCGCCGACATGGTCATCGTCCGAGCCGACGCGGACATGCGGACCTTCCCGCACGCCGAGTGTCCGTTGATCACTCCGGTGTTCGACGGCCTGGTCGGGCTCAGTGTCGCCGCCGGATACAACCGGGCGATCCAGGAGCGGTTCCGCGGAGTGTCGGGCTGCTCGCACCTGCATGAGCTGACCCGCGCTCTGGGCCCCGCGGTCGTACAGGCGGCCATCTCGGCGAACGCGGGCCTGCGGTACGCCGGTGAACAGTCCCACGACCCGCGCTCCACGGCGGGCGTCCTGAACAGCTGCCACATCTGGGCGCCGAACGGCGTGGGCCTGCGCAAGCTCGACGCGGGCTGGGTCCCGGGCACCGGGCCGCGCCCGGTGCCGGAGCTCAGAACCTTCAAAAACGCTGGTGAAGTCTAGATCCGTGGCTCACGCGGCAGCCCCAGCACCTTCTCCGCGAGGATGTTCCGCTGCACCTGGGACGTGCCTGCGTAGATCGTGCCTGAGCGGGCGATGAGGTACGTCGTCGACCAGGACGCCGACGAGTTCGCCGCGCCGGGGTCGTCGGTCCGGTAGGTGCGCAGGGGCGGACGGCCGACCGGAACCTGGCCGTGCAGGCCCATGATGTCCATCGCCAGGTCGGTGACCTCGGTGTGGTACTCGCTCCAGTACAGCTTGGCGATCGACGTCTCGGGGCCCGGGTCCGCGCCCTTGAGCCAGCCCGTGAGTATGCGGTAGCCGAGATAGCGCATGATCTCGACCTTGGACCAGCACCAGGCGATCCGCTGCCGGATGACGGGGTCCTGGTCCTTGCCGTGCAGACGCGCCAGCTCGACGAGACGTTCGACCTCCGCCTTGAAGAGGATGGGGTTGGTCGCCGCTTCCTCCCCGCGCTCCACGCCCAGCAGGCTCTGGGCGACCGTCCAGCCGTTGTCGACGCCGCCGACGACGAGATCGGCGCGGGTGCGGGCGCCGTTGAAGAAGACCTCGTTGAAGTGCAGCTGTCCGCTCATCATGCGGAAGGGCCGCACCTCGACGCCGGGCTGGTCGAGCGGGACGAGCAGGAACGAGATGCCTCGGTGCTTGGAGGCGTCCGGGTTCGTGCGGGCCAGGACGAAGATCCAGTCGCTGTGGTGGGCGCCGGAGGTCCATACCTTCTGGCCGTCGATCACCCATTCCTCGCCGTCACGCACCGCGCGCGTCCGCAAAGAGGCGAGGTCCGAGCCCGCGTCAGGCTCCGAGTACCCCTGGCACCAGGTGTCCTCCCCGCTCAGGATGCGGGGCAGGAAATGGCTCTTCTGCTCCTCCGTACCCCAGCGCAACAGCGTGTTCGCCAGCATCTTCACCCCGAAGGTGTCCTGCGGCAGCCCGAACGGAACACCCGCCAGGGCCAGCTCCTCCATCAGGACGACCTGGTGGAGCTTGGACAGGCCCAGGCCGCCGTACTGCTCGGGCCAGGTGAGGGAGAGGTACCGGCGCTCGGCGAGCCGGCGGCGCCAGTCGCGGGCGAAGGCCCACGCACTCTCCTCGTCGAGGGCGCCGATGCCCGTCCAGCCCGTCGGCAGCGTCTCGGCGAGGAACGCCCCGACCTCCGTGCGGAACGCTTCGGTCTCGGGGGGATAGCTGATGTCCACCTGCGTACTCTCCTCGTCCGGCCCCGCTCGCACAGCCGATGACTGTATTGATTGTTTCAGCATAATAGGTTATCTATTTAAGAGGAATAGCGTCGAGTCAGGGGCGGGCTGACATGGGACTGCTGAACGGCCGCAACGCGGTCATCACCGGCGCCGCACAGGGCATCGGATACGAGATCGCCGGCGTCCTCGGCGCCGAGGGCGCGTCCGTCGTCCTCGGTGACATCAACGAGGACGCCGCGGCGGAAGCCGCCGAACGCCTCGCCAAGAACGGCGTGGCGGCCACCTCGCTGCGTTGTGACGTCACCGACGAGGACGAGGTCGCCGCCCTCGTCGCCCACTGCGCCGACACCTTCGGACCGGTCGGCGTCATGGTCAACAACGCCGGGATCACCCGGGACGCGACCCTGCGCAAGATGGCCCTGGCCGACTTCCGCGCCGTCGTCGACGTGCACCTGACAGGCGCCTGGAACGGCACCCGGTACGCCGCCGAGGCGATGCGCGCGCACGGTCAGGGCGGCAGCATCGTCAACATCTCCTCCATCGCCGGCAAGGTCGGCAACTTCGGGCAGACCAACTACAGCGCGGCCAAGGCCGGACTCGTCGGCCTCACCAAGGCCTCCGCCAAGGAACTCGCCCGGGCCGGGATCCGCGTCAACGCCGTGCAACCCGGCCTGATCCGCACCGCCATGACCGAGGCGATGCCCAAGGCCGCCTGGGACGCGAAGCTCGCGGAGATCCCCATGGGACGTGCCGGAGAGCCCGCCGAGGTCGCCCAGGTCGTCCTGTTCCTCGCCTCCGACCTGGCGAGTTACGTCACCGGAGCCGTCGTCGAGGTGACCGGCGGCCGGTACATGTGAGCGCCTGCACGTGCCTCGCCCGCAAGTGAGCGCCGCCCCCACGCCCGTACCCTCACGAAAGGCCCACCCGATGCCCGCCCTCCTGCGTGACGCGGTGATCTGCGAACCCCTGCGTACCCCCGTCGGCGCCTACGGCGGCGTCTTCCGCGACGTGACGGCGGCCGAACTCGCCGCCACGGTCGTCCGCGCCGTACTGGAACGCACCGGCATACCGCCCGCAGCCGTGGACGACGTCCTGCTGGGCCAGTGCTACCCCAACGGAGAGGCGCCGGCCATCGGCCGGGTGGCCGCCCTGGACGCCGGTCTGCCGGTGGAGGTCCCGGGACTGCAGATCGACCGCCGCTGCGGCTCCGGACTGCAGGCGATCATCACCGCGGCGATGCAGGTGCAGACCGGCGCGAGCGACCTCGTGCTGGCCGGCGGTGTCGAGTCCATGAGCCAGGCCGAGTTCTACACCACCGACGTCCGCTGGGGCGTACGCGGTGCGGGCACCACCCTGCACGACCGGCTGGCCCGCGGCCGGGTCACCTCCGGGGGCGTCAACCACCCGGTCCCGGGCGGCATGCTGGAGACCGCCGAGAACCTGCGACGCGAGTACGCCATCCCCCGCGAGGAGCAGGACCAACTCGCCCTGCGCTCGCACGAGAAGGCCGTCGCGGCCCAGCGGGAGGGCCGGTTCACCGACGAGATCGTGCCGGTCACCGTACGCACCCTCCCCCACTCTCGGCTTCGCTCGAGCGGGGGGACCCCCATGGGCGAGACGGTCATCGACACCGACGAACACCCACGCCCCGGCTCCTCGTTGGAGAAGCTCGCGTCGCTGCGTCCCGTGCTCGGCCGCCAGGACCCCGAGGCGACCGTCACGGCCGGCAACGCCAGCGGACAGAACGACGGCGCCGCACTGTGCGTCGTGACCCACCCCGAGCGCGCCGCCGAACTCGGTCTGCGCCCGCTCGGCCGCCTGGTCTCCTGGGCCGTCGTCGGCGTACCCCCCGAGACGATGGGCATCGGGCCGGTCCCCGCCACCGCCCGGGCCCTGGAGCGAGCCGGTCTGAAGCTCGCCGACATCGACCTGATCGAACTCAACGAGGCCTTCGCCGCACAGGTACTGGCCTGCACCCGCGCATGGGGCCTGACCGAGACCGACTTCGAGCGGTTGAACGTCAACGGCTCCGGCATCTCGCTGGGCCACCCCGTCGGCGCCACCGGCGGCCGCATCCTCGCCACCCTGCTGCGCGAACTGGACCGCCGCCAGGCCCGCTACGGCCTGGAGACCATGTGCCTCGGCGGGGGCCAGGGCCTGGCCGCGGTCTTCGAACGGCCGACCGACGCAACCCACGCTCATGGAGGACGCTGACATGGCCGGACTGATCGCATACGGCGCCTACGTGCCGTACCACCGCCTCGCGCGGACGGACGTCGCAGCCGCCCTGGGCGGCAGGGGAGGCAAGGGAACCCGCGCGGTCGCGGGCTACGACGAGGACACCACGTCCATGGCCGTCGAGGCGGCCCGCGGCGCGCTGGCCCGCGACGGCCTGCGCGCCCGCGTCAGCCAGCTCTTCCTCGCCACCGCCGCACCCGCCTACCTCGACAAGACGAACGCCACCGCCGTGCACGCCGCGCTCGGCCTCGACCAGCACGTGCTCGCCGCCGACATGGCCGGCTCCGTGCGCTCCGGCCTCGGCGCCCTGGTCACGGCCGCCCGGTCCCCGGTACCGACCTTGACGGTCCTGTCCGACCTGCGCACCGGCCTGCCCGGCGGCAGCGACGAGGTCGCGGGTGGCGACGGCGCCGCGGCGTTCGTCTTCGGCGGACACCGCAACGGTGCCCCGGTCATCGCCGAGTTGCTCGCCCACGACACGGTCAGCGACGAGATCCTCGACCGCTGGCGGCTGCCGGGCGCGCCCGCGTCCCGGGTCTGGGAGGAGCGCTTCGCCGAGGAGATCTACGTGTCCCTCGCGGACAAGGCGCTCAGCGCCGCCCTCGACCAGGCGGGCCTCGACCTCGGGGCGATCGACCACCTCGTCGTCTCCGGCCTGCACGCGCGCGCCTGCGCGGCGGTCCGGCGCACGACGGGCGTACGACCCGAGGCGGTGACGCCGGACCTCACCGGGGCGATCGGCAACGCCGGCACCGCCCAGCCCGGCCTGCTCCTCGCCGACGTCCTGGACCGGGCCCGGCCTGGCGAGGTCATCGCCCTGCTAGTGCTCGGCGACGGCGCCGGAGTCCTGCTGCTGCGCACCACCGACGCACTCCCCGCACACCGCGCGGCCCGCCCAGTCGCCGCGCAGATCGCCGCGGGCAGCGCCCCGATGCCGTACGCCACCTACTTGTCCTGGCGCGGTTTCCTCGACCGCGAACCACCCCGGCGCCCGGACCCCGAGCCGCCCTACGCCCCGCCCGCACACCGCCGCACGGGCTGGAAGTACGGTTTCGTCGCCTCCCGGTGCGAGAAGTGCGCCACCCGGCATCTGCCACCGGACCGGGTGTGCGTGTCGTGCCGGAGCGTCGACGCCATGACCGACGAGCCGATGGCGCACGTGCGCGGCACGGTCGCCACGTTCACCGTCGACCGCCTGGCGGCCACGCCGAGTCCGCCGATGCTGGTCGTGGTCGTCGACTACGACGGCGGCGGCCGGTTCCGCTGCCAGCTCACCGACGCCACTGAGGCCGACGCCGTCATCGGGGCCCGGGTGGAGATGACCTTCCGGCGCACCGTCACGGCGTCCGGAGTGCACAACTACTTCTGGAAGGCCCGGCCGGTGCGCTCGGGCGAGACCGACGAGACCGAGGGGACACACTGATGGGCTCGCACGGAATACGCGACCGGGTCGCGATCGTCGGCATGGGCTGCACGCCCTTCGGCGAGCACTGGACCCGCTCGGCGGACGACCTGCTGATCGACGCCGTGGGCGAGGCGGTCGCCTCGGCCGGGATCACCCTCGACGACATCGACGCGTACTGGTTCGGCACCCAGGCCTCCGGCGTGTCCGGCCTGACCCTGAGCCGGGCGCTCCACCTGCCCAACAAACCGGTCACCCGCGTCGAGAACATGTGCGCGACCGGCTCCGAGGCCCTGCGCAACGCCTGCTACGCCGTCGCCTCCGGCGCCTACGACGTCGCGATGGCCGTCGGCGTGGAGAAGCTCAAGGACTCCGGTATGTCCGGGCTGTCCGGCACCGTCATCCCGGGCGCGGGCGACGACAGCCGCGGGGAGATCACCGCCCCCGCCAACTTCTCCCTCCTCGCCCCCGCCTACGCCGCCAAGTACGGCCTGGCGGACGAGGAGATGAAGGACGTCATCACCCGCATCGCCTGGAAGAACCACGTCAACGGGGCCCGCAACCCGCGCGCCCAGTTCCGCAAGGAGGTGCCGCTGGAGCGCATCCGGTCGGCCCCGATCGTCGCGGGCATGCTCGGCGTGTTCGACTGCTCGGGCGTCTCGGACGGCTCGGCGGCGGCGATCGTCGTCCGCGCCGAGGACGCCTACCGGTACACCGACAAGCCGATCTTCGTGAAGGCGCTGTCCTTCGTCGCCGGCCCGGCGGACGGACTCCTCGACCCGGAGTACGACTTCACCACCTTCCCCGAGGTCGTCGCCTCCGCGCAGGAGGCCTACCGCCAGGCGGGCATCACCGACCCGCGCACCGAGCTCGCCCTCGCCGAGGTCCACGACTGCTTCACGCCCACGGAGTTGGTGCTGATGGAGGATCTGGGCTTCTCCGAGCGCGGTCAGGGCTGGAAGGACGTGAGCAGCGGGGCGTTCGACCTGGACGGCTCACTGCCGGTCAACCCGGACGGCGGCCTGAAGGCCTTCGGCCACCCCATCGGCGCCTCGGGCCTGCGGATGATGTTCGAGGCGTGGCTGCAACTGCGGGGCGAGGCACCGGCCGAGCGGACGGTGAAGTCCGTGGCCGAAGGACGCTCGCTCGCCCTGACCCACAACCTCGGCGGCGGACCCGGCGAGTGCGTCTCGTTCGTGTCGGTCGTAGGCAGCCAACTCACCGCATAGAAAAGGTGGTTCGACCATGGGGCGACTCGAAGACAAGATCACCGTCGTCACCGGGGCCGCGTCCGGCATCGGCGCCGCCACCGCGCGTCGCGTGGCGGCCGAGGGCGCCCACACGGTCGTGGCCGACCTGAACCTCGAGGGCGCCAAGGCGGTCACGGAGGAGATCCGTGCCGCCGGAGGCTCGGCGACAGCGGTTCCGGTCGACCTCGGCGACATCGAGAGCGTACGGGCCATGGTGGCCGCGGCGGTCGAGACGTACGGCGGTCTCGACGTCCTGCACAACAACGCGGCGGCGACCCACCTGGCCGCCCGCCAGGACCTCGCCGTCGTCGACGCCGATCCGGCGGTCTGGGACGACACGATGCGCATCAACCTGCGCGGGACCATGGTCGCCATCCAGGCCGCCGTCCCGCACATGATCGCGCGCGGCGGCGGCTCGATCATCAACACCTCGTCCGGGTCCGGGCTTTCGGGCGACCTGCGCAACCCGGCGTACGGCGCCTCGAAGGCCGCCCTCATCAACCTCACCCAGTACGTGGCCACCCAGTACGGCAAGCAGGGCGTGCGCTGCAACGCCATCGCGCCGGGGTTCATCGTCACGCCGGCCAGCTCCGGTTCCGCGCACGGGGCGATCCGGGAGGCGATGCTGCGCCATCACCTCACGCCCCGTCTGGGGCGCCCGGAGGACGTCGCGTCGGCGGTCGTGTTCCTCGCCTGCGACGAGTCGGCCTTCATCACCGGGCACACCCTGCGCGTGGACGGCGGGCTGCTGTCCCACCAGCCGTATGTGGCAGATCTGCGCTCTGGATGAGGAGTTGGCTGATTTCCTTCCCTCGCCGAACAGGGCGGCGTTTTTACCGGGTGGCAATTGTGAAGCAATGAACCCTTCCTACGGTCCGGGCACCAGGTGTGATGGTTCCGCTTCCGATCCCCCGTGAGGCCGCCGTGACCGATGTCCCCGTCTCCACCAGCCCGCTCGTCGATCCACAAGCCACCCCCGTACCCCAGCACGGCCGTCTTGATTCCGCCGCGCTCGGCCTGCCGTCCGTGCTGTTCTGCATCGTGACCGGGGCGGCACCGATGACCGCCATGTTGTTCAACGTCCCCGTGGCCGTCATGGGCGGGGGCTACGCGGCGCCCGCCGCGTTCCTGCTGGCCACCGTGGCCCTGACGGTCTTCTCCGTCGGCTACATCGCGATGAGCCGCCGGGTGACGTCCACCGGCGGTTTCTACACGTTCATCAGCCGTGGTCTCGGCCGGATCACGGGTGTGGGCTCCGGTGTGCTCATCGCTCTGTGCTACATCATCTTCTCCGCCGCCGTCATCGGCGTGATGGGCTACTTCGCCGCGACCAGCGTGGAGGAGTGGACCGGAGTGTCCGTCCCGGTGGCGGTCTACATGTTCGGCGGGCTCGCGGTGATGAGCCTGCTCGCCTGGTTCCACATCGAGCTGACCGCCAAGGTCCTCGGCGTGCTGCTCGTGTCGGAGGTACTGGTCCTGCTGGTGCTCGGGATCGGCGTCATGATCGACGGCGGAGCCCACGGCCTCTCGGCGGCCCCGCTCAACCCGGGCGAGCTGTTCGGCAACGACGACGCGACCAAGGTCTTCGGCTCGGCGGCCGCAGGTGTGGCGCTCTTCGCCGCCTTCTGGTCCTGGGTCGGCTTCGAGATGGCTCCCAACTACGCCGAGGAGTCGCGCGATCCGCACAAGATCGCGGCGCGCGCGACCTACGGCTCCGTGATCGGCCTCGGCGTGTTCTACATGTTCGTGTCCTACGTGTACGTCACCGGATGGGGCCTGCCGGAGTCGGTGCAGGCGGTGAAGGACCAGTTCGCGGGCAAGTTCGCCTCGGCCTTCTACCCGCTGTCCGACCGGTACGTCGGCTCCCCGCTCACCACGGCCATGGAAGTGCTCGCGATCACCAGCTCCTTCGCCTGCGCCATGGCCTTCTACAACACCGGTGCGCGCTATCTGTTCTCGCTCGGCCGGGAAGGCGTCCTGCCGTCCGTCCTGGCCCGCACCTCGCGCCGGCACAGCCCGATCGTCGCGGCGATGACCGTGAGCGCCACGGTGGGCCTGTACGTGCTGGCATTCGTGATCTACGACTCCAGCGCCGAAGGAGCACTGCTGAAGCTCGGGACCTGGTCGCCGCTGCTCGGCGTGCTGGGCATCCTGGGTGTGCAGGCCCTGGCCTCGGCGGCGATCATCCGCTACTTCCTCACCACCGCGCGCGACGGCTTCCACTGGTTCGCCACGCTCGTCGCCCCCGTCCTCGGCGGCGCGGCGATGATCGGCGCCTGCTATCTGCTGATCGACAACCGGACCGTGCTGGCGGGCGCCGAGGACGTCCCGTTCATCACCTATCTGCCGTGGATCGTGCTCGCCATGTTCCTGGCCGGTGTCGTCATCTCCGTCGTACTGCGCTCACTCAGCCCCGAGAAGTACGCGGCACTCGGACACTTCGAGCTCGCCGACCCCGACGTGGAAGACGCCGCGGGTGAGCCGGCGGTGGCCGTCTCATGACCACGACCACCGCCGCCGGTGACCCTGCCGAGACCATCGGCCCCGCACGTCCCGCGCATCCCCTCGAACCGCTGTCGGCCCCGGAGATCGCGGCGGCCGCCGAACTCCTCCGCGAGGCCAGAGGACTCGCCGCGTCCGCCCGCTTCGTCTTCGTGACGCTGCACGAGCCCCCCAAGCCGGACGTCCTCGCGTGGCAGCCCGGCGAACCCTCGCTGCCGCGCGAGGCGTTCGTCCTGCTCTACGAGCGCGCGGAGCGGCGCACCTACGAGGCGGTGGTGTCACTCACCGCCGGTGGGGTCGTGTCCTGGCGGCACATCGAGGGTGTGCAACCCCCGATCATGGACGAGGAGTTCAACGCCTGCGAGGACATCGTGCGCGACGATCCGCGGTGGCAGGAGGCGATGCGCCGCCGCGGTGTCGAGGACTTCTCCCTGACGATGGTCGACCCCTGGGCGGCGAGCTGGACCGGGTCGCAGGACGCCCCGACGGCCCGGCGCATCGCCCGCCCGCTCACCTGGGTCCGCTCCGCGCCCGGCGAGCACGGCTACGCCCGCCCCGTCGAGGGCCTGGTGGTGGTCGTGGACCTGGACGAGCGCAAGGTCGTCGAGGTCGAGGACCATGGCGTCGTACCGTTCCCGCCCCGGCCCGGCAACTACGAACCGGAGTTCCAGTTCGACCCGGACAACGTCCCCGCCTTCCCGGCGTACCGCGACGATGTGCGGCCCATCGAGATCACCCAGCCCGAGGGCGCCAGCTTCAGCGTCGACGGACACGAGGTGAGCTGGCAGAAGTGGCGGCTGCGGATCGGCTTCACCCCGCGCGAGGGCCTGGTACTGCACCAGGTCGGCTACGACGACCGGGGCACGCTGCGCCCCGTGCTCTACCGCGCCTCCCTGTCGGAGATGTACGTCCCCTACGGCGACCCGGCGCCGACCCACCGCTTCAAGAACGTCTTCGACCAGGGCGAGTACGGCGTCGGATGGCTCGCCAACTCCCTCACCCTCGGCTGCGACTGCGTCGGGCACATCCAGTACTTCGACGGGGTGGTGAACGACCAGGACGGTGCCCCGGTCACCATCCCCAACGCCGTGTGCATGCACGAGGAGGACGCCGGAATCGCCTGGAAGCACACCGACTTCCGCACCGGCGCCGTACAGGTGCGGCGCCGGCGGCGCCTGGTCATCTCCATGATCGCCACGGTCGGCAACTACGAGTACGGCTACTTCTGGTACCTCTACAACGACGGCACCATCGAGTACGAGGTCAAGCTCACCGGCGTCATCTCCACCGGCGCGCTGCCCCTCGGCGAGAAGCCACGGCACGGCACGCTCGTAGCGCCAGGTCTCTATGGGCCGCACCACCAGCACTTCTTCTGCGTACGCCTCGACATGAGCGTTGACGGCCCGGAGAACACCGTGGTCGAGATCGACTCGGTGGCCAGCCCGGCGGGGCCGGGCAATCCGCACAACAACGCCTGGGAGACCCGGCGGAACGTCCTGGCGCAGGAGTCGGCGGCCCAGCGGCAGATCGATCCGACGAAGGCGCGGTACTGGAAGATCGAGAACCCGGGGAAGCTCTCCGGGCTCGGCGAGCCGGTGGCGTACACGCTGATGCCGGGAGGCAACACCGTACCGATGTACCCGCCGGAGGCGCTGTTCGCTCCCCGAGCCGGCTTCACCGCGAGCCATCTGTGGGTCACCGCCTACGATCCCGCCGAGCGCTTCGCCGCCGGTGACTATCCGAACCAGAACCCCGGCGGGGAGGGGCTGCCCGCCTACGCGGCAGCCGACCGTCCGCTGGAGGACACCGACGTGGTGGTCTGGTACACCTTCGGCGCCCACCATGTCGTCCGCCCGGAGGACTGGCCGGTCATGCCGGTCAGCACCATCGGCTTCATGCTCAAGCCGAGCGGCTTCTTCGACGGCAATCCGGCTCTCGACCTGCCGCCGAGCCAGAGCACGCACTGCCGCACCGACGACGCCGCGGCCTGTTGCTGAGCGCGCCCCACGTGCTTCAGGCGCTCACGGCGTCCTCTTCCGCCGCTTCGTCCGGGGTCAAGTCGCCCAGGTAGGCCGCCCGGACCGCCGGATCGCGCCGCACCTCCTCGGGGGTGCCGGCGCAGATCCGGCGTCCGAAGTCCAGGACGACGACCTGGTCGCAGACGCTCATGACCATGTCGACGTCGTGCTCGACGAGCAGCACCCCCATGCCCCAGTCCTCGGCGAGCCGCCGCACCAGATGGGCCAGTTCCCGGGTCTCGTCGTCCGACAGGCCCGCGGCCGGTTCGTCGAGGAGCAGCACGGACGGTGAGGCCGCCACCGCGCGGGCGATGGCCAGCAGCCGCCGTTCCCCGTACGACAGGTCGCCCACCGGCCGGTCCAGACTGTCCTGGAGACCGAACTCCCGTACCGCGACGAGCACATGGGCGGGGAGTGGGCGGCTGCCGGGGCGGATCAGGTCCGTGAGGTGGGCCCAGCGCCCGGGCCGGTCGCAGGCCGCATAGAGGTTGTCGAGGACGGTCATGTCCTCGAACAGCTCCAGTGACTGGAAGGACCGGCTGAGCCCGGCGGCGGCCCGCTGATGGACCGGCAGGCGGGTCACGTCCCGGTCGCCGAGACGCACGCTGCCCGACGCGGCCCGGGTGAAGCCGGTGACCGCGTCGATGGCGGAGGTCTTGCCGGCGCCGTTGGGACCGATGAGGCCGACGACCCGGCCCGGCTCGACGTCCAGCGAGAGCCCGTCGACGGCGACGACACCGCCGTAACGGACCGTCAGGTCCCGTACCTGGAGGGGGAGTGGGGCGGCACGGGTCACGGTCGGGGCGGCTGACGGCTCGTCCTTCGGGACGGTCGCCGGCCGCTTCGGGGGCAGCTTGCGCCGGCTCCCCGCCGCCCGTGTGCCGAGCCCTTTGCCGATGCCGTCCTGGTTGCCCACCAGCGTCAGCACCAGGATGATTCCGCCGATCAGCGGCATCCACTCGCTGAGCCCGGGCAGCACGAGGTCCCCGAACCGGGCACCCACCGTGCCCGCGGCGAAGGTCGCGCCGAACAGCGGGCCGACGAGGAAACCGACCCCGCCGATGACCGCGAGGCCGAGCGCGGTGATGGAGCCGAAGCTGGCGAAGTCGGACAGGACGACCGAGGTCGAGCGGAAGCCGGTGAGCACTCCGGCGAGCGCGGCGATGGCCGCGGACAGGCCGAAGGCGTAGAGCTTGGCGGCGCGGACGTCGATGCCGAGGGCGGCGGCGGCCCGCTCGTTCGCCCGTACGGCGATGAGCCGGCGGCCGGTCCGGCTGCGCCGCACGTTGGCGACCACGAGCGCGGCGGCGACGAACAACACGAGCACCACGGCGGCGTACCGCTGCGGATGGTCGACGCCGGAGATGCTGATCCCGAAGAGTGTCTGCTTGCCCACGGCGATGCCGTCGCTGCCGGGGGTCGTCGACAGGTCGGTGTTCTGGAAGACCATCGCCTCCAGCGTGGTACCGAGGCCGAGCGTGATGATCGCGAGATTGACGCCGCGGGTACGGACCGCCGGGAGCGCGAAGAGCAAGCCGATCGGCACTGTACCCAACACCCCTGCCAGCAGGGCGAGTTCGAACGGCCACCCCCAGTCGGCCGCCGCGTGTCCGGCGAGGAAGGCGCCGGTCCCGGCCAGGGCGTAGGCCGCGAGCGAGACCTGTCCCGCGTACCCGGTGACCACGACGATCGACAGGATGATCAGTGACAGCACCAGGGTGGTGGTGATCGCGTCGGCCCACAGCGGCGTCGCCAGGCTCACCAGCGACAGCCCGGCCACGACCGCGAGTGCCAACGGCAGGGGGCGGACCTTCCCGGTGCCCAGACCGGGCAGCCGGTCCAGGAAGGTGCCACGCAGCGGCAGCGCCCGGCCGCGTGCGACCAGCACCAGGGCGATGAACAGGAAGGGGACCGAGGCGGCGAGCCCGGTGACGTCGGAGCCGAAGCGGGTCAGTTCGGACTGCACGACGCCGATGACCAAGCCACCCGCCAGCGTGACGGGGAACGAGGAGAACCTGCCGACCAGGGCGGCGGCCAGGGCGCTCAGCAGGAGGGTGGTCAGCCCGGTCACCGACAGACCGATGACCGGCACGATCAGGATGCCCGTCAGCCCGGCGAGCGCCGATCCCAGCGCCCAGTTGCCGGTGGCGATCAGGTCCGGGGACCAGCCGAGCGAGGCGGCCGCGCCCTCGTTCTCCGCGACCGCGCTGGTGCCCAGGCCGAACAGGGTGCGCTTGTAGAGGAGATGGAGGAGCACGGTCACGACGACCGCGATGCCGATCAGCCACATGCGGTCCTCGGAGACCGTTGCGCCTGCGATCGTCAGCAGCTTGGTGGGCAGCTTGCCCGGCACCAGCTCCAGGCTGTCGCCGTAGCGCTTGACGGCGATCGCGGTGAGCACGATGAAGACCGCCAGGGTGCCGACCAGGCGGGCCAGCGAGGACGCTCTGCGCAGCGGGCGGAGCACCAACAGGTGGGTGAGCACGCCCAGCACCGCGGAGGTGAGCACGCCGCAGGTGGTGGCGGGCCAGTACGGCACGTCGTGCTGGGTGGCGAGCTCCCACTGGACATAGGCCCCGGCCATTCCGATCGCGCCGTGCGCGAAGTTCAGGACGCCGGAGCCCCGGTAGACCAGCACGATGCCGTGCGCGGTGAGCGCGTAGAGGGCACCGAGCCCGAGGCCGAGCAGCGCGAAACGCAGGACGTCGTCCATCGAGGAACCTCCCGAGGGCAGGAGCGAGACAGCACATTCATTTAAATAATTATGCCGAGAGTACTTCACTAACCACAAAACGCACCCCATGCTGTTCGGCATCTCGACGACGAGCACAGCGGAGGAACCATGAACCACTCACGCCGACGCAGAACCGCCGCAGCGAGCGCCCTCGCGGTGACCGGAGTCCTGCTCGCCGCCGGCTGCGGGGGAGAGGCGTCCGGCAGTTCGAATGAGGAGACCTCCGCCCTGAAGGGCACACCGGTCAAGGTGATGGTCTGGGCGCCGGAGGACACCCAGGGCAGCGCCCAGCCCGGAGTCCGGCTCACCGCGCAGGCGTACGAGAAGTGGATCAACGCCAACGGCGGGATCAAGGGCGCTCCGCTGAAGGTCCTCACCTGCAACGAGAAGGGCAACCCCGACGAGGCCGAGAAGTGCGCCCAGCAGGCGGTCGCCGAGAAGGTGGTCGCGGTGGTGGGCTCCTACAGCCTCGCCGGTGATCGCTACATGCCCATCCTGCAGAAGGCCGGCATCCCGTACATCGGCGGCACCGGAGTCTCGGCGGCCGAGTTCTCCAACCCGCTGTCGTTCCCGGTCAACGGCGGCACCCCGGTGGTGTTCGCGGCCCACGGCCGGCAGCTGGTGCAGAGCGGCTGCAAGAAGATCTCCGGCGTGCGCTACGACGTGGCCGCCGCCGCCGTCGTCTCGCAGTTCCTCACCGTCGGCGCGGTCTCCGCCGGGGCGCCGGCGCCCAAGGACATCAAGGTGCCGCTCACCGCCACCGACCTCGCCCCGCAGGTCGCCGCCGCGACCAAGGGAAGCGACTGCGTGAGCGTCATCATGGGCACCGCCTCCGGCCTGTTCGTGAAGTCGTACGTCCAGTCCGGCGCCAAGACCGAGCTCGGCAGCGTCGTCGGCAACCTCACCCCGCAACTCGCCGAGAGCACCGGCGGAGCCGGCGGCCCTCTGGAGGGCGCCGCGATCACCGGCTACTTCCCGCCGACCTCCGACGCCGCCTGGAACGACTTCCTCGCAGCCACCAAGGGCGACAAGGACATCGACACCAGCAACGGTGCCAACGAGACGACCTGGGTGGCCTTCAAGGTCTTCACCGAGGCCGCCAAGAAGCTCCCGACGATCACGGCGAAGGCCCTGGTGCAGGAGCTCGACACCGCCCCGGGCATCAGCACCGGCGGACTGACCCCGCCGCTGAGCTGGAAGGCGTCCACGGCCCTGCCCATCAAGGGCATGGACCGCATCCACAACACCACCGCCACCGAACTGACCATCCGCGACGGAAAGATCGAATGGGCCAAGCCCGGATCGACCTTCGTCGACGTCCGCAAGGTGCTGACGGCCGCGATGTCCGGCTGAGGAGCAAACCCGTGGACAACACCGACGCACCCCTGATCGAAGCACGCTCGCTGTCCGCCGGATACGGCAGCCAGCCGGTCGTACGCGAACTCGACCTGGAGGTCCGGCCCGGCGAGGTCGTCGCCCTGCTCGGCCCCAACGGGGCGGGCAAGACCACCACGCTCCGGGCGCTCTCCGGCAGCCTCGCCCTCATGGGCGGCGAGGTGCGCTGGCTGGACGAACCCGGCCGCGCACCGCTGCACCGCCGCGCCCGCCAAGGCCTGGCGTACGTCGGTGAGCGGGCGGTCTTCACCCGGCTCGACACCGCGGACAACCTGCGGGTCGGCCGGGTGAGGTCCCAGCAGGCGCTGGAACTCTTCCCCGAACTCGAAAAACGCCTCAGAACCGGCGCGGGCATGCTGTCGGGCGGAGAGCAGCAGATGCTCTCGCTGGCCCGCGCCCTGTGCCGCGCGCCCAAACTGCTCCTCGCGGACGAACTCTCCCTCGGCCTCGCCCCGTTGGTGGTCGACCGCCTCCTGCGCGCGGTACGCGAAGCGGCCGACCGGGGCCTCGGCGCGCTGCTCGTCGAACAGCACGTGCGCAAGGTGCTGGACATCGCGGACCGCGTGTACGTCCTGCACCGCGGCCGCGTCACCATGACCGGCACCCCGAAGGAACTGCGCGGAGACCTGGACGCGATCGAGTCGTCGTACCTCGCGGAAACCACAGCGGACAAGACAACGTACGCAACTGAATGAGGTGAACGCTGTGCCAGGCGCACGCGAGCAGATCCGATCCCTCGTCCTCTCCGGCGACACCTTCGACCAAGCCGCCGAAGACCTACGCGAGGTGCAGCTCGAAGCCGCACGGGAGGCCTTCGCGGCTCTTCGCGAGCGCATCCCGCTGCTGCGGACCCGGGCGCAGGAGACCGGCGTGCACGAGATCACCGGTCTCGATGACCTCGTGCCGCTGCTGTTCTCCCACACCAGCTACAAGTCGTACCCCGTCTCTCTCATCACCGCCGGCCGGTGGGACCGGCTCCTGCGCTGGTACACGACCGTGTCTGCGGTCGAACCGAGTGACGTCGACATGGACGGCGTACGCGACATCGACGAGTGGACCGAACGCATCACCGCCGCCGGCCACCGCCCCTACATCACCAGCGGCACCTCCGGGAAGGTGTCCTTCCTCAACTGCGACGCGAGCGACCTGAGTTTCCTGCACGACATCCTGGAGAACCTCACCTGCTGGCCCGATCCGCTCCCGCCGAAGCCCACCCGCCGCGGCTACCTGCTCGCCCCGGCGAGCGGCCCGATGCGCTCCGTCGACGGCTTCCGGTGGCACGCGGAGGTCTTCGCGCGGCCCGGCGAGACCCATCTGCTCACCGAGGACCCGATGCGGGTGTCCGAGCTGATGAGCAGCGCCCTGCTGCGCCGTCGGATGGCGGAGGGCACCGCGACCCCGCAGGAGATCAGCTCCTTCGAGAACGCCTCCACGGCCCGCGAGGAGGAGCTGGGTGCGGCCGTCGAGCGGATCGTCGAGGACATCGCCGCGCACCGCGACGAGCCCTTGCTGATCGCCGGGATGAACAACCAGCAGTTCGCATTGATCCAGGCGCTGCGCGCCCGCGGTGTCCCCGACGGGAGCCTCCATCCGGACACGCTGGTGCTCAGCGGCGGCGGCAACAAGGGCCGTGCGCTGCCCGACGACTACCAGGCGCAGTTCGCCGCCTTCTACGACGGCGTACGGCGGGTTCGCAGCTACGGCATGACGGAGCTCCAGGGCTCCTGCCTCGCCTGCGAGAAGGGCAATTACCACGTGCCGCCGTGGGTGATCCCCCTGGTGCTCGACGAGGCCGGCGAGAAGCTGCTCGACCCCGGGCGCGGCGTCGTCGAGGGGCGGTTCGCGTTCCTGGACGTCTCCCTGGAAGGCCGCTGGGGCGGCCTGATCAGCGGCGACCGGGTCTTCGTGGACTTCTCCCCGTGCGACTGCGGCAGGGCGGGACCGGTCGTCCTGCCCGACATCCAGCGCTACGGAGACCTCGGCGGCGACGACAAGATCACCTGCGCCGCGACACTCGACTCTTATGTGCGGGGGATGATCCACGGATGAGCGGCACGACGCTCGACGGCACCCCGGCCGGCTCGGTGGCCGTCGTCCACGTGGTCCGCGGCGAGGTCGACGACAGCCCAGCACTCGACCTCGGCCGGTTCACCGCACCGGCCCTCGAACTGGACCGCCTCGTGTGGCCGCGCACCGAACCCGGCCCCGCCTTCCACGTGCCTGTGGCGGAGATCGTCGACGTGCTGGTGGAGACCGGAGAGGCCCTCAAGGCGGACCGCGAGGGCCTGCTCGCCGAGGCTCTGGACCGGATGGTCCGGGTCAGCCCGCTCCCCGCCGAGGTGCTCGAACGCGCCTACGCCGTGCTGTGGCGCAGCTTCCAACGCCCAGGCCTGTACGCCCAGATCGACAACGAACTCGGCGGTGCGGACGTGCTCGACGGCTGGCGCGAGGTGCACCTGCCCGACGACCGGCTCGCGGCCATCCGCGCGTTCCCGCCGCGCCTGGTGCACATCATCGCCGGGAACGCACCCGGCGTCGCGGCGATGTCCGTCGTGCGCGGCGCGCTCACCAAGGGCGTCAACCTCCTGAAGCTGCCCTCGAACGACCTGTTCACCGCGACCGCGATCCTGCGCACCATGGCCGCGGTGGCCCCCGGCCACCCCGTGGTGCGCTCGTTCTCCGCGGTGTACTGGCGCGGCGGCGACGAGGCGGTGGAAAGCGTGCTGTTCCGCCCGCAGTTCTTCGACAAACTGGTCGCCTGGGGCGGCGAGGCCACGATCCGCGGGGCGCTGAAGTACGTCGGTCCGGGATTCGAGCTCGTCTCCTTCGACCCCAAGACGTCCATCTCCATGATCGGCCGCGAGGCCTTCGCGTCCGAGGAGACCCTGGCCAGGGCGGCCGACGCGGGCGCCGCCGACGCCACGTTCTTCAACCAGCAGGCGTGCGTGGCCAGCCGCTTCCAGTTCGTCGAGGGGACCTGGGACGACGCCGACCGCTACGCCGCCCTGCTGTGCGAACGCCTGGGCGTGGCAAGGGAGTTCAGCTCGGCCGGCGGCCCGAGGGTCGCCGCGGAACTGCGCGAGGAGATCGATGTCCTGCGGTCCCTGGCGCCCGAGTACCGGGTGTGGGGCGGCTACGACGGCCGGGGCCTGGTCATCCGCTCTCCCGAACCGGTGGACTTCCACCCCGACGGAAAGATCGTCGACGTCGTCCCCGTCGGGGCACTGTCCGAGGCGGTCGCACACGCCGGGGTCGCCACCCAGACCGTCGGCGTGTACCCCGACACCCGCAAGGCGGAACTGCGTGACGCCCTCGCTTGCGCCGGTGTGCAGCGCGTGGTCTCCCTCGGCAGGGCGGGGGGCATGCCGCCGGGCCTCTCCCACGACGGCTTCTACCCGCTGCAACGACTCATGCGGTGGGTGAACGACGAGTGACGGCGCCTGCCGCGGCGACGCGGCGCCCTGCGCGCCGCCCGAGCGGGTTGGAGCTCACAGGATGAGCGTCATGAGGAGGCGGTGCTCGCCGGGGCCGAAGTGGTTCTCGCGGCGGCCGACCGGGTCGGGCACGAAGCCCAGGGACTCGTAAAGGGTGATGGCCCGGTCGTTGCCCGGCTCGACCCAGAGCAGAACGGTGTGCGCGCCCTGGGCACGGAGTCTCATCAGCGTTTCGACCATCAGCTGCCGGCCCAGCCCCTGCCGCCGCATGGCGGGCGCGACGCCCAGGCTGAAGATCCAGCTCCGCCCCTCGTTCGGTGGCGTGGCCAGCACGTATCCGCACAGGATGCCGTCGTCCTCCGCCACCAGCAGATGTTCTGCGAACGCGTCCATGAACTGGCGCAGGACGGAATAGGGATACGGGTCGTGGGGAAAGGCCTCATGATCCAGCCGGGAGAGGTCGGACAGATCCCGCTCGTCGGCGTTGCGTACCCGTACGGATGGGCGAAGTGCTGGCATCGAACCAGAATTGCCCGATCATCCGGGACCGTACAAGTCCTGCGATCAGGTGTCTGGTGACGAATGCTGCCGTGCGCCCCTCGTACCTCCTCCTCCGGGAGCCGATCGGAGGGAAGAGAAGCCGGGGATCGACCGTGTTGATACGGTGGGGCATGTCTTTGGGATCACCGGGAAATCCGGCGCAGTTGAACGCGGAGGCACGGTGGGACGCTTTCGACCCCGTGGCCTACGTCCGGAAGAACTACCGCACAGTGCTCCCTGTCGATGCGGAGATCATGACGATCGTCCGTGCCCACTTCAGTGATCATTTCCGTGGAATTCCCGGCCTGCGGGTCCGGGGTATCGACGTGGGGGCCGGAGCCAACCTTTATCCCACCTTCATGATGCTGCCCTGGTGCGACGAGATCACCCTGTTGGACCGGGCGACGCCGAACCTGCACTATCTGGAGCAGCAACTCGACAAACACGACCGTGGCTGGGACGCCTTCTGGCAGGAGTTGTGCCTGGACGATGCCTATGCCGCCCTGCCCGGCGGGCCCTGGGAGCGGCTGAGTGAGATCGCCCGGGTCGAGCAGGGCGACATCTGCGCGCTGGTCGACCGGCCGGAACAGTGGCAGCTCGGAACCATGTTCTTCGTCGCCGAATCCCTTTCCACCGCCGACAAGAAGTTCCGCGAGGGAGTGGAGTGCTTTCTGCGGTCCCTCACTCCGGGGGCACCCTTCGCGGCCGCGTTCATGGAACACTCCGAGGGCTACTGGGTGGGGGAGACGCCCTTTCCCGCTTGTGACGTGAGCGAATCCGACATCCGTGACAGCATCGAGGAGTTCGCCGAACGCCTACGGATCTACCGGGTCGGCGAACCGGGGGAAGTGCGTCCGGGCTACACCTCCATGATCCTTGCTTGCGGTTTCCGCCGAACGGGTAGCTCCTGAATGGCTTTTCGGGTGGGGAAAAGAAGTGATCTGTGAGGGGGCCACAGAATGCTGATCAAGCCGCGTCAGCGCCTGTTGGAGATCTGGCAGGCCGTGGCACGTCACTCCTTCGACGAAGGGGAGTGGTCCTGGGGCGCGTGGGGCGGGCTCAGCAGTGTGGCCGACGCGGAGCGGCTGCTTTGTCTCCTGTACCCCGCCACGGAGATCGCCCCCTTCCGTCTGGACGACCCCGACACCACCGAGCAGGACGTGGAACGGGCTTTGCGGAACGCGGGTGACTCCAGCGAGATTCCCGTACGACTCGTGGAGATCATCGGCGACTTCATGAAGAAGCACCGCGGCGAGGATGGCCCCACCTTCGCCGGCGGCCACTACTTCGCCCCGGAGGATCCCGAGCAGGAACTCTCCAAGGAACAGCGGGAAGTGGGCGTCGTCGACTCCTACTCCATGTCGGTGAGCCTGTGCCTGGCCACCCTCGGCTTCCTCAAGGTGTTCCGGGGCCGGACCCAGCGGGCGTCCACCGTCGCCCGCATCGACCAACTCCGGGGTGACACCAGCGCCCGGCTCACGGCCGCCATGGTGGGCCTGTTGCGCTCCTTCACGGTCGACGTCGTCGACATCTCCTCCGAGCAGGGACAGGCACTCGCCCGATTGCTCGGCCGGGGCCGGCTCTCCGACCGGCAGGTCCTGCACCGCTTCCAGCACCGCTTCAAGTCCATGCGGGCCCTCATCACCGAGAGCGTCACGCTCGGCCTCGACACCGACGTCCGCGATCAACTGCGCAATGAGAACCGCCTGTTCGAGTGCGGCTGGGCGTGGAGTGCGGTGAAGGGCGCACCCGAGGTAGAAGTGGAGCCGGTGACCGCCCAGGACATCGGCGGGCAGCCGCGAGGCGTGGCCCGCCCCGTGCCCTACCTGTACTTCACCGTCGTCGCCCTCGACGGCATCGTCGACGTCTTCTCCGAGCGCACCCTCGTCCTCGGCCTGCTCAACGCCGAGCAGCAGAAGCTGGCCGAGGCGCTGAGGCTGCGCTGGGAGATCACCCAGCAGTACTGGTCAGCCATCGCCCGCTTCGGCGACGGAGCCTGGCCGCTGGAAGACCTTCCCTGGCGCGCTACGCTCCGGCAACGGGAGTCGGAGTACTTCTCCCTCTGCGTGGCTTCCATTCTCGTCCACGACCTCATGCGCCGCCACGCCACCGACCACTACCTCACCCGCATCGTCGGTGTCATGGAACGCCTCGCCGAACGCGGCCGGATCACCAGCGGCACCACCCGTGAAGACCCGGCGATCGGCCTGCACAACCCCGGGGTCACCATGCCCCTGCTGGGCAGCGAGGAACTGGGGCCCGCCATGACGTGGACGATGAACGACTTTTCCGCGCAGCTGCTCAAGCGAGCCATCCAACTGGGCACGCTGTCACGGAACATCGGCTCGCAGGACCGGCTGCTCAGACTCGCCGAGGACATCCTCGGCCACCTCTGGCAGCGGCGCATCAGCGACGGTGAAGGTGTCGGCTTGTGGGACGACGTGCACGCGGTCTACCCCGAATCGCCCGTCCGACGGGGGCCGTTACTGTCTTGGAGCCTCACGCAGCGCGTCACCGAGTGCATGGTCGCCGCGCATGCGCTGTACGCCCAGGATCCGATCCGCAGCGTTGAACTGTCCGAGCTGGCCCGGGCAGCGATCAGTGAGGCTGCCCACCTCTTGGGCAAGGAGCAGATGCAACACCCCGCTCCCGCCCCCAAAAGCGTCCAGGGCGAAGAGATCAAGGGGATCGAGGCGGACCTGCGCCGCGCCCGGCACGTGGTCGACAAGCAGCCCGGCATCGCCTACGCGCTGTCCCTCAGGGTGCTGACGCGACTCGACACCCTCGCCCGCGCCCGGGGCAACGGCTTCCAGGGGGTGTGACCGTGCTGGTCTTCGCCGCCTCGGACAAGGGAGGCACCGGTCGCTCCGTGACCAGTGCCAACCTCGCCTACCAGCGGTCGCTGGACGGGGACGACGTCTGCTTTCTGGATTTCGACTTCGGATCGCCCACCGCCACCTCCGTGTTCGACCTGCCCGAGGTGGTCTCCGAAGCCGAAGGGCGCGGAATGCACTCCTATCTGAAGGGCCGGACGGGCGAGCCGCTGCGGGTCGACGTCTGGTCTCGCACCGAACATCCCGTCCTGCGCAGCAGGCCCGCCGGATCCGGTCGGCTCGTCCTGGTGCCCGGTGACCGCACGGGTGGCGAATTCGTCACCGACGAGGAGAACCTCGACCGCTGTGTGGATCTCGTCGTGCGACTCCAGCGCGAATTCGACGTCGTCATCGTGGACCTGAGCGCTGGACGCAGTTACGCGGTGGATCTCGTACTCGCGGCCACCTCACCGCGCGGCGGCCTCGGCCGGATCAGGAACCGCTGGCTCGTCTTTCACCGCTGGACCCGCCAGCACGTGATGGCCGCCGCCGAACTCGCTTACGGAAAAAAGGGAATCGTGCGGGCCGGCACAGACATGGGTCATCCGCCGGACACCCTCAGAGGCTCGATCCGCTTCGTCCGAGCCGCCGTTCCCGATCTGGAGTCGCCGCTGTGGTCGCAGGTGTCGCCCGCCCAGTACGCGTGGATGCGGCAGTGCGACAAGGAACTCGAGGAACTCGCGGCCGGCCGTGGCATCGGCAGGAGCAGGGTGCTGGCGTCCATTCCGCTGGAGCCGGTGCTGCAGTGGCAGGAACGCCTCATCACCGACGCGGACGTGCACGACCGCGGGATCGCCAACAACGAGACCTGGCGGGCGATGGGAGACCTCGCGCAGCGGCTGACCGACGACACGTTCTGGGGGCAGGTGTGAGCGGTACGGAGTCCGTCTTCCGGGAAACAAGCGCCGAGCCGCGCACCGAAGCGGTGCCGTTTTCGCATCTCTCCCTGGAGCTGGGTCACTTGTACATGGAGGACTTCGCCGAAGGACCCTCCCGGCTGCGCCGGCACTTCGCGGCGGTGCGGCCCTGGGCGGACGCCGCCCGCACCGTCCTCGGCCCGCCGCACTCCGGCAGGCGGCCCCGCATCAGCACCTGCTTCCTGATCGACGACTACTTCTCCCGCCTGTCCACCCCCGCCGAACTCATACCGCCGCTGTTGGAGACGGCCGCCGCAGCCGGGCTGACCATCGACTACCTGGCCCGCGAGTCGGGCTGCGCCGGCCCCCTCCGCGGCGACTCCGCCCACCGCGACCGGGCCGATCTCGCCGAGTGCGTCCTGCACCGGCTGGTCGAGTCACCACCGCCCGGCAGCACCGGCTTCCGCCAGCCTGTCAGCCGCACCGGCTGGCTCTCCAACGGCCGGCGCGCCCCCGCCCAGCGCACCTCCGCAGCCCTGGAGTCCACCGGCGCCGTCTGGCAGCCGCCCAGTGAGACCGGCGCGCGCGGCCACTCCGTCTTCATGGACGTCGAACTGTGGAGCGGTCACGAGGAGGAGCGCACCTGGTCCTGCGCCTTCCTCGCCGCGGTCTGGCAACTGGTCCGTCTCGGACTGCTGCGGGACAAAGGACGCGCCGTGCTCACCCCGACCCCTTGGGACGACGAAAAGTTCCCGGCCGATTGGGACGCACTGCCACCCGTACTGCGCCTCAACCCGCGGGCCGCGCCGTTCACCGCGTACGTCACCTGCAGCGTGCTCCCCACCCGCTTCCTGCCCGTCGAGCACGCCGTACGCGTCATTCTCGACCAGGTCCAGGTCGAGGCCGGGGCATTCACGCAGGTGGCCGAGCGATGCGCGGCGGAGGACTTCAGCCTGCCCGCGGGGGTCGTGGACCGCACCTACTACGTGTTCCCGCCAGGTCTGTGACATGAGCGGCCTGGGCATCGTCTCCGGTCCCGTCCTTGTCTGCGGTGAGGTGCGCACCTGCCTGCTGCCCACCCGCGACGCGGTGGAGGAGCGGGCCGCCGAACAGTTGCTGCGGCTGCGAGCGGACGAACGGGTCAGGCTTTCCCGGCACCCCAACCGGCACGCCGTCTCCCCGGACGTCCTCACCGGCGTCGACTGCCTGCTGCCCACCGCCACGGGCGCCAGGAGCCGCGCGGTGGGCACGGTGACGGCCCGGGCGGCGCTCGTCGAGGGCCGGGTCCTGCAGTCCACGGCGTACTTCTCCGCTCCGGGCGTCGGCCCCGACCGGCGCCGGCCCTGGGGCTACTACCTGGCCCGGCCCGGCTGTCTGGTCCCGGTCGGCCGGCTTCCCGAGAGGTCGGTCACCGAAGGGTTCCTGGCGGGGCGTCAACCGGGCGAACTGGACGTCGGATCGATCGCCGAGAGCCTGATGGCGAGGATCTCCCGACAGTTTCGGATCCTCGACCACGATCCGCCGCTCAACACCGCCGACACCACCTTGCGCTGGACCGTGGCACCGGCCACCGACGGTATGGAGGCATCCGTGCTGTTCACCAGGGCGGACGACGGGCTGCGGACCGTGGAGCTGCGGCTGCCCCGTGGCACCGCGCCCGCAGCCACGGCCGAGCTGTGCGAGGACCTCGCCCTGCACGACTGGCTGCTGACGACGGTCGCGGACAAGCTCGACGGACTGCGGGTCGCCTCCGCGGACGACAGAGCCGTCCTCCAGGTGTTGCGCCCACTCGTCGATCACCTGTTGCACCTGTGGATGCCGCAGAGCCGCGTCGACCGCCCTCTGCGCACCGCCTGGGAGGAGTTGGACGAGAACTCGGGCTACAGCAGGCAATGGAGCAGCCTGACACAGCGCATCCGCGACCAACTGGCGCTCCGTGCCATCCGGTTGACGAACTAGGTGCTGACCTCGCACTGACCGGGCACCATCTACGAACACCTGGCGGGGAGGGGGCAGGAATGGCCGGAGAACCGGGCACACCGGGGCCGGGCGCGGCGAGCGGAGCGCGGATAGCGCCCGTCGTGCTCAAGACACTGATCACCGTGGTCGTGGGCACGGTCGCCTATGTCATCACCAACCTGATCGACCAGTCCCAGGACGAGCTGTGGAAGCTCGCGATGTCCGTCGTCATCGGGGGGTCGGCACTGATCGTGCAGTACATGGTCGACTTCGAGAAGCGCCTGGGCGCGGTGGAGACTGGCCAGCACACCCAGACACAGGTGCTCGGCCACCGGTTCACCCAGCTCAGTGAGGCTGCCGGGCTCCTGAACGAGCTGGATCAGGCGGGCATGAGCACTGCTGACGCGAGGCGTCTGATCAAGAGCGCGAGCCAGGTGGGACTGCAGGGCCCGGAGATCGTGAAGGCCTTCGCCCGTGCCGAGATTGACAGCCTTGCCTCGGTCGTCACGGATCTGACCGGGATGAGTGCCCACTGGCAGCGGGACAACAACGAGTGGCTCATCAGGCTCACCGAATGCGCCCGGCGCACCATCGACGCCACGAGCAGTTCCGTCGACCGGCCCTTCTGGGACACCGACCCGGCTGGGCACTACCTGGACGCACAGATCGAGGCGATGCGGGTTGCGGAGGTGATCATCCGGCGCCTCTTCATGATCAATGCAGCCGAGGAGAGCGACGATGAGTTCATGAGCAGGTTCATGACGCTCTGCCAAGGACAGCGTGACCTGGGTATCAAAGTGCGCTACATGGTCCTCTCCCCGCAGCGGCACACCCGGGCAGCGGCACGAGACATCGTGATCTTCGATGGCGCGCTGTATCTGGAGTTCGAACCGGACCGGCAGCAGAGCAATCTCCAGACCAGGCTCGACGCCGACGCCCGTCGTGTCGACGGCCAGGTCAGGCGCTTCAACGACCTGTGGGAGGCCGCCGCCGAGCCGAATCCCCGGCCAGAACCCTCACCACGCCCGCCGGCGTGGTGAGGCTCCTTGCCGTCCTGGTGTCGGCAGTGCTGTGTGTCGGCATCGTGGTGACCATGCGGTTCATGGCGTCCGTAGCGAACCAGCTGAACGATCTGAGGGACGAGGTGGGGAAGCGGTTCGCCGACGTGACCGAGGCGACCAGGCTCTTCGGCCAGGTGGAGAGGCTGCGCGGCGACGCGGTGCCCCGACTCGCCGCGTACGCCACCGAGGTCGACTCCGTGGGACCCGACATCCTGCGCCAGTTCGCGTACGAGGAGACCGACCGTCTCGCCGCACACCTGCAGGCCCTCACCCAGCTCGGTGCCGAGTGCCCCGGCGAGAACCACGACTGGCTCCTGACACTCACCAGGTGTGCCAGGAAGGGCATCGACGCCGTCAGTACCACCGTCGACGACGACTTCTGGAACACCGAACCGGCCGCCCGCTATCTGGGCGCCCAGGGTGAGGCGATCGCCGAACGGCTGATCAACGTCAGGCGTCTGTTCATCGTCAAACGCCACGAGGATTTGGCCGCCCTCGCACCGATCTGCACCGAGCAGCGGCAGATGGGCATCCAAGTCCGCACAGCGGTCCTGGAGGAACTCCGGCCCATCCTCCAGCGGGGCCTGATGATCGACTTCATCGTTTTCGACGGGGCGCTGTCCTACCAGGTTCACCTCGACCGACTCGGTGAGACATCCGCAACCACGATCAACGCCGACGCGCAACAGGTCGAGCATTTCGTACGCCGGTTCGACCTGCTGTGGAACGCTGCAGACCCGGCCGACCTCTGACTACTCGGTAGCGTCTCCGTCTTGGTCCCTTGGCTCCGCTGTGGGGCACGGCGACGACCTCGGTCGTCAGACTTCATGCGGGGCGAAGAGCTCCAAGTGGCCGCAGGAGGGGCATCGGTAGGCATCGATCTGGAAGCGAGGGCGCCCCCAGCGCTTGGCCTCCTCCCAAGAGCCCCCGCTCCAGCTGTCCGGGTATCCAGCGGGTGTAGCCGTTGGAGTGGTCACCGCCGTCTTCTACGAAACCGGGCTGAAGGTCAACACTCTGGCATTGCGCATACCTGATCTCCATGGCCGCACTGTAGTAGTGGCCGACCAGCGCGGTGGGTGGCCGACGAGGCGACTGACACCAGTTCGACACCTCCGGCTTGCCAGTCCTCGTTGCCGACCCGGAGTGAGAGGCTCCTTGTCCCAGGACCCGGTCCGCGGTCAGAGGTCGAGTACCAGCCGGGGGCCGCAGGAACGCGAGACGCAGATCAGCATGGTGTCGCCCGCGGCACGCTCGTCCTCGTCGAGCAGGGAGTCCCGGTGGTCCGGCGTACCGTCCAGGACGTCCGTCTCACAGGTGCCGCAGGTGCCTTCCCGGCAGGAGAACAGCACCGGGACGCCCGCGTCCTCCACGACTTCGAGCACCGACCGGTCCGGCGGCACGGTGAGCGTGCGCCCCGACCGGGCGAGCACCACCTCGAACGTGTCGGCCGCAGCGGCCCCGGCCGCGGGCTGGACCGGGGCGAACCGCTCGATGCCCAGGGTGCCGGCGGGCCAGCCGGCACACTGCTCCTGCGCGGCCCGCAGCAGTGGTTCCGGACCGCAGGCGTGCACCAGCGTGCCCTCGCGGGGCGAGCCGACGAAGGCGGCGAGGTCCAGCAGGCCGTACTCGTCCTGCGGCCGGATCAGCACCCGGTCACCGTAGGGCGTCAGGCGGTCCAGGAACGCCATGGAATCGCGGGTGCGGCCGCCGTACAGCAGCCGCCAGTCGGCTCCCGCGGCCTCGGCGGCCTCCACCATCGCCAGGATCGGGGTGATGCCGACCCCGCCCGCGATGAAGAGATGGCGCTCGGCAGGGCGCAGCGGGAAGTTGTTCCGCGGCCCGCGCACCCGCACGGCCGAGCCCGCCCGAAGCCGGTCGTGGACGTACGAGGAACCGCCCCGGCCCTCCGGTGCGCGCAGTACGGCGATCTGCCAGGCGGCACCGTCTGCGGGATTTCCGCACAGGGAGTACTGACGGATGAGGCCGTTGTCCAGCAGCACGTCGATGTGGGCACCCGGCGCCCAGGCCGGGAGCGGATCGCCGTCCGGGTGGCGCAGGACGAGGGAGACGACGCCGTCGGCGACATCGACGCGGGCGTCCACGACGAGGGTTGCCTCGCTGTGGTCGGCCTGGGACTGCGGTGCCTCGGGGCCCCGGAGGACCTGGAGCGGTTGGTTGGTCATGTGCGTCAACCTGAGTCTCGTACGGGTGGGGGACGAGGGCGGGAGGTCAGGAACCTCAGACGCCCGGTATGTGCAGCAGCAGTGCGTCGCCCTGGCCGCCGCCCCCGCACAGGGCGGCGGCACCGGTACCGCCACCGCGCCGCCGCAGTTCCCGGGCGAGGGTCAGTACGAGCCGGGCGCCGGTCATGCCGACGGGGTGGCCGAGGGCGATGGCGCCGCCGTTGACGTTCACCTTGTCCAGGGGGACGCCCAGTTCACGTACGGAGGCCAGGGCGACCCCGGCGAACGCCTCGTTGATCTCGAACAGGTCGAGGTCTGCGGCCTTCAGTCGGCCGTCCCGGGACAAGGCGTCGCGGACCGCGCCGGCCGGCTGCACGAGCAGCGAGGGATCGGGGCCCGCCACGGTGCCGTAGGCGCCGATCTCCGCGAGCGGGGTCAGGCCCTCCCGACGGGCGCGCTCCGCGCTCATCACGAGGACGGCGGCCGCGCCGTCGGACAACTGTGAGGCGTTGCCCGCGGTGATCGTGCCCTCGGAGGAGAAGGCGGGCTTGAGACGGCCCAGGCTCTGAGCGGTGCTCTGCGGCCGGATGCCCTCGTCGGACTCCACCACCGTCTCGCCCCGGCGCCCGGCCACCGTGACCGGGGCGATCTCGGCGGCGAACGCGCCGGACTCCTGGGCGCGGTGGGCCCGCTGGTGCGACAGGGCGCTGTACTCGTCCTGTTCCTCACGGGTGAGGGCGAAGGGCTGTTGGTAGCGCTCGGTGGCCGCGCCCATGGAGACCCCGTCGAAGGCACAGGTCAGCGCGTCGCGGTCGAGGGCGTCCTCAACGGTCGCCGCCCCGTATTTCCAGCCGGTGCGGGACCCGCGGAGCAGATGCGGGGCGCCGGACATGGACTCCATGCCGCCCGCCACGACCACCTCGTGGCGCCCCGAGGCGATCATGAGGTCGGCCAGGGCGATGGCGTGCAGCCCGGACAGGCACAGCTTGTTGACGGTGCTCGCCGGTACGGAGAACGGGATGCCGGCGGCCACCGCGGCCTGCCGGGCCGTGTTGGGGCCGGCCCCGGCCTGGACGACATGGCCCATCACAACGGCCTCCACGGCGGCCGGGTCCAGCTGCGCCACAGCCAGTGCGGCGCGGATGGCGTGGGCGCCGAGGTCGGCGGCGGACAGGCTGCTCAGCCCGCCCATGAGCTTGCCGACGGGTGTTCTCGCTCCGGCGACGATGACGGATCCGGGCATGTCCGGTGCCTCCTGAGGGGGTGGGGAAGTTGAGGGGACGGCGTGAACGGGGTGTCAGCCGACCGGGTCGACGGCGCGCTCCGCGACCAGATGGGCCGTCTCGTTGACGGAGTGCAGCACGATCCGCCCACCGGGCATGCGGCGCACCCGGCTGACCGAGGTGTAGCCGGGATGGAACCAGAACATCCGGGGAATCTCGAGCACGGTCGCCAGGTAGGTGTTGGTGATCCCGCCGTGGCAGACGGCCGCGATCCGCCCGCCTGGGTGGGCGTCCAGCATGGTGTTCATGGCCCGCACCGCCCGGGCCCGGAAGGCGTCCCAGTCCAGGTCCGGTACGAAGTCCTCGTACCGTCCCTCGGAGAGCGCCACCGACCGGGGGTCGTCCGCGTTGATCTGCTCCGGCGGCGTGTAGGGGTGCGAGACGTCGGTGTCCCACTCGCGCAGGTCGTCCAGCACGGTGGCGGTCATGCCCGTCAGCCGTTCGAGGGGCGCCACTGTCTCACGGGCACGCACGAAGGGACTGGTGTAGAGGGCGTCTATGCCTTCGTCCGCCAGCCAGGGGGCGAGGCGCTCGGCCTGGGCGATGCCCTCCGGCGACAGTCCGGGATCGAACACGCCGGCCACGGGCAGGCCGTGCCGGACGAGCAGGAGTTCCGTCATGAATGATCCTTCGTACTGGTACATGGCTGTGGGGCGTGGGTGCTGGTCGGCTCAGCCGGCGATCGTCCGGTCGGAGCCCCAGTAGGGGCGGCGCATCGCGCGCTTGTCGAGCTTGCCCATGGCGTTGCGGAGGAGTTCGGGCACGACCTCGTACGACTTCGGGCACTTGTACGCGGCCAGCCGCTCGCGGCAGAACGTGTCCAGTTCCCCGTCCGCCGGTTCGCTGCTGTCGGTCACGACGACCAGGGCCCGCAACGACTCGCCGAAGTCCGGGTCGGGCACGCCGATGACCGCCACCTCGGCGACCCCCGGGTGTTCGTGCAGCACCGCCTCGCTCTCCGCCGGGTACAGGTTCACCCCGCCGGAGACCACGACGTCCGCTGCCCGGTCGGTGATGAAGATGTAGCCGTCCGGGTCGACGTAGCCGATGTCGCCGAGGGTGAAGACGCCGGGGGAGACGTAGGCGGCCTTGGTCTTCTCCTCGTCCGCGTGGTAGCGCACGCCGCGGCCCTCGGGCGCCCGGAAGGCCAGCAGCCCGAGCTCCCCGGCGGCCAGCGGACGACCGTCGTCGCCGGTGACCAGGACGTCGAAGGGCGACTGGACGCGCCCCACCGAACCGGGGTGCTCCAGCCATTCGGTGCTGTTGATGCGTGCGACGGTGCCCGCCTCGCTGGCCCCGTACGACTCGGTCAGCACCGGGCCGAACCAGTCGATCATGGCCCGTTTCACCTCGGGAGGGCATGCGGAGCCGGTGTGCGCGACCTGCATCAGGCTGGAGACGTCGTAGCGTTCGCGCACCTCGTCCGGCAGGGCGAGCAGGCGGGTGAAGTGGGTCGGCACCATCACCGAGGAGGTGACCCGCCAGCGCTCCACGCGGTGCAGGAACGCCTCCGCGTCGAACCTGCCGAGGATCACCACCGGCCGGCCGGCCGCGAGATGGCGCAGTGAGGTGAGCGGCCCGTTGTGCTGCAGGGGTCCGCACACCAGGTGCGGTCCCGGCGGGAAGCCGGGGCGGGCGGCCACCGCCTCCAGGTAGGCGGCGCTGTCCGTCACCGGGCCCTGCACCCAGCGCACCTCGGTGCCGCGGGCCCGCCCCGTGGTGCCCGAGGTGTAGACCAACGGCGGACGGGCGGGGCGGCCGACGGGCGCCGGCACCGGTTCCGCTTCGGCGAGCCACTGGGCCCAGTCGATGGCGTCGTCCTTGGCCGGCGTGCCGTGCACGACGACCGTAAGGCCGAGTTCCGCGCCCGCCTGCCGGGCGGCCGACTCGCCCGCCGGGCCGCTGATCACCGCCTTCGCACCCGCGTCGGTGAGCAGGTCGACCAGTTCCCGGGCGGTCAGCTGCCGGGAGGCGGCCACCGTTCCGACGCCGGCCCGCAGACCGGCGAGATGGGCCACCAGCGTGGCCACGGCGTTGTCGCCCAGGACGGCGACGCGGTCCTCCGGCCGGGGCGCGACCTCCAGGAACCGCCCGGTGAGGCGGGCCACCTGGTCGGCCAGCCGCGACCAGGACAGGCTTTCCGTGTCATCGGCCAGCGCGGTCGCGTTCGGCAGTTCGCGGGCACGCAGGTCGAGTGGCTGTAGGGACATGGATCCTCCGGCGCTCCTCGGTTCGTCGGCTCTCTCGCTCCACCGGGTGCACCCCGTCTGCCCAGCGGCCGGGCAGGTGGGAGAGTCGACGCCAAGACTGTAGCGTTTATCAAGAAAGTACGGAACACTCTGACCCGAGCCGGAGGAACACCCCCTTGTTGTGTGGGTGCGCTGCTCAGCTCCGAGTCACTCTTACTGAAGCAGCCGTCTGGTAAGTGCCGTACGGACCCGTGTGCCGAGGAGGTCACCATGCCCCAACCGAATGTGGACGAGTGGCGGGGTGAGGTCCGGCAGTGGCTGGCCCGGACGCTCCAACCCCGGCGGGCGGCCGAGACCACCGGTCACACCGCCGCCGATCTGGCCGTGTTCCACAACCTCCCGGACGAAGAGGAGCGGCGGCTGCTCGACCGCTGCCGCGCGTACCAGCGAGTCCGGCACGAGGCCGGCTACCAGGCCCTCACCCTTCCCGAGGAGAACGGCGGTCAGGGCCTGACCGCCGCCCACGCGGCTGTCTTCGCGGAGGAGGAGGCGGCGTTCGACGTACCGCCGTCCACCGAGCTGATCAGCGTCACGGTGCGGTTGGTCGCGATGTCCGTCTCCCTGTTCGGAACGCCCGACCAGCGCGAGACCTACGCCCGCGCCTTCCTCCGTACGGACCTGCTGGCCTGCCAGCTCTTCAGCGAACCCGGCGCCGGCTCCGACCTGGCCGCCCTGCGCACCCGCGCCCGCCGAGACGGCGAGGACTGGGTGATCGACGGCCAGAAGGTGTGGACCTCGGGCGCCCAGTTCGCCGACCACGGCCTGCTCCTCGCCCGTACCGACCCCGACGTGGTCAAGCAGGCCGGCATCACCGCCTTCCTGGTCCCGATGGACAGCCCCGGTGTGGAGATCCGCCCGATCCGCCAGATGAGCGGCGGCGCCTCCTTCAACGAGGTCTTCCTCAGCGGCGTACGCGTCCCCGACGGGCTGCGGATCGGCCGCCCCGGCCAGGGCTGGGAGGTCGCCAATGCCACCCTCGCCTTCGAGCGCACCGCATCCGGCTCCGGAAACCGGCGCAAGGGCGGCACCTTCGACGACGTACTCGCCCTCGCGCGCTCGCTGAGCCGGACCGGGGACCCGCTGGTGCGCCAACAACTCGCCGACCTGTACGTGCGCAGCGCACTGCGGGCCGCCACCGTGGACCGCGTCGCCAGGGCGAGCGCGGCCGGCGGACGGCCGGGCCCCGAGGCCTCGCTGACCAAGCTCATGGCATCCGACCTGCTCACCCGCACCGGACAGGCAGCCGCCGAACTGATGGGCGCCCGGATCACCGCCGACACCGGCGAGCCGGGCACCTTCGCCTGGACCGAACACCTCCTCGGCGCCCCCGGCTACCGGCTGGCCGGCGGCACCGACCAGATCCAGCGCAACCTGATCGGCGAGCGGGTGCTGAAGCTGCCGGGGGAGCCGCGGGTCGACAAGGTGCCCTTTTCCGAACTGTCCGGCAACTGAGCCATGGGTGGGACGACACCCGCAACAACTGAGGAGTGACATCGATGGATCTGGGACTGACAGGTGCGAATGCACTGGTGACCGGAGCGAGCCGGGGCATCGGCCGGGCGATCGCGGGAACCCTCGCCGCCGAGGGCTGCGCACTCGCACTGTGCGCCCGCGGCGAGGAGGCCCTCGCGAAAGCCGCCGCCGAACTGCGCGGCGAGGGAGCGACCGTGTTCGCAGAGCCGGTCGACGTCACCGACCCGGCGGCGCTCGCGGGCTTCGTGGAGCGGGCGGCCGGTGAACTCGGCGGCCTGGACCTGTTGGTGTCCAACGTCTCGGCGGGCAACGTCAAGGGCCCCGAGTCGTGGGAGGCCAGCCTGCGCGGCGACCTGATCCCGTTCGCGGGACTCGTCGAGGCGGCCCTGCCGTATCTGGAGGCCTCGGACCGGGCCGCCGTCGTGGCCATCGGCACCACCAACGCCTCCGACACCGCCCGCCCGGCCGGAGCCAACTCGTACTCCGCCCTGAAGGCCGCCGTCGTTCAGCACGCCTCGGCCCTCGCCCATGCCCTGGCCCCGAAGGGTATCCGGGTCAACACCGTCTCGCCCGGCCCCATCGACTTCCCCGGCGGCGCCTGGGAGACCATCCGCACCAGCCGTCCGGAGGTGTACGAGGAGGTCCTCGCCAAGCTGCCGATCGGCCGCTACGGCACCGCGGAGGACGTGGCCGCGGCAGTGGCCTTCCTGCTGGGCCGCACCGGCTCCTTCTGTGTCGGAGTCAACCTCGTGGTGGACGGCGGGCTGCTCACCCGCGTCCAGTACTGAGCCGTGGCGGGCCCGGCAGGCCGGCTGGACGCCGTACTGGTCTGCGGCGGGAAGTGGCACGACTTCGACTACGCGCGGCTTCGGCTGCTGGACCTGCTGGGCGACCACGCCCAAGTCCGCACCACCGTCCACCAGGACTACGACTGCGAACCCGCGCTGGAACAGGCCGACCTGCTGGTCACCTACACCTGCGATGTGCGGCCCCGCCCGTCCCAGCGGGCCGCGCTGGCACGGTTCGTGGAGCGGGGCGGGCGCTGGCTGGCCCTGCACGGCACCAATTCGGTGATCGAGGCGTCGGCCGACGGTGGGCCCCGGGTCTTCACCACACCGCGGCTGTTCGGTGAACTGGCGGGGGTGCTCGGCAGCCAGTTCCTGGCCCACCCGCCGATCGCGCCGTACGAGGTACGCGTGACCCGGCCGGACCATCCGCTGGTCGCCGGGATCGAGCCGTTCACGGTCACCGACGAGTTGTACGTGTGTGAGCTGCACGGGGAGCTGGAGGTGCTGCTGCACGCCGAGTACACGGGGCCGTGTCGCGGGTTCGCGGAGGGTGACACGGCTGCGCTCGACGACGCGCCCCGTCCCGTGCTGTACCTGAAGCGGCACGGCCTCGGCGAGGTCTGCTACTTCACCCTCGGCCACTGCCGTGGCAGGTACGACATGCAGGACCTCGGTGTGGACGACACCGGGCGCGTGGACCGGGGGCCCTGGGAGACGCCGGAGTTCCTGACGGTGCTCCAGCGCTGCGTGGACCGGATGGTGGGCGACCGGGTGCGGCTCTGACAGGTTTTCGCCCCCGCCGCCCCTACCCGTCCCGTCCCTGGGGGCTGCGCCCCCAGACCCCCTTTCGGCCCTGAACGGGCCTCGTCCTCAAACTCCCCCAGAGGGGGGACCCCCAGACGGGCTGAAATCAGCCCCTCCGGCGTTTGAGGAGTGGGGGTTCGGGGGCGCAGCCCCCAAGGTTCGGGACGGGAAGGGGCGGCGGGGGCGAAGAACCACCACCGCGCCCTCCCGCTCACCCGTGCGGCAGCACCACCGCACGCCCGTTGATCTCCCCGGCGTGCAGGCGCTCGTACGCCAGCGGCGCGTCCTCGATCGAGAAGGTCTCGACGTGGGAGGAGACGAGCCCCTGCCGCGCGAGGTCGACGACCTCGATGAGTTCGCGGCGGCTGCCCCAGTAGGGGGCGGAGGCGGACACCTCGAACGGCAGACCACCACCGAAGCCGACCGCGAGCGTGCCTCCGCCGATGCCGACGACGGTCACATCACCCGCCACCGCCACCGACGCGGCGGCCACCGCCAGGGTCGCCTCCGCCCCCACGAAGTCCAGCACCACTTCCGCCCCGATGCCGCCGGTCAGCTCCCGCACCCGAGCAGCCGCCGCGCCGTCGGAGAGCAGAGTCTCGTGGGCCCCGACGGCGAGGGCCAGTTCGAGCTTCTCCTTGCTCACATCGAGGGCGACCACCCGGGCCGGCGTCAGCGCACGTAGCAGCTGCACGGCGATATGGCCCAGCCCACCCACGCCGATCACCACGGCGGTACTGCCCGGCACGAGCTTGGGCAGGGACGCGCGGATCGCGTGATACGGCGTCAGCCCGGCGTCGGTGAGCGGGGCGGCCTGTACGGGGTCCAGCCCGTTCAGCGGCACCAGGTGGCGCGGCGAATCCACCACCATGTACTCCGCGAGAGCGCCCGGTGAGCCGAGCCCGGGCGGCATGATGCCGAGCCCGGCGGCGTGCGGGCAGCAGTTCTCCTTGCCCTCGGCGCACTTGCGGCAGCGGCCACAGCCCCACGGGCCGTACACCGCCACCTCCGCGCCCTCCGCCACCCCGGTGACGCCGCTGCCCAGGGCCGCGACGGTGCCGACACCCTCGTGACCGAGCGTCATGGGCAGGGGATAGGGGAACTGCTCCTGAGGCCAGCTCATGACCGCCAGGTCCGAGTGGCACAGCCCCGCTGCCGTCACCTTCAGCAGCACCTGGCCCGGCCCCGGCTCGGGCACGGGAACCTCGACGACCTCCGGTGGGCTCCCCACCGTCCGGTATTGAACCGCCTTCACCGTCAGACCTTCCTGCCCGGAACGGGCACGCCGTCAGCCTCGGCGACGACCGGGGGCTTCCGGCGCCGCAACACGGCCGGCAGGGCGATCCGTCCACCCGTGAGGACGAGCGCGATGATCAGGACCGAGCCGGTGAACAGGCTCGTGGCCCACTGCGCGCTGGTGGCGAGCCCGAGCCCGGTGATGCCCGTGCCGAGCAGCAGGACCGCGATCACCGTGCCCCAGGCGTTGAAGCGGCCCGCACGCAGCTGGGTCGCTCCGACGAAGGCCGCCGCGTAGGCCGACAGCAGATACGGCGTACCGGCGGTCGGCGACCCGGACCCGACGGAGGACGCGAAGACGACTCCGGCGAAACCGGACAGCAGCGCGGACGTGACCAGGGTCATGAAGCGCAGCCGGTCGGTACGCACACCCTGAAGACGTGCCGCGTTCTCGTTGAACCCGGTCGCGTACAGACGGCGTCCGGTGGCGGTGTGCTCCAGCAGGAACCAGATGGCCACCGCGGCGAGGAGCAGATACAGCACCGGCAGCGTGACGCCGCCCATGTCCAGCTGGGCGATGCTCGAAAACGGCTTGGCCAGCAGTTGGACCCCGGTGATGGAGCTGTCGTTGGTCACCATGGTGATGAGGGACTGGATCAGCGCGCCGGTGGCCAGCGTGGCGATGAACGAGTCGACCCGCAGCACCACCACCACGATCCCGTTGACCACCCCGACGAGCAGTGCGGCCGTCATCGCCAGCGCGATCGCGGTCGCGGGGCCGAAGCCCGAGGAGACCAGGAAGTGGGCGGTCAGCACGCTGGTCAGCGACATCGTGTAGGCGACCGACAGGTCGAAGACCCGCGCGGCCAGCGGAGGCACCACGCTGAGCGCCACCAGCCCTGCCACGGAGTTGCCGTTCAGGACCTGCTTGACCGTGATGGCGGTCGGGAATGTGTCCGGCACCCATATGGAGAAGAGCACGACGATCAGCAGCCACACATAGACGGCGCCGACGTTGCGGAACGAGAGGGCGGCCGTCGCACGTCGGCCGAGCGTGGCCCATGCGCTGACGGCGGACACCGCCGGCAGTTCCGGTGAAGCGGTCCGCGGCTCGGCGGCCCGGGTCGGGGTGGATGTCATCTCACTCGGTTCCTTCCAAGGACCACTCGGTCCCTTCCATGGCATGCACCAGCGCGGACTCGGTGATGTCCCGGCCGCTGATCTCCCGCACGATCCGGCCGTCCCGCACCACCAGGACGCGGGTGCACAGCGCGAGCAGGTCCTCCGTGTCGGAGGAGGACACGATCACGCCCATGCCGTCATCGGCCTGACGCTCGATCAGGTCATAGAGCTGCAGACGGGTCGCGATGTCGACGCCCGCCGTGGGCTCGCACAGCACCAGTACCGGCGGCTCCTGGGCCAGGCAGCGGGCCATGACGACCTTCTGCTGGTTGCCGCCGCTCAAGGTGGTGATCCGTGCGCCGCGTCCCGCCGTGCGCACGCCCACCCGTTGGATCCATTCCTCGGCGAGCGAGGATTCGCGGCGTCGGTTCAGCCGTCCGGCCCGGGCGCGGAGCCGGTCCAGCAGGGGCAGGGTGAGGTTCTCCCCGACCGAGAAGTCACCGATCACGCCCTCGGTGGCCCGGTCCGCGGGGACCAGCGGGATGGCCAGCCCGGCGGCGTCCTTCGCGTCGGCCCAGCGCTCGGAGCGCTCCGGGAGCCGCACCGTGCCCCGCACCGGGCCCGGATACGCTCCGCACACCGCGTACGGCACGATCTCGTGACCGGAGCCGACCAGGCCCGTGATGCCCAGCCGCTCGCCCCGCGCCAGGTCGAAACCGACTCCGCGCAGCGGTCCGGCCCACAGGTCGCGGACCTCCAGTACGGCATCGGCCGGACCGGAGGGTGGCTGCGGCCGGTGCTCGGTCTCCATCTCCTCGCCCGCCATCAGCTCCGCCAGCGACCGGGGAGTGAGCTCGGAGACGGCGCGCGTGGCGATCCGGCGTCCGCCGCGGATCACGGTGACCCGGTCGGCCAGTGCGAAGATCTCGTCCATGCGGTGGGAGACGTACAGGACGCTGGCACCGGCGTCGCGGATCTCGCGCACGATGTCGAAGAGCCGGGCCACCTCTCCGGGCGGCAGTACGGCGGTCGGCTCGTCGAGCACCAGCACGCCGCGCCGGCCCTCCCAGCCCTGCAGCGCGGCGGCGATGGCCACCACGGCGCGCTGAACGGGTGTGGCCAGGGCCAGTGGCCGGCGGACATCGATGCCGAGGCCGAACCGCTCGACCAGCGCCGTCGTCCGGCGCTCCATCTCCGACCAGCGGATGTTGCCCAGGGCCGTACGGGCGAAGCCACGGCTGAGCGCGAGATTGTCCGTGGCGCTCAGCTCCTCCACCAGCCCCAGTTCCTGGTGGACGAAGCGAAGCCGGTCGTGCCGTGAACCGGTGACATGGCCCAGTTCGAACGGCTCGTCGTCGAGTTCGGCGACCGCTCCCGGCTCCGCGTGGTGATATCCGGCGAGGATCTTGATGAGGGTGGACTTGCCGGAACCGTTGGGCCCGATCAGCGCGTGGATCTCGCCGTGGGCTATGTCCAGGTCCACATCCTTCAGTGCCTGGGTCCCGCCGAATTGCTTCGACAGCCCGGTCACCCGCAGCACCGGCCGTTCGGTCTTGTCCGTCCCGACCGGTCCGCGTGACGTCGTCGTTGACGTATCAGCGTGCACCGCTACTCCATTGGTCGAATGGCAATGGCGCCGCCGCCGGCGTGCTGCCGACGGCGGCGCGGGTTGGTCAGCTCAGGCCCCAGAGCGCCTTGAACTGCGCCTGGAAGTCCTCGACGATCGGGAAGTCACCCTTGGTCGACGGCAGGTTGTCCTTGGTGACCAGCATGTTCTTGGCCACCGCCTTCTGGTCGACGTCCATGGACTGCCCGGTGAACTGGCGGGCCAGCGCGTCGACCTGCATCCAGGACAGCTCCTGGGAGCCCAGGGCCAGCGCGCCGTCGGTGAGGCCGCCCTGTATGTACTGGTAGTTCTGCGGGTCACCGACGTTGACGAGGATGTGCTTGCCGGTGATCCCGGCGGTCTTCATCGCGGCGGGGACGCCCACATTGAGCAGGCCGAGGGAGAAGACGATGTGCGTCACCTTCGGGTGCGAGCGGAGGTAGGAGACGACCCGGTCCGGCATGTCCTTGCCGACCGCCGTGATGGGCACGTCGACGACGTCCATCGCGCAACCGTCGCACCACTCCTTGTACTTGTCCTGGAAGCCCTTCAGGACGGGCTTGAGGATGGTGTACGCGGGGAGGTCGAAATAGACGGTGTTGGCGTTGGCGCCGCTGTTCGACACCACCCAGGAGGCGAGCATCTCGCCGTTGCCGACGACTTCCTCGGGCCCGGCCTTCAGCAGGGAGATGCCGTCGCCCGACACTTCGTCTGCGTTCGACTGGAGGACGGGGATGCCGGCCTTCTTCAGCTTGGCGAGCTGCTTCGCGTAGACGGCGCGCGGGAATCCGGAGGAGACGACGGCGTCCGGCTTGTCGCGCAGTGCCTGCTCGTAGGCGGCCTGGACGGACTCCGGCGTGCCCTGGGTGGCGATCTGGTTCACCTTCCAGCCGAGTTCCTTGGCGCCCGCGGTGAAGAAGTCCGCGAGGTCCTTGCAGGACTGGACCCCGCAGAGGATGTAGTCGACCGTCTTGCCCTTGGGGATCTTCTTGCCCACCGGCTGGGTCAGCGGGATCTGGGTCGGGCGCTGGGAGTATTCCTCCGCCGCCTTCTTGGCCGCAGTCAGGCCGGGGGAGTCGGCACCCGTGGCCTTCGCGGAATCAGCGGCCGGAGTCGCGTCGGTGCCGCACGCCGCGAGGGTGAGCAGAGTGGTGATGGGGACGATCGCGGTGAGCGCGCGACGAACCGCGCGTCCGGGTGTGGAACTCATCGTTGAGTACTCCCGTGGTGTGGGCCTGACTGCCGTGGTCCGCGTCGCTCGCGCTTCCGCGGCGGTCGGCTCTGTGCAGGCTGATCCTGTGCCGCCCCAGGGCCGGGACGGCACGTGCAGTGATCGAGTGGGCTGTATGGACCGCCGTCGTGGGGGACGGCGCGGGCCGCCGGGAGAGCCCGGCGACGCTGTGGCCGACACGGGGCAGACATTGCCCCCGGCCACGGAGAAACTTGTGAGGCTCTACAGCCTCGGGTGCGACGGAGTGTGGCACGCTCCGACGGACTTGGGGAGGGGGCCGTTCGTAACGAATTCAAGGTGGGCAATGTCGACACCTTCGGAGAACCGGGTCTCTGATGGCTTGGACGGCGTCGCGAGTATTGCTCCCGGCCGGGACTAATAACTACACTCACTCTAAAGTTTCTGCCGGAGGAGAGAACATGGACGAAACGTCGGAGTTGGGCACGGCGCGGTGTCCCGGGCCCAGCGTCCAGGACTACCTCGACCGGGACAGCCGGCCGGTTCCCCCCGCCTTGAGGTACGTCAACAACGACTACCTCGGCAGCGAGGACATCGACACCACCCGCTTCACCTCCCGCGAATGGGCCGAGCGCGAGATGAGCCAGGTATGGCGCCGCGTGTGGCAGTTCGCCTGCCTGGTGAGCGAGATCCCCGAGGTCGGCGACCACGAGATCTACGAGATCGGCGACGACTCGCTGATCATCGTGCGCACGGCGCCGGACGAGATCCGCGCGTACGTCAACGCGTGCTTGCACCGCGGCCGCAAACTGCGCACGTCCAGTGGCAACGTCACCGAGCTGCGCTGCCCGTTCCACGGCTTCGCCTGGAACCTCGACGGAACCATGCAGACCCCGCCCTGCGCCTGGGACTTCCCCCATGTCACCCCCGAGAAGTTCGCACTTCCCGAGGCCAAGGTGGCCACCTGGCGCGGCTTCGTCTTCATCAACATGGACCCGTACGCGGAGTCCTTCGACAGCTACCGCGGCACTTTCGACGAGTACTACATCTGGCCGCTGCAGGACCGCTACAAGTCGCTGCACATCGCCAAGGTGCTGCCCTGCAACTGGAAGATCGCCCAGGACGCGTTCATCGAGTCCTTCCACGTGATCGCCACGCACCCGCAGATGCTGCCCTGGCTCGCCGACGCCAACTCCCAGTACGACGTCATGGCGGACCAGCCCAACTGGAACCGCATGATCAACATCCAGGGCGCCCCCAGCCCGCACGTGGCCGACTCCGTCACGGAGGAGGACGTACTGGAGACGTTCTACGACTCACGGGCGTTCTACGCGGCTGCCCAGGGCCGTGACCTGGTGATCCAGGAGGGGGACGAGATGCCCGCGATCCCTCCCGGCGGCACCGCCCGCCAGGTCCTCGCCGAACGGATGCGCGCCCAACTGGCGGCCACCTCGCAGCAGGACTTCTCAAAGACGGCCGACACCGAGCTGCTGGACGCCATCAACTACCTGCTGTTCCCCAACTTCAATCCCTGGGGCGGCGCCAAGTCCAACATCATCTACCGGTTCAAGCCCAACGGCCTCGACCCCGACTCCTGCACCGCCGAGATCATCTTCATGTCGGCCCCGAAGAACCCCGGCGAGATGCCGCCCCCGGTCAAGATCCGCTGGGTGCCGGAGGAGATGCTCTTCGCGGACATCCCCGAACTCGGTGTCCTCGGGCCCGTCTTCGACCAGGACTGCGAGAACCTCCCCTACGTCCAGCAGGGCCTGAAGACGATGCGCAAGCCGGGCATCACCCTGGCCAACTACCAGGAGAGCCGCATCCGCCACTTCAACCAGACGCTCGAGCAGTGGATGGACAAGTGACCGTGACCCACCGGGTCGCGGTCCGGCCCTCCGGGGTCGAGCTGGAGGTGCGGGACGGCGAGGACCTGTTCAGCGCCGCCCAGCGGCTCGGCTACCGCTGGCCCACCCTCTGCGGCGGCAAGGCCACCTGCCGCACCTGCTTCGTGGCGGTCGAGGAAGGCGCCGAGAACTGTTCGCCCGTGGGCCCGCTGGAGCGCGAGGGCATCGAGGCCCTGCGCAAGCCGGTGGACGGCCTGACCCGGCTCGCCTGCCGGCTTCTGGTCCAGGGCCCGGTGACCGTGACCAAACGCGGCGTACGCCGCAGACCGCAGGAGTGAGCCGTGAGCGCCAAGCAAGTGACCCATCCGCTGACCGGGCAGGTGTACCGGCTCACCGAGGACGGGCTGGTGGAGGTGACCGACCCCAGGACCGGGGCGCAGGGCATCTTCGACTTCCAGGCCCGCTGGCAGTCCGGCGAACTGCGCCACGCCGACCTCCAGATGGCCGGCTGGGTGGGCCGCCTCGCCCAGCGGCGCGGCGTCCGCCGGCCGGGGGAGTGAGCCGATGCCGCCCCGTACCACCCGGGTGGTCTGCCTGGTGCGCCGACCTGAGGGAGAGCCGGTCCTCGGGGACTTCGCCGTCGAGGAGCGCCCGCTCCCGCCCCTGAGCGAGGGGCAGCTGCTCGTACGCAACCTCTACATGAGCGTCGACCCGTCGATGCGCGGGCGGCTGGAGAGCACCGAGAAGCACTACACGCACAACTTCACGCCCGGATCGCCGCTGGACGGCCGGGCCCTCGGCGTCGTGGAGGAGAGCCGCACTTCCTCCGTGCCGCCGGGCACCTTCGTACGCCACCAGCTCGGCTGGCGGGAGTGGGCCGTGCTCGACGCCGCGGACACCGATGCCGCGGGCCGTATCGACCCGCAACTCGCCCCGCTGCCCACGTGGTTGGGGCTGCTCGGACAGACCGGATTCACCGCCTACGTCGGGCTCGCGCGGATCGCCGAGGTGCGGCCCGGCGACACCGTGTTCGTCTCGGCGGCGGCCGGGGCGGTGGGCACCGCCGCCGGACAGTTCGCCCGGCTGCTGGGCGCGGAGCGCGTCGTCGGAACCGCCGGAGGGCCGGACAAGTGCGCCCTGCTGGTCAAGGAGTTCGGCTACGACGACGCCGCCGACTACCGAGCCGAGCCGGTGCGTGACGCCCTGGCCAGGCTGGCACCCGACGGCATCGACGTCTATTTCGACAATGTCGGCGGGGAGCAACTCGCCGCCGCCCTGCACGCGTTGCGCACCGGCGGCCGTGTCGCCCTGTGCGGCATGATGTCGCAGTTCGGCGGCGAGCGGCGGTCCACCGACATCAACCAGCTGATCCAAGCGGTCCTCAAGCGGCTCACCCTGCGCGGCTTCATCGTCCGCGACCATGAGGATCTGCGGCCCGAGTTCGAAAGCCGCGTCGCGGACTGGCTCGGTTCGGGCCGCATCACCGCCCGCGAGACGGTGACGGACGGCCTCGACAACGCGGCTCAGGCCCTGCTGGCCCTGCTGAACGGTGGCAACGTCGGCAAGATGTTGGTCCGGCTGGCCGAGGATTCCTACAGCCGTTCTTGAGGGGAGAGAGCGTTGGGGGCGACGGGAGACGCGGGATCCGGTCACGCACGACGCGTGACCAACGGCTCTCACCTGCCCCAGATCTTCAGGTACGCCTCGCGGTAGCCGGGTGGGTCCCAGGTCGTCGCTCCGCTGCTGTTGGCGGCCGTGGAGATGTGGACCGGGGCGACGTATCCGCTGGCGGGCTCCCCGGCGAAGGCGCGGTTGAACTCGTCGACGATCTGCCAGCCCTGTTCGGCGAGCGGTTCCGGGACGGTGGCGGCCTGGAACTGCCCGCTGTTGATGCGCTGGAAGGCCGAGGAGTCGCCGTCACCGGCGCCGATGTTGAACGGGGGACCGGAGCCCTTCCGCCCCGCCTCGCGCAGGGCGGGCGCGGCGTCGGCGAAGTACAGGTCGTTGATGGCCACGGAGTACGTCCACCTGCTGCCGAAGCGGGAGAGGAGCGAGGAGACCTCCTGAGGGGTGCGGCTGCTCGCGTCCGGGATGGGAATGTTCTCGGACGCCAGGAGACGCACGTCGGCGCAGGTGGCCAGCTGCTTCTCGATCAGCTGGGACTTGTTCCTGGCGAAGGGGATCGAGGCGTCCGTGAAGACGACGACCCCCGCCCGGCCGTTGGAGTGCGCGATGATCCAGTCGGCGCTGATCCGCGCGACGTCCTCGACCTGGGTCGTGACGTTGGTGAAGAGCTTGGGTTGCCTGCTCGGTCCGGGCGAGCCGACCGCGTGCCAGCCGATGAGCGGGATGCCCGCCGCGTCGGCCCGTGCGACCTGTGCCGACGTCGCATTGGGATCGAAGCCGCCGAGGACGATGCCGGAGGGCCTGACGCCGACCGCCTGGCTGAGGGCCGCCTGGATGCCGGCGGGCGTGCCCTGCCCGTCGATGACCCTGACGTTCCAGCCGATCACCTTCGCGGCATCCCGCAGCCCGTCCGCGACGCCGGCGACTCCGGGGTTGGTCATGGTCTGTGCGACGTAGACGATCGTTTTGTCCGGCAGAGCCGCGGGGCCGGTGGTGGGGCCGTTCCAGGAGACGTCCACCTTCTCGGCCTGCCGGACGGCGGACCTCGCCTCGGCGAGGGCGGCCGGGCAGCCCGCCGTGACCCCCTCGGTTGGGTTTCCCGGGCCGGTGGACGAGCCTCGCTCACACCCGACGACGGTGACGACGACCGTGGTCAGGGCCGCGAGGGCCTGGGCGGACCTGCGGTACGAGATCACGGGTGCTCCTTGCTGTGGTGATGGCTACGAGGGGACGCGTCCGCAGGTCAGGAACGGACGCGGAGCGGGCCACGGGCTACGGAACGTCCTGGGCCTCCTGGGAGGTGCCCGCCACCTTGCTGCCACGAGGGTTCGCGGTGGCGCCGGAGCGCAGCCGACGGCGGGCGGAGTACCCGGCGAAGCCGACGGCGAGAAGCAGGGTGGCGCCGTTGAACAGCGGGGTGACCCAGAACTGCGCGCCGAGCTGGCCGATGCCGGCCAGCCCGATGGCGAGGATGGCGACCGCCACGAGGGTGCCCAGGGCGTTGGGGCGGCCGGGTCTGATCGCGGTGGAGCCGAGCAGGGCCCCGACGAAGGCCGGCAGGAGGTAGTCCAGGCCGACACTCGGGTTGCCGATCTGCTGCTGCGCCGCCAGCAGGACGCCGGCGAAGCCGACGATCAGACCGGACAGGGCGAAGGCGTAGACGCTGTAGCGGCGCGTGGGGATGCCGACCAGGTCGGCGGCGCGGGGGTTCGAACCGATGACGTAGAGGTAGCGGCCCAGCGGCAGGCGCTCCAGCAGCAGCCAGAGGACGACGGCCAGCCCGAGGACGTAGAACGCGGGCACCGGCAGGCCGAGGAACTTGGAGTCGTAGAGGTCGGTGAAGGCGGGCGGCAGTCCGTTCGGCCCGGAGACGATGCGGGTTCCGCCGGTGATCCAGCCGGTGACGGCGTACAGCACGCTGCCGGTGCCGAGGGTGGCGATGAAGGAGTCGATCCGGGCGAACTCGACGACGACGCCGTTGAGGACGCCGACGACCGCTCCACCGATGATCACGGCCGCGCAGGCGAGCGGCCAGGACCAGCCCTCGCTGACGATCAGCTGGAGCACCATGACGTGCGCAAGGCCGAGACCGTAGCCGATGGACAGGTCGAACCTGCCCGTGACGATGGGGACCATCGCGCCGAGCGCGAGGATCGCGGGGACCGACTGGTTGGACAGGATCGAGGAGATGTTGTCGAGCGTGGGGAAGGTGTCGGGCAGGGACAGGGAGAAGGCGAGGAAGAGCAGGACGGCGAGGGCGAGCAGTCCGTACGCGCCGATGAAGTGCCCGTGGGGGCGGCTCGGCCGTGATCGGCGCGCGGGTGACGTTGACGTCGGCCGGTTCGTCCCGTCGCCCGTCGGTTCCTCGCTCATCCGTCCGTCTCCGTTCCGGTGAGGGGCGGTACGGCCGACGCGGTGTGGGTGAGCCGGGTCACGGTGAGGGCTTCGCCGGTCAGCTCGGCCGCCACGGTCCCGCGGACGAACACCAGGGCGCGGTGGCACACGTTCGCGACCTCCTCGAAATCGGTGGAGATGAGCAGAACGGCGAGCCCTGCGGCCAGCTCCTCGTCCAGCAGGCGGTAGATCTCCGCCTTGGCGCCCACGTCCACGCCGGCCGTCGGCTCCTCGAGGATCAGCAGCCGGCGCTTTCTGTGGAGCCACCGGCCGAGCATGACCTTCTGCTGGTTGCCGCCGGACAGGACGGCGATCGGGGTCTCGCTGTCGAGGGGGTGCACCCGGAAGCGTTCGACGAGAGCCGTGGCAGTGGCGCGCTCACGCCGCGGGCTGATCCAGCGCGGCCCCGGCATGCCGTCGGCGCGGGGGTTGGCGAGCAGGTTCTCCCGCACGGTCAGTTCGGCGGCGCAACCCTCCTCCAGCCGGTTGCTGGTCACGAAGCCGACACCGGCACCGACGGCGGCGGCGACCGTACGCGGACGGTAGGGCCGCCCGTCCAGCAGCACACGCCCGCCCACGAAGGGCCGGACTCCGGCCAGCGCCCTGCCCAGGTCCATGTGTCCGGCGCCGATGAGGCCAACCATGCCCAGGATCTCGCCGGGGCGCAGTCGGAGGTCGACCGGGCCGGCGTTCTCGGTCCGTACGCCGTCGAGGCGCAGGACGGCGGGGGCCTCGGGGCCGGGAACGGCGGCGGCGGGTGGTCTGCGAGCAGGGTCGCGGCCCACGATGTCCTGCACGAGGCGAGCGGGGCTGTGGCCTGCGAGGCGGCCCTGGCTGATGATCCGGCCGTCGCGCAGGACGGCGAAGGAGTCGGCGACCTGGTACACCTCGTCGAGCCGGTGGCTGACGTAGATGATGCCGTGATCGCGGTCGCACAGCCGGCGCAGGACGTCGAAGAGGCGGGCGCAGTCGGCCGCGGGGAGGCTGGCGGTCGGCTCGTCGAGCACGACGAGTTCCGCACGGCTCGACAGGGCCCGCGCGATGGCGACCAGCGAACGCTCCGCGCGGGTCAGGTCGGCGATGCGGGCGTCGGGCGCGAGATGTCCGGCGACGATCTCCAGGGCCTCCACGCAGCGCGTCCGCGCCGTCCGCCAGGAGATCAGGCCCCGGCGGCGCGGGTAGCCGGTGCCCAGGGCGATGTTCTCGGCGACCGTCATCCACTCGACGAGACCGAGATCCTGGTGGATGAAGGCCATGTGCCGGGAGGCCGCGGCCGTGCCGAGCGGGTGGCCGGCCACGGTCACCTCGCCCTCGTCGGCGCGATGGACACCGGCGAGCACCTTGATGAGGGTGGATTTCCCGGCGCCGTTGGGGCCCAGAAGGGCGAGGACGGCACCGCACCGGACGTCGAGGTCGACCTCGGTCAACGCGCGAGTACCTCCGAACCGCTTGCCGAGACCCCGGATCCAGACCAGAGGGTCCTGGCCGCGGCCTGCGGATCGGCTTGTCGGGGCGTCGGGAGCGTCGTGCACAGACTCTCTCCGGGGATCGGCTTCCGCGTTCCATCCCGACTGCACCGGATCGGCTCACCTATTCGATGTCGGGAATATCGTCCCAATCTATCCCGGCGACGGTCGGCATTCCCGTAGGGACATCCAGAGCGCACTCGGCCCAGATGACCTTGCCGTCGGCGGTGTAGCGGGTCCCCCATGCCTGAGCGAACTGGGCGACGAGGAACAGGCCGCGACCGCCCTCGTCGGTGGAGGCCGCGTGACGCAGCCGGGGGGCGGTGCTGCTGGTGTCGGAGACCTCGAAGATCAGGGTGCGGCCGTGGATCACGCGTACCCGCACGGGGCCGCTCGCGTGGCGGATGGCGTTGGTGACCAGCTCGCTGAGCAACAGCTCGGCGGAGAAGACGGCCTCGTCGAGCCCCCAGTCGGTGAGCCGGCGGGTCACGTCGGCGCGCACGCCGGAGACGCGAGCCGGGTCGGCGGGGAGGTCCCAGGTGGCGATCCGGTCGGGGGCCAGGGTCTGGGTGCGGGCGACGAGCAGCGCGATGTCGTCGGCGGGGTGATCGGGCACCACGGCGTCCACCACCGCCTGGCAGGTGTCCTCGGGCGAGGGGCCCGAACGGGCAAGGGCGTCCCGCAGTTGGTCGAGGGCCGTGTCGATGTCGCGGTGTCGGTCTTCGATGAGCCCGTCGGTGTAGAGGACGAGCCGGCTGCCTTCGGGGACGTGGATCTCGGCGGTCTCGAAGGGCAGGCCGCCCAGTCCGAGGGGCGGTCCGGCGGGCAGGTCGGGAAAGGTCACCGTGCCGTCGGGATGCACCAGCCCGGGTGGGGGGTGGCCGGCGCGTGCCAGGGTGCACAGCTGCGAGGTGGGGTCGTAGATGGCGTACAGGCAGGTGGCGCCGATGATGCCGGTGCCGTCGGTGCCCGGTTCCTCGCCGCCTTCGTCCCGGTCGAGGCGGGCGACGAGGTTGTCGAGCTGGGTGAGGACCTCGTCGGGCGACAGGTCCAGCTCGGCGAAGTTGCGTGCGGCGATGCGCAGCCGGCCCATGGTGACGGCGGCGTGCAGGCCATGGCCGACGACGTCGCCGAGGACAAGGGCGACGCGGGTGCCGGAGAGGGGGATGACGTCGAACCAGTCTCCGCCCACTCCGGACTCGGCGGGCAGATAGCGATGGGCGACCTCGACGGCGTCCTGCTCGGGCAGGCGCTGCGGAAGCAGGCTGCGCTGCAGGGCCAGGACCATGCTGTGTTCGCGGGTGTAGCGGCGGGCGTTGTCGATGCAGACGGCGGCACGGGTGGCGAGTTCCTGGGCCAGCGAACGGTCGTCGTCCCCGAAGGGGGCGCGCTCTCGCGTGCGGTAGAAGCTGACGATGCCCAGGACGACGCCGCGGGCGAGCAGCGGGGCGGTGACGAGGGAGCGCAGCCCGTACGCGAGAAGGCCTCCGGTGTGCTCCGGGTCCTGGGAGAACCGGCCGGCGGTGACCCTCAATTCGGGTTCCAGTACCGCTTGTCCGTCGGCCAGGCAGCGGAGCTGGGGAGTGGCGGGACGTAGGTGGATCCGCTCGCCGAGCGCCTGGAAGGGGCCGTCGTCGCGGATGCCGTGGATCACCCGGCGGTGCAGGTCGGTGCGGGGATCGGCGGACTCTTCGCCTCGTAGTACCGCCTCGGGAAGGTCGATGGTGACGAAGTCGGCCAGGCGCGGCACGGCCATCTCGGCGAGTTCGCGGGCGGTGCGGGGTACGTCCAGCGTGGTTCCGATGCGGGCGCTGGCCTCGGACAGCAGCTCCAGGCGCTGCCGTGCAGCGACGGCGTGCATGCCCACGCCCGGTTCGCCCAGCAGCACCAGCCGTCCGCCGTCCACGCCGTCGGTGCCGCCGTCGGTGATGTCGGGCGCGGTGGCCGGCTCGGCCGTGCGGGAGGTTGTGGGCCGGGCCTGCGCCCCGGTCTCCGCGTGGGTGGTCCGCAAGGGCGTGACGTGGGCCGGGCGTCCGGTCGGCAGGACGGCAGGTGGGACGGCTTTGTGTGGCGCGGGGCCGAGCCGCGCACCCGGGTGTGTGAGTGCCGCGAGCCGTTGCCCCGGTGAGTCGTCGGTGAGGACCGCCTCGACGGCGACGCCTGCCACACCGGAGGCGCTTGTCACGACATGGCTCAGCAGGACAACCTGCCGGCCGTCCGAGAGGGTCACCTCGACGCCGGCTCGCTGGGCCGAGGCGATCAACTCGGCGGCCTTCTCCGTGAGGACCGTCTGATCACGCCGGTTGAGTCCGCTGTGGACCAGCTCGTCCACCGGGACCAGGCACCCGTCCCCGCCCGTCGCACCGGCCCGCATCCGGCGCCTGGTGTCGAGATACGCGCTCAGCAGCCCACGCTCTCGCGCCGAGTTCTCCGCCAGGAGTCGCCGCTCGATGGCGCCTGCCGCCTCGCGTATCACGGTGTCCATCGCGGGATCCACCTCGGTGCGCGGACATCCGAGGGAGAGGATGCCCTCGACACTTCCGCTGAGCAGATCACGCACGGGGATCGCCGAGCAGGCGTTCGACTGTGAGCGCTCCGCGAAGTGCTCGGCGCCGTAGACCTGGCACAGCCGCCGTTCCGCGAGCGCGATGCCGATGCCGTTGGTTCCGGCGACCTCCTCGGCGAACACGAACCCCGGAACGCTCTGGATGGGGGCGAGTTGCCAGGCCATGGACGCCTCGCCGAAGCGGCGCTGCAGCACCGTCCCGCTGGCGTCGGCCAGAGCCACGTTCATGCGGCTGCCCGCGAACCTGGACTGCAGCCGGTCGAGCACCGGCCCGGCCGCGTGCACGAGCCGGCTGTCCAGATCGACGTCCTCGCGGTAGGGGAGCTCGGACTGGTCCGGGGAGAGCCCGAGCAGCACGGAGCGCTGCCAGGAACTCAGGATCAGGTCCCGTACGCCTCCCTCGACCAGCCCGCCCTCCAGGAACCGCTCACGGGCACGTGAGGGACCGATGGAATCCCCCACAAATCCCATGTCGGATCACTTCCCTCTTCGGACCGCGGTCGGCTGCTGCCCGGTCGCTCGCCGTTCGAGAAGCCGCCCGCTCTCATGTAGATATTAGAACTATGTCCATGAGTAAGCTTGTTTCGCCCTGGAAGAGGAATTTGCGAGGGTCGGCTAGCGCATGGACCGCGCCGCCGCGACGCTGAAGGTCTTCAGGGAGACCCCCACCCGGGTCAGCCCGGACGTGGCCGCGCGGAAGTCCTTGATGTGCGCCGTGGTGAAGTGCTCGTCCAGGGCCTGCTGGGACACCCACCGCTCGTACACCCGGATCCGGCGCTCGTCGGACGGGTCCGCCGTCATGGCGTAGTCCAGGCAGCCGGGTTCCGCCTCACGGGTACGCTTTCCGACCTCGACGAGGTGGCCCAGCATCGTGTCGCGGTCCGCCGGTTCGTAGTCCATCCAGCCGGCGACGATGATTTCCTCTGCCACGGTGGTCCTTTCCATACTCATGCCCGTGGGCCCGCCGCCCTCTGTCAGGAAGGAACGACGGGCCCGCGGGCCGTTCAGATGGCGAGTGCCGCCGGGACGCTGTCCACGGTGACCGTGCCCTTGGTGCCGTCGACCGTGATGACCATGCCGTCCCGCAGCCGCTGGGTACCGTCCTCGACGGAGATGACGGCGGGGATGCCCAGCTCGCGGCAGACCACGACGGCGTGGCTGTTGAGCGCGCCGACGTCCACGACGGCCGCCCCGGCGACGAGGAACAGCGGGGTCCAGGCGGCGTCGGTGATCGGTGCCACCAACACCTCGCCCGGCTCCAGCGCCTCGCACGAGGCCGGGTCGGTGACGACCCGTACCCTGCCGGTGTACGTGCCGTGGCTGCCACCGACGCCCTTGAGGACGTCGCCCCCGACAGCGGCCTCGGTGTGCTCGTCGCTGCGCCGCGGCCAGCTGTCGATCTCGGTCCGGGAGTCGTCCGCGATGAAGAACGGCGGCTCCAGTTCGCGCAGTTCGCCGTACTCCTGAAGCCGTTGGGCGATGACGGAGCCGAAGCGGTCCGGATCGGCGACATAGTCGTCGAGCTCGGTGTCCAGCAGCATCATCACGTCTTCGGGCTGCGCGAAGCGTCCCGCCTCGACCCCGCGGCGGCCGAGCTCGCGGATCGCCATCCGGATCTCGTTGATGACGGTGACGCAGTTCGCCTTGGTCCGCTCGCGCGCCGGGATCCACACGTTGGACGCGTGCATTCCGGCGTCGAACATCGGCTGCGCGTCCTCGGGCAGGGCGCCACGCACCTCCGCGGCCGTCGCCTGGCGGTGTGCCGTGAGCCGCTCGTGCCGGGCGGCCGGAGAATCACCGTCGGAGCTGTGCCGGATCCGGTCCACCAGGGACAGCGCCTGGATCGGGGCGGCCTCCCAGGACAGCGCGTGGATGTCCCACTCGTTGGGGCCGCGGTCGCCGGACTCGGCGAGGAACTCGTCGAACGAGTCCCGGAACGTCTTCACGTCCCCGGTCGCTCCCTCGAGCGCCTGCTCCACCGCGGCCGGTCCCTGGTCGAACAGTGCCGTCAGTTCGTCTGAGGCCGCCACCTGCCGGGACAGTGTCCACAGGCCCGCCGAGGGGCCCGCCGAGTCCACGTCCCCCAGACCGCTGATGAGGTCGAGCATCGCGCCGGGACGGTCGATGCTCGCGCACAGCGGACCGAGGATCGCCGGTCCGACCGACGCGGGCAGCGAGGACTCGACATGCCTCTGGAAGGTGGTCTCCACCTCGTCCAGCAGGCCGTGGGCACGCACCACGAGCTCGGCGTCGGACAACTGCGTCAGGTCGGGCCGCTCGCGGCGGATCCGGCGCAGCCGCTCATGATCGGCGTCGCCCTCCGGGTAGCCGGTCTGGCCGAGCATCTGCCCCAGAATCCCGCCGGCCTTGGCCGTCAGCTCCGCGTCCTGGTCGTCGGGGTGCGCCACGTACACCGGGGTGTCGGAGCGCTGGCCGACGAAGGCCGCGTCGATGTCGGCCGCGGTCTGGCCCATACGGATGCCGAACAGCCGCAGGTGCGAGAGGTTGAGGTAGAAGTAGCCGCCGAAGATTCCGACGAAGGGAGGCCGGGCGCCGGCGATCTCCTCCTCGCGGTAGATGCCGAAGTCGACGAAGCCGCGGCGCCAGCCCTGCAGTCCGCGCCCCCAGACCAGGCTCCAGCCCAGCGGGCTGGCCGGCTCCGGCAGGGTCTCGCCCGCGTTGGCGCGGGTGTAGTGGGGCAGTCGCTCGTTGCGCTGCCAGTCGGTGATCCAGTGCTTCATGGTGATGGGGCTCCCGCCGTCCGTCGCGCCGCTCACCACTGCGCCGTGCCGCCGTCGACGCTGATCAGCGTGCCCGTGATGCCCGCGCCCGCGTCGCTCGCGAGCAGCCTGGCGACTGACGCGATCTGCTCGACGGTGGTGATCTTCTTGGTTGCGGCGTGCTCGGCGAACCGGCCCAGCCACTCCTCGTAACTGATGCCCTCGGCCTCGGCCGCGGCCGGTCCCGCGGCACGCATCAGGTCGGTGTCGACGGCACCGGGGCAGATCGCGTTGCAGGTGATGCCCAGGGTGCCGTACTCGAAGGCGGTCGCCTTGGTCAGACCGTGGATGGCGTGCTTGTTGGTGATGTAGTGGCTGATCGCGGGCTTGTTGGCCTGCTTGCCCTCGACCGAGGAGATGTTGATGACCCGGCCCCAGCCGCCGTCCAGCATGGGCTTCAGCGCACGGCGCGTGCCGTAGAAGTAGGCGTTGAGGTTCAGGTCGAGCGCCTTGTGCCACGCCTCGTCGCTCAGCTGGTGGACGGGCGCGAAGCCCTCCGTGCCGCCGACGTTGTTGACCATGATGTCCAGCCGGCCGAAACGCTCGACCGTCCAGTCGACGAGTGCCTCGATGTCCGCCTGGCTGCTCGAGTCGCAGGCGTGGAAGACGGCCTTGTCACCGGCCTGGAGTTCCTCCAGGGCCTGCTTGCCCTTGACCTCCGAGCGGCCGCTGAGCACGACCGTCGCCCCGTCGGCCAGGAAGGCCTCGGCGATGGCGCGGCCGATACTGCGCGTGCTGCCCGTGATCACTGCGACACGTCCGTCGAGGCTGCCCGTAGCCACCATGCTGTTCTCCTGCGAGTCTTGTGTGTTGGTCATCTGGACGCTTCGTCCAGGAGGCGGTGGATGGTGCGGTGGAAGTGCTGGAGCCCGGGCTCGTTGCGTCCGAAGACGAAGTCGGTCCCGGCGAGGGCCTTCAGCCCCCGCTGCACTCCGTAGGTGGTCGCGTAGTCCTCGTCGCGGACCACCTCGTAGAACCACTCGCCGAACTGGTCGGCGGCGTGGCGTTCCTCCTCGGTGACGGCGGGCTCACGCAGCAGGATGATCTGCTGGGTCACCGATTCGGTGGCCGTACGGGGAATCACGATGGAGACGGCGATCTTGTTGCGCCAGGTGCCGGCGATGGCCAGACCGGGGAAGAGCCAGTAGATGGCTCCTACGATGTCGCCCGGATCGCGCTGCTCCGCGGGCAGCTCCGCCAGGTCGGCGATGGGCCGCAGGGCCGCAGCGAGGCGCTGATGAGGGCCCCAGGTGTCGTGGGCCATCATGTTGGAGAAGTTCGTCTCGAAGACCGTCTTCGTGTGCAGTGACGCGAAGTGGTAGGTCTCCAGGTACCCGTCGAGGGTGACCTTCCAGTTCGGGCTGGTCAGCTCACGGGTCGCGTAGTGGTGGCAGTCCGCGAAGCGGAGCCCCTCCAGGAGCGGCTGCAGATCCCCCAGCCAGGCGTCCAGGTTGTGCTCGGCGGCCGGGTCGAGCGACACGAAGACGATGCCCGCGCGCTCACCGGCGGGAAGCTGGATCAGGCTGCGCTTCTCGCGCGGTACCTCGCCGAAGGTCTTCTCGGCGTACACGCCGCGCAGCTCGCCCGACAGGTCGTACGACCAGGCGTGGTACGGGCAGGTGATCCGCTTCGCCACGCCGCAGCCCGGCTCGACCAGCTCGGCGCCGCGGTGCCGGCAGGCGTTGATCATCGCGTGGACGACGCCCTTGCGGTCCCGGGTGATCAGGATGGGGACGCCGAGCACGTCCAGGGCCTTGTAGGTGCCCGGTCCGGGAAGCTCCGACGACATCGCCAGCGGCAGCGGAACGCTCCGGTGGACGGCGTCCATCTCCCGCAGCCAGCGGTCGGCGTCGAGGTAGTTGTCGACGGGTTCCGTCCACTGCTCCTCGGCCTCGTGAGTCGTGTTGTTGATGTAGTGCTCGACGACACGCTCGGCGAGTTCGGCCGCGTCCTGCCGCATCGCCGTGCCCGCGGCGTCTGTGGAGCGGTCCTGGCCGATCCATGAGTTGTATTCCGGAGCGGGGGGCGGCAGGGGACGTTCGTCCGCCGCCTGGGTCTCCGGTGAATTGATCTGGACCACGATGTCCTCAATCCTCCCAGCCGCGAGCTGGTGAAGGGTCCTGGTGCTACAGCTGCGCTGCGACCGCCACAAGAACAGGAGTTAGTGTTGTGTGTCAATAGAAAGTGCCGAACTTCGCCGGGCGGAATTACGCAGGTCACCCTTGCCTTCTGTGGCAGGTGCACGCTCGACTCGAATGGATCTTTCTATTGAACGGCTCCAGCTGCCGCGGTGAGATGGTTGGCCGCTGACGGAGAGGTGGCCCGGTGACCGATGAGACGACCGGTCCGGCCGAGGTGCCCGGGAGGGCGCGGATGACCCAGCCCTTCGAGGCCGGAGTCGTCGTGCGGGACCTGGAAGTGATGGAGCGTTTCTATGGTGAGGTGCTCGGCTGCGTCCCCGTGCACCGCTCGCACATCCCGCAGGAGATCGCCGGCCCGGCCGGACTGGGCGGACAGCTCCTCGTCGTCTGGCTGGAGGTGCCGTCCGGGGGCCGGATCAAGCTGATCCACCCTCGGGCGGGTGCGGCGTCGTTCCCGTCGGCAGTGCCGCTGGCCGAGCGCTGCGGTCTGGCCTACCTCACCTTCCACGTGGACGATATCGCGCCCCTTGTTGCCGCGCTGCCGGCTGCCGGTGCCAGGCCGCTGTCGTCGCCGGTCGTGGTGTCGGCACGGGGCCGGCGGATCACCTTCTGGGCTGATCCGGAGGGCAACGGTGTGGAGCTCGTGGACCGGCGTGGCGGCGGCCTCGAAGCCGGTTGAGTCCCGCCCGTAGTAATTAGAGAACGTCTTCAGTAAGGTGCCCCCAGCTGGTTACTGTAGACCGGCACAACAAAGTCCGATTGCGTGACACACCTCGCTCGGGGCGAAGGGGCGGACGATGGCTCAAAGGGCATCGAAGAAGTCGGCCGATCCGGTCGCGAACCAGGCATCCGCGCAGGTCGTCAGGGATCTGCACGAGCGCATGGTGCGCATCCGCCTGTTCGAGACCGAGGCGGGAAAACTCATGGAAGCCGGCAAGCTGCCAGGCTTCCTGCACCTCTACGTCGGCCAGGAGGCAGTCGCCGCGGGCGTGATGGCGGCCCTCCGTGACGACGACCAGATCACCTCCACACACCGCGGACACGGACACGCCGTGGCCAAGGGCGTCAGCTTCAAGCACATGTACTCCGAGCTGTACGGCCGCGTCACCGGCGCCTGCCTCGGCCGCGGCGGAAGCATGCACATCAACGACGTCACCCTCGGCATGCTCGGCGCCAACGGCATCGTCGGCGCCGGTGTCCCGATCGCCGTCGGCGCCGCCTTCGCCGCCCAGTACCGCGGCGAGGACAACATCGCCGTCACCTTCTTCGGCGACGGCGCCACCAACATCGGCAGCTTCCACGAGGGCGCCAACATGGCCGCCATCCTGCGCCTGCCGGTCCTGTTCATCTGCGAGAACAACGGCTACGCCGAGTTCACCCCGCAGTCGAAGCACATGCTGATCACCGACGTCGCCGAACGGGCCGCGTCCTACGGCATGCCCAGCGTGATCGTCGACGGCATGGACGCGCTCGCCGTCCACCAGGCCACCGTCGAGGCCGTCGCACGCGCCCGGGCCGGCGAGGGCCCCATGTTCATCGAGGCCAAGACCTACCGCTACTACGACCACCAGGGCGTCAAGGGACTGCGTCACCCCTACCGCTCGGACGCGGAGGTCGAGGAGTGGAAGGCCCGCGACGCGATCGACCTGCTGGAGGCCCGCGCCCTCGCCGACGGCACCGCCACCCGCGCCGAGCTGGACGACACCTGGCAGCGCACCCGCGACGAGATCGCCGAGGCCATCGCCTACGCCGAGGCCAGCCCGCTGCCCGACACCGCCGACCTGCTCCTCAACGTCTACTCGGGATGACCGCCATGACCACCATCACCGAAGCTCCGGCCCCTGCCCCGGACGGCACGGGCCGCAAGCTCACCTACGTCAAGGCGTTCAACGAGGGCCTGGCGCAGGTCATGCGCGAGGACGAGAACGTCTTCGTCGCCGGAGAGGACGTCGCCGGGTACGGCGGGGTCTTCCGCATGTTCGACAACCTGCTCGACGAGTTCGGCCCCCGCCGCATGATCGACACCCCGATCTCCGAGGCCGCGCTCGTCGGCCTGGGCGTGGGCGCCGCCGCCCGGGGGCTGCGCCCCGTCGTCGACCTGATGTTCATGGACTTCATCGGCGTCTGCCTGGACCAGATCGTCAACCAGGCCGCCAAGATGAAGTACATGTTCGGCGGCTCCGTCTCCGTGCCGCTCACCATCACCACCGCCTCCGGCGCGGGCCTCGGCGCCGCCGCCCAGCACAGCCAGAGCCTGGAGGCCTGGCTCTGCCACGTGCCCGGCCTCAAGGTCGTGATGCCGTGCGACGCCTACACAGCCAAGGGCCTGACCGTCTCCGCGATCCGGGACAACAACCCGGTCGTCGTCATGCTCAACAAGGTCCTGCTGGGCAGCAAGAGCGAGGTGCCCGAGGAGATCTACGGCATCCCGCTCGGCCAGGCCCACACCGCGCGGCAGGGCTCCGACGTCACCGTCATCGCCCTGGGCCGCATGGTGGGCGAGGCCCTCGCGGCGGCCGAGGAACTGGCCGCCGAAGGCATCGAGGTCGAGGTCATCGACCCGCGCACCGTGCAGCCCCTCGACACCGAGACCATGATCGCCTCCGCGCGCCGCACCAACCGGGTTCTCGTGGTGCACGAGGCCGTGACCTTCGGCGGGCTCGGCGGGGAGATCGCCGCCCAGATCCAGGACGCGGCCTTCGACTACCTGGACGCGCCGGTCCTGCGTATCGGCGCGCCCTTCTCCCCGGTGCCCTTCTCCCCGGTCCTGGAGAAGGCCTACGTGCCCGACCAGGCCCGCATCGTGCAGGGCTGCCGTCGTCTCCTCGAAAGGTCGTGACCGAATGGCGGTCGAGGTTCTGCTGCCGAAGATCGGCCTGACCATGCAGGAAGGCACGATCGACGAGTGGCTCGTGCCGACCGGCGGTGCCGTCGCGGAGGGCGACGCGCTGCTGCGGCTGGCGACCGACAAGGTCGACGTGGATGTCGAGGCGGAGGCCGGGGGACTGTTCCACCCCGCGGTCCAGGCCGGGGCGACCCTTCCGGCAGGGGCGCTCATCGGCTGGCTGCTGGCCGAAGGGGAGCAGCCGCCGGGGTCGCAGGACACGGCCCCGGCCACCGGGTCTGTGGCCCCTGGCACGGACGCGGTGCCGGCCGCCGAGGGCGATGCCTCCGTGGCGCCGTCGCTCAACGGCGCTGTGGGGCTCAGGGGGGCCGTTGGGCTCAATGGCTCGGGGGGCCGGCTTCTGGCCTCCCCGAACGCCCGCCGGGTGGCGGCCGAGACCGGCGTCGACCTCACCGCAGTACGCGGCACCGGGCCCGGCGGCCGGATCGTCTCCGAGGACGTGGAGGAGTACCTGCTCGCCTCGGCGGCGCAGCCGCTCACTGTCCTTTCGGCGGACCCGGTGACACCCACCTCGCCCCTGGTCCGTCGGCTGGCGAAGGAACGGGGCATCGATCTCGCGGACGTACGCCCCACGGGTGCGGGCGGACGCATCAGGCGGGCCGACCTCGACGCCGCCACCGCGGCGGCCGCACCGGCACCGACCCCGGCGCCGGCGCCGGCGCCGGCCCGCCAGGCCACCGCATCGCCACAGCCCGGGGACGTCATCCCGCTGACCGGGATGCGCGGCGTCATCGCCCGCAGGATGCACGCCAGCCTCCAGGAGATGGCGCAGCTGACGCACGGCTACGAGGTGCGGATGGACGCCGTCGTGGCCCTGCGGGCCCAGTTGAAGCAGGAGTGGGCCGACGGTGATCTGCCGGTGCCCAGCCTGGGCGACTTCCTGATGAAGGCCGCCGCACTCGCCCTGCGGGAACACCCGCTGCTCAACGCGGCGGTGCTCGAGGACGGCGTTCACCTGTACGAGGGCATCCACCTCGGGTTCGCCGTAGCGGTGCCGGGCGGCCTGCTCGTCCCGGTGATCGAGGATGCGGTGGAGCTGTCGCTGCCCGAAATGGCCCGCAGGTCAAGGGAGTTGGCGGACCGTGCCCGATCCGGCCGGATCTCCCCGGCGCTGCTGGAAGGAGCGACGTTCACCGTCACGTCGCTGGGCGGGTACGGCGTGGACTTCTTCACTCCCGTGATCAACCCCGGCAATGTCGCCATCCTCGGCGTGGGCAGGCTCAAGGACGGCGTCGAGTGGGTGGACGACCAGCCGCGGCGCACCCAGGTGCTCACCCTGAGCCTCACCTTCGACCACCGCGCCGTGGACGGGGCACCGGCCGCCGAGTATCTGCGGACTGTGGGTGCCCTGCTGCGCAAGCCGCTGCGCCTATTGGTCTGAAACCGCCGCCCGGGGCGGTCACGCGGTTCGCGAACGTGACCGACCCGGGCGAGGGGCTGCCACAAATGTGGCAGAAGAGGCGAATCGTGCCTAGCGTGAAAGGAATGACACCCCTGCCACGTGGGACGGGACACCCATTGGACTTTCCCCATGTACTCGTGATCGAGGACGACCGGGATGTCGGCGCACTGCTGGAGCAGCACCTCCGCGCAGTGGGCTGCCGGGTGACAGTCGCGGGTACCGGTGAACGAGGTCTGGAGTTGGCCTTCGCGAACGCTCCGGACATCGCGATCATCGACATCCTGCTCCCCGGCATCGACGGTCGCGAGGTCATCCGGAGGATGCGTGCGGACGAGCGCACCAAAAAGTGCCGTCTCGTCGTCTCTTCTGTGCTCGACCAGCAGGACATGGCCGAATTGGGTGCGGACGCACTCCTGGCCAAACCCTTCCGGCGCTCGACGGTGGCGCAGCTTCTGGACTCCTTCCGGAGTTCCGGGTCGGGGGAGGGGCGATGGCTTCTGTCCTGATCGCCGACGACGACATCGACATCCGGGACCTGGTGGCGTTCAAGCTGATGCAGAGCGGTCACCAGGTCACCGTGGTGGAGGACGGCATGGCCGCGCTCCAGGCAGCGCGCAACCAGCCGGTGGACCTCGCTCTGCTCGATATTCGTATGCCTGGGATGTCCGGCCTGGACGTCTGCCGGGAACTGCGCGCCGCGCCCGAGACCGCCGCGCTTCCCGTCATTCTGCTCACCGCCCGCTCCCAGGAAGGAGACATTGAGACCGGCTTCGCGGCGGGAGCCGACGACTACATCGTCAAGCCGTTCAGCCCGCGCGAGCTGAACAGCCGAGTTCAGGCCGTGCTGACGAGGGCCGGACGGTGATCGCCACCGGTCTCGTCACGGGGGCCCTCGTGTGCCTGATGGCGTCGGTAGTCCTGATGTTGCTGCTGCTCGTCGGCCTTCGCATCACCCGTCGGCTCCGGCAGCGACGCAAGGACCGGATCGTGGCACCGGTGCGGGGAGCGCTCCTGGAGCTCGTCTGCGGTGAGGAGGAGTCCGAGAGCGAGGCGTCGGCCAGGCTCACGGAACTCGACGACCGTACCTGGGCGGCCCTGGAACCGACCGTGGTGGCGATGCTCGGCAAAGTCGTCGGACGAGCCCAGACCGCGCTCATCGAGGTGTTCGAGCAGCGTAGAGCCGCCACGCAGACCGTGGCGGACCTGGGATGCCGGAGCGCCGCCCGGCGAGGCCGTGCGGCTGAGGTACTGGGACGGCTCCGTCACCGGCCCGCCGTGCCGGCGCTCTGCCGCCTGCTGGGTGACCGCGACCCGGAAGTGCGGTCGGCCGCGGCACGGGCCCTGGGCCGGATCGGGGAACCGTCGGTCGTACCGCGGCTGCTGGACAGCCTTCACGGGCAGCGGACGGTACCGCCCGCCGTGATCACCCGGGCGCTGACGTTCTTCGGGCCGGAGGCACTCCGGGGTATCGCTGCGGGTCTGGAGCACCGCGAACCAGTCGTCCGGGCCGTGGCCATCGAGACCCTGGGCGCGATCGGCGGGGTCTCCAGGACCGCCGGAATCGCGCGTTCTCTCAGCGAGGATCCTCATCCGGAGGTGCGGATCAGGGCCGCACGCGCGCTGGGCAGACTCGGTATGCCCGACGGACTGGAGCCGCTGCTGGCCGCCGTGGACCCGGGGCAGCCGCTCGCCCTGCGCACGGTGGCCGCGGGGGCGCTCGGGAACCTGGGCGCGGTAGCCGCGACGGGCCGGCTGCGGGAACTGCTCGACGACCCGGCCCAGCGTGTCGCCGCCACCGCGGCCCGCTCGCTGCTGCGGCTCGGTGAGGCGGGCAGCGCCGAATTGCGGGCTGCCGCCGCGGGCCGCTTCGGCGCCCGGGCGGCGGCGCAGGCCAGGGCGGCGCTGGCGGAGTCGTCGGTCGCGGGCGCGTCCTTCGGTCACGTCGCCGAGGTGGCCCCATGAGTGAGACGGTCGCCCTCGGCGCGGTGGGTTCCACGCACGCCATCGGTCCCTTGAGCGCGGGGGGCGACGGGCCGTTGCCGTGGCTCGGCGATGCGGCGCGCACCCTGATCGCCGTGAGCGACGACGTGATCATCGGGTACTTCTTCGTCATCAACACCAGCTATCTGGTGTTGATCGTCCTCGCCGTGGCGGAGTTCGTCAGGAGGCTGCGCCGGGCGCCGTTCGCCGGGTACGACGACGCGTCCGGGAACCCCTTCACCCCGCCGGTGTCGCTGATCATGCCGGCGTACAACGAGAAGGCGGGGATCGCGGAGGCGGTCCGTGCCATGCTCCTGCTGCGTTACCCGGTCTTCGAGGTCGTCGTCGTCGACGACGGCTCCACCGATGGGACGCTGGACGCCCTGCGGGACGCCTTCGACCTCGTCGAGGTGGAGCGTGTGGTGCCCGACGACGTTCCGGTGCGCGGCGCCATGGAGTCCGTCCATCTGCCGAGAGGCGGCCCGGTGCCGCTCGTGGTGGCCCGCAAGGAGAACGGCGGCAAGGCCGACGCGCTCAATGTCGGGATCAATCTGGCGCGCTATCCCCTGCTCTGCATGGTGGACGCGGACTCGATCCTGGACTCCGAGGCGCTGCTCTCGGTGGCCAAGCCGTTCTCCGACGACCCGCTGCGGGTGGTGGCCACCGGAGGCGTGGTCGGCATCGCCAACGGCTGCGAGGTCGTGGCCGGACGGGTGGTCGACGCGCGGATGCCCCGGGATCTGCTGGGCCGCATCCAAACGGTCGAGTATCTGCGCGCCTTCCTGCTCGGCCGAACCGGATGGTCGAAGATCGGCGGCCTGCTGGTCATCGCCGGCGCCTTCGGCCTCTTCCGCCGGGACATGGTGGTGGCGGTGGGCGGATTGGATCCGGATTGCATCGGTGAGGACGCCGAACTCGTCTTCCGGCTCCACCGGCACCTGCGCGAGCAGGGCCGCGAGTACCGCATCGTGTTCGTCAGCGAGCCGATTTCGTGGAGCGAGGCGCCGTCGCGGACAAGGGTCCTGGCCCGGCAGCGGCGGCGGTGGCATCGCGGTCTGACGGAGATCCTGCTCAAGCACCGCCGCATGATCGGCAATCCGCGGTACGGCCGGATCGGACTGCTGGCGCTGCCGTTCTACGTGGTCTTCGAGCTGCTCGCCCCGATCGTCGAACTGTCCGGTCTCGTCCTGGTCCCGCTGGGCGTACTGCTCGGCGCGGTCGACGTGGACTTCCTGTGGCGCTTCCTGCTCGTCGCGTACGGCTACGCCGTGGTGGTCAGCCTGGTGTCGCTGGTGACGGAGGAGTACGCCTTCCACCGTTTCCCTCGATGGCGGGACACCGCGGGCGCCCTCGTCGGGGTGATCGCCGAGAACCTCGGATACCGCCAGCTCACGGCGTGGTGGCGGCTGCGCGGGATGTGGGACGCGCTGCACCACTCTCCCCAGGTGTGGGGCTCCATGACCCGCAGCGGATTCGCCGACTCCGGGCAGGCGCGGTCGAGCGGAGGTGATCGTGCGTGAGCGGCGGCAGGAGACGGAGAAGCGCCGGGCACGCCGGCGAATCCATGACGCGGCGGCTCGGCACCGCCTTCGGCGTACTGACCGGCCTCATCGTGCTGGTCGGGGGCGGCGTGCTGACCGGTGCCCTTCTCGAGAACGCCACCAACGACGAGATCGTCGACCGGGTGCAGCCGTCCCTGGCCGACAACCTGCGCCTGCATGGCGAGGCCGACCACATGCAGCGCTCCATCCGCGGCTATCTGATCACCGGCGATCCGGAGCAGCTGGAGCACTACCGCGAGGCGCTCCGCAGGTACCCGGCGGTACTGGCCGATGCCCGTGACCATGGCTCTCCTGAGACCGACCGGAATCTGGCGAAGCAGGAACAGCAACTCAAGGTGTATCTGAGCTACGCCGAGCGACAGGCCAAAGCCGTACCGAGAAGCGCGGAGGCCGCCAGGCTCACCCGGGAGGCCGGGCCCCGGTACGAGGCGTTCGAAGTCACCAACCACGAGCTGGAGCGTCAGCTGACGGTGGAGGAGCGCCAGCTGCAGGACCGCGCCGACACGATCCTCCACGCCAGCGCCGCGGGGTTCGGCGTCCTGCTGGCCACGGCCATGGCCGCCGCCGTCTACACGGCGCTGCGGACCACCCGTGGTCTGGTCCGACCGCTCAAGGATGTCGAACGCGCACTCGGTCGGCTTACGGCCGGGGACCACTCGGCCCGGGCGAAAGAGCAGGGCCCCACCGAGATCCGGGCCGTGGCCCGCTCGGTGAACACGCTCGCCGACGAAGGCGACCGGCTGCGCGGGATCCAGAACGACCGGCGCCGGCTGTCGGAGGTCGCCCGGCGGGTCGGCATCGAGATCCGCGAGCGCCTCGACGCAGACCAGGTCCTGGACGCGGCCTGCGCGGGAATCGGCGAGGGCCTGAAAGCCGACCATGTGTTCGTCATGCTCACCGAGGGTGAGAGCCCTGTCGTCCCCGTTGCGCGGGGATGGTCTGCGAAAAAGGGCCTGCTCTCCGCCAACCACCCTGACCTGCTCCCGCCCGTCCCCGCCGAGGTGGTGCGCGAGCACTACCGGCAGGGAACCACGTGGGTCATCCACAATCTCCCCGACTATCTGTCCGAGGGCACGGCCCTACCGAACGCCCCGGGCTCCTTCGGTGAGGCCGGACTCCCGAAGGACGCACGCGCCGCGGCCGAGGCGCTGGGCCTGTGCTCGGTGGTGGTCACCCCGATCGGAGTCGTCGCGGACGAGCCGCTCGGCGCCGTGCTGATCTCCCGCTGTCGACCGGACAACCGCTGGCGGGAAGTGGAGATCGAAATCGCGGAGTCAATGGCATCCGGTCTCGGCCGCGCCCTGCACAACTCACTGCTCTACAGCCAGGAGGCGCGCCTGGTGGAGGAGTTGCGGGGCCTGGACCGGGCCAAGAGTGAATTTCTGTCCACCGTCTCCCACGAGCTGCGGACTCCGCTGACCAGCATCGTGGGATACATCGAGCTGCTCATGGACGAGGACACCGGCCCGCTCTCGGAGCCGCAGCGGCGCATGCTGGACGTCGTCGACCGCAATGCCAACCGGCTGCGCGCACTGATCGAGGATCTGCTGACCCTCTCCCGGATCGAGTCGGGCCCGTTCAGCTCGCAGAAGGCGCCGGTGGACCTGCGCCGACTGGTGAGTTCGGCGGTGGACGCCATCCAGCCGGCCGCCACGGCCGCCTCCATCGACCTGGAGACGGACTGCCCGCAGGAGCCGCTCATCCTGGAGGCGGACAGCGAGCAACTGGACAGGGTGCTGATGAATCTGCTGTCCAACGCGGTGAAATTCACGCCCGGCGGGGGGCAGGTGAGTGTCCGGGCCGCCGCGCGGGACGGCGAGGTGGAACTGAGCGTCAGCGACACCGGCATCGGCATCCCCGCCAAGGACCAGAAGGAACTCTTCAACCGCTTCTTCCGGGCCTCGAACGCCACCGACGCGGCCATCCCGGGCACCGGGCTCGGCCTGACCATCGTCCGGACGATCGTCGCGAACCACGGGGGTGAGATGGAGGTGCGCTCTCAGGAGGGCGAGGGCACCACCGTCACCGCGCGGTTGCCGCTGGCGGCAGTGGACGGTACCGCGCAGCCCACTTGATCCTCCCATCTCGCCCGGCGAGTCCCGCGGGCGTCATCCGCCCGTCGCCCCGGCGATCCGCTCGGCGAGCCGGCCCACTTCGTGGAGGAACGAACGGTGCCCGAGGGAGCGGTAGACGTCGTCCCCCCGGACCTGCGAGACCGCCGCGGCTTCGAGCAGTGCCAGCACCCCCAGGCCGATCACCGCCGCCTCCGCGTCCGTGACCGGTTCACGGCCCTTGCGGATCAGCCGTACCAGCTCCTCCAGCAACTGCGTCCGGATCTCGTGCCGCAGCGCCTCCGCCTCCTGGCTCATGCCGGCCGAGGACACGAAGAAGACGGTCGCGGCGGACCGGTGCTCGCCCAGCCAGACCACCAGCGCCGTGACGGCCGGACCGATGTCCGCGCCGGGCTCGTGCGCCTCGGTGAGCGTCTCCAACTGCTCGCGCAGCGCGGCGGCGAACACCCTCATACCCTCCACCAGGACCTGGTCCTTGGAAGAGAAGTGGTAGTACACCGCGGCCGACGTCATCTCCGCCCGAGCCGCGATGTCGGCCACGGTCACCTCGTCCGGAGGCTGAGTGGCGAAGAGCTCCGTGGCTGCCTCGATCACCCACTGCCTGCGCGAAGGGCGGTGAGCTGCGCGGGTTCCGGATGTAGTCATGGTGTCAAGTATGCCGTGACCTTGGTACTCCGGAGCCACGCAGGTACCAGGGTTTACGGACTCGACCTGTGGGAGTAACTGGATAACATGGTCACTACGCCGGGGCTCACAGGCACCGGTCGCGGCAACCGCCAGGGAGCATGATGGCCACCACGAACGGCAAGCAGCCCGCCCACCGTCCCTCGCGACGTCAGCACATCATCAGCGCCGCCGTCCGGGTCTTCGGCCGCAACGGCTTCGCGGAGACCAGTGTGCAGGACATCGCGGACGAGGCACAGGTGGTGCCCACGGCCGTCTACTACCACTTCGCGGGCAAGGAGGAGCTGCTCGAACTCGCCATGCGGCGGGTCTTCGACCAGCTGAACACGGTCGTGGAGACGGCCCGGCCGGACACCGAGCCCGGAGACGCCGAGGGACTGATCCGCGTCATCGACGCCGTGTGGGACTGGGTGGAGGGGAATCCGGACGAAGCCCGGCTCTACCAGGTTCAGATCGCCTCCGCCAACGGCAACATCAAGCTGCTGCGCGACGAGTTCGAGCAGCGACACATCCAGCGTGCGTACGACTACCTGCCCGAGAGCTCCACCCGCAGCCCGCGGGCGGCCAAGGCACGGCACGCCTCGCAGGCGCTCGCGGTGCGCACGCTGATCAGTACGACCATCCTGGTGACCGCGCTGCGCGCCGAGGGCGGGCCGCTGTCCCGGATGCCGGCCCGGTCCGTGCACGAGGCGGTCAGGTCGCTGGCACTGCGCATCGTCGCCGCCGGCCAGAAGGCCGAGCCCGCGGCCACACCGGCATAGGGCCTGTCCGGCGGACAGGCTGCCCTGGACGAGGATGCGTCGGTTCACCAGGGCAGCGGTCTGCGCTCGGCGAACAGCCCGCCTGTCGTCCCGTCGCCTTCCGGCAGGGTCGCCAGCCAGACGGGCGTGTCCGCGCCTTCCTCCGGCCCGCGCGGCGCGGCCGGGCCGCCCATACCGCTGCGGGTCCAGCCGGGGTCGGCCGCGTTGACCAGGACGCCCGTGCCGGCCAACTCACCCGCGAGCATCCGGGTCAGCGCGTTGAGCGCGGTCTTGGAGACGCGGTAGGAGGGATGCCGGCCGGAGTCCATCAGCGCGAGTGAGCCGTACGAGCTGGTGAGGTTGACGATGCGTCCGTAACCCGCCCGCACCATGCCCGGGACGACTGCCTCGGCCATGCGCCAGGCCCCCACGAGGTTGATGTCCAGGGTGGAGCGCAGGACCTCCTCGTCGAGGTGCGGCGGCCGCAGCTCGCCGTCCAGGGACACCCCGGCATTGTTCACCAGTACGTCGATTCGGCCCCCGCCGCCGATCAGTTCCCCGGCCTCGCGCACCGCATCGGTGACGCTCTTCGCGGAACCCACGTCCAGGGCGAGCGGCAGCGCCGCCGGGCCGATGGCGCGGCAGACCTCCTCGGCGGCCTCCCGCTTCCGCGCCCCGACCAGGACCCGCAGCCCCCGGTCCGCGAGCTGTCGGCAGATCTCCGCGCCGATCCCGCGCGCACCGCCGGTGACCAGGGCGGTTCTGTGCTCGCTCATGAGAGTTCTCCCTCGTTCTCCGCCGGCGGGCCATGGGCGCGCGCGGCTGGGCCGCTCAGACCGTCAGCACCGCGCACGCGCTGATCCCGGGCGCCCCGTACACATGGGTGAAGCCCACCCGGGGACCGCCCGGTACCTGCGCTCCCGGCGCGCGGCCCTGCAACTGCCGAACGACCTCGTGGAACTGACGAAGCCCCGAGGCTCCGACCGGTTCGCCGCCCGCAAGGCACCCGCCGTCGGTGTTGACGGGGATGCGGCCCGTGGGGTCGGTGTCTCCCGCGGCCAGCAGTTGCTCCTGCTCGCCGTGCTCGCACAGCCCGGTCTCCGCCAGGTGGATCAACTCCGAGCCGCTGTCGGTGTCCTGCAACTGGGCCACCCGCACATCGGCGGGCCGCAGACCGGCCCCCTGGAACACCGCCTGGGCGGCGTCGACGCTCGGGCTGCGGTGCGGCCCCGGCGGCAGCCAGGGCGAGAACACCTCGAACGAGCCGAACCGCCTGGTCCGGAAGGCCAACGAGGCCAGCTTGACCGGCTGTTCGCACAGGTCGAACGCGCGGTCGCCGCGGGCCAGCACCAGCGCTGCCGCGCCCTGGCCCGGGGAGCAGAACATGTACTGGGTGAGCGGCGGGCTGACCTCGGCGGAGTCGAGGATCTCCTCCACCGTCAGCTCCTTGCGCCGCCAGGCCAGCGGATGGCGGGAGCCGTTGCGGAAGGCGCGCGCGGCCACCATCGCCAGCGCCCGCTCCGGAATTCCGTGCTCGTGCAGATAGCGCTGTGTCTTGAGGGCGAAGAACTGGGTCGTCAGCATCATCCCGGTCTCCGCGTACCAGTCAGGAAGACCGTAACGGGCCGCCGACACATGGAACGCGCCCCGCTCGTGCTTGTCGAACCCCACGGCCAGCCCCAGTGACGCCTCGCCCGCCCGCAGCGCGTTGGCCACCGCGAGCACCGTCGATGCGCCGGTCGCGCAGCCGTTCTGCACATTGACGAACGGCACACCGGTCAGCCCCAGTCGGCCCACCAGCGTGTCCGGCTTGCCGGACACGTCGGAGCCGCCCGCCGCGTACCCGATGTCCTCCCAGGCGACACCGGCGTCGGCCAGCGCCTCCCGCACCGCGCCCACGGCCATGTCCATCCCGGTCACGGACTCGTCGCGGCCGAAGGGATGCATCCCGCAGCCGACCACGTAGATGTCGTCGGCCCGGCTCATCGCTGTCCTCCCAGATCCGCACGGAACGCGAACGTCAGCACGTCGGTCCCGTCCTCGTCCCGGTACGCGGGCACCGTGGTGAGCCGAACCGGAAGCCCGATCCGTACCTCCGGGCGGGACACCTCCAGCCGCGCCTCGACCAGCACCTCACCGAGATCCACATAGCCGATGTGATACGGCCGGTGGCCATCGGCCGGCGGCCGGTAGGGCGGCTTGGGCCCGAACGCCTGCAGCGTCCACGACCACACCCGGCCCCTTACCGGCAGGGGGTGCGCGGACATGGTCCCGTCCGAGCACCTCGGGCAGGAGTCCTGCCGGGGAAAGACGACGGTGCCGCATCCGGAGCAGCGCGCCCCCACGAGGCGCGGGGGATCGGCGCCGTCGAACAGGCCGTCGTCGATGGGTCTGGTGGTCATTCTGTCGTCCTGTTCTCCTGCCGGTCCACGGGCTACCACCCCAGCAGCCCGGCGAGCCGTTCCCGGTGGTGCGCGGTGCCGCCCAGCAGCACGGCGTCGGACTGCGCGCGCCGGAAGTACAGGTGCGCGTCGTGCTCCCAGGTGAAGCCCATGCCGCCGTGCAACTGGACGCACTCCGCCGCGACGAACGTGAACGCCTCGCCGCACCAGGACTGAGCCACCGCGGCGGCCTCCGCGAGCGCTTCCGGAGACCCGGCCACGCGGACGGCCCGGACGACCGCGGACCGCGCGGACTCGACTTGGAGCAGCATGTCCGCGCAGGTGTGCTTGACCGCCTGGAAGCTGCCGAGCGCCCTGCCGAACTGGGTTCGGTCCCGTACATGTGCGACGGTCATGTCCAACGCGGCCTGCGCACCGCCGAGTTGCTCGGCGGCCAGCGCCACCAGGGCGGTGTCCAGGGCGCGGGTGACGACCTCCGTCCCCTCGCCTCCGGCGGTCAGGGCACGAGCCCGGGCGCCGGAGAAGGTGACGACCGCCTGGCCGCGGCTCAGGTCCAGGGTGGGCACCCGGCGCACGGTCACGCCCGGTTCGCGCGGGTCGGCGAGGAACAGGTCCACGCCGTCGGGACCGGCGGCCGCGACCACCAGGGTCTCGGCGTCGGCTCCGTCCAGTACGAAGGGCGCGGTGCCGTCAAGGATTGCGACGCCACCTCGCCATGTAACCCCCACCGGCACGGCGTCCGGCCGCCACACGCCGTCGGGCGCGGCCACCGCCAGCGCGTGCACGCGTCCTTCGGCCAGCTCCGCCAGCGGCTTCGCGGCGGTACCGCAGCCGGCCAGCACCTGTCCGGCCAGCACGGTGGAGGACAGCAGCGGCACCGGCGCCAGCGTCCTGCCGAGTTCCTCGCAGACCACGGCGATCTCCGCGAGGCCGCCGATGCCTCCCACGTCCTCCGGCAGGCCGAGGGCCGCGAGACCCACCTGCCGGCCGAGGGTGTCCCACAGGCCGGCGTCGATGCCGGGGGAGTGCTCGTCGAGCGAGCGCACCGCCGCGACGCCGCCGGCGTCCGCGCACACCGACCGTACGGTCTCGCGCAGGTCCTCCAGTTCGGACTCGGACAGTCCGGACTCGGAGGCCGCGGTCACTTCGCCGGCGGGGTCGGTCACAGTGGTCATGTCGCTGTCCCGTTCCGTTCGCTCCCACGCCCGCGCAGCACGCTGTGCGCCGCCGCCATGCGGGCGACCGGCACGCGGTGCGCCGAGCAGGAGACGTAGTCCAGTCCCAGGTCGTCGCAGAACGCGATCGACTCGGGATCCCCGCCGTGCTCACCGCACACGCCGAGTTTGATGTCCGGCCGTACGCTCCTCGCCCGCTCCACGGCCAGGGCGATCAGCGCGCCGACGCCGTGCGGGTCGAGCCGGGCGAACGGGCTGGCGGTGAGGAATCCGCGCTCCTGGTACGAGGCGAGCACCTGGCGTTCCACGTCGTCCCGGGAGAAGCCGTAGGTGAGCTGGGTGAGGTCGTTCGTGCCGAAGGAGAAGAACTCGGCGTGCTCGGCGAGTTCGGCGGCCAATAGGGCGGCCCGCGGCGTCTCGATCATCGTGCCGAGCCGGTACGGCACCTCCACACCGGTGCGAGCGGCCACCGTCGCGGCGGCGTCGCGCACGAACCCGGCCGCGGCCTGAAGCTCCTCCGGCAGGCTGACGAGCGGGATCATCACCTCCAGCTGGGGCCGGACACCGGTCGCGGCGACATCGGCCCACGCGGAGAAGAGCGCCTCGGCCTGTGCCGGGTACAGCCGCTCGTGCAGCAGCGCGAGACGTACGCCGCGCAGCCCGAGCATGGGGTTGGCCTCGCGCAGTGACGCGGCCCGCTGCTCCGCCGCCTCGTCCCCGGCCTCGCCGGGAGCGGGCAGGAACTCATGCAACGGCGCGTCGAGCAGGCGCACGGTGACCGGGCGGTCGCCGACCGCGGCCAGCAGCGCCTTGAAATCCTCGTGCTGTGCGTGCTCCAGGGCGACCAGCGCCTCGTCGCGGGCCGCGGGGTCGGCGGCCAGGATGACGCTGCGGATCAGGGGCAGCCGCTCGCCGAGGAACTGGTGTTCCGTACGGCACAGGCCCACACCCTCCGCGCCGAGGGCGACGGCGGTGTTCACCTCCGCCGCGGTGTCGGCGTTGACCCGTACTCCGAGCCGCCGCACGTCATCGGCCCACTCGAGCAGGGTGGACAGCTCCGGCGGCGGTCCGGCGACGCTGATGCTCAGCGTTCCGGCGTAGACGGCGCCGGTGCGGCCGTCGAGCGACACCGAGTCGCCCTCGTGCAGCACCCGGTCGCCGATCCGTACCGTGCCGGCCGTACGGTCCACCCGCAGTCCCTCGGCACCGCACACCGCCGGCGTGCCGGCGCCGCGTGCCACCACGGCCGCGTGTGAGGCGATGCCTCCACTGCCGGTGAGGACCGCGGCGGCGGCCAGCATGCCGGGGACGTCGGCCGGTGTGGTCTCGTGCATCACCAGGACGGCGTGCGTGTCCTTCGCCGCCAGCTCCAGGGCGCGTTCGCTGGAGAGCGCGACGACGCCGGTCGCGGCCCCGGGGGACGCGGGCAGTCCGCGGACGAGAAGGTCTTCGTCGCCGGTCAGCTTCAACTGCGGGTGCAGCAGTTCCTGCACCTGCGCGGGACTGATCCTGCGTACCGCGTCCTCTTTCTCCAGTGCCCCGTCCTGGGCCAGGTCCGCCGCGAGGCACACCGAGGCGCGCAGCGGCGGACGGCTCTGTACGGAGGCGGCGAGCAGGGAGATCTCGCCGTCGCGCACCTCGAAGTCGACGCAGACCGGTGCGTGCAGATGGCGTTCGAGGGTGAGCAGCGAATGCTCGAGGAGGGTCGTGCCCGCCGTCAGTTTCTTGAGCGGTTCGCCGGTGTGCGGGGGCGGCGCGCTGCGGCGTACGCCCCGGAAGAACGAGCCCTCGGCCGAGAAGCGGCCGGTCTCGGGGTGGCGGCTGACCGCCGTGCCGTAGCCGGAGCGGTCCGAGGGACCGACGCGCAGCGCCTGTACGTGCAGGGCGATGCCCAGGTCGGCGGGGAGTTTCTGAGCCTTGCGGGACCTTCTGGCGCGCGGTGAGTCCCAGCGGGCCAGGACCGCCCGGGCGGCCAGGGCGAGCTGCTCGGCCGGGTCGTCGGGGAAGGGCCGTCCGGCGTGCCGTGCGACCAGGGACAGCAGTGCCTCGACCCGGGCGCGGGGCTCGGGGGCGTCGAGGAGCGCGTCGTCCAGTACGGCGGCCGGTATGTCGAGGGCGTACTCCGCGATCATGCGGACCGTGGCCGCCCACACCTCGTGGAGTCCGTCCGCGCGGCCGATGACGGTGCACAGGTCCCCGGCGTTGTCCGGGGTGGCGCCGAGACAGGCGAGGTCGGGCGGCAGCCCGGCGACCTCGCCGGGCGCGCTCGCCGACAGCCGCAGCAGCAGCGGCCGGGCGGCGTCGCCGACCCGGCGTCCCGACAGCTGCTCGACGAGTTCGACGGCCGCCTGTGCGGTGCCGGGCTCGCCCAGCGCCCGCGCGGAGCCCGCGGGCACGGTCAGCCCCGGGACCACCGGCAGCCCCAGGGCCACCAGCCGGTCCATCGCCATGCCGTGCGCGCCCAGTTCGTCGGCGTCCAGTCCGCGGATCCGTCCCTGGCCGTACGGCACCAGGGCCAGGCCGGTGGCCTCCGGGTGGGCGACGGTGCCCGTCGGCCGGTCGGTGATGCTCAACCTCGGCTCCTTCGCACCAGCTTTTCCTCGAGGGCCTCGTCGTCGGCCCGGCTGATCCCCAGGACCAGCAGCAGTTCCTGGTGCAGGCGCATCCACACGGTGTGGTACGAGTCGCACAGCGGGGAGGCCAGCCACTGGGCGCCGCCGTCGTCGAACCGGTCGAGCGCCTCCTCCAGGCCGGTGAGATACCGGCCGCTGCCCGCGAGCAGCCGCTCCAGCCGACGCAGCACCGGCTGGATGGCCTCGTGCACGTCCTCCAGCATCTCGCGCACCTCGGCGTCGTAGACGCTGTCGGTGTGGTCGTTGACGCTGCCGTCCGGGCGGCACTGCCAGGCCGTGCAGACCTCGCGCACCTTCCTGTTGACCGGCAGGAACGCCTCGTAGACGGCGTTGATCTGGTCCTGGAGCTCCGAGCCCGCCGGAATCCGCAGCAACTTCGCCGCGGCGTTCTTGGCGTGCTCGGTGGGCAGGACCATCGGGCCCTTCACCATGGCGAGCCCGGCGTCGACCAGGGGGCGGTACCGGTCCTCCGGCACTCCGCGCCACATGCCGCGCAGGACGAGGTCGATGACGGCATCGGTGAGGGACTTGTCGAGCGTGTCTGTCCGCTCCGCGGCAGCAGAATGCATCTCCACACCATTTTCCTGTGGGGCGCGGGCTCAGGCCGCGCGGCGACGGTTGCCGGGTCGCAGGAACTGCGACGGGTGGTGGGTCGCAGGGACTGCGATCTGTGTTGCCCGGAGGTTACGCCCGAGCGACCCTGTTAGTGAAGAGGTACTCAAGAAACACTTTGCGGCTCTTCCTGTGCCGACCGGGCGGAAGGCGCCCTGCCGCGAGACCGTGCGGCGAGGAAGGACTCCATCGCGGCCTGGGCCTCCGCGCCGCCCGCCAGGGCGGCGATCGAGCGCGCCTCCGCGGCGAGGTGTTTCTCCAGCGGCGCCTCGGCGCCCGCCCGCAGCAGCTCCTTCGCGGCCCGCAGCGCGGTACCGGAGCCGGCGGCCAGCTCGGCGGCGGTCCGGTAGGCGGTGTCGTCCAGTTCGTCGTCCTCCACGACCCGGGACACCAGTCCCCACCGCTCGGCGTCCTCGCCGGTCAGGACCCGGTTGGTGAGGATCAGGTCCGCCGCTCGCCGAGGGCCCAGCAGGCGCTGCAGGATCCATGAGGCCCCGCAGTCCGGGGTGAGCCCGATCGCTGTGTACGCCAGCCGGAAGCGCGCCGACCGGGCCGCCACCACGAGGTCGCCCGCCAGGGCCAGCCCGATTCCGCCGCCCGCCGCCGCCCCGCGCACGGCGCTCACCACGGGCACGGGCAGCTCGTGCAGCGCCTGCACGGCCTCGTGCGCGGCGGAGGCGACCGCGTGCACATAGGAGGCGGTGTCCGCGCCCCGACCGGCGAAGGCGCGCAGGTCACCGCCCACGCAGAAGTTGCCGCCCGCCGCCCGCAGCAGGACGGCGCCGCCCGGATCCGCGGTGACTTCTGCGGCCGCGTCGCGCAGGGCCTCGGCGGTCGGTAGATCCAGGGCGTTTCCACGTCCGGGGTCGTCCAGCAACAGCTCGACGACTGAGTCGGAGTGGCGGACGATCCGGACCGGCTGGGTGCTCATCGGCGGAGTTCTCCCGTCATCGGGAACTGCTTGAGAATGGCGCTCACATACTGGGCCCGCTCTACAGTTTCGGCAATGGGCCGCCCTCTGCTCTCCCCGAGTGAGCCACGCCGCACAGCATTCTTCGCTGACCTGGTAGGCGAGATACTTGACCCGTTGTACAGTTTCGGCGATGCGACGGGCACCGGCGCCCGTACGCCTGTCGGCGGGAGGAACCGTGCCGATCCAGTTCGATGTCGATCCGTCAGTCGCCCGGCTTGCCGAGGCCACGGCCGAGTTCGTCCGCGAGGTGGTGATCCCGGCCGAGCGCGAGTGCGGCGGGTCCGTCCATGACGCACCACAGGCCCTACGGGAGACCTTGCAGAAAGCCGCCCGTGAGGCGGGTGTGTTCGCGCCGCACGTCCCGAAGCGATGGGGCGGACAGGGGCTCGACCTGCGCGGGCAGGCGGTGGTGTTCGAGGCCGCCGGGTACTCCGTGCTCGGCCCGCTGGCGCTGAACTGCGCGTCCCCGGACGAGGGCAACATGCACCTGCTCGAGAAGGTCGCCACCGAGGAGCAGCAGGCGCGCTATCTGCGCCCGCTGGCCGCCGGCGAGTACCGCTCCTGCTTCGCGATGACCGAACCGGCGCCGGGCGCCGGCAGCGACCCCCGCGCGCTGCGGACCACGGCGGTTCGCGTCCCCGGCGGCTGGCGCATCGACGGGCGCAAGTGGTTCATCACCGGGGCCAGTGGCGCCGACTTCGCCATCGTGATGGCCCGCACCGACGGCAGCCCCGGCGGCTCGGGCGGCGCCACCATGTTCCTCGTCGACGCCGGCAACCCGGGCATGCGCATCGTCCGGAACATTCACACGCTGGACGAGAGCCTCTTCGCCGGACACAGCGAGGTCGTGTTCGAGGAATGCGTGGTGGGCGAAGACCAGGTGCTCGGCCAGGTGCACCGGGGCTTCGAGAACGCCCAGGTCCGCCTCGGTCCCGCCCGGCTCACGCACTGCATGCGCTGGCTCGGCGCCGCGACGCGTGCCCGGGACGTCGCCCTGGAGCGCGCGGGGACCCGCGAGGCCTTCGGCTCGCTGCTGGGCGATCTCGGCATGGTGCAGCAGATGCTGGCCGACTCGGAGATCGACATCGAGGCGAGCCGCGCGCTGATCTGGCGTACCGCCTGGGAGCTGGACAACGGCTCGGCCGGTGCTGCGCAGTTCTCCTCGGTGTCCAAGGTCTTCGTGGCGGAGGCGGTGGGCCGCATCGTCGACCGGGCGGTGCAGATCTGTGGCGCGCTGGGCATCTCGGCCGAGGACGCCCCGCTGGCGCGACTGATCAGGGAGGTGCGTCCGTTCCGGATCTATGACGGCCCGTCCGAGACTCATCGCTTCGCCATCGCGCGCCGCGCGGTGAAGCCGTACCGGCGGCCGCGTCCGGCCGGAGCCGCCGACTCCTGACGGAGCGTCGGTCACCTGCCAGACCCTAGTTTCTTGTCATTGACTACAGCCAGTTGATGAGGGTTTACTAGGACGTCCTAGTAATTTACTAGGACGTCCTAGTAACCTGGCCCCCCACCCGTCGCCCGTCCCCACGGGCAGGCCGTCCGGAGTACACCGTGAGCGATGGCACCACACCGCAGCTTCACCAAGCGCAGCACCCGGTGCGCCTCGTCACCGCGTCCAGCCTCTTCGACGGCCACGACGCCTCGATCAACATCATGCGGCGCATCCTCCAGGCGCAGGGGGCCGAGGTCATCCACCTCGGTCACAACCGCTCGGTGGGCGAGGTCGTCGACGCCGCCCTGGAGGAGGACGTCCAGGGCGTGGCCGTCAGCTCCTACCAGGGCGGCCATGTCGAGTACTTCGAATACCTCGCCGAACTCCTCCGCGAACGCGGCGCCAGCCATGTGAAGGTCTTCGGCGGCGGGGGAGGGGTGATCGTCCCCGAGGAGATCCAGCGGCTCGCCGACGCCGGAGTACGGATCTTCTCTCCGGAGGACGGGCAGCGCCTCGGCCTCACCGGCATGATCAACACGATCATCCGGGACTGCGACTCGGCACCCTGGGAGGACACCCCCGCCCAGCTCGCCGCCGTACTCGCGGGCGAACGCCCTGCCCTCGCCCGGCTGCTGAGCGCCCTGCAGACGGCCACCGTCCCGGACCAGGACCTTGACGCGCTCCGCCGCGCCGCGGCCGCCCGCTCGGTACCCGTCCTCGGCATCACCGGCACCGGTGGCGCGGGCAAGTCCTCCCTCACCGACGAACTCGTACGGCGGCTGCGCGTCGACCAGCAGGACAAGTTGCGCGTGGCCGTGCTGGCCGTCGACCCGACCCGGCGGCGCGGCGGCGGAGCCCTGCTCGGCGACCGGATCAGGATGAACAGCCTCGACGGCGACCGGGTCTTCTTCCGGTCCCTGGCCACCCGCGGCCATCACGAACTCCCCGAAGGCCTCACCGACTCCATCGCCGCCTGCAAGGCCGCCGGATACGACCTGGTGATCGTGGAGACCCCCGGCATCGGGCAGGGCGACGCCGCCATCGCCCCGTACTCCGACGTCTCGCTGTACGTCATGACGCCCGAGTTCGGCGCCGCCTCCCAGCTCGAGAAGATCGACATGCTGGACTTCGCCGACGTCGTCGCCATCAACAAGTTCGAACGGCGCGGCGCGGCGGACGCGATGCGCGACGTCGGCCGCCAACTGGTCCGCAACCGCGAGGCGTTCGGCTCCCGCCCCGAGGACATGCCGGTCTACGGGACCAGCGCCGCCACCTTCAACGACGACGGCGTCACCGCCCTCTACCAGCACTTGCTCGGCCTGCTCACCGAACACGGCCTCCCGGCCGGCGCCGGCACCCTCCCGGTGACAGACGTACGCCACTCCAGCGGCGCGGCGCAGATCGTGCCCACCACCCGGGTGCGCTACCTCGCCGAGATCGCCGAGACCGTACGCGGCTACCACGCCGACACCGCCACGCAGGCCGACGCCGCCCGGCGCGTCCAGCGTCTGACCGCCGTACGCGACGAACTGACCGCGGTCGAAGCATCCACCGCCGACGTCGAGAAACTGCTCGCCGACGCCGAGGACGGCCTCGACGCGTCCGCGCGCCACCTGCTGGAGGACTGGCCGGAGACCGTACAGGCGTACTCGGGCGAGGAACTGGTCACCGTCACCCGCGGTCGCGAGCAGCGCACCGCCCTGGTCCGCGAGTCCCTGTCCGGCAACCTCGTCCCCCGGGTCGCCCTGCCCCGCTATGTGGACCACGGCGAACTACTGCGCTTCCTGCGAGCGGAGAACCTGCCCGGCCGCTTCCCCTTCACCGCCGGGGTGTTCCCGTTCAAGCGCGAGGGCGAGGACCCGGCACGGATGTTCGCCGGCGAGGGAGACCCGCAGCGCACCAACCGCCGCTTCCGCTATCTGTCCAAGGACAGCGAGGCCACCCGGCTGTCCACCGCCTTCGACTCCGTCACCCTCTACGGCCATGACCCGGCCCTGCGTCCCGACATCTATGGCAAGGTCGGCACCTCGGGCGTCTCCGTGGCCACCCTCGACGACATGAAGGCGCTCTACGCGGGCTTCGACCTCACCTCCCCCACCACCTCGGTCTCCATGACCATCAACGGCCCCGCGCCCACCGTCCTGGCCTTCTTCCTCAACACCGCCATCGACCAGCGACTCGACGCCTTCACCGCCGAACAGGGCCGCGAACCGACCGCCGAGGAGACGGCCGAGATCCGGGCCTACGTCCTGCAGAACACGCGGGGCACGGTCCAGGCCGACATCCTCAAGGAGGACCAGGGCCAGAACACCTGCCTGTTCTCCACCGAGTTCAGCCTGCGGATGATGGCCGACATCCAGGAGTGGTTCATCGAGCAGGGCGTACGCAACTTCTACTCGGTGTCCATCTCCGGCTACCACATCGCCGAGGCCGGCGCGAACCCCATCAGCCAGCTCGCCTTCACCCTCACCAACGGCTTCACCTACGTCGAGGCGTACCTCGCCCGCGGCATGTCCGTCGACGACTTCGCGCCCAACCTGTCCTTCTTCTTCTCCAACGGCATGGACCCCGAGTACACCGTCCTCGGCCGGGTCGCCCGCCGCATCTGGGCGGTCGCCATGCGCGAGAAGTACGGGGCGGGGGAGCGCAGTCAGAAACTCAAGTACCACGTCCAGACCTCGGGTCGCTCCCTGCATGCCCAGGAGATGGACTTCAACGACATCCGCACCACCCTGCAGGCCCTCATCGCCATCTATGACAACTGCAACAGCCTGCACACCAACGCCTACGACGAGGCCGTCACCACCCCCACCGAGGACTCCGTCCGCCGGGCCCTCGCCATCCAGCTCATCATCAACCGCGAGTGGGGCCTGGCGATGAACGAGAACCCGCTCCAGGGCTCGTACATCATCGACGAACTCACCGACCTCGTAGAAGAGGCGGTACTCACCGAGTTCGAGCGCATCAGTGAGCGCGGCGGAGTCCTCGGCGCCATGGAGACCGGCTACCAGCGCGGCCGCATCCAGGACGAGTCGATGCTCTACGAGCAGCGCAAGCACGACGGCACGCTGCCGATCATCGGCGTCAACACCTTCCGCAAGCCCGGCGGTGACAGCGAACACGGTGCGGTGGAACTGGCCCGCGCCACCGAGGGGGAGAAGCAGTCACAGCTCGCCCGCGTCGAGGACTTCCGCGGACGTCACCGCACCGAGGCGGAAGCCGCCCTCACTGAACTCAAGCGCGCCGCCACCAGCGGCGAGAACGCCTTCGCCGTGCTGATGGACGCCGCCCGGGTGTGTTCGCTCCAGCAGATCACCGAGGCGTTCTTCGAAGTCGGCGGAGAGTACCGCCGCAACGTCTGAACACGCCCGTCTCCTCGCCTCCTCGCCTCTTCGTCTCTTCGCCCCAAGCAAAGGCCACCCGCATGGAAACTGTCTCGCGTCTCGGTGTCGTCGGCTGCGGTCTCATGGGCTCCGGCATCGCCGAAGTCGCCGCCCTCAGCGGCAGCGGCATCGACGTACTGGTCGCCGAGTCGTCCGCCGACGCCGCCGCGGCCGGCCGCCGACGCGTCGAGGCATCCCTCGACCGCGCTCTGCGCCGCGGCAAGATCAGCGAGGAGGCGCGGGACGGCGCGCGCTCCCGGCTGACCTTCACCGACGACCTCAAGGCCATGGCCGACCGCCAGTTCGTCATCGAGGCCGTCGCCGAGAACCGCGACCTGAAGACCGGCGTCCTGAAAACCCTCGACCAGGTCGTCACCGATCCCGAAGCCGTTCTGGCCACCAACACCTCGTCGATCCCCATCGTCGACCTCGCGGTGGCCACCGAGCGGCCCAGCCAGGTCCTGGGCATCCACTTCTTCAACCCCGTGCCCGTACAAACCCTCGTCGAGATCATCCCGGCCCTCACCACAAGTCCCGAGACCCTTGTACGGGCCAGAGCCTTCGCCTCCGAAGCCCTGGGCAAGGAGGTCGTCGAGGCGACCGACCGCTCCGGCTTCGTGGTCAACGCACTCCTCGTGCCCTACCTGCTCGCCGCGGTCCGCATGGTGGAGTCCGGATCCGCGACCCCCGAGGACATCGACCGCGGCATGGAACTGGGCTGCGCCCACCCCATGGGCCCGCTGCGCCTGCTCGACCTCATCGGCCTGGACACCGCGCAGGCGGTCGCGGAGTCGATGTACGAGGAGTTCAAGGAGCCGCTGTACGCGCCCCCCGCGCTGCTGCGCCGCATGGTCGCGGCCGGCCGGCTGGGCCGCAAGAGCGGCCACGGGTTCTACGACCACACCGCCACGCGAAAGTGAGAACGCGGACGGCACGGCTCGGGGCGACCTGGCGGCTGGTCACCCGTTGCCGGCTCGAACTCGAGGCGGTCATGTTCAGCCACGCACAGGGCTCGGGCCGCCTCTGATCGGATCGGTGTCAATGCGGGATTGCGGCCGTCCGGTGGGTACACGGGCAGGTGCCGGGCCACATCGAACGTGACCCCTCGATCTGGAGGCGATCATGACAGAGCGGACCCATACGACCATGGAGTCGCACCCGGACATCCTGGATATGCGGGAACGCCACACCCGGGCAGAGCGGGCCGTGACGACCCAGCGGGGGCAGGCCGTCGAAGCGCTGGCGCTCGCCACCGGCGTCTATCTGGCCGCATCCCCCTGGATCGCGGGCTTCAACGGCTTCACCACCCTGGCCGTGAACAACCTGATCACCGGCATCGCCTACGCACTGCTCCTCGGCGGCTTCGGCCAAGCCTACGAGCGCACGCATGCCCGCGCGTGGGCCGCCGCCATGATCGGTGTCTGGACCATCGTCGCGCCGTGGGTGGTGTCCGGAAACGTGGACACGACACGCACCGTGGTCAACAACATCATCGTCGGCGCCGTCGCCCTGCTGCTCGCGCTCGCGGCAAGCTCGGCGGCGGGCGGCACCGACCGGGGCGGTCGTGGCCGCTCCGCCCGGATGACCCCCTGACCGGGGTGCTGCGCGCCGGCCTGCCAAGTGACGGTGACCGCGGGGGCACGCGGTCACCGTCACGGCGCATCATCGGACCGCATCCCGCCGCCCCGGCCTGGGCCGGGGCGGTCGGCACTGACGACCCCAAATTCATGGGTGGGTTCCGGGATCTGCGCGCGGACGTGCTGCAGCACGCGGCCTCGGAGGAGCAGTACGAGTTTCCCCGGCTGCGTGAGAACACCGGTGCGCAGCAGCTCTCCCTGATGGCCACGGCTGTCCGGGCCGCCGAGGCCATGGCGCCCACCCGCCCGCATCCGGGCGTGGAGTCCGTGGCCCAGAACCTCGCCGTCGGGCCCGTGGCGGCTGTGGTCGACCGTACCCGCGACGCCGTGCGCAAGGCGATGGGCGGCAAGGACAGCTGATCCCGCAGACAGGCCCCGTGGCTGGTGCCCGGCGGCCACGACAGGCTCGTGGTGCGGCACCCACGCCCCGGCTGTGCGGTTCGCCCGGTTGAGGCAGGGCGAACCTGGTCGGCGGGGTTTGACCCACGGCTCCGTGCCTACCCAGGAGTTGTGGCTCGGTCCAACGACGAGGTCGCCGCTCTGTTCCACGAGTATGCGGACCTGATCTCGATCACCGGCGGGGACGCGTTCAAGGCGCGTGTCTACGAGAAGGCCGCCCGCGCGATCGGCGGTCACCACGCCGATGTCGGCACGCTCGACGTGAAGGGCCTGCAGCAGATCCCCGGTGTCGGCAAGTCGATCGCCGAGAAGGTCGTCGAGTACTTCCGCGACGGCAGTGTGTCCGCCGTGGAGGAACTGCGGGCGAAGATCCCCGCCGGGGTCCGGCAGCTGACGGCCATCCCCACGCTCGGCCCGAAGAAAGCCCTGGTGCTCCACGAGGAGCTGGGGATCTCCTCCGTCGAGGAACTGGCCGACGCGATCCACGCGGAGCGGCTGCGCGACCTGAAGGGCTTCGGCCCCAGGACCGAGGAGAACATCCTCCACGGCATCGAGCTCCTGCAGTCCTCCGGGGAGCGAGTCCTGCTCGACGTGGCCCTCGACCTCGCCGAGGAGACCGTCGCCGAGCTGTCCCGGGTGACCGGTTGCCGGCTGTGCGCGTACGCCGGGTCACTGCGCCGCTTCCGGGAGACGATCGGTGACATCGACGTCCTCGCCGCGGCGACGAAGCCGGTGCCCGTCATGCGGGCCTTCACCGAGCTGCCGTACGTCACGGAGGTCATCGCCCACGGCGAGAAGAAGACGTCGGTCCGCACCGGCAAGGGGCTGGCCATCGACCTGCGGGTCGTGCCGCCCGACTCCTGGGGCGCCGCTCTGCTGTACTTCACCGGCTCCAAGGCGCACAACATCCGCATCCGTGAGATCGCCGTGCACCAGGGGCTGAAGCTCTCCGAGTACGGGCTGTTCGACGCCGAGAGCGGCGAGAAGATCGTCTCCGCGACGGAGGAGGACGTGTACGCCCGACTCGGCCTGCCGTGGATCGAGCCCACGCTGCGCGAGGACCGCGGCGAGATCGAGGCCGGGCAGCGCGGTGAACTGCCCGACCTGGTCACGGAGTCCGACATCCGGGGCGACCTGCACACCCACACCGACCTCACCGACGGCCTCGCCCCGCTGGAGGAGATGGTCCGGTCAGCGGCGGAGCGCGGCTACGCCTACTACGCGATCACCGATCACGGACCGGACCTGTACATGCAGCGCATGACCGACGAGCGGATGCTCGCCCAGCGCGATCAGGTAAGGCAGCTCGACCGCGCGTACGGCAAGGAGCACGGCATGCGGCTGCTGCACGGTGTGGAGCTGAACATCGCTCCGGACGGCGGCGTGGACTGGCCGGCCGGCTTCCTGGCGGGCTTCGACCTGTGCGTGGCCTCGGTGCACTCGCACTTCAACCAGGACCGCGCAGCGCTGACCCGGCGGATCGTGCGGGCCTGCGAGAACCCGTACGTCAACATCATCGGCCACCCCACCACCCGCATCCTCGGCAAGCGGCCGGGCATCGACGCCGACCTCGACCAGATCTTCGCCGCCTGCGCCCGCACCGGCACGGCCCTGGAGGTCAACGCCCATCCGGACCGGCTCGACCTGCGGGACGAGGACATCCTGCGGGCCCGGCGGCACGGCGTGAAGTTCGCGATCGACAGCGACGCCCACTCCGCCCTCCACCTGGCCCACATGCGGTACGGCGTGGGCACGGCACAGCGCGGCTGGCTCACCAAGGAGGACGTGATCAACACCTGGCCGCGCACCCGGCTGCGACGCTTCCTGGAGAAGGGCGGCCGACCGACGTAAGCGGCAGGCAGGACGGCAGGATCAGCCGCAGCCATGGGGTCATGGCCCGGTCGCCGCCGTGAGGGTGCCGTCCGACTCCAGGATGATGCGCACGCCGCGGCTGATGCGGTCGAGGGTGGTGCGGAGCCAGGTGCGGTCCCCGGTCGGCGCGGGCTCCAGCCGCATGCGGCGGGCGCGCAGGGGGACCATGCGCAGGCCGGTCAGCCGTCCCGTGTCCGCCGCCACCGTGACGACGTAGGCGATCCGGAGGTCGTCGCGGTACTCCTCGTAGCCGGGGATGCCCTCGTAGTCGTCGATGAAGTCGCCGCAGCCGTGCAGGACCAGCCGCTCCCGGTACACCTCGAGCGGGCGGGGGTGGTGCGAGGAGTGTCCGTGGACGAGGTCGACTCCGGCGTCCACCAGGGCGTGCGCGAAACGGACCTGGTCGCGGGGGACGAGATAACCCCAGTTGGTACCCCAGTGCACGGACACCACCACGATGTCGCCCGCACGCCTTGTCTCCTCCACGTTGCGGACCACCGCGTCGGCCGCTGAGGCCGACAGTTCGGGGACGTGAGCGACGCCCGAGCGGTCCGCGGTCGCCGCCCAGTCGGACGGGATGCCGCTGGAGCGTGCCCCGAGGGCGAAGACAAGGACGCGGCCACCTGGAGAGACCGGGACCGCCGCGGGCGCGTACGCCTCGTCCGCGTTCTGCCCCGCGCCCGCCGTCCGCAGACCCGCACGGGCCAGCGAGCCGAGGGTTTCGTCCAGGCCCGCGCGGCCGAAGTCCAGCACGTGATTGTTGGCCAGGACGCAGACGTCCGGCCGGGCCACCGTGAGGGCGGGCAGGTTGTCGGGGTGCATGCGGTAGTGGACCGCCTTGCCCGGCGCGAACGCCTTACTGCGCGTCACGGCGGTCTCCAGATTCACGATCCGGACGTCCGGGCCGGCCTCCTCCAGCAGCCGCAGTGCCTCACCCCACGGCCAGGACGGATCGACGGGAGCCGGAATCGGGCCACCCACCGCCTCCGCCATCCGGACGTAGGACCGGGCGTCCACGACATAGCCCTCCCGCAACACCGGATCACCGGGGTTCGGGAGGATCTGATCGACGCCGCGCCCGAGCATCACGTCCCCGCACAGGAACAGCGTCACCACGCCGTCGCCCATACCTCCACCCTAGGCGGCGCCTGTCGCATCGGATCAGGCCCACGGCTCTTCGTCAGCCGGAGACGCGTGTTTGCGCGGCGGAGATGACCTTCTGGCGTCGGCGGTGGCGCTGTTCGTACTCCAGTGCCTGACGGGCCTGGTCGGAGGGAGCGTCCTGCAGGCTCGCGACGACGTCGTCCGCGTGCATGGCGTCGTAGCCGGTCCACGGCTCGGCTCCGCGCAGCTTTTCGATGGCGTCCAGGACTCTCTTGCGGCGCGCATGTGCGTGCTCGTAGCCCTCGATCACCGTGAGATCCAACTGGGACAGCGAGGGCAGCCGGCGCTGGATCTGCTCCGTGCTGAGCTGGCTGAACCCGGGGATCGGCAGGTCCTCCTCCCGCCTGACCGCCCCCAGGACCTCCTCGGCCATGGGGCCGGGCTCGGGCACACCCCGCACCGTCCTCGTGGTGTCGGCACCACTGGCACGTCGGACACCGCTCCGAGCGACATGACGTGCCCGGTCGACAACGGTCCGCATGGTCCGGCCTGCCGTGTCGGCCACACCGCCGTGGTGATTCCCGCGTGGGCCGGAGCCGTTGGTGGATGCCACGACGGCGCGCGCCTGCTCGGCCAGGCTGTCCTCCAGCGCCTGCAGGAGTTCCTCGTCCTGGCGGCGCAGCGCGCCGAGCAGCTCGGCGGTGTCCTCGTCGTCCACCTGTTCGGCGAGCACCTCCCCGGCCCGGCACGCGGCAAGTGCCCGCGCCGCAGCCGCGTACTCGTCCTCCGCGTTCCTCAGCAGCTGCCGTGCATCGGCCGGGCCGCCGCCGGGCAGCATGTCCCGCACGATCCCCGTGGTGATCGTCAGCGGCAGCATGACCGTGCGGACCGCGCCGTGCGAGACGAACCGCGTGACACCGGCTGCGGTGTCGAGAATCCCCCGGGGCCGCAGATCGCGTACCCGGTGCTGGATGCGCTGGAGGCTGACCTGCACCTCCGTCGCCTGGCGTTCGAGCATCTGCCGGTACGCACCCGGCGGGGTGACCGCCGCATCCGCCCGGAACCGGTCGAGGACCGCCGTATGAGCCTGGCGTGCGTCCTCCAGCACCGGTACGAGTTCCTCCGCCATCACTGCCATACGGGCTCCCTGAGTGAACGATGGGGCGGCACTCCGCCGCGCAGGGGAAGGGGGCTGCCTCACAAGCCTCCGTGGCCGGGCAACCGGGACCATCCTGCAGGACGTACGCCAAGATCGCCCGGCGAGACCTGCACATCAGGTCCGCGCCGGCTCTCGGTGTGCTCAGGCGTCCGCGCGCAGGGCGTCCGAGATCGGCTTGGCGCCACCGTGCGTGGTGAGGCCGCCGTCGACCGGGACCTCGGCTCCCGTGATGAAGGACGCGTCGTCGGACAACAGGAACACCACGAGCGGGGCGATGTCGTCGACGGTTCCGGTGCGGCCGAGTGGCGTACCGAGCAGGTTCGCCTCGCGGAACGCGGGCGCCGCGGAGGCGGTCATGTCCGTGTCGATGAAGCCGGGGTGATGGTGTTCACGCGGATGCCCCGGGGCCCCAGTTCCATGGCGGCGGTCCTCGACAGGCCGCGCAGCGCCCACTTGCTCGCCGTGTACGCGACCGGGTAGTGGGCGGTCAGCGCCGCCGACGAACCGACGTTCACGATCGAGGCACCCGGGCCCATCAGCGGCAACAGGTGCTGGATGCCCAGGAGCGGGCCGGTGACATTGACCGCGTGGACCCGCGCCATGTCCTCGGGGCGTACCTCGTCGATGCGGGCGCGCCAGGTGACGCCCGCGTTGTTGTTCTCGGCGGACTGCAGGTCGCGGGCGGACCAGTCGTTGAAGACGGTGCCAGCGCCAACGCCGGAACGGTCAGGGCGGGGGGCACCAGCGCCTTGACTCCCGGGACCGACGCGAAGTGGTCCTGCATCTTCGGCAGCACCGGGGCGATCAGCACCGCCCCCAGGATCGGCAGACAGCTGCCCGCCATCAACAGGCTCACGCGCAGCACATGGGCCGGGCCCGACACGGCGGCGGGTGACGGAGCAGCGTCGTCGACCGCGGTGAGAGGCGGCGGCGGAAGGGAACCGGTCATCCACGCTGTGAATGCGCTTCACCACGCCGCAGGCCCGTGCGTTCGTCAGGTGCTGTCCGCGGATCCTGCACGACAGACAGCCCGACTCTTCCTCGCAGCGGATTCTGGTTGCGCGGCACGCGCGAGACGCGGCGCAGACCGTGAGCGCATCCGGTGCGGCTAAAAGCTTTCTTCGCAGCGGGCGGGCCGGCGTCATCCGGCCCCCGTCTCCGACCATGCGGGACGTTCCAGAGGATCATGGTGGAAAGCCACACCACACTGATCCCGGCCCCGCGGTGTCAGCTCTTGGGCGGCGAGGCGCTGAGGGCGTGCAGGATTTCGATGACCGCGTCATCGCTGACCTGGTCGAAGTCGTCGTACCACTGGCCGACCGCCCAGAAGTCCGGCGGCTGGTGCAGGCAGACGACGTCATCGGCCTCAGAGCGCATCGCGGCGGCGGAGTCGGGAGCGCAGACGGGCACGGCGAGGATCAGCCGGGCCGGGTTCCGGCGGCGCAAGTACCGGAGAGCGGCGCGTGCGGTGGCGCCGGTGGCGAGCCCGTCGTCGACGAGGATCACGGCGCGGTCCTTGACGTCGGGCGCGGAGCGGTCACCCCGGTACACCTGCTCCCGACGGTGCAGTTCGGTTCGTTCGCGGGCCACGTCCGGGTTGAGCCGCTTCTCGCTCAGGCCGAGCATCTCCAAGGCGCGTTGGTCGAACAGCGGGGGATCGTCCCCCACGATCGCGCCGACGCCGGTCTCCGGGTGACCCGGAACGCCGATCTTCCGCGCGACCAGCACGTCCAAGGGTGCCTTGAGGATATGAGCCACCTCGGCTGCCACCGGGACGCCGCCCCTGGGCAGCGCGAGTACAAGGGTCTTGACCAGATCTCTGTCAGCCGCCCACTCCCTCAGCCGTAGGGCGAGTTCCTGGCCGGCGTGGCGACGGTCGCGGAATCGCATGGCCTGATGCCTACCTTCCGGTCGGCGAGCTGTGTCCGCCGCATATGGCTGAGTCAGCTTGAACGGGATGCGCGCGTGCGGGAGCGGTTCGCCTTACGGACCGCGTCGAGCAGCTCGGGCTTCGACATCCGGGACCGTCCGTCGATGTCCAGTCGCCGCGCGAGGTCGTAGAGATGCTCCTTCGTCGCGTGCTCGTCGAGACCTTCGCCGCTGCGTCCGCCCTGCTGACGGGGCCGGGCCGACTGCGGGTCCGACGGGCCCTTGCGGCCGCCCTCCTTGCGCTCCCAGTGGTCGCCGACCTTCTCGTGCGTGTGCTTGAGCGCGCCGTAGGCGACCCGGTGTGCCCGCTCACCCTCGCCGTACTGCTCCACGGCGGAGTCGTGCGCCTTGATCCACGTGCGCTGGGCCTGCTTCGAGGAGCGCTCGAGGGTCGACGGCAGCTCCTGTCGTCCGGGCATGTCACTCACCTCCTCGAGTGTGGCTGCCCGACGTACCGGGTTCCCGTAGCAGGGTCGTGGTAACGGCGGCGCCGCGGCCGTCAACAGCGGCGGAGCACGGCCCGCGACCAGGGTGCCCGAGACTGTTCGGGGCACCCGGTTGAGCACGGGTTCCGGCAGCACGACTTACTGCCGCTCAGTCTTCAGGAACGGTTCCCGCTGCAAGGTGGGTACGCGGTGAGGACATCCGGATCGTGGTCGTATCGATCCGCAAGGTCGGCAGACCGGAAGAAGCTGATGCCGATGATCTCCGAGATGGTTCTGGTGCACACCGACGACGTCACGCTCCCCGGCGACTTCGTCGTCCCCACACCGGCTCGGGCCGTGGTGCTGTTCGCGCACGGCAGCGGCAGCTCCCGTCACAGCCCGCGCAACCGGATGGTCGCGGCCGAGCTGCGCACCGCCGGGTTCGGCACGTTGCTGCTGGACCTGCTCAGCGAACGGGAGGAGCGGCACGACGCGCTCACCGCCGAGCACCGCTTCGACATCCCCCTCCTGGGCCGGCGGCTCGTGGCTGCGATCGACTGGCTGGAGGCGCAGCCCGACATCCGGAGGCTGCCGGTGATCCTGTTCGGCGCGAGTACGGGCGCCGCGGCGGCACTGGTGGCCGCGGCCGAGCGGCCGGACCGTGTGCTGACCGTGGTGTCGCGGGGCGGTCGGCCGGATCTGGCCGGTGAGGCTCTGGGCCACGTGAGGGCTTCGGTCCTGCTCATCGTCGGCGGCCAGGACCACGAGGTGCTCAAGCTCAACCAGGAGGCGGCCCTGCGGCTGGGGGCCCCGCACTCCCTGCGCGTCGTGCCGGGAGCCACGCACCTGTTCGAAGAGCCCGGCGCTCTGGAACAGGTCGCCGAGGCGGCCAGGCAGTGGTGCGACGACCGGCTGCGCTCCGTGCGGAAGGCGGCACCGGAGGAGTAGTGATCGGAGGTGGCCGGCGACCTGCGCACGGTGGCCCCGATCGCCGTTGTCCTTCGAGGGCTGGGAGGACGTGGGGTGCCGCCGAACCGGCTCGGCAACGACCTGCGCCGACGGTGGATCCTGTCCGAGGAGTTCGGCAGGGGACGCCGTACAACCGTGTGAGGGCATCGACCAGGGCTGCCCGGCGGATCTCGAACATCGCATCCCTTGGGCTGGGGTGTTGCGACGATCGCTAGAACCTGAGCCCGACCGAGCGCCGGGGCCTTGGAGGTGTGGCCGCCAGGTGGCACATGAGAGGGGGGAGTCCGGGTACTCGGCCGCTGGATCTCGAGGGGCACTGCAATGTCTTCCCGGACATGTCCGACCCATCGGAATGGACCAGCCGTGACTGACAACTTTCCCAACGGCGCCGCCTCCGCCGTTCAACTGGCCCTGCGGGCGGTTGTCGAGGGCGACGCCGACGAGGCGGAACTGGACACCCTCGCGGGCAGCGAGGTTCTGGTCCCCACCACCGCCGCTGCCGAGGACCAGCCTGTCGGCACGGTGAGTCTGCCCGTCTACGAGCAGCGGGACGGCACCGAACTGGTGCCGGTGTTCACCTCGCAGGCCCGTATGCGGCAGGCGTTCCCGCAGATCACAGAGCACCGGCAGATCCTGCTCGGCGCGCTCGCCCACGGCTGGCCTTCCGAGGAACTGGCACTCGTCATCGATGCCGGCACACCGGAGGAGCTGGCGCTGACGGCTCGGGGCGTCAGGGAACTGCTGGACCGCGGCATGGATTGAGCGAGGCACGCCCGCCGGGCGCCGAGGGCACAGCGGCAGGCCGGCCGGGTCGCGCGGGGTCCCGGGCGGCTGGGCAACACGTGGCGTCCGGTCCCAGCCGGTTGATGCGTGGCTGGGTGGGGATCGCCTGAGGCGTATGAGCGGGGAGAGTGCGTATTCGGGTTGCGATGTCCGGAGGGCCGGTCCCGATGATGCCGAGCGCAGGCTGCTGATGCTCCGGGGCGGGATGTGTACGCCGCGGATCGCCGAGGTGATCGTTGAGGTGGCCGGGGCAGGTGCGGGGCGGTGGTGCCCGCCGGGCACTGACGCCTGACGGCTCCTGAGGGCCCACACGGATGCGTCGGCCCGCCCAAGCCATGTCAAGAATCCTTGACACCATGTCGACGCTGCTTTACATTCGCGGCATGCCATTCGAAGAGAAGAGCGCGTGGATCATGGCGGTCCTCGCGATCGGAACATATGCGGCCTATATCGCCGTCATTCTTGGGCGGGCGGGCGACGTTCCTCTCGGTGAAGTGGCGTACGTGGCGACGATGTTGTGGGCCATCGGCGCCTCGATCGCCGCGTCGATCGTGCTGCACGTCCTCGTCGCGACTTTCTCGCCGAAGGACGCCCGCAAGAAGGACCAGCGCGACAAGGAGATCATTCGGTTCGGCGAATACATCGGCCAGTCGTTCCTCGTCGTGGGCGGAGTGTCGGCCCTTGGCATGTCGATGGCCGAGCTGGACCACTTCTGGATCTCCAACACGATCTACCTGGCGTTCGTCCTGTCCGCGATCCTCGGGTCCGCCGCCAGGATCGTCGCGTACCGCCGAGGCTTCCAGCCGTGGTGAAACCCAATCCGAAGCCGAAACCCAAGCCCACGAGGGTCACGAACTCGATCCGGTCCCTCCGCTTCACGCACGGAGAAATGACCCAGGCGCAGCTGGCGGACCGGATCGGCGTTTCCCGCCAGACAGTCATCGCCATCGAACAGGGCCGCTATTCACCCTCCCTGGAGATGGCATTCCAGATCGCCAAGGTGTTCCAAGTCCCGCTGGACGACGTGTTCCAGTACTCGGACCACGAAGAGGAGACACCATGAAGGCAGTTGTTCAGGACATGTACGGGCCGGTGGACGTCCTGGAACTCAGGGACATCGACAAGCCGGAACCCGGGCCCGACGACGTGCTCGTGCAAGTGCGCGCGGCGGGAGTGAACCCGGCCGACTGGCACTGCATGACGGGCATGCCCTATCTGATGCGCCTGATGGGATATGGGCTCCGCGCACCCAGATCCCGCGTCCGTGGTCTGGACGTCGCGGGGCGCGTCGAGGCGGTCGGCGCGAACGTCAGGCGCTTCCGTCCGGGCGACGAGGTGTACGGCGCTTGCGACGGCTCCTTCGCCGAGTACGCGCGGGGTCGGCAGGACAGGCTGGCAGCGAAGCCGGCCAACCTCACCTTCGAGCAGGCGGCGGCCGTTCCCACCGCTGCCTTCGCCGCGCTCCAGGGCCTTCGCGACAGGGGACAAGTCAAGCCAGGGCAGAAGGTCCTGGTCATCGGCGCGGCGGGAGGCATAGGAACGTACGCCGTGCAGCTGGCCAAGGCCTTCGGTGCGGAGGTCACGGGCCTGTGCAGCACGACGAAGACGGAACTGGTCCGGTCGATCGGCGCGGACGACGTCATCGACTACACCCGCGAGGACTTCACGGACGTCACGGCCGGGGCCCGCCGCTACGACCTCATCCTCGACACCGCGGGCAACCGCCCCCTGTCACTCCTACGACGCGCCCTCACCCCTGGCGGAACCCTTGTCCTGGTGGGCGGCGAAGGGGACGGACGGTGGCTGCAAGGCGTGGACCGCACGCTCCAGGCGATGGTGCTGTCCTCGTTCACACAGCAGAAGCTGCGCGGCCTGATGTCCGCGGAACGCAGCGCGGACCTTGAACTCTTGGGGCAGCTCATCGAGGCCGGCAAGGTCACGCCGGTCATCGAGAGGACGTACTCGCTGGGCGAGGTTCCGGAAGCCATACGGCATCTGGAGAAGGGCCGCGCACGCGGCAAGATCGTCATCACCATGTGAGGCAGCGGTACAGGGCGAATTTGTCAAGAACAGCCCACCGAGGGCTTCAGGTGTCCTGACTGAGGGCGGCTCGGTGTGCAGGGCCGCCGGACCCGCCGACAGCCACAAGGCTTTCCGGGGCGCCGAGCCGAGCTGGGCGTGATGGGCGACGAGGTCTGGGCTCAAGGGCGAAGGCGTAAGCCGAGCGTGTGATGACCATGGCCTTGTTGTGACCGTGGTTCACGATCACACGTTAGGCACGACGTGAAACCTCGCGATGACGATGCTTTGCCCCGCACTGTGGTTGGGGCGGGCACCTGATGGCCATCGACTCGGCGGGAGCGGTCGTCGCCGCGATTGTGCCCGCCGTCGTGGACGCCTCGAATGAGAGCCTCAGACGCGGACTTGGTTCACCGCACTTCCGGGCAGCGGCGACCGAGCCCTTCGTCTGCCAGTTGCTGCGTGAACAGCTCGTCGAGGTGATCACCCGCATTCGTTCACAGACCGCCATGGGGCATGGGCGGGTGCTCGAGGACATGGATGAATGATCGAAGGCACTGTTCCGGGTCTGGCCCCGGTGAGGGTCGCCACGGGCATCAGGGCGCGTGGGAGCCGGTGGGGCTGCTGCACGGCCTCGGTCATCACCGTCAAGGGCTGAGCCGGCGAGGTGGACCCGGCACGATGCTTCCGACCGAGGCGCTGCGGCCGGCGTGGCAATTGCCTTGAATCATGTGCCGGTTCCCGTGTGAAGACCACCCCATCGGGTATCGAAACAGGGCAAAGCGGAAACCTTGCGTAGGCAAATCTTGCGGAGGTGAGACGAGATGTCTCTTCCCGTGCGACGCGGCACTTCCGGCCGACTCGCCGAGCGGCGCCTCCCCGGCTGGGTGTCGGATCCGCTGGCCGAATTCAACGAGTTGTTCGGTCGCGTAGGCAACCTGCTGGAATCGACCGTCGGTGGAGCCATGGCGCCCGCCACCGAGGCGATGGCCTGGTCACCGCTGGCGGATGTCTCCGAGACCGACGACGCCTACGAGATCGAGGTCGAAGTCCCCGGCGTCAACCGCGACGACATCGACATCGAGATGAGCGACCGGGAGCTGGTCATCAGCGGCGAGTTCAAGGAGCGGGAGCGCACCGGCGTCCTGCGGCGCAGCACCCGGCGCACCGGCCGGTTCGAGTACCGCACAGTCCTGCCCGGCGACATCGACGCAGAAGGCGTCGACGCCCGCCTGGGTGATGGGGTGCTCACGGTCAAGGTCCCGAAGGCCGAAGCCGCCAAGCCCCATCGCATCGAGATCACGACCGGAGACTGACAGAGTCCGCTGCCCTTCGGGGACCGGCTCGCCGCCGGCTGCGGCGAGCCCGCCGAAGCTTGTGTGTGGGGGGCAGGCGCGCAGGCAGAGCCCGTCGTCTCCAAGGCATACGCGACAAACCCGGCTACCCTCCGGGAGGAGCAGATGCGAATGCAGTGGGACGCGTCATGCCGATGGACGCCTGGCGCGAGGGTGCAACGTTCTTCGTGGAGCTGGACCTGCCGGGCGTGACGCCGGAGTCGATCGACCTTGACGTCGAGCGCAACGTCCTAACGGTGAAGGCCGAACGCAAGCCGACGTACGGCGAGGACACCGAGACGGTGATCACTGAGCGGCCCGCGGGGACGTTCAGCCGGCAGCTGTTCCTCGGCGAGACGTTGGACACCGAGCGGATCGGCGCCTCCTACGAGGCGGGCGTGCTGAAGCTGCAGATCCCGGTCGCCGAGCAGGCCAAGCCACGCAAGATCGCCACCAGTGGTGGCGGACAAAAGGAACTCAACAGCTGACCCGAAGCCAACTCCGCTTGGCAGGCCGTCCTTCAGGGCCCAGGCGGCGAACCCTTGGTCACGACGGCCGGGGACCTTGCGGACAGCTCCACACGGTCGATGTCGTTCTCGCGTTCGGCGCCGCGGACGGAGGTCTCCAGCCGGAGAGCGTTGTTCAGACCGGCACCCCTGGGCAGTGCGCGCGACACGCAGCAGCCGTTCGATTCATACGGACGGCTGTTGTGATGCGCCGAGCGGACCAATTCGGCCGTCTGCGCGTCGTGGTCGGGGTGCCTCGCGTGTAGCGTCGCGTACAGCTGTCGTGGTTCCGAAGTTGTGTCGCCCGTGCGCAGCGCACGGGCGGTCTTGCTGTTCTGCATCACTGAGGACCAAGGCGATCAGCTCCGGTTCCCGCGCGGTGCGGGAACCGATTCGTCGGAGTCCTGTGGAGGGCACGCATGACCAGCGGAACTGTGAAGTGGTTCAACTCGGACAAGGGTTTCGGCTTCATCGAGCAGGACGGCGGGGGCCCGGACGTCTTCGCTCACTACTCCAACGTGGCCGGCCACGGATACCGTGAACTTCGGGAAGGCCAGAAGGTGACGTTCGACGTCACCCAGGGGCAGAAAGGCCCACAGGCAGAGAACATCACCGCTGTCTGAGCCACCCAGCGCCTCATGCCCGCCCTCGGCCCGGCCGGGGGCGGGCCCCCACCGTCGTCGGTCCCCACCTGTCAGGCCGCGATGACGAGGTCGGCCCAATGGATCGCTCGGCCGGATTCGCCTGATCACCGCGTCAACCGCAGAGGCCCCCTGCGGGCGGGTATCCGTTGGGGCGGCCCACGGGCCGCGGGCGCGCCAGGGATCGGAGTCAGCCGATGACCTGCCGACAGCGGCCACGGCCTCACTGCCCTCGCCGCATCCTCTGCCCCCGTCCCTGACCACCGTTCACGTCTCATGCGCGCCGTGCTGCAAGGCGCACAGCCTGCACGGCGCCCTCCGGATCGGCCGTCGAGACGGAGAGGCGGGCGAATTCGCGGCCCGGCAACAGATCGACAACAGCCACCGGGCCGGCCGCGCGTACGGCTGCGAAGTCGATGCCGCGCGCATGCCGCCAAGTGCCCATGCAGAAGCGCCCCGATCTCCAGCGCCCCCGCTCGGTGGTGCCCCGCAGACTGCGCCACCAATCCTGCTCGACCCGCGCCCCCTGTACAGCCGTAAGGGGCACCCGAATCGCTTTCCGCTTGGCGAGAAGCGCCTCACGCCAGGACAGCCGTACGACCACATCCTTGTTCTCAACTAGCAAGCGGGCCACGGGATATCGCTTCCCTCCCTACCATCGCCCGCCCCGCGTCACCCGATCTGCAGGGCTGTGGAGCACTGCCCCACGGCGGGGCAGGGACACGCGGCCGATAGTCGTCCAGGCGGTGGTGCCCCGCCCGGACGAGGCCGCGGTACCTCGTCAGCCGCTGATCTCGATGCGGCGGGGCTTGGCCTTGTCTGCCTTGGAAACCTTGACGGTGAGCACGCCCTCGGCGAGCTCTGCGGTGACGTTCTCCGCGTCCGTGTCCTGTGGAAGGGTGACGCGGTAGTCGAACTGGCCGGTGCGGCGGGTGCGATGCCTGAGAACGCCGGTGCGTTCCTTCTCCTTCATCTCGCCGTGGATGGCGAGCTCGCCGGCGTTGAGCTCGATGGTGATGTCGTCCTGCTTCAGGCCGGGCAAGTCGACCTCGATGACGTATGCGTCGTCGGTCTCTTCCAGGTCGGCGAGCGGCGCCCACCCCCCGCTGATACCGAGGTCGCTGGGGAAGCCGGCGGCCATCAGGCGGCTCATGCGTTCGCGGAGATCCTCCATTTCGCGGAACGGGTCCCACATCGGTGCTGTCTGTTCGCGCCGTACGGGAAGCGTCATGCCGATCATCTCCTTCCGAGAACGGTGGCGTGCAACGCGCTCACCCGCTGTCCGGAAGTCCCCCTGACCGAGACATCCAATCATCATAATCTTCCTCAATACGGTGGAATTCCCCCACACGGGACGGTCGCCCTGCCCGGATGACGGACCCGCTGCGGTGGCGAGATGCCGCTGACCGAGAACGACGTCGCCCTGGTCGAGGACCTGGCGCACGTACCGCCCTGGCCGTCGACAAGAGCCGACTGTTCCGCTAGGAGGCGACTGGTACGACTGCTTCACCTTGCCCGACGGCGCCAGTGCGCTGATCATCGGCGACGTCAGTGGTCATGACCTGCCGGCCGCCATCGCGAGGAGCCAGTTGCGCAAAATGCTGCGCGCGCTGGCCTGTGACCGCCGCGAACCGCCCGGCGACGTCCTCCGGCGCCTGGACCTGATCTCGGACACCCTCTACGCAGGCCACCTCGCCAGCTGTGTCTACGCCCGTTTCGAAGTCCGACGACCGCCGTCGGTGGCAGGCTGCGTCATTCCAACGCGGGCCATCCGCCGCCCTCCTCGTCGACCACGACGGCGACATCCGCTTTCTCGGCAACGGTCATGGCGTGCTGCTCGGCGTGGAGCCAGGCCACGGCAACGACAACGAGCAACTGCCCACCGCGGTCCACCCTGCTGCTGTACACCAACGGGCTCGTGGAACGTCCGGGGAAGAGCCTGGAAGACGGTATCGAACTGCTGCGGCCAGCACACTGCGGCCCTGGCCGACGCACCCCTCGACGCCTTCTGCGACGAGCTGCTCGCCGCCCCCCAGGCGGTTCCGACGACATCGCTGTCCTCGCCGTACGGGTGACTCCGACGCTGCGGTATCCCGCTCGCCTGCGCCGCCCGCGCCGGTCCCCGCCCGCGCCGGTCCGCCCGCGCCGGTCCGCCGCGTGCGAGTCAAGGTGTTCCGTCCCCTACGTATGAGAGGGCACCGCTTTTAATGCGGTGACGGGCGAGCGGCGTCGCCGCCCTGTTCCAACGGAGACACGAACCACTCTCTGGCGGCGGCGGCCACCTGACGCAATGCCTCCGGCTCCTCCGACACGCGCGTGACACCACGCAGCAGGTGGATCTTGTGAGGGCCCTGCATCTGCTCAGCGGACTCGCGGTTCAGCCGGACGGCTTCCTGGTCGTTGCCGCCGACGAAGAACAGCACCGGAGCCCGGAGCGGCGGCAGTGTCTCGCCGGCCAGGTCCGGGCGACCGCTCTGCGAGACCACGGAGTACACGCGATCCGGCCGCTCCGCAGTTGCCAGGAGGGCGGCGGCGGCAGCCGTGCCGGACGCGAACAGGCCCACGGGCAATCGGGCAGTGTCCGGTTGCTCGTCCAGCCAGTCGATCGCCGTCACCAGCCGGTGGGCGAGACGCGGGATGTCGAAGCGGTACTTGCCGGTCACCGCGTCGTTGCGCTCCTCCAGCTCGCTCAACAGATCGAGGAGCAGGGTAGCGATACCCGCTTTGTGGAGTTCATGGGCGACGTCACGGCTTCGCGGGCTGTTCCGAGTGCTGGCGCCGCCGTGCGCGAAGAGCACGACCGACCGCGTCGGACCGGAAACCACCAGATCACCTGTGAGTAGCGCGCCCTCGACGGGCACCGTCACCATCGCGGAAATCACTTGCTGCTCTCCTCTCCGTCGCCCCCGGGCTGCCCCTGTGCGGCAGCGCCGTCGCGGTGACGGGGATCCAGCCGGCGCGTAGCAGGAACGGTCGACCCGACCAGGCTCGTCGGCCCCCATGTACCCCTGAGCGACCTCCCGACACGGCCCGCTTCGCCGAGTAGTAGTTGCGGGGCGGTTCCGGGGGAACCGACCCCAGCGCCCGCGCATCAGCACTCTCTGATGATCTCTCTTGTCACAGGTCGGCTGCGCCGGTTCTCGCACCGGCCGATGCCTCTTCCTCCTCGGGCATGTCTGCGATGACGGCTATCGGTGGTGAGGAACAGTCCGGCGATGGACGCGGCGTACAACAAGAAGCTCGGGGTGTTCGAGCTGACCGGTCTGCCGCCGGCCCCGCGCGGTGTCCCGCAGATCGAGGTCGCCTTAGACATCGACGCCAACGGCATCATGCACGTGACCGCGTCCCCGCCGATGTGAAGACGGAGACGCGGGACGCGCTGGCGGAACTGAAGGAGAAACTCGAGAGCGAGACCGTCGAGGGCGGCGATACAGCCGCCATCCGTGCCGCCACGGAGAAGGCGGCAGCTGCCGCACAGAAGATCGGTACCGCGCTCTACGCACAGGCCCAGGGTGCCCCGGGCCAGTCCTCGCCCGGCGCGGACGCTCAGGCCGGGGGAACGGCGGGACGGCGTCGGCCTGCCTTGTGTCCTCGCAGACGGTCGTGGGCAAGGTCCGGGTGAAGCGGTAGCGGTAGAGGCGGCTGCGCAGGATGCAGGACCGGTGCGGCCCGCGTGCCGGCCAGGCAGCGGGCCGCGCTTCCTCCTGCCCTGCCGGTCACTGCCACGGGTCCGTATGCCACATCCATTGAAGGATCCGCGCGGCAGACGTTCGGGTGGTCGGGGCAAGACGCGGGTCGACCAGTGTCGGGCGGGCCCGCACCCGCGACCAGTACCGCAGGCCCGCCAGATCACCGAGAAGCGCCAGGACGTCCAGGGGATCCAGGTCATCCGGCTGGTTCGCACCGGGCTGTGCGGTCGGTGCGGCGCGGGTGCGGGTGACGCGGACGCGCACCGGTATCGGATTGCCGGACCGGGTCCGGTCGGCTGGATCGTCACGTCCGGCGTCGTATGCGGCACGCCGTTCCGGATCGCGAAGCGTGTCGTAGGCGGTCACGACCTCGGCGAAGTCCTCCGAGGCCGCCGGGTCGCCGTGACCGGTGTCCGGGTGCAGGGAGCGGACCAGCCTGCGGTACGCGGTGGTGATCTGCTGCGCGGACGCAGAGGGCTGGACGCCCAGGACCACGTAATGGTCGCGTCGGGGTCGCTGCCCGGGCATGTCCTTCACCTCCTGACCAGTACCTCTCCTGCGGATACCGAGAAGCCGTCCTGACTGCCTGGACAGCGCTACGCCCTAATTCTTCCAAACACACCTCTTGATGGGTATATCTGCAAGCAGTCCGCCGGGACGTGGGGCAGCCTTCCTCTTTGTGCCGCGAGGTGGCGAGCAGGGGCGCCCACCGGCCACGCCAGGTGAGGGAACGTCCAGGTCACCTCACCACCATGCCGGCGTGTGGACGGTATCTCCCAGCGGTTCAGCGCAGCGGATGCAGGGGGGTGAGCTCGGCGGCGCTCTGCCCGGTCACGATCGACTCGGCGAGGAGTTTGCCGCTCAGCGGGCCCAGGGCGATGCCCCACATCCCGTGGCCGCCGCAGACGTGGACGCGCGGTGAGCGGGTCGGGCCGACGAGGGGCAGTCCGTCCGCGGTGCAAGGGCGTGGGCCCGCCCATTCGTCGCTGCGGCGGCTGAAGTCGGCGCCGGGCAGCATGGGGCGTGCCGCGTCGATGACGGCCTGGATGCGGCGGGGGTCCGCGGGCCGGTCGGGGGCGGTGAACTCCATCATTCCGGCGACCCGTACCCGATCGCCGCCCAGGGGTGTGCAGACCACGCGCTGGGCGGCGAAGTACGTGGGCCCCGTGGGCAGCCCCTCGGCGGGCAGGGTGAAGCTGTAGCCGCGGCCGGACTGGACGGCGACGCGTACGCCGAAGGGTGCCGCCAGTCGGTTCAGCCAGGCTCCGTTCGCGAGAACGGCCAGGTCGGCGCGCAGATCCGTACCGTCGGAGCCGAACACTGCGACTTCGCCCCCGTGATCCTGGTTCCGGGTGACCCGCAGACCTTCGACGACCTTGCCGCCCCGCTCACGCACCGCGTCGGCGAGCGCCGCGGCATAGGCCCCCGGGTTCAGGAAACGCTGGCCGTGCAACCGTACGGCGGCCCCGGTGCGTTCCGACAGCGCTGGCTCCCGGTCCCGGGCCTCGGCGCCGGAGAGCAGGTCGTAGTCGACGCTCTGGCCGGCCGCGCGCACCGCCTCCAGCTCGTTGACGAACGGCGCGCGGGCGGCCTCGGTGGTGAAGGCGATGAGGCACGGGTCGCTCGCTCGGGTCGGTTCGGCGACGCCGCCTTGGGCGAGTTCGTCGTACGCGGCCAGCGCCTGGCGGTTCAGCGGGGCGAGGGCGCTCATCGCGAGCCGCCAGCGCCGGGGGGTGCAGTTGCGGCTGAACGACAGCAGGAACCGGGCCAGACGCGGGTCCGCGCGGGGCGGGATGTAGAGGGGCGAGGTCGGCGAGAGCAGGGTGCGCAGTCCCAGGCGCAGGGCGCCGGGCTCGGGCAGCGGTACCGCGAGGGCGGGGGAGAGCCAGCCGGCGTTTCCCCAGGACGCGCCGGCCGCGACATGCCGGCGGTCGACGACGGTGACCTCGACGCCGGCTTCCTGGAGGAACCAGGCGGTTGCCAGTCCGGTCATGCCGGCGCCGATCACGATGGCGTTGCGCGGAGGCCCGACGGTGGTGCGTGGGGTCATGCGGCGCTCCTGTCCTTCAAGGCGACGGGCGGCCTGTGTTCACCGGTCCGCGTGACCTGCTCTATGGCGTATCCGGCTTGTAGGACCGCCCAGTCCTGTCGGTGCGGGCCGACCACTTGGAGCCCGACGGGCAGACCCTGCGGAGTGAAACCGGCCGGCACCGACAGCGCGGGACAACCGGTGACGGAGATCAGGTAGGCCGAGCGCATCCAGTCCAAGTAGGTCTCCATCGCTGTGCCGTCCACGGAGGCGGGATAGGGGAGCCGGATGTCGAACGGGGCGACCTGGCTGACCGGCAGCAGCAGAAGGTCGTACGTCTCGAAGAACTCCCGGACGCGGTGGTAGAGGGCGGTCTGCAGGAGCTGCGCCCGGCCGAGGTCCGGGCCGGTGAGCCCGCGTCCCTCCTCGATGTTCCACACCACGTCCGGGGCCATCCGGTGGCGGTGCTCGTCGAGCAGGGGACCGTAGGCGAGTTCCATCTGCCAGGCGCGTTGGACGAGGAAGACCTCGTCGGCCCCGGACAGGTCCGGGCAGGCCTCGTCGATCTCGCAGCCCAGTGAGGCGAACGCCTCGACCGCCGGCTCGAGTGCCGCCCGCACCTCGGCGTCGACGGGCACGCTCCCGCCGAGGTCGGGCGACCAGGCCACGCGCAGGCCGCGTACATCGCCGTCCAGGGGTCCCGCGAAGGCGGAGCCCGGCGTCTCAAGGGCGAGCGGGCTGCGCGGGTCGGGGCCCGCGAGCACGGACAGTGTCAGTGCCACGTCGGTCACGGTCCTGGCCATGGGCCCCTTGACCGACAGCTGTCCCCACGGCGCCTTGTCGGGCCAGGACGGAACCCGCCCGGGGGAGGGGCGCAGCCCGACGACGTTGTTGAAGGAGGCGGGATTGCGCAGCGATCCGCCGGTGTCACTGCCGTCGGCGGTCGGCAGCATTCCGCAGGCGAGCGCGGCCCCCGCGCCGCCGCTGCTGCCGCCCGCGCTGCGGGAGAGGTCGTACGGGTTGCGGGTGGGCCCGAACACCTTGTTGACGGTGTGTGAACCCATGCCGAGTTCGGGGACGTTGGTCTTGCCGAGCGTGATGGCCCCGGCGTTCTTCAGACGCTCGACGACCAGGTGGTCCCGGTCGGGGACCCGGTCGGCGAAGATCGGCGAACCGTACGTCGTCCGGATGCCCGCGGTGTCGTGCAGGTCCTTGTGCGCGACGGGCAGCCCGTGCAGCGGGCCGACCTCCGCGCCCGTCATCAGCAGCGCGTCGGCCTTGGCCGCCTCCTCCAGTGCCTGATCGGCGACCAGGGTGACGATGGCGTTCACCGCCGGATTGACGCGCTCGATCTGTTCCAGGTGGGCGGTGACGACCTCCCGGGCGGACACCTCGCGGCGCCGGATCGCGGCGGCGAGATCGGTGGCGGTCCGGAAGCAGAGTTCATCCACGGACTTCTCTACGGACTTCTTCGCGGGCTTCACTGCGGGCTTCACGCCTCTCAGAACGTTTCCTTGACCTGTACGACGGCCAGCACCCCGAAGAGGAGGAAGGCACCGGACAGCAGCACATTCGACATGATCTTGTTGCGGTAGAGCGGCTCGATGCCTCGGCGGTTGAGCAGCACCAGCAGTGCCCCGGAGAGCAGGGGCAGGATCAGGGACCCGAAGGCGGCGTACGTCAGCACCAGGGCGACCGGCTTCCCCATGAACGTGACGGCGATCGACGCGGCCGCGCAGTAGAGCACGAAGGCCCGGAAAGGACGGCTGTTCTGCGCCATATGGGGCTCGGCGTCGGTCTCCGGAATGCCGCGCATCGTCCGCAGCGAGTCCGCCAGCAGGTAGCACAGTGCGTTGAACCCGCCGACGAGGGCGCTGAGCGTCACGAAGAAGAAGGTCAGAAGGAACAGGACGCGGGCCGCCGACCCGAGGTCCGCGCCGAGCGGGTCGGCGAGTGCGGCCAGGCCGTCGTTGCCGCTGATGGTGTTGCCGGTGCCGTACAGCAGGCCCGTCCCCACGATGGTCGTGCAGAGCACGAAGAGGAAGGTGACGGCGTAACTGACCGCCGAGTCGGCCCGCATGACGGGCAGCCAGCTGCGGTGCTGCCAGCGCTTCTCCCGTACCCAGTAGCTGTACGAGGCGATTCCGGCCGTGCCGCCCACGCCGCCGATGAGGGCGAGCACCGTCACCACATCCCCCTCCGGCAGCCGCGGGCGCATCGTGGCGACGAGGCCCGGCAGATCGTCGACGGTGGCGAGCATGGCCACCGCCAGGACAACCATGCCGAGGAACTTGACGAGGATGAAGACGCTCATCACACGCTCGAAGAGCGCGTACCGGCCGACGTACACGAGCGCGGCGGACGCCAGTGCGATCGCGATGCCCAGCGGCCGCGCAGGGAGCGCGGGGAACAGCGTGGACAGGGCCAGCGAGGCGACCGAGCTCAGGGCGGCCCCGTACAGCAGTCCGATGACCAGGACGAAGAGGAAGAACGCCGGGGGCAGCCAGCGTCCGACCGACCGCAGGCTGGCGATGACGGTCTGGCCGGTCGCCATGTAGAGCCGTCCGACCGCCTCGGTGAGGACGAACTTCAGGACGACGCCGATGAGGATCGCCCACAGCAGCGCCATCCCGTACCCGGAGGCGCCCGCGAGGGACGTCACCATGTCGCCGGCGCCCACGCTCGCGGCCGCCAGGACCAGGCCGGGGCCCAGCAGAGCCAGTCGGCCGCGCCGGGTGGCGGGGGCCTGGGCGGGCTCGACCGCTTGTTGCCGAGGGGGAGTTCCTTGCGCTGTGCCTTGCGTCGCGGTCACGTCGATCATCTCCGTACGTCATGTGAGCGGGAGTCGTCGGTCGTGCGGCTCATCGGGTGTCACCGGCAGGCTCGGGCACGATGACGGAAGGGAACAAGAATCTCGGCCGAAGTGACGGAATCGGCCATATGCTTGGTGCGATGAACGCACAGCAGACCGGTCCAGTGGCGGATTCGCTGGATCGCCGCATCATCAGCGCCCTGCAGATCGACGGCCGGGCCTCCTGGCACCGCATCGCGGCAGCGCTCGGCGAGGCCGAACGCACCGTCGTCCGCCGGGGGACCCGGCTGCTGGAATCCGGGCTGGTGCGGATCGGCGCCATGGCGCCGCACGGCCGCAGCACGGTGGTCGGGGTGCGCTGTGCCCCGGGGCAGGCGCGGATGGTCGCGAGCGCGCTGGCCCGCCGGTCCGACTGTGTCTTCACGCATGTGCTGACCGGCTCCCCGGAATGCGTCGCGGAGCTGCTCTGCCCCCGGGACCAGCTGGCGAGCCTGGTGATGGACGAACTGCCGGGGCTGCCAGGCATGTTGGAGACGTTCACGCTGCCGGTGCTGCGCCACATCCGCACGATCCGAGAGTGGCACTCCGGACTGCTCACCGACGACGAGATCGCCGCGCTGGCGGGCCCGTCCGAGGCGCCCGCACAGTCGTCGGCCGAGGGAGACGTGATGCCGCCCGCCGACGTGGCGCACGAACTCTCCCGCTCGGACCGGCTGCTGCTGAACGCCCTCGCCGAGGACGGGCGATGCACCTATGAGGAACTCGGCCGCGTCGCCGGCGTCTCGGAAGCCACCGCCCGGCGGCGCCTCGGCGCGCTGCGACGGGAGGGCAGAGTGCGCATCCGCGCCGTGATCGAGCCGGCCCTGCTCGGTCTGCCGGTGGAGGCCCTGCTCCGGGTACGCACCGCTCCGGCCGGGGCCGAGACGGTGGCAGCGGCGCTGGCGGACAACGTCCACGTCCGGTACGCCAGCTTCGTCACCGGAGAGCACCAGATCCTGGTACTGGCGGCGCTGCCCAGCGAGTCAGCCCTGTACGACTTCGTCACCCGCGCCCCCTGGCTGCGGGACGTGGCGTCCGTGGACACCTCGCTCGTCCTCAGCTCGCTGAAACGCGGCGGCATGCTCGCGCGCCGGTCGCGGGACTGAGCGGGATCAGATGCTCTTCGGTATGGGTTCGGGCGGATCGACGTCGGTATCGTGCCCGCGGCAGGGCCAGATGCAGGTGGCGAGCGCGGGCGGGTCGTGGAGCGTCCCACCGCCGTGACCGCATGACCGGCTTCAGCGAAGACCCCAGGGAGGCACCACCGGTCTCGCCCTGCCCAGACGCCGTCTTTGACGCGCTCCTGCTTTTCGCCGTGCTCACTTGCGTCCCCGGGGATGAATCCCAGCACCGGTTGATGGCCGAGGTGAACCGTATCCTTGAGCCCGGCGGGATCCTCTACATCAGTGACCTGCTGCCGCAAGACGATGATCGCAACCGCAGCCGGTACAGCCGCTACGCCAATCGCCTCGGCAGACATGGCGTGTTCGAAACCGGCGACGGGGCGGTCTGCCGCGACCACTCCCGTGAGTGGCTCTCCACCCTGCTCGCCAGGTTCGAGACCGTAGACACCCGAACCATCACGGTGGCCACCATGAACAGGCATGAGTCAACGGGGATCCAGATACCCGCCTTCTGGCCCGAGTTGACATAGGCGCAGCGCAGATCCCCAGGAGTTGACACCGACTTCGTGGATCCACCGGCGGCTTGCGGCGCCCTGGCGGCCACCGCCGGTGTCACTGGCCGCAGGGGCCGGAGTGGTCGCAGTACGGCTGCAGTTGGCTGTTTCCGCAGCCGCACAGCACAGCCCTGGTCTCGGTGTGCGTCCCCTCCTGCGTGTCCAGCGACAGTTCGCCGCGCACGACCAGCTGTCCGGCAGGGGTGCGGATGATGTGGGTGGGCCGGTCCGGCGTCTCTCTCCGACCGTCTGCCAGTGCGTACTGCAGCGCTCCCGAGGGGCAGCGACGTACCACTTCGGCGAGCCGATCGGCGGGGGCGGCGTCGGGCTGGATCCACGGGCGTCTGCTCGCGTCGAAGACCTCGGGCGCGCCGTTCAGGCACTCTGCGGCGTGCAGACAGCGCCTGGCCTCGAAGGTCACGGTGATTTCCGGCGCCTCGCAGGCTCTTCTCTGGGGTTTGCCGCTCATGCCGATCTTCCTTCCCGCGTCTTCGGCCGGCCGGCCGAATCAGTCGCTGACCTTGCTCCGGGCCTGGTACAGCAGGTCGGCGTACTCGGGGTGGCGGCCGATCCAGGTTGCGTAGAAGGGGCAGGTGGCCAGCACTCTCAGCCCTGCTGCGCGTGCCTCGTCGAGGGAGGCCCGAGCCAGCGCGGAACCGACGCCCCTGCCCTCGAACCTCGGATCCACCTCCGTGTGCACGAAGGCGATCAGTTCCGATGTGCGGATGTACTGCGAGAAGCCCGCGACCTCGGACTCCCCGTCCACCGTGGCCTCGTAGCGGCGTGCCTCAGGTATGTCGACAACCTTGATCGTCACTTGTCCTCCTTGGAGCCCGGCAGTCGGAGACAGCCGCCGTCCCACCACTCGTCTGCGAGTTTGCGATCCATAAAACAACCATCTGGAAGTTGACGTCTCAACCTCCATGAATGATAGCGACACTGACGGAGAACGCGGATCACTCCGAACAGGACGCCGCCCGGTTCGTGCGCTTCGGGCTCGTCGAGGTGGCCGCCGCGTACTGTGCCCTCGTTCACGGGCAGTCCTTGTCCAGGCCATCGAGGATGCGACACGCGAACCGTTCCGGCCCCCGGTGCTCGCGATCACCTCCCACATTCCAGGCGACCCAGGAAGCGCGCGCCTGACCAATCCGTCACGATCCGCTCCGCCGAACCGCGGCGGTCTCACCAGGTTGGGCATGCCCGTCAAGCAGCGTTCCGTATAGGCACTGCCTATACGGGCCTTCGATTTTTGGTCGTGGAGTTCCTTGTCCGTGACCGGCTTCACTGTGCCGGTAGGTGGTGCGGCGACCGGTCGGGACCCGGTGCCGTGCACGGGTCCTCGAAGCCGGCGGACGCGCGGCATCCCTTGAGGGGTGCGTGTCCTTCGTCCCGGGGGTGCGTCGGCGGGCCCTACCCGTGCCTGGATGGAGGTTGCAATGACGCATGCCCCGAAGGAAGCCGCAGGCGATGCCGTGGTGAGGAAGAAGCCGTGGTACCGGCAGCTGTACGTGCAGGTGCTGGTGCGATCGTCCTCGGCTGGCAGTGGCCGGATCTGGCCACGTCGATGGAGCCGATCGGGGGCCTGGCCAATCCGATCGGCGCGGTCGGCAGCGCCGCGTTGATGTTGGAGCCGCCGGAGTCGCCGGCTGAACGGCAGTTCCGGCAAGCGGGCGTGGTGAGCGCAGGTCCATGAGGGGCTCGGCCAAGGTCGGGGATGGTCCCGGACCGCCTGCGGCACGGGTGAACGGGCCCGGGACGGTCGGTGGTTCGCTGATCGTCCCGGGCCTGTCCGCGGGCTACTTCTGTGTGAGCGGGGTGACGGCGATCTGGTCGATGACCGGCGCGTACGGGGAGCGCTGGTCGTACTGGTTGGAGGTGTCACCGTTGAAGTCGGGCAGCTCCTGTGCGGTGAAGGTGAGCCTGTTCGTGCCCTTCTTCAGGGTGAGCGGGACGGTCAGCTCCCAGAAGTTGTTGAAGTGGAAGGTGGTCGGGAACAGCACCCGCTGGGCCGGTCCGCCGTTGACCGACAGGTCCGCGTGGCGTGCGATCGGGTCGGGGTTGTAGTGGGTGGCGGGTTGTTGCTCGGCGTTGGAGTAGCGGATGGTCACCGCGTGCCGCCCGGCCTTCCCGGCGACGACGTCGAGGCTGAGGGCGTTGGCCTTGCCGTCGCCGATGTCGGTGACCGCCTTGCCGCCGGAGGCGAAGGTGTAGGCGTCGGTCACCTTGGCCGCGCCGGTCAGCGTGCCGTCCTCGGCCTGGTACACCGTGGTCTTCAGGCTGCCGCTGGAAGGTGCGACCCGCAGCCGGTCGAGGGCCAGTTCACCCGAGGCGCCGGTCACGGTGATCTTGTTGATACCGCCCGACAGGAACACCGGGACAGGGTCGGTGCCCTTCCTGCTGCCCCCGACCTTGGACACGTCGAGCTTCTCGCCGTTGAGGGACAGGCTTGCCCGGCCACCGCCCAAGTGGTCGACGGACACGGTCGCTTCGCCGTCGGCGGGGGAGTGGACCCAGAAGGTCGCGGAGTCGCCCTTGCCCAGCGGTACCGCACCGGGACCCGAGGCGCCCGGGTGGGTGTAATCGGGCCGGGCTCCGGAGAGGGTGGCGTACTCGGCCTCGTAGATCGCAGGCGCGGTCACCCGCGCGTCGCGCAGGGACAGGTCGACCTTGTCGATGATGGCGTCGCCCTTGGTCACTCCCAGGTCCGGGTCCTTCGCGGCGAGCGTGATGCGGTGCTTGCCGGCGGTCAGCTTCACCTGGGTGTCGGTGTGGCCCCAGACCACCCACTTGTAGCCGAGCGGCAGCCGCAGCTCCTGCGGGTCCGTGCCGTCGACACGCAGGAAGACGTTGGTCGGGCCTTGTTCCTTCACCCGGTCGTACAGGTTGTAGGAGTTGGCGAACACACTCAGGTCGTACGTGCCGTCCTGCGGGACCTCCACGTCGAAGCCCAGCACCCCGTCCGATCCGGTGCGCAGGCCGCCGACGTTGTAGGTGCCGGAGGTCGCGAACCCGCCGACGTTGGCGGGCGTTCCCTCGGGACCGTTCTTCGAGTAGCCGCCGCCGGTGTAGGTGGCGTTCTCCGCCTCGTACGTCTTGCGCCAGCTCACGGCGGGTTCGGCCGCCACGCCGCCGTTGCCGCCGGGGGAGAGGATGACCTGATACGCCGACATCTCGTTCATGCCGGTCATGGGGAGGGTGACGGTGCCGTCCGCATCGACCTCGACCTCCCGATCGGCCAGTCGCAGCGGCTGGGCCGAGTCACCGACCTGTCCCGTCCAGGGGATCTCCTGCACGGTGGCGTGCACCGTCGTCCCGAACAGCCCGGGATCGACGTTCTTGAAGACGATGTCCGCGTCACCGCTCTTGCCGCCGAAGATCGCCCGCGACTGCTTCTTGCTCTCGTCGAGGGTGGCGACGCCCTGGAGGGTGTACTGCTGGTTGGGGTGCGGGGTGGTCACCTCCACCGTGTGACCGGACATCTGGCCGTAGGCGTTGAACAGCCACCACTGACCGTTGCCCTTGTTGGCCTCGACGGCCGAGTCGTTGAGGTTGCCGTCGATGTTCCAGTACGCCAGGTCGGCGTCGATCTTGGACTCCTCGATGGCGGAGACCCACTGCACGACCTGACCGGGCACGGAGAGGTGGAAGTTGTGGCCGTACTCGTTGACGTTGATCGGCAGCGGGCCGACGCCGACGTCCTTCTCCATCTGCCGGTACTTCGCCACGTTCGTGCGAACCGCGGCGGGGCTGGACAGTTCGTGCCAGGTCATGACGTCCGGCACCACGTCGTTGGCCTTGGCGTACTGGAGGAAGCCCTTGACCTGGCTGTAGAGCACGCTCGTGTTGGGGCCGGCGATACGGGCGTCCGGGTCGAGGCCCTTGATGAGGTGGTAGACCTCCTTCCAGGCCGCGAAGTAGTACTGCGGGTCGTTCAGCCAGGAGGTCTTGTTGTAGCTCCACTCGCCGGTGCCGAACATGTTCCCTTCGGGCTCGTTGAAGGGCACGTAGACGACGTTGTCCTTGTGGTCGCCCATGGTCAGGACCTGCTGGACCTGCTTCTTGATCTTCTCCTTGAAGTCGGCCAGCCGCGCCGGACCGTCCGCGCCCGGCCACTGGTAGGGGAAGCCGCGGTAGATGTCGGTCATGTAGATGTAGACGTCCTTGCCGCCGGAGTCCACGAATGCCGGCAGCACCTCGAGGGCGTCCGCGCCCGGGTGCTGGGGCCCGTCCTGCGCCTTCGTCGACACCGTGCGGACGTGCATGCCTTCGAGGACGTTGCGGCTGGGTACGCCGTCGCCGTAGACGCCGTACAGCGTGCCGGAGGCGCCGCCGTGGAAGACGCCCGTGTCGGTGGCGAGGTCGATGGTGAGGTGCTCCGGCTCCGCGGCGCCGGCAGTGCCGACGGCGGTTCCGGTGAGCAGAGCGGCGACACTTGCCACGGCTGTGGCCGCTGCGCCGGCTGTTCTTCTCAGGGGGCTGCGTTGCACTGAGGTCTCCGTTGGGGTGATCCGTCCCGTGACGTGATGCGAACCGGTTCGAATCATGTCCAGCTGGGCGAGCCTGGAAGGGCTTGGCCTGATGCGGGGGGATATGGCGGATGCTTGCGGTCTTGTCGAACCGGTTCGCCGGAAGCTAGCACTGCCGGAAACGGGCCAGCAATACCTCCGACACGGATGGGACACTGTTTTCCGGAAGTGCGCGCAAGGCATTGACATGCGCTGCGGCCCCTCCTAACTTCCCCTCATCGAACCGGTTCGACAACCGGCTTCGATGTCGAACCGGTTCGAAGCATTCGATGAGGGAGCGCCCGTGAACATCGGTGAGATCGCCAAGCGGGCCGGTGTCTCGCGGAGCACCGTGTCCTACGCCCTGAGCGGCAAGCGCTCGGTGTCGGAGGAGACCCGCCGCAAGATCCAGCAGGTCATCGACGAACTGGGCTACCGGCCCAACGCCAGCGCGCGGGCCCTGGCCAACGGCCGGACCAGCACCATCGGCCTGGTCTTCCCACCGGCCGGCAACCACTACACCGGCATGCAGCTCGACTTCATCGGCAGCGTGGTGGAGGCCGCGGCCGCCCACGACTACGACGTGCTGCTCTCCCCGAGCGGCGTGGACAGCGACCGTTCGTTCCAGCGGCTGCTGGCCGAACGCCGGGTCGACGGCGCGATCCTCATGGAGATCAGGCTCCAGGACGATCGCGTCGACCACCTCGGCGAGGCGGGCTTCCCCGCCGTCTGCATCGGCCGCACCGCACACCCGGACGGTGACTGGTGGGTGGGCCTGGACCACACCGCGCTGGTGGAGGCGTGTGTCCACCACCTCGCCGACCTGGGCCACCGCAGGATCGCCTTCGTCAACCGGCCCGAGCGGCTGCTGCGGGCCGGGTACGAGTCCGCGCAGCGCGGGCTGGACGGCTTCACGAAGGCCGCGGCGGAACGCGGGCTCACGGTCCGGACGTACTCCTGCGGCGACGACGCACCCTCGGGCCAGGTGTGTCTGGAGCAGATCCTCCACGACGACCCCGCCACCACGGGACTGGTCACGTTGAACGAAGCCGCACTCGGGGGCCTCTACCGGGGCCTGGCCGTGGCGGGCCGTCATGTACCCCGCGACTTCTCCGTCACCGGAGTGGTGGCGGGCCGCTGGGCGGAGACGGTGACCCCGCAGCTCACCGCGGCTGACGTACCGGCCGAACAGATGGGGCGCCTCGCCGTCGACCTGCTCGTCGAGCGGCTCGACCATCCCGACGCCGCGCCGCGCCATCACCTGCTGACGCCGCCCATCTCGCTGCGCGCCAGCACCGGACCCACCCACACGGGTTCCGGCTCCACCGCCTGATCCCCACGCCCTCTCTCTCCTGTCAGCGGCCGTCGCCCCCGTAGCGCACCGCCGCCCCTTCACCCGTCCCCTCGGACGGTCGTCTCCCGACTGCCCCTTCGGCATGCCTTCCTCCGGCATGCCCATGCCGACATCACGAAGGAACGCACCATGAACGGATCCACCGGACGACGGCTCACCGCCGCCGCCATGACCGTCGTCGCCCTCGCCACCGGCACCACCGCCTGCTCGTCCGGCAAAAGCTCGTCCGCGCAGGGGGACGACGGTGGCACGTACACCGTGTGGGACCCCTACCCGCAGTTCGCCAAGGACTCGGCGTGGGCGAAGCTGCTCGACAGCTGCGGCAGCACAGCCGGCGTGAAGATCAAGCGGACCGCGTTCGACACCAGCGACCTGACGAACAAGGTGCTCCTGGCGGCCCAGCAGGGCAACTCGCCGGACGTCCTCATCGTGGACAACCCCGTGGTGTCGACCCTGGCCGAGGCCGGAGTCCTCACCACCACCGACGACACCAAGCTGGACACCTCGAAGGCCGACCCCAACCTGCTCGCCGCCGGCCAGTCCGGCGGCAAGACGTACGGCACGCCGATCGGCGCCAACACCCTCGCCCTCTACTACAACAAGGACGTGCTGAAGAAGGCCGGCGTCGACGTCGCCTCGATCAAGGACTGGCCGTCGCTGACGACGGCGCTGGAGAAGGTGACCAAGGCCGGCAAGAAGGGCATCACCTTCTCGGCGATCGGCACTGAGGAAGGCAGCTTCCAGTTCCTGCCGTGGTACTGGGGCTCGGGCGCCAAGCTCACCGAACTCGACTCCACGCAGGGCGTGTCGGCCCTGTCCCTGTGGACCGACTGGCTGAAGAACGACTACGCCCCCAACTCGGTCATCAACAACACCCAGACCACCAGCTGGCAGGAGTTCGCCAGCGGCGACTACGCCTTCGCCGAGAACGGCACCTGGCAGCTCGCGAACGCCGAGAAGGCCGGCTTCGACTACGGCGTCCTGCCCATCCCGGCCTCCGGCGGGGGCAACGCGGCGGCCCCGACCGGCGGCGAGTTCGTCACCGTCCCGGTCCAGGGCGACACCGGCCGCTACACCACCGCACAGAAGCTGGTGACCTGCCTGACCAGCACCGAGAACCTCTACGCCACCGACACCACCCTGTCCTACGTGGCCCCCACCACCGAGGTCCAGGACAAGCAGGTCGCGGCCGACGCCAAGCTCAAGCCCTGGGTCGAGGCGGTCAAGGCGGCCAAGGGGCGTACCAGCGACGACCTCGGCACCCAGTACCCCAAGATCTCCGAGCAGATGTGGAAGGCGGTCCAGTCGGCTCTCAGCGGGGCCAAGTCACCGAAGGACGCGCTGACTTCGGCGCAGAGCGCGGTCAAGTGACGTGAGCCCGATGAAGCAGACGACGCACCCGCCCGAGCGCCGGCCCGTGCTCGACCGGAAGGGGGCGGCCGTAGCCGCCCCGCTCCCGGGCCGCCCCGCGCAAAGGCGGCGCCGGCCGACGTCCCAGCAGTGGGCGGCCTGGGCCTTCCTCGCCCCGGTCACCCTCTACCTCGTTCTCTTCTACGCCTATCCGCTGTACCGCAACCTCGATCTGAGCCTGCGCAACTACACCGTCCGCTCCTTCGTCCAGGGCGACGCGCCCTTCACGGGCCTGGCCAACTACCGGACCGTCCTCGACGACCCGACCTTCGGCCCGGCACTCACCCACACAGTGGTGTTCACCGCCGTCTGCCTGTTCTTCCAGTACGCCATCGGCCTGGCCCTCGCGGTCTTCTTCAACCAGAGCTTCCGGCTCTCCGCGACGCTGCGCGCCCTGTTCCTCGTACCCTGGCTGCTGCCGCTGATCGTGTCGGCCTCCACCTGGTCCTGGATGCTCAACAGCGAGTCGGGCATCGTCAACGCCGTCCTCAGCGCGGTCGGCGTCGGCCCGGTGAACTGGCTGACGTCACCGTCCTGGTCGCTGGCCTCGGTGATCATCGCCAACATCTGGATCGGCGTCCCGTTCAACCTGGTCGTACTCCACAGCGGTCTGCAGGCGATCCCAGCGAGCCTCTACGAGGCGGCCGCCCTCGACGGGGCAGGTGCCTGGCGGCGCTTCTGGCACATCACCTTCCCGCTGCTGCGTCCGGTCTCGGCCATCACCCTGCTGCTGGGCCTGGTCTACACGCTCAAGGTCTTCGACATCATCTGGATCATGACCAAGGGCGGCCCGGCCGACTCGTCCACCACCTTCGCCACCTGGTCCTACCGCCTCGGCTTCGGCAACCTGCTGCCCGCCTTCGGTCCCGGCGCGGCCGTCGGGAACCTGCTCGTCGTCGCCGCCCTGGTCTTCGGCCTGGTGTACGTGAGGGTCCAGCGAAAGCAGTACGCCTCATGACGACCATCGCGACCGCACCACGCCCTCGCCGGGCACGGACCGCCTGGTGGAAGACGGCCACCGGTCTCCTGCTCACCGCTGTCATGCTCTTCCCGGTCTACTGGATGCTCAACGTGTCCTTCACCCGCGAGCAGGACATGCGCAAGAGCCCGCCGGACCTGATCCCCGCCCACGGCACACTGGAGGGCTACCGCGCCGTCCTGGACCAGCAGTTGCCCTACCTGGGCACCAGCCTCGTCATCGGCCTCGGCACCGTCCTGCTGACCGTCGCGCTGGCCGCACCCGCTGGATACGCGCTCGCCAAGCTGCGTCCCCGCGGCGGCGGCGTGCTCAGCTTCCTCTTCCTGGTCGCCCAGATGATCCCCGGGATCATCATGGCGATGGGCTTCTACGCCATCTACCTCAGCCTCGGCCTGCTCCAGTCGGTGCCCGGCCTGATTGTCGCGGACTCCACGCTGGCCGTCCCCTTCGCGGTGTTGATCTTCACCGCGTTCATGTCCGGAATCCCCGACGAGCTGATCCAGGCCGCGCAGATGGACGGAGCGAGGGCCCTGCGCACGTTCTGGTCGATCGTGCTGCCCATGAGCCGCAACGCCGTCGTCACCGTGTCGCTGTTCGCGTTCCTGTGGTCCTGGTCCGACTTCGTCTTCGCCAGCACGCTCGCGGGCGGCGGCGCACACGAGCCGATCACGCTCGGCATCTACCACTACATCGGCAACAACAACCAGGAGTGGAACGCCATCATGGCCACCGCCGTCGTGGCCTCGCTGCCCGCCACGGTCATCCTCGTCCTCGCCCAGCGCTACGTCGCAGCCGGAGTGAGTGCCGGTGCGGTGAAGGACTGACCCTCCGCTTCGCCACCGCCCCACCGTCCGTCCGCCAGACGGTCACCCCCGCCCGAGAAACGAGTGACGCTTCATGACCGCCGACCGACCTGGCCCGGCCTTCTCCGTCCACGACATCCCGTTCAGCACGCACGGATCCTGGTTCGACATCTCCCCCGTGCTGGCGGAGAAGACCCATGCCGAGGACCTCCACCTCGTCTCGCACCAGAACGGCATGCACGCCGTCCTGCGCCTCGTGCCGCTCGACAGCGCGACGGGCGAGCGGGCCGAGACCCGTGTGGAGGCGACACCGGGTCTGCTGAGCTGGATCGGCGAGGCCGGCCGCGCCGACCTCGCCTACGAGTCGCCGGACACCGTACGCCTGAGCGGTGCGGGGCTGCCGCTGCGCGTCGCCGCGGCCGCCCGGACCCTGACCCCGTTCAGCGGCACCTACTTCTTCCACGACGCGGCCGCCGACGCACACGTTTTCACGTCGTACGAGACCGGACGCCGCTACCGCGTCACCGTCCTCTCCGGCACGGTGACCGACCTGTCCGGCAGCCAGGCACTGGGCAGCGGTGACCGCGGCCTCACGGTCGCCGCCGACGCTGACGGTCCCTGGGAGATCGCGGTCGAGGAACTCGACACGGCCCGCCCGCCGTACTCGCCATCGGCGGCCTTCGGCAAGATCGTCGAGGCCGCGCAGAACTCCTTCGCGGGCTTCGTCGACACCGTGGCCCCCTGGCGCTCGTCCGCCACCCCCGCCGCCGAACTCGCCGCCTACGTCCTGTGGTCCGCGACCGTACGCCCGGCGGGGCTGGTCACCCGGCCCGCCGTCCTCATGTCCAAGCACTGGATGGACAAGGTCTGGAGCTGGGACCACTGCTTCAACGCCCTCGCCCTGGCCCCCGGTTGCCCCGAACTGGCCTGGGACCAGTACCACCTGCCCTTCGACCACCAGGACGAGACAGGGGCGCTGCCCGACTCGGTCACCCATTCCGAGGTCCTCCACAACTTCGTCAAACCACCCATCCACGGCTGGACGTTCGGTCACTTGCGCCGTCGGCTGAGCACGGCCCTCGGTCAAGCCCAACTGGCCGAGACCTACGACAGGCTGGAACGCTGGACGGACTTCTGGCTCACCGCACGGCGCGCCCCCGGTGCGGCACTGCCCCACTACCAGCACGGCAACGACAGCGGCTGGGACAACGCCACCACCTTCGACCCCGAGCGCGTGGTCGTCACCGCGGACCTGGCCGCCTTCCTCATTCTCCAAATGCATGAACTCGCCGACCTGGCAACGGGGTTGGGGTCGCCCGAGAAGGCTCTCCGGTGGACGCGAATGGCTTCGGAAGCCCAGGCGGCGATGCTCGACCAGCTCTGGACCGGTGACCGGTTCGTCGCCCGGGGAGTCGCCGGCGGGGACACCTGGCACAGTTCCAGCCTTCTCGATCTGATGCCCATCGTGCTGGGCGAGCATCTTCCGGACGACGTCAGCAGCGTACTGGCCGGTCGCATCGAGGCCCACCTGACCTCGTACGGCCTGGCCACCGAGCTGCCGACCTCCCCGCACTACGTCTCCGACGGCTACTGGCGCGGCCCGATCTGGGCCCCCGCCACGGTCCTCGTCGAGGACGGCCTGCGTCGCGGCGGACACCACCGCCTGGCGGACGAGATCAGCGCCCGCTTCCGCGCCCTGTGCGAGACCCACGGCTTCGCCGAGAACTTCGACGCCCTGACCGGAACGGGCCTGCGCGACCGCGCCTACACCTGGACCGCCAGCAGCTACCTCCTCCTCGCCGAAGCACACACACGCCGAGGCGGCCACTGACCCGGACCTCTCGCGGCCACTGACACCGACCTCCTCCTCGAACCGGACCCGCACGGACCCGGGGCCGCCCTGACAGGCAGGGCCAGAACTCGCCGGATCACCCCGGGAGTTGGGCAGTCGGCTTCACTCCTCGGTCAGGCGGCGAAGGAGGCGAGTAGTTCGTTGTACTGCTTGGCGGCGGTGGCCAGGTCCTGGTCGGAGAGACCGAAGGCGGTGCCGTACACCTTGACCATCGGCTGGATGTCGAACTGGCACAGCCGCAGGGTCGCGTGCCAGTTGCTGAGGAGGGTCTCGAGGGTCGCCTGGTTCGCGCCTTCGGGGGTGTAGTGCTCGCCGGGGACCCCGGTGGTGACGGCGACGACGGCCTTCTTGCCGGCCAGCTGCGAGGCGGAGCCGTCCATGGTGAAGGCCCAGCCGAGGGTGAAGACCTTGTCCTGCCACTGCTTGAACAGAGGAGTGGTGTTGTACCAGAACACCGGGTGCTGGAAGACGATCACATCGTGGTCGGCCAGCAGCGCCTGCTCGGCGTCGGCGTCGATCTGGAAGTCGGGGTAGGCGGCGTAGAGGTCGTGCACGGTGACATGGGCCAGATCGCGGACGGCGTCCACGAGCGCCGCGTTGGCCTTGGACTGGGAAAGGTCGGGATGGCCGACGACAAGGAGAACCTTGGACATGATGAGAAACCTTTTCAGTGATCAGGGAAATGGGTGACTGGATGCGGGTTGATCGGGTCTGACGGGTCGCGAACTCGCAGGGGCGTCAGTCCTCTCCTGCGCGAATCCAGGAGCGCGGTGCTGATGAGAGTGCACCGGTACCGACAGTCATCGGTCGATGCTGGCCATGTTCGCCTCGTTGTGGCGCTCGCCCGCGGCGGGCGTGAGGTTGTTGAGACGGTCGAGCTGTGCGGGAGTGAGTTGGATGTCGTCGGCGGCGGTGTTCTCCTCGACGCGTGAGACCCGGCGGGTTCCGGGGATGGGGGCGATGTCGTCACCGCGGGTCAGCAGCCATGCCAGCGCGGTCTGGGCCGGGGTGGCTCCGATCTCGGCGCCGATGGCCTGTACTTCGTCGACGATGCGCAGATTGCGCTGGAAGTTCTCGCCGGTGAAGCGCGGGTTGGTCTTGCGCCAGTCGTCGTCGGCGAAGTCGTCGACGGTGCGGATCTGCCCGGTCAGCAGGCCGTGGCCGAGGGGGGAGTAGGGCACGAATCCGATGCCGAGTTCGCGCAGCAGCGGGAGGATCTCGGCCTCGACGTCGCGGGTCCACAGGGAGTATTCGGTCTGCAGCGCGGCCACCGGGTGCACGGCGTGTGCCCGGCGGATCGTCTCGGGGCCGGCCTCGGAGAGTCCGATGTGGCGCACCTTGCCCGCGGTGACCAGCTCGGCCAGCGCGCCGATCGTCTCCTCGATGGGTGTGTTCGGGTCGACGCGGTGCTGGTAGTAGAGGTCGATGTGGTCGGTGCCGAGCCGCACGAGCGAGCCTTCGACCGCGGTCTTCACGTTGTGGGCGCTGCTGTCGATGACGCCGGGGCCGTCGCCGGCGTGGGAGACCAGGCCGAACTTCGTCGCCACGACGACGTCGCCGCGCCGGCCCTTGATGGCCTTGCCGACGAGTTCCTCGCTGTGGAAGGGGCCGTAGATCTCGGCGGTGTCGATGTGGGTGACCCCGAGGTCCAGCGCCCGGTGGATGGTGCGGATCGACTCGGCGTCATCGAGCCTCCCGCCCGTGGTGTAGACGCCGGCCATGGTCATGGCTCCGAGGCCGATGCGGGAGACATCGAGCCCGCCCAGTGATACGTGCTTCATCTGGTACTCCTTGTCGTTGCGGCCGTCAGGCCCGTTGTGTCGTGGTGGCCGTCAGGCCCGGTCGGTGGTCGGGTGGGTGCCGGCGTAGGTAAGGCTGCCGACGACGTCGACGCCTCGGTCGTCGGAGCTGCGGATTGCTTCGCCGAGGCAGCCGGGCGCGCAATGGTTACCTGCGAGGGCATGTGGAGTCGGCCGGTGACAGCTGGGGCCCGACGCTGGTGTCGCCAGGGCCGGACGGCGGACATCCGTAGGCTGAAGCGGCTGGGCCGCGTCAGTGCTCCTGGGCCGTCGGCTCCAGAACGAGGACCGGGATCTCGCGGTCCGTGTTTCTCTGGTACTCGGCATAGTCCGGGAATGCCTCGACCGCTCGGGCCCACCACAGGGCCTTCTCGTCCCCGGTCACCTCGCGGGCCAGCATGTCCTGGCGCATCGGGCCGTCCTGAAGCTCGACCCGGGGGTCGGCGACCACGTTGTGGTACCAGACCGGGTGGGTGGGGGCTCCTCCCATGGAGGCGACCACGGCGTAAGAGCCGTCGTGCTCCACCCGCATGACCGGGGACTTGCGGATCTTGCCGCTCTTCGCGCCCAGGGTGGTCAGGACGACGACGGGCAGGTCCCGTAGCTTCTCGTCCTCTTCACGTGCGACCAGGACACTCAGCGTCGTTCCTTCCGTACCACCGGAGCTTTCGTACAGCTGCACCTGGTCACGTACGAACTGCGCCGTGCTCGGCTCGTACTCGCCTTTGAGCGGCATGTTGCCTTTCTCCATGCTGTCGAAGATTGAGCCCGGCGGGGGTTCCGTCTCGGCCGGGGGTGCGGGGTGGGTTGTTCAGACGTGGGTGTCGTCGTAGGCCAGGTCGCCGCCCAGCTCGCGGGAGGCCTCGGCCTGGGCGAGGAGTTCCTTCGCCTTGGCCTCGACGGCCTCGATGGCGTCCGCGCCGGCGACGAAACGCTGCAGCGGCTTGTCCTGCTGGGCGATGGTGAGCAGGGCGCGGGCGAGCTTGGCGGGGTCGCCGGACTGCCGGCCGTTCATGCTTTTCATGCCCTCGATCCTCGGGGCGGTGCGCGGGGCGTAGTCGTCGATGGACAGCTCGGGCCAGGTGGTGGAGCCGTCCACGAGGAGTTCGGTGCGGAAGTAACCGGGTTCCACCACCGTGGTGTGGATGTTGTACGGCTCGACGTCGTAGCGAAGGGATTCCATCCAGCCCTCTTCCGCGAACTTGGAGGCGGCGTAGGCGGAGGTGAACTCCATGCCGACCAGGCCGGCCGTCGAGGTGATGGTGATGACGTGGCCGGCGCGCTGCCGACGCATGATGGGCAGTACGGCGCGGGTGACGTTCATCGGGCCGAAGAGGTTGGTCTCGAACTGGCGGCGCATCTGCGCGGGCGAGATCTCCTCGAAGTAGCCGGTGAAGAGGTTCCCGGCGTTGTTGATCAGGACGTCGATGCGGCCGAAGCGGTCGACGGCGGCCTGCGCGGCGTCCTCGGCGTCCTCGGGACTCGTGACGTCGAGCTTGGTGACCAGCAGGTTGTCCTGTGGACCGCCCAGGGTCCTCTCGACCTCGTCGGGACGGCGGCCCGTGGCCACGACCTGGTGGTCGGCGGCCAGGGCCTCGCGGGCGATGTCCGTGCCCAGACCGCGTCCGGCGCCAGTGACGAGAACGACCTTGCTCATGGAGGATTTCCTTTCAGGTGCCGTGATCCGGCACCCGGTGTGTGAGGTGGCGATGGGCGGTGCACCACCAACAGAACCCGTTGTCACGGGAGCGTGGGAGTCCCTGATGAGGGGGTCACTGACAGGGCCCCCCTCCCAGGGCGAGGCGCTCGTAGAGTGGAGCGCATGGCAGGCAGAAACGACCCTTACGGCACCGACCGCGACGTCCGCGATGATTTCCGCGCGGAGATCCGGGAATTCCTGGGCACGCGACGGGCCAGGGTCACCCCCGAGCAGGCCGGACTGCCCGCGTACGGCGGAGAGCGCCGACGGGTCACCGGGCTGCGCCGCGAGGAGGTGGCCCTCCTCGCGGGCATCTCCAGCGAGTACTACACCCGGCTGGAGCGCGGCAACGCCACCGGCGTCTCCGAGAGCGTCATCGACGGCATCGCGCGAGCGCTGCAGCTCGACGAGGCCGAGCGAATCCATCTGATCGACCTGCTGCGCGGCGCCGGCACCACCCGTCCGCCACGCCGCCGACCGACCCAGCAGCGTGTTCGACCCACGGTGCAGCGCGTCCTCGACTCGATGACCGGCACTCCCGCGTTCGTTCTCAACGGACGCGGGGACATCCTGGCCGCCAACCACCTCGGGCGCGCCCTGTTCTCCCCGGTCTACGCCGACCCGGTGCGCCCACCCAACAACGCCAGGTTCATCTTTCTCGACCCGCACGCACCCGAGTTCTTCCGCGACTGGAACCAGGTAGCAGGCGACACGGTCGCGATGCTGCGCGCCGAGGTCGGCCGCGATCTCCACGACCGGCGGCTGACCGACCTGATCGGAGAACTGTCCACCCGCAGCGAGGACTTCCGCCACCGCTGGGCCGCCCACAACGTCCGGATCCACACCACCGGCGTGAAGCTTCTGCACCACCCGGTCGTCGGCGATCTCGACCTGCCCTTCGAGACCTTCCCGCTGGGCGTCGACCCCCGCCAGGTCCTCGTCACCTACACCGCCGAGCCCGCGTCCCCCTCGCAGGATGCCCTGAACCTGCTGGCGAGCTGGGCCGCGAACAACGACAACATCGAGCGGTCCACGCCGACCCACGACTCCGAGCCGGCCGACCCGGCCGAGCCCCCCGACTGACCGACGAGCCCCGTCTGTCGACCCGCGGAAGTCGTCAACGTCTCCGGCGCAGCGGAAGTCCGCAACCGAAAGCATCGGCTGCCGCGACTGGTCTTCCAGCCATCGTGACAGCGTCTTCCAGGGACTGACCAAGCCGGCGTTGCGCGGAATCGTCTCGAATCTGGCGGCGGGACGCGGCCTCCAGCAGGCCAGCTCCCCTGTTGGCGTCCGTCAGGAACGCGACTCGCACCCTTGGCCCGACCGCAGCCGGCCTGCTGACCGCCTCCGTCGGAGGCGGCTGGATGATCGCCGCGGACGCCGTGTCCTTCCTCCTGGCGGCCGCGTTCTTCGCTCGGATGTCGCTGCCCGACCTGCCACCGCGCACCGACGACGGCCCGCCGACGCTCGGCGAACTGCGCGAGGGGCGGAGCTACTTCACCTCAAGTCATGGGTCTGGGCGGTGACTTTGGCCTTTGCCGTCTTCAACGCTGTCAACATGGGTGTCTGGCAGATCCTGGGCCCGGTGGTCGCGAACGGCACGATCGGTGCCGAGGGCTGGGGGACAGGTTCTGAGCGCACGCGGTGTAGGGGCGCTGCCGGCCAGTGTGGCGATGGTGAAGCTGACGGTGCGACGACCGATGGTGCCGGGCTGTCCTCGATGTCGCTGGCCGCGCTCCCGGTGATCCTGCTCGGCGCCCACGACGAGTTGTGATCCTTCGCGCCCATCCCCATCGGCCAACTGTCCATGCCCATCCTTGCCGCAGTGTTCGGGACGGCGGCGGTCGCCGTCACCGGCGGCGGTGTGGCCGCGGTGGCGATGCTGATGCCGTCGCTTCGGAGGATCGAGATCAACCGGAACGGCGATTGAACGCTCCAAGGACGGCGGCTCCCAGGACGGTGCTCAGGAACCGGATTGCCGCACCCTCCCGACAACTTCGCGGGTCAGTGGCTGATTCGTGACGTCGGCTCATTTCCGGAACGGTTGCGCCTCAGCAGGTCGACGAGCCGTGTCAGCCATCCCGTGCCGGGCTGGTTGTCCCTTTCGATCAACAAGCGTGCTGTCTCCAGGGGGCCTTGCGAGGGCCGGCCTACCTGGTGGAGCTGCCAGTAGCGGGCCACCCTCCGCTCCAGATCGGCCAGGTCACGCCCGTCAGCCCTGGTCAGGACGACGGCGCCATCCCCGCCTTGGGGAGCAGCCAGTGCCAACACTTGCCGGATCTCGTGAACAGAACCAGACGGTGCCGCCGCCGGGGAGCTGCCCCCGCTGTCCTGATCGCATCACCCGTCACGGTTCGGCTAGCGGACTCGTCACCGAGCCACGGGGCGATGAGGTCTGGGCGGACGGGGACCGGGTGGGGACGGTCCTGGGCTTCGACGCCTGTCGCCGATCTGGAGCCGCCGCCCTACCAGGCCATGCTGGGCCTGGAGCAGTACCTCGGGTCCAGGGCGCTGCCGGCGCCGCTACGGAAATCCCGCCTGGTGGCCGGCTCGCAGCGGGCCACCAGGCACACGTAGAAGCGTAGCGGGATCGCCTTCCCAACCTGATCTGCGTGACCCACCAGCACTCCTCATGGGGCTCATGGGCTCATGAGCTCATGACGATTCGCGTACGACGAGCTCGGTGGGAAGCGTGACGTACCGGCGCGGTTGCTCGGGGTTGCCGATCTCTTCCAGAAGGATGTGGGCGATCATGCTGCCGATCTCCTCGACGGGCTGGCGCATGGTGGTGAGGGGCGGATTGCTGTGCCGGGCGATGATGGAGTCGTCGAATCCGACCACGGCCACGTCGTCGGGGACGCCCCTGCCCTGCCTGCGCAGCTCCGCAAGCGCGCCCGCAGCCATGACGTCCGAGGCGACGAACACGGCGTCGAGGTCGGGGACTCGTTCAACGAGTGAACGCATCGCGGCCTCGCCGCCTTCCTCGGTGAAGTCGGCCGAGGCCACGAGTCGGTCCGTGGCCTCGTAGTCGGCCTTCTCGAGGGTCTCGCGCCAGCCCTGGAGCCTGCTGCGCGCCACGTCCATGTCGAGCGGCCCGCTGATGGTGGCGACGGTCCGCCGCCCCCGCGCGAGGAGGTGGCCGACGGCCGCTGCGGCCCCGCCCGCGTTGTCGGAGTGCACGTGGCTGAGTGACTCGTCGGGGGAGCGGCGCCCGGCGAGGACCGTGGGCAGCCCCATGTCCTCCAGCAGCCCCGGCAGCGGGTCGTGTTCGTGCACCGAGACGAGGAGCACCCCGTCGACACGCCGCTCCGCCACCGACTCGGTGAGCTGGTCCCGCTCCGCCTGGTCGCGTACGAGCACCAGCTGGAGCTGCGTCCGGGTCTCGGCGAGGGCGGTGCTGACTCCGCGGATGACCGCCGAGAAGTAGGGTTCCGAACCCAGTCTGCTCGCCGACTCGGGGATGACCAGGGCCACGGAGTTCGTCCTGCTCGTCACCAGTCCCCGGGCGACCGAGTTCGGTACGTAGTTCAGTTCGGCGATGGCGGCGAGCACGGCGGCCCTGGCCTTCTCGCTGACGAGCTCCGAGCCGTTGACGACTCGTGAAACCGTGGTGCGTCCGACGCCGGCGCGCGCGGCCACGGTCTTGATGGTCGGGCGTTGCCTGCCCCCCATGACGCCTCCCTCGCTCCGCGCTGCCCGGACGGCTTTCACCTGCGCATTGTGCCAGACCGTCGCAGAGGGTCCGCAGGGTCCGAGCACCAGGGCGGGACATCTTCCCGCAACGAAGTGGATTCAACTTCTTGACAGACGCCTTTCGCGGCGGCCAGGCTTCGGGCTCCTGAGTGGGTACGTTCCCATCGCTGATTGGGAACGTACCCACCGGACAAATCGTCCCTACGGAGCGGACCGTGGGGCCCGAACTCCGGTGCGTCAGCGCCGCCGCTGGGAGGACGAAAATGGACAAGCTCCGAAGGAAGTTGCGTACGAGAGTCGTGGCCGCCGTGTCGGCTGTGTCGGCTCTCGGCCTGATCGTGGGCTGCGGGGGCAGCGACGGAGGGACCGGTGGGGGGAAGAAGGACGGCAAGGTCACCATCACCATGGGCCTGTTCGGCGTCATGGGCTTCAAGGAGACCGGTCTGCTCGACAAGTACATGAAGGAGCACCCGAACGTCGTCATCAAGGCGGACGTCGCGGGCGACGAGCAGACCTACTACACCGCCCTGCAGACCCACTTGGCCGCCGGCAGCGGGCTGAAGGACATCCAGGGCATAGAGATTGGTCGGGCCAAGGAACTGGCCGACACCCAGAAGGACAAGTTCGTCGATCTGGCCGGCGCGGCCGGGACGGACCACTTCCTTCCCTGGAAGCAGAGCCAGGTCACCACCGCGGACAAGAAGGTCATCGGCCTCGGCACCGACATCGGCCCGATGGCCGTCTGCTACCGAAAGGACCTCTTCGAGCAGGCCGGCCTGCCCACCGACCGCGACGAGGTCGCCAAGCTGTGGGAGGGCGACTGGTCGAAGTACGTCGACACGGGCAAGCGGTTCAAGCAGGAGTCGAAGGCCGACAAGGTCGCCTTCATGGACAGCTCCAGCGGACTGTTCAACGCCATGATCTACGGCAACTCCCAGCAGTTCTACGACAAGCAGGGCGAGCTGATCTACGCCACCAACCCTGTCGTGAAGGACGCGTGGAAGCTGGCCTCCAAGGCCGCCACCTCCGATCTGACCGCGAAGCTCCGCCAGTTCCAGCCCGGTTGGGACCCCGGCCTGGCCAACAGCACCTTCGCCACGACCGTCTGCCCGGCGTGGATGCTCGCACACATCAGCGAGAAGGCGGGCCCGAAGAACAAGGGCAAGTGGGACGTCGCCAAGGCGCCCAAGGGCGCCAACTGGGGCGGATCGTTCCTCGGCGTGATGGAGAAGAGCCCCGTCAAGAAGGAGGCGCAGGAGCTCGTCGCCTGGCTCACCGCGCCCGAGCAGCAGGCCTACCTCTTCAAGGAGATCGGCAACTTCCCCTCGTCGCAGACCGCGTTGGAGATGCCCGAAGTGGTCGATGCCAAGTCGGACTACTTCAGTGGCGCGCCCATCGGACAGATTTTCGGCGCCGCGGCCCAGGAGATCCCCGACGAGCAGGTGCTCGGCCGTAAGGACGGCACCATCAAGGACATCTTCTCGCAGGGCCTGACCTTGATCGAGGCGCAGAACAAGAGCCCGAACGAGGCATGGAAGACCACTGACGAGCGCATCGAGAAGGCCGCCGGCTGACCTTTTCTCCACCTGGACCCGTGGCCCTTCTCCACCTCGGGACCCGCGGCCCTTCTCCACCTCGGGCCCCGTAGCCCGTCTCCGCAGCAGCCCGGCGGCCCACACGCGGCCCGTGTGGGCCGCCGGGCCCCTGCCCGCCTCCCTCACCCTCCAGGAAGGACGCCTTCCGGTGGCCATCTCCACCTCGACACCCCCAGACGGTGCGCCCGGCACCGCTCTGCCGCCCGGGACCGGCACCGACGGGGACGGTCAGCGGCGCCGTACGCTGCTGCACCGCCTCGACGTCCGCGGCGCGCCGTACGCCTTCGTCGCCCCGTTCTTCATCGTCTTCGCCGCCTTCAGCTTCTACCCGCTCATCTACACCTCGTGGATCTCACTGCACCGCGTCGAACTGTCGACCCTGAACCTCATGGAGTGGGTCGGCTTCGACAACTACACGGCGCTGTGGGACGACGACCGTTTCTGGAACGCTCTGCTCAACACCTTCACCATCGGCGTCCTGTCGACCGTGCCGCAGCTGCTGATGGCGCTCGGGCTGGCGCACCTGCTCAACTACCGGTTGCGCGGCTCGACGTTCTTCCGCGTCGCCGCCCTGACGCCGTACGCCACGTCGGTGGGTGCCGCGGCCCTCGTGTTCACGATGCTCTTCGAGCGCGACTTCGGCATGATCAACTGGATGCTGAGCCTGGTCGGTGTCGACAACATCGACTGGGAGAACAACAAGTGGGCCGCGCAGACGGCCATTTCCTCGATCGTCATCTGGCGCTGGACCGGCTACAACGCCCTGCTCTACCTCGCGGCGATGCAGGCGATCCCGCGCGACCGCTACGAGGCCGCGGCCATCGACGGCGCCTCGCGGTGGCAGCAGTTCCTGAAGGTCACCGTCCCCGGTATCCGCTCCACCATCGTGTTCACCATCGTCCTGTCCACGATCGGCGCCACCCAGCTCTTCGGTGAGCCCCTGATCTTCGGCCAGGGCCCGAACGGCATCACCGGCGGAGCGGACAACCAGTACCAGACGCTGGGCCTGCTGCTGTACGAGGAGGGCTGGAAGAACTACCAGATGGGCCGGGCCGCCACGGTCGCCTGGGCGATGTTCCTGGTGCTCATCCTCGTGTTCGTCGTCCAACGAGTCGTCAAGCGCGTCGTGGCGCGCAAGGCCTGACCGGGAGATTTCCATGACCACAGACAGCATCCCGGTCCAGGCGGCGGACGCGCGCCCCGGTATCGCGCGGAAGGCCGGCAAGGCAACCCCGTCCGGCGAACGGCGCCGACGACTGTTCCGGCACCCGGGTGCCGGGCGTCAGCACCACGCGGGGCCCGTCGCCTACATCCTGCTGGGGATCGCGGCCCTGTTCTCCCTCTTCCCGCTCTACTGGACGATGGTGGCGGCGTCGACCGACAACACGCGCGTCACCCAGACGCCTCCGCCGTTCCTGCCCGGCCCCCACCTTCTCGACAACCTCGGGAAGGCATGGCAGGACGCCGCGCTGGGCAAGGCCATGCTCAACAGCCTGATCGTGGCCGGCGCGATCGCCCTGTCCACGGTGCTGTTCGCCACCCTCGCCGGCTTCGCGTTCGCCAAACTCCGCTTCAAGGGCCGCAACATCCTGCTGATGCTCGTGATCGGCACCATGATGGTGCCGCCGCAGCTCGGTGTCGTACCGCTGTTCATGATGATGACCGAGCTGGGCTGGGGTCAGAAGCTGCCCGCCGTCATCTTCCCCACGCTCGTCAGCGCCGTCGGCGTGTTCTTCATGCGGCAGTACCTGTCCGAGGCGCTGCCCGACGAACTCGTCGAGGCCGGGCGGGTGGACGGTGCGCACTCCCTGCGCATCTTCTGGAGCATCGTGCTGCCGATCGCGCGGCCTCCCATGGCCGTGCTGTTCATGATCACGTTCGTGCATGCCTGGAACGACTTCTTCTGGCCCTTCATCGTGCTCGACATGACCAATCCGACGGTGCCCGTCGCCCTCACCCAGCTCAGCGCGGGATATGTGCGCGACCAGTCGCTGATCATGGCGGGCGCGCTGCTCGGCACGCTGCCCCTGCTCGCCCTGTTCGTCATCTTCGGCCGTCAGATCGTCGGCGGAATCATGCAGGGGGCGGTCAAGGGCTGAGCGCCCTGCCGTCCTCCTGTTGCCGCGGCCCGACGCCCGCCACCCCGCCTGGCCCTCCTCGCCCGCAGTACATCTGGAAGGACCCACATGACCACCGCAACCCGACGTGTCGCGCCCGCCCCGGAGAACACCACCATCTTGAGGTTCCCGCAGGGATTCACCTGGGGCACGGCGACCGCCGCGTACCAGATCGAGGGTGCCGCCTCCGCCGACGGACGCACCCCTTCGATCTGGGACACCTACTCGCACACGCCCGGCAGGGTGCGCAACGGCGACACCGGTGACGTCGCCACCGACCACTACCACCGCTGGCGTGAAGACGTCGCGATCATGGCCGACCTCGGCGTGAGCGCCTACCGGTTCTCCCTCTCATGGCCGCGCGTGCAGCCGACCGGACGCGGCCCGGCCGTCGAGAAGGGGCTCGACTTCTATCGCGCCCTGACCGACGCACTGCTGGAGAAGGGCATCGAGCCGGTCGTCACGCTCTACCACTGGGACCTGCCCCAGGAGTTGGAGGACGCGGGCGGCTGGCCGGAGCGCGTCACCGCCGACCGGTTCGCCGACTACGCGGCCCTGGCGGCCCACGCGCTGGGGGACCGGGTGAAGACCTGGATCACCCTCAACGAGCCCTGGTGCAGCGCCTTCCTCGGATACGGCTCGGGTGTCCACGCGCCCGGGCGCACCGACCCGGTCGCGGCCCTGCGCGCGGCGCACCACCTCAACCTCGCCCACGGCAAGGCCGTTCAGGCGCTGCGCGCGGAACTGCCCTCCCGCGCGCGGACGTCCGTCACACTCAACATCCACCACGTCCGCGCGCTGACCGAGGCCGCCGAGGACCTCGACGCCGCCCGCCGGATCGACGCCCTGGCCAACCGCGTCTTCACCGGCCCTGTGCTGGAGGGCCAGTACCCGCAGGATCTCCTGCAGGACACGGCGAGCCTGACCGACTGGTCCTTCGTACGGGACGGCGACACCGCCACGATCCAGCAGCCGCTGGACTTCCTGGGCGTCAACTACTACACTCCCACGCTCGTTTCCGCCGCCACCGGTGAGGCCGGCCACGGCTCCGACGGCCACGGGGCGAGCGAGCACAGCCCCTGGCCGGGCGCCGACAACGTCGCCTTCCACCGGCCACCGGGCAGCACCACCGCGATGGGCTGGGCGGTCGACCCAAGCGGCCTGTACGACCTGCTGATGCGACTCCAGGCGGACTTCCCCGCGATGCCTGTGGTGATCACCGAGAACGGAGCCGCGTTCGACGACTACGTCAACCCGGAGGGCGAGGTGGCCGACCCGGAACGCATCGCCTACCTCCACGGCCATCTGTCGGCCGTGCACCGCGCGATCGCCGACGGCGTCGACGTCCGGGGCTACTTCCTGTGGTCCCTGCTGGACAACTTCGAATGGGGCTACGGCTACAGCAAGCGCTTCGGTGCCGTCTACGTGGACTACCCGACCGGCAAGCGCATCCCGAAGGCCAGCGCGCGGTGGTACGCCGACGTGGCCCGCACTGGCATCTTGCCAGAGGGCAGCGGAGGTAACCGTTGACCACCGGCTGGTCGTTACCCCTGGCCACCGAGGGTGCATGGTCTCCAGAGCCGCGGCCAGAGCGTGGGGGTCGTGGTGCCCCTTGTAGACCGGTGCAGGCTGCTCGTCGAGCTTGAGGAGTTGGGCCACTGCTGTCCAGGCGGTGCGTACGGAGTACTCGACGCTGAAAGACGACGTCGTCCGGCACTCACCGGTGTGGTCCATATGGCCTCTGAGGCGGGCTCTACGGTGTCCCCGCGCGGGCGGGGGCAGGACAGGAGCCCAGTCGGTGGACCGCCAACGACCGGGCCCGTACTCCCCGCGGGCTCATGCCGGGTGAGAGTCCGCCGTCCTGCCGATGCCCTCCGCAGGGCGTGGCCCAGCAGTCCCGCCGCGCCACGGCGGTGCCGGGGCGCGGTGGCTGGGATGACCGGCGTGGGCCGCCTTGTCGATCTGGCGGCGCAGCCGGTCGTGGAGCTGGTCGACGACCTCCCGGCCGGTGGCCTCCTCGGCGAGCACGACCACCTCACGTTGCCCGACGTGCAGGGCGGCCGTCGCCGACCAGGGGCGGTCCGCGTGGTGGGCGGACGCTCGCGTGAGGTGCACCTCGCCGGTGACTGAGGGCAGCCCCGGCCTGCCCACGACGGCGTCGATCTTCGCGTGGGCGTACCCGAGCGTGTCCTCGTCCACCTCGCCGTCCAAACGCAGCAGCACGCTGGGAGCGGTGTCTTGGCTGTTCTTGCCGGTCATGTCGGTTCCTCTCCTGGAAGGGCGATGGGATGTCCGACGTCGTTCAGGCCGCCGGGCCGGGCAGCCAGAGGTCGGGCCCGAAGACCTCGTACCGGATGCGCCTGGCCGGGACGCCGACACGCAGCAGCTGTCCGCGCACCTCGCGCATGAACGGCAGCGGGCCGCACAGGAACACGACGGCGTCGTGGGGCAGTTCAATGCCGTCCAGGTTCATCAGGCCGGTACGGGCGTCGGGTTCTTCTGCGCCGGGCCGTTCGTACCAGAACAGGGCGCGGGCGTTCGGCAGTTGGCCGACGAGCCGGTGGGTCTCGGTGCGCAGGGCGTGGTCGGTGGGGGAGCGGTCGGCGTGCAGGACCAGGACCGGGCGGGGTGAGCCGAGGGCGGCGAGGTGGGCCAGGATGCCGGTCATGGGGGTGCAGCCGATGCCCGCGGAGACCAGCACGATCGGGGTGGTGGTGTCGACCGGGTCGTCGAGGAAGACGTCGCCGAAGGGCGCGGACAGCGTCAGTTCGTCTCCCGTACGGACCTGGGCGTGGAGCAGGTTGGAGACTTCGCCGTCCGGCTCACCGGCCGCACCCGTGACCCGCTTCACGGTGATCCGCCGCAGTTCCCCGCCCGGGTCGGAGGACAGGCTGTACTGCCGCAGCTGGTGTACGCCTTCGGCCATCAGGGCGCGCAGGCTCACGTACTGGCCTGCCCGTGCATGAGGGGCTGGTTTGCCGTCGGTCGGGCGGAGCAGGAAGGACGCGGTGTCCGGGGTCTCGGTGCGGCGCTCGACGACTGTCCACTGCCGCCAGATGTGGCCGGGCTCGACGCCCGCGTCCTGGTAGAGGCGGGCCTCCCGGTCGATCAGGGCACCGGCCATCAGCCAGTACACCTCGTCCCAGGCGGCCGCCACTTCAGGGGTGACCGCGTCGCCCAGTACCTCGGCTATCGCGCCGAAGAGGTACTTGTGCACGATCGTGTACTGGTCGTCGGTGACGCCGACCGCGGCGTGTTTGTGCGCGATGCGGTCCAGCAGGGTGTCCGGGCGGACGTCCGGGGCATCGAGGAGCGCGGTCGCGAAGGCGGCGATCGAGCCGGCGAGGGCGCGGCGTTGGGCTCCGCTGGCCTGGTTGCCGCGGTTGAACATTCCGTCGAGCAGTTCAGGCCGGTCGTGGAACATCGCGCCGTAGAAGCGCTTGGTGATCTCGTCGAGCGCTCCGGCCACGGCGGGCAGGGTGGCACGGATCACCGCGGCGGATTCTGCGGACAGCATGGAGCCTCCCAGGCAGGGGGATGAAGTGGGAAGTGCGCCGCATCGCATCGGGCGGCGTCTACTGTGTAGCAGGCACCGGACCATATTTCGGCGCTGTTTCGTGGCGTTGGGCGAAGAGGGGCCGAAGGGCCCCATGGAGTCGGGAACATCGGCCCCGCAACCTGCTTTGCCACAGGGCCGTACGGCGTCGGGGCGACCTCCCGACGGCCCTGTCCGCTCCCACTGACCTGGTGATCGCCGACGGCGGCGCCGGCCCTGGGCACCTCGCGCGCGGAGCGCTGCGGCATCTGGCGCCCGGGGCGGTCCCGTGGTCGCGGCACCACTTCCGGTACGTGGCCACGGAAGTCGGCAGGGTGGGGTAGCTCCTTCTCGCCGCCGGCCGTGTTCGCGAGGCCGTACGCCGTCAGGTCGTCCAGCAAGTCCTGCTTCACGCGGGCGAGGGCCAAGACGATGCCGCGCTGGGTGAGCTCGCGGCGGAGTGCGTCGACGGCGTCCAGGGCGGTGATGTCGACCTACACGTCGGCTCGGCGTTGAGGACGGACCAGCGGACCGGGCTGTTCTGTTCGTCGACGGCGGCCGGCGGCCGGCGCCAGGCGGCGGAAGTTCTCAGCTCTGGTCGACGCGCCGGGCAGCGACGGCGGACAGTGCGGGCACGGCGACGACGGGACGCCTCCCACCCCATGGGGCCCATCGGCCCTCGGTCGGGACATGTGGCCTCTGCACTGTCTCCCTCCCCGCCCACATCCTGAGATCAGAAACCCCGATTCAGGAGGTGGGCAGTATGCCCCGCAACGTCACCGTGGGCCTCGACGGCTCGTCCGAGAGCCGTGCCGCCGCCGAGTGGGCGGCCCGCGAGGCGAAGTTGCGCGGCCTGTCGCTGCGGCTGGTGCACGTCTGGGAGCCCGTCCCGGAGCACATGGCGCAGGCGCCGCTGCTCGGTGCCGAGACTCAGCAGCACTGGAGCGAGCGCATCCCGCGCGAAGCGGCCGAAGGGCTCCGTCTGCGTCACCCCGGCGTGGACGTGACCGTGGATCAGATCAGCGGCCGTCCCGGCGAGGTGCTGACGCGCGTGGCGCAGGATGCCGAGCTGCTGGTCCTGGGCTCCCGCGGGCTGAGCGGGTTGGGAGGGTTCCTCGTCGGCTCCGTGGGCCAGGAAGTCGTTGCGCACGCGGAGGTTCCCCTGGTGCTCGTGCGGGCGGGGGAGCAGGCCGCCGACGAGCACACCATGGACCCGGCCGGCATCCCGTCCGCGGCGACCGGGTTCCGGCCCGTCGTGCTCGGTCTCGACACCGACAGCCCCGACGACACGGTGATCGCCTTCGCCTTCGAGGAGGCCGCCCGCCGTGTCGCACCCCTGCGGGTCGTCCAAGCCTGGAACCTGCCGCCCTACTTCGCCTACGGCCTGACCGTCGACCCGGAGTTCAACGCCGTGCTGGGCAAGCAAGAGGCTGCCGCGTTGGCTGGGGTGCTGCACGGCTGGAAGGAGAAGTACCCGTCCGTCGAGGTCGTCGAGGAGTCCGGATGGGGCAGTCCCGCCGTCCAGCTGGTCGACGCCTCGCGCGGGGCTTCCCTCGTCGTCGTGGGCCGTCGCATCCGCCGCAGCCCGCTCGGCGCCCACATCGGCCCGGTTACTCACGCAGTCCTGCACCATTCCGCCGCCCCCGTCGCCGTCATCGCGCACGACTGACGCTGCCGCTACTCACGACTCACGACTCACGACTCACGACTCACGACTCACGACTCACGACTCACGAGGAGAAGACATCATGAAGGCAGCGGTCGTACGAGCCTTCGGCGAGCCCCTGGTCATCGAGGAACGGCCCGACCCCGAGCCTGGCCCCGGCCAGGTCCGCGTCCGGGTCGAGGCGTCCGGGCTGTGCCACACCGACATCCACGCCGCCCGCGGCGACTGGCCCGTCAAGCCCAACCCGCCGTTCGTGCCCGGTCACGAGGGCGTGGGCCTGGTGGAGAAGCTCGGTGAGGGGGTTACGCATCTCGCCGTGGGGCAGCGGGTGGCCGTGCCCTGGCTGGGCAAGGCATGCGGGCGGTGCGAGCACTGCCTGTCCGGCTGGGAGACGCTGTGCGAGCAGCAGGTCAACACCGGCTACGGCTGTGACGGCGGCTATGCCGAGAAGATGCTGGCCTGGGCCGACTTCGCCCAGCCCGTCCCCCAGAGCATCACCGCCCTCGACGCTGCCCCGCTGACCTGCGCCGGCGTCACCACGTACAAGGCGCTCAAGGTTGCCGAAGTCCGTCCCACTCAGCTGGTGGCGATCTCCGGCGTCGGCGGGCTCGGTCACCTGGCCGTGCAGTACGCGAAGATCGCCGGAGCTCAGGTCGCCGCGATCGACGTCACCGACGAGAAGCTCGAACTCGCGGCGGAGCTCGGTGCCGACCTCGTCATCGATGCCCGCAAGCACGATCCGGGGGAAGTGCTCAAGCGGTTCGGCGGCGCGCATGCGGCCATCGCCCTCGCCGTGAACGAGTCCGCCTTCGCCGCCGTCAACTCCGGGCTGCGGCGCGGTGGCAAGCTGGTGATGGTGGCGCTGCCGGCGCACGGCACGGTAGAGGTACCGATCTTCGACACCGTCCTCAACGGCACGTCCGTGATCGGGTCGATCGTCGGCACGCGGCAGGACCTCGCCGAGGTGTTCCAGCTGCACCAGGCGGGCCGGACTCGGGTGATCTACGAGACCCGGCCGCTGACTTCGGTCAACGAGTCCATCGAGGACGTTCTGCAGGGCCACATCAAGGCCCGGATCGTCTTCGACCTCGGCGCGGGAAGGTGACGACGATGAGGGAAGTGCCCCTGGTCGTGGGCGTGGACGGTTCCGAGCCGAGCCTGCGGGCCGTGGACTGGGCGGCCGACGAGGCAGCCCTGCGCGGGGTGCCGCTACGGGTGGTGTACGCCTCGCTGTGGGAGCGCTACGAGGGCGCCGCACTCGCCGCCGACCTCGGTAACCCGTCCGAGCGGGTGCGGGCCGACGACATCATCGAGAGCGCGACCCGCCGGGCGCGGGCCCGCCACCCAGACCTGAAGGTGTCCGCCGACGTGTTGCCGGAGGAGCCGGAGTACGCCCTGGTGAGGGAAGGGCGGCACGCCGGCGCCCTGGTCGTCGGCACTCGTGGCCGCAGCGGCCTCACCGAACTGCTGCTCGGCTCGGTGAGCCTGGCCGTGGCCGCCCACGCCCACTGCCCGGTGGTCGTGCTGCGCGGCGGCAACGACAACCAGGTGACGCCCGCGGTCCGCGGACGCGTCGTCGTGGGCGTCGGCGAGCACCCGGAGCCGTCGGCGGCCCTGCGCTTCGCCTTGGAGGAGGCGCGGCGGCGTGGGGTGCCCCTGGAGGCCGTACGGGCCTGGCGGTGCCCCGCACACGAGAGCACCGACCATCCGCTGTTGTCCGGCGAGCCCGCCCGTCTGTATGAGGAACAGGCCGCAAAGACGCTGGAAGCGGCGCTGCGCGACGCCCCCGAGGACGTGGAAGTGCGTCGGCGCACCGTCGAGGGCCACGCCCGCAAGGTGCTCCTGGACGCCTCGCACGAGGCCGACCTGCTCGTCGTCGGCGCCCGCCGCCGCGAGGGTCACCTCGGGCTCCAGCTCGGCCGGGTTGCCCACGCGGCCCTGCACCACTCCGCCTGCCCGGTCGCCGTCGTGCCGGAACGGGTGTGAGACAGGTACCGGTTGTTCAAAGGCTCGCCGCGTGGTCGGGGACGTAGGTCCGCAGATCGCGCGGCGGGCGCTGGTAGCCGGTCGACGGCGGCCGGTCCGGCAGTTTCAGCACCGGCGGCGGCATCTGGCGTTGCGGCCGATGGCGGCGACGGTGTCACTCATGACGTCACTCACGATGTGCGGGGTGCCGTGCATCATGTCTCCTTGGTCGCTGTCGTCACGACTCGTGGGGTGGTCACAGGAGGCTGCCGCTGCCGTAAGGGGCATACAGGTCCAACAGACGGGTGCGGGCCGAGCGCAGGCGGTGGGCGAGTACGTCGCCCACCCACTGGGCGACGCTCCGACCGAGCGCGGGGTCGTCCTCGCACAGCGAACGGATCGCGGCGGCGTCGAACTCGTAGGCGCGCACGGGGCTGGTCGCCTCGGCACCCAGGTGCCAGCTGTGCGGGGCGAACAGCCAGGACCAGCCGATGAGTTCCTTGTGTCCGAGAGTCTCGATGACGGCCGCGCGGCGGCCGGGCACGTGCATGTCGAGGGCGACGGTGCCGGTGCGGATGATCCAGAACCGGTCGGCGCGCCCGCCCTCCTCGAAGAGACGGGTTCCCTGGGGGAACGACACCTCCCGGGCGAAGTGCATCAGCCGATGCCGGTGCTCGGCGGGCAGCGCCCGCAGCATGCCGGCCGTGGGGGGAGCGTTCATGATGTGCCTCCGATCAGGCGTTCGTACCTGCCACGTCCAGCGTGTGCCCGTGCCCCGTGCCGGGCCATGGGGCCACCCGGCCCCATGGTGGGGCCGTCCGGTACCTCGTGAGAGCCCATGGGCCCCCTGCGCCGGAACGGGCACGGCGGTTCGATGAGGACGAGAGACAACCCGCTGGAAGGAGTTTGCCCCGCCCACCTACCGCCTTCGATCAGGCGGAGAACCGCCTGCACGCCATCAAGACCGTGCTGGTTGCCACCCTGGAGGACTGAACCGTGCGCATCGTCATCGCTCTCGGCGGCAACGCCCTGCTGCGCCGGGGTGACCGCCCCGATGCCGCGGTGCAGCAGGCGAACATCGACCGGGTGACCACCGCCGTCGCCGCTCTCGCTCTCGAACACGAGATCGTCATCACCCACGGCAACGAGCCGCAGATCGGCCTGCTCGCCATGGAGAGCGCGGCCGACCCGATCCTGACCGCCCCCTATCCGCTGGACCTGCTCGGCGCCCAGACCGAGGGCCTGATCGGATCACTGCTGGTCCGCGCCCTGCACGACACGCTGCCCGGCCGCAAAATCGCCGCGCTCGTCACCCACACCCTCGTACGGGCCGACGATCTGGCGTTCGCGCGGCCCACAAAGCGCGTCGGCCCCGTGTACCCCCGGGACGTCGCCCGCTCACTCGCGCGAAGGCGCGGCTGGCACATCGCCAAGGACGCCACCGGGTGGCGCCAGGTCGTCGCCTCACCAGCACCCCAGGGGATCGTCGAGACCGAGACCATCCACGACCTGCTCACGTGCGGAGCGCTGGTCATCTGCGCCGGCGGCGGAGGCATACCCGTCACCGCCGACCACGACACCGGCGCACTGCAGGGAGTTGACGCGGTCATCGACAAGGACCTCACCGCCGCCCTGCTCGCCGAGGACCTCAAGGCCGACTTCCTGCTCATCCTCACCGACGTGCCGAACGTCTACACCGACTACGGCACCCCCGATCAGCGCCCCGTCCTCGACGCCACCCCGGACGCCCTGCGGCGCGGCGGCTTCCTCGACGGCTCGATGGGACCCAAGACGGAGGCCGCCGCCCGGTTCGTCGAACGCTGCGGTGGTCTGGCCGCTATCGGCGCCCTCGACGCGGCCTACGAGATCGTCCATGGGAGGTCGGGGACGCTCGTCCGCCCCGAGCTGTCCATCGGCTGAGGTCCGCAAGGGTGGGGCTGGTGGGCCGAACGGCCCTACGGCTCGGGACGGACGGCACCGTTCCCAGGCCTGTCCGGCACTGCCCGCGAGCACGGCGGACGACGAGTATCGGCAGTGAGAGACGCACGCATGCGAACAGGGAGAGGACATCCCGCGATGACCACAACGGTGACAGCTGACAGCCGTACGGCCGAGGCATGGCGAGGCTTCGCCGGGACACGCTGGCGCGACCGCATCGACGTACGCGACTTCATCCAGGCCAACTACACACCGTACGAGGGCGACTCGGCGTTCCTCGTCGGCCCGACCGAGCGCACCCTCACGGTCTGGCACAAGGTCAGCGCGCACTTCCCCGACGAGCGGCGCAAGGGAATCCTGGACGTCGACCCGGGCACCCCGTCCACCATCACCTCACACCGACCGGGATTCATCGACCGCGACCGCGAACTGATCGTCGGCCTGCAGACCGACGCCCCGCTGCGGCGGGCCATCATGCCCAACGGCGGGCTGCGGATGGTCGAGAACAGTCTGAAGGCATACGGCTACCAGGCCGACCCCTTCGTCACCCGCGTCTTCGGCACCTACCGCAAGACCCACAACGACGGGGTCTTCGACGCCTACACCCCCGAGATGCGCGCCGCCCGCAAGGCAGGCATCATCACCGGGCTGCCGGACGCCTACGGCCGCGGCCGGATCATCGGCGACTATCGACGCGTCGCGCTCTACGGCACCGGTCGGCTCATCGAGTCCAAGCGGGCCGAGCGCGCGCTGCTGGACGCGCGGCTCTCGAGCGCGGACGTCATCCGGGACCGTGAGGAACTGGCCGAGCAGATACGGGCGTTGGGTGAGCTGACGGAGATGGCGGCCTCGTACGGCTGTGACGTCTTGCGCCCCGCTGCCACCGCCCACGAGGCCGTGCAGTGGCTCTACCTCGGCTTCCTGGCCGCGGTGAAGGAGCAGAACGGCGCCGCGATGTCGCTGGGCCGTACCTCCACGTTCCTGGACGTCTACCTTCAGCGCGATCTGGAGGAGGGTCTGATCGACGAGACCGGGGCCCAGGAGTTGATCGACGACTTCGTGATCAAGCTGCGGATCGTGCGGTTCCTGCGCACCCCCGAGTACGACGCGCTGTTCTCCGGCGACCCGACCTGGGTGACGGAGTCCATCGGCGGTATCGGCGGCGACGGGCGCACGCTGGTGACCCGCACGTCCTTCCGCTTCCTGCAGACGCTCTACAACCTCGGCCCGGCCCCGGAGCCCAACCTGACCGTGCTGTGGTCGCCTCAATTGCCGTCCGGATTCAAGGAGTTCTGCGCCCGTGTGTCGATCGACACCAGCGCCGTGCAGTACGAGTCCGACGACCTGCTGCGCCCGCGCACCGGCGACGACACCGCGATCGCCTGCTGCGTCTCCGCGATGACGGTGGGCCGGCAGATGCAGTTCTTCGGAGCCCGCGTCAACCTCGCCAAGGCACTGCTGTACGCGATCAACGGCGGCCGGGACGAGATGACCGGTGAGCAGATCGCGCCCGAGGCGCCTGCCCTGACCGGCGAGTACCTGGAGTACGGGGAACTGGCCGCCGCGTACGACCGCATGCTGGACTGGCTGGCGGCGACGTACGTCAACACGCTCAACGTCATCCACTACATGCACGACAAGTACGCCTACGAGCGCATAGAGATGGCGCTGCACAACCACCCGGTGTACCGCTACATGGCCTGCGGGATCGCCGGACTGTCGGTGGCCGCCGACAGCCTCTCCGCGGTCAGGTACGGCCGGGTGAAGGTGATCCGGGACGACACCGGCCTGGCCGTCGACTACGCGACCGAGGGCGAGTTCCCGGCGTACGGCAACAACGACGACCGTGTGGACTCCATCGCCGTCGATCTCGTGAAGTCCTTCATGTCCAAGGTCCGCCGCCACCCCACCTACCGGAACGCCGAGCACACCCAGTCGGTGCTGACCATCACCTCGAATGTGGTCTACGGCAAGCACACCGGCAACACCCCCGACGGCCGCCGTGCCGGGGAGCCCTTCGCGCCCGGCGCCAACCCGATGAACGGCCGGGACCGGCACGGGGTGGCTGCCTCCGCCCTGTCGGTGGCGAAGCTGCCGTACGAGGAGGCCCGGGACGGCATCTCGCTGACGACCACGATCACTCCCGAGGGGCTGGGTCACAACCCGGACGAGCGGCCGGGCCACCTGGTCGGCATCCTGGACGCGTACACGGCCTCCGGCGGCTTCCACATGAACGTCAACGTCCTGGACCGGGCGACCCTGGAGGACGCGATGGAACACCCGCAGAAGTTCCCGGAGCTGACGATCCGGGTCTCCGGCTACGCCGTCAACTTCGTCCGCCTCACGCGCGAGCAGCAGCTCGACGTGATCAGCCGCACCTTCCACGACTCGCTGTGAACACCACGGCCGAGCCGGTGACGGGCCGGATCCACTCCTGGGACCTGTCCACGGGAGTGGACGGTCCCGGGACCCGGTTCGTCCTCTTCGTCAACGGCTGCCCACTGCGCTGCCTGTACTGCGCCAACCCGGACACCTGGCACATGCGCGACGGGCGGCAGGCCACGGTCGACGAGGTGATGGCGGAAATCGACAAGTACCGGGCCTTCATCACCACGGCCGGCGGCGGGGTGACCATCACGGGCGGCGAGCCGCTGCTCCAGCCCGCCTTCACCGCCGCGGTCCTGCGCCGTTGCAAGGAGGCCGGGCTGCACACCGCTGTCGACACCTCCGGCTTCCTCGGCGCCCGCGCCATCGATGACCTGCTCGCCGACATCGACCTGGTCCTGCTCGACATCAAGTCCTTCGATGTCACCACCTACCGCAAGCTGACGGGCGGTGAACTCGCGCCCACGCTGAACTTCGCCACCCGCCTGGACCGTCTCGGCAGGCGGATGTGGATCCGCTACGTCCTGGTCCCCGGTTGGACCGACGACCCGGAAGCCGTCGACGGCCTCGCCCGCTTCCTGGCCGGCCTCGGCACCGTCGATCGTGTGGAGGTCCTGCCGTTCCACAAACTCGGCGCCGCGAAATACGACGCCCTCGGCCTGCCCTTCCCACTCCGGGACACTCCCGGCCCGGGGCTCGAACTGGTCCGGAGGGTCCAGGAGCAGTTCCGGGAGAGGGGCCTGACCGCGTTCTGAACGACTGAGTCCCGGTGCGGCTTTGTCCTCACCAGGCGCGCCGGCTCACCGAACGGGCGTACAGCACGCCCTGGGCCGGAGGACGACGAGACCTGTGGATCCGTATCGAGCCCGATGCCGTCACCGGGCGCTGGATCACCGTGTGACAGGGCCGGTCTCCGGCCGAGGAGGGACCGACGGGCCCTCACCGCCGTCCCCCGCCCACCGGAGGATGGACTCAGACCGCACCACCGCGTCATTGGGCGAAAGACGGACTGGCCATGTACCGCAACGACGGTTTCCGCGAACTCGATCGGCAGGCGTGCCTGCGTCTGCTGGCGAAGGTGCCGGTCGGACGGATCGTGCACACGCGCCGGGCCCTGCCCGCGGTCCTGCCGGTCAACTTCTGTCTGGACGGCGACGACGCGGTGGTGCTGTGCACTTCCGCGGGATCGGAACTGGTTCGCGCCGTCGACGGCGCCGTGGTCGCCTTCGAGGCCGACGAGGTCGATGCCGCGGCCCACTCGGGCTGGAGCGTCGTCGTCACCGGGCCGGCCACGGTGGTGACCGACCCCGTCGAACACGAGCGGCTGGTACAGCACGGCCCCCGCTCCTGGGCGCCCTCGCCGCGGCAGGTCTTCGTCCGCATCGAAGCCGAGCTGGTCACCGGGCGGGAACTCGTCGGCGGGCGCACGCTCTACGGAGTGGATCTCACGCCCTGACGCTCCGAGGCACTGAGGCACTGAGGCACTGAGGGTGGCCCGGTCGGCCCTGTTGGGTACGTGGCCGGTCACCGATGGTGGAAGGCACGGACCGGCTTGTACGTCCCATCGACACCCGATCCGAAAGGGATCTCACATGTCCGTCGACACTCAGCAGGCGTCCGCCCGGCTCACCGAGGAGGAGCTGAGGGCCCTGGACGCCCACTGGCGCGCCGCGAACTACCTGGCCGTCGGCCAGATCTACCTGATGGCCAATCCCCTCCTCACCGAGCCGCTGCGCGCGGAGCATGTGAAGCCGCGGCTGCTCGGCCACTGGGGCACCTCCCCGGGCCTGAACCTGGTGCACACCCATTTCAACCGTGTTATCAAGGCCCGTGACCTGGACGCCCTGTGCATCTGGGGCCCCGGTCACGGCGGGCCCGCCGTGCTCGCCAACGCATGGCTGGAAGGCTCGTACACCGAGACCTACCCGGACATCACCCGGGACGCCGAAGGCATGGCCCGCCTCTTCAAGCAGTTCTCCTTCCCAGGCGGGGTGCCCAGCCATGTGGCACCCGAGACGCCCGGCTCGATCCACGAGGGGGGTGAACTGGGCTACGCGCTCTCCCACGCGTACGGTGCCGCCTTCGACAACCCGGACCTGGTGGTCGCCTGCGTGATCGGCGACGGCGAGGCGGAGACCGGGCCGCTGGCCGCGTCCTGGCACTCCGACAAGTTCCTCGATCCCGTCCACGACGGCGCGGTGCTGCCGATCCTGCACCTCAACGGCTACAAGATCGCCAATCCGACGGTGCTGTCACGGCTGCCGGAGAGTGAACTCGACGAGTTGATGCGCGGCTACGGCCACGACCCGATCCATGTCACCGGCGACGACCCGATGGCCGTTCACCGCGCCATGGCGGAGGCCATGGACACCGCGCTGGACCGGATCGCCGCCTTCCAGCGCGCGGCACGCGAGGAAGGCGCCGGCGAGCGCCCCCGCTGGCCGGTCATCGTGCTGCGCACCCCGAAGGGCTGGACCGGCCCGGCGCAGGTCGACGGGTTGCCGGTGGAGGGCACCTGGCGCTCTCACCAGGTCCCGCTGTCCGCCGTCCGGGACAACCCCGAGCACCTGCGGCAGCTGGAGACCTGGCTGCGCTCGTACCGGCCCGAGGAGCTGTTCGACGAGCAGGGCCGCCCCCGGCCCGAGGTGCTGGCCTGCGTCCCGGAGGGGACCCGGCGGCTCGGTGCGACCCCGTACGCCAACGGTGGTCTGCTGCTGCGCGAGCTGCCCCTGCCGCCGCTGGAGCGGTACGCCGTCGAGGTCGACAAGCCGGGCGCCACTCTGCACGAACCGACCCGCGTGCTCGGCGAGTTGCTGCGGGACGTCATGGCGGCCACCGCCGAGCGGCGCGACTTCCGCCTGGTCGGTCCCGACGAGACGGCCTCCAACCGGCTGCAGGCCGTGTACGAGGCCAGCGGCAAGGCGTGGCAGGCCCAGACGCTCCAGGTGGACGAAGACCTCGACCGGCACGGCCGGGTGATGGAGATCCTGTCCGAACACACCTGCCAGGGATGGCTGGAGGGCTATCTGCTGACCGGTCGGCACGGGCTGTTCTCCTGCTACGAGGCGTTCGTGCACATCGTCGACTCGATGGTCAACCAGCACATCAAGTGGCTGCGCACCACGCGGCGCCTGCCCTGGCGCGCCCCGATCGCCTCCCTGAACTACCTGCTGACCTCACACGTGTGGCGGCAGGACCACAACGGCTTCTCGCACCAGGACCCCGGCTTCGTCGACCACATCCTCAACAAGAGCCCCGAGGTGGTACGGGTCTACCTGCCGCCGGACGCCAATACCCTGCTGTCCGTGGCGGATCACGTGCTGCGCAGCCGTGACTACGTCAACGTCGTCGTCGCGGGCAAGCAGCCCTGTTTCGACTGGCTGTCCATGGACCAGGCCAAGGTGCACTGCGCCCGCGGCGCCGGCATCTGGGACTGGGCGGGCAACGAGGACGGCGGCGAGCCCGACGTGGTCCTGGCCTGCGCGGGCGACGTCCCGACCCAGGAGGTCCTGGCCGCCGCCCAGTTGCTGCGCCGGCATCTGCCGGAGCTGGCCGTGCGGGTCGTCAACGTCGTCGACCTGGCCCGGCTGCTGCCCGCCGAGGAGCACCCGCACGGCATGCCCGACGCGGAGTACGACGCCTTGTTCACCCGCGACAAGCCGGTGATCTTCGCCTACCACGGCTATCCGTGGCTGGTCCACCGCCTGGCCTACCGCCGGGCCGGCCACGCCCACCTGCACGTGCGCGGCTACAAGGAGATCGGCACCACCACCACGCCGTTCGACATGGTGGTCCGCAATGACCTGGACCGCTACCGGCTGGTCATGGACGTCATCGACCGCGTGCCCGGCCTCGCGGTGCGCGCCGCTGCCGTCCGGCAGCGGATGGAGGACATCCGGTTGCGCCATCACGAGTGGATCCGTATCCACGGCACGGACCTGCCCGAGGTCGCCGACTGGACCTGGGACGGCTGAAAGCACCCTCCGGGCCCGGGGCACCGCCACGACAGGTGAAAACAGGGCCGACCGGCCCTGGCCGTTCGGCCCTGAATCGAGAAGGATCTCCGGTAGGAGCCGCGGTCTCGTCCGGAGGGCGGCGTGGGACGCCC